>DATJGU010000024.1:0-2430 GCA_035494615.1 Gemmatimonadaceae bacterium
GGGCTCGCGCTCGGCGTCGAGCTGAAGGACGCGCTGCGCACGAGCCGGGCGCTCCTCCAGCGCGGCTGGATTGCGCTTCCCGCAGGCGAGCGCGGCGAGGTCCTCTCGCTCACGCCGCCGTTCGTGCTCACGGAGGAGCAGGCCGACGGCTTCGTGTCGGCGCTCGCGGCCGTCGCATGATCCGCGATCGGATCGCGCGGTTCCTGAAGACCGGAGAGGGCGACTTCGCGGAGCTCGCGCTCGCGCTCCACGCGTGGCAGCGCGAGCACAACGCGGACCTCGCGGCCTTCGTCGGCGACGCGCCGCTGCCCGCTCGATGGGAGGAGATCCCCGCGGTCCCGGTCTCGCTCTTCCGCGATCTCGCGCTCACGTCGTTCGACCCTGCGGAGACGGCAGTGGTGTTCCGCACGAGCGGCACGACGAGCGGGCGCCGCGGCGCCGTCCGCCTCCGCGACACCGAGCTCTACGACCTCGGGGCGCGGCTCCATGCCGAGCGCGTCGCAGGACCCATCCCCGCGCGCGGTCTCTTTCTTCATCCCGATCTCGAGGACAGCTCGCTCGCGCACATGTGCCGGCACTTCGTCCGCGATGCGGTATGGCTGGCGAATCGGGACGGGTTCGATCGCGCGGCTGCGATCGCGGCGCTGCACGCGGTTCGCTCGGAGCCGGTCTTCGTCGCGGGCACGGCACTCGCGTTCCACGATCTGCTCGAGCTCGATGCGGGGCCCTTCGCGCTTCCGCGCGGATCGCTCGTGATGGTGACCGGCGGCTACAAGGGCCAGGTTCGGGGCGTGCCGGAAGGCGAGCTCGCCCCCGCCGCGCAGAGCGCGTTCCCCGGCGCGCACGTCGTGGCCGAGTACGGCATGACCGAGCTCTCTTCGCAGCTCTGGGCAACGCCGATCGGCTCGCGGTTTCGGGCACCGCCGTGGCTCGGCGTGCGCGCGGTGGATCCGTGGACTGGGGAGCCCGCGGCGCAGGGGCTCCTGCGGTTCTACGATCTGGCGAACGTCGACACCGTCCTCGCCATCGAGACGGCGGATGTCGGTCGCCTGCTTCCGTCCGGCGAGCTCGAGCTGCTCGGGCGGCTCCCTGGGGCAGAGCCGCGCGGCTGCTCGCTCACGATCGAGGAACTGCGATGACCGACGCCGTCCGTCGCGGCATCGCGAACGTGCGAACGCTCGATGCGGCGCCCCTGTCGCAGGGGCTGTCGGCGGCGAACGCAACCCGCTCGCTCCACGAAGCGTGCGACCTCGTCACGGCAGGCCTCGATGTCGCGCGCCGCGATTGGGACGATCCCCCGAGATCCGTCGGCATCGTTGCCGCGCACGGCGTGTTCACCTCGCCGCTCGAGTGGATGGCACTCTACGCCGCCGCGGGCACGGCCGTGCGTGTGAAAGCCTCCGGGCGCGACCCGCGGTTCGTCACCGCCGTGGCGGACGCGTTCCGCGCCGAAGGTCTCGACGTCACGGCGTCGACGGATCGCCACCTCGCGCCCGTCGAAGCGCTCCTCGCGTTCGGCGCGGACGAGACGATCGCCGAGCTGCGGACGTCGGTGCCAGCGGCGTTGTTTCGCGGCTACGGCCATCGCTTCAGCCTGGCGATCGTCCACGACGAGCGCTTCGTAGAGGCGCTCGCCGACGACGTCGCGCGCTACGACACGCGCGGCTGCTTCGCGCCTGCGGCGATCCTCACGTTCGGGGATCCCCTGCGGCTCGCCCAGGCGATGGCCGACGCATCCGCGGAGACCGAACGGCGCTGGCCGCGCGGCGTCGTGGACCCTGCGCTCGGACCGGAGTGGCGCCGGCGCGTCGGGCTGGCGCGCGTGCGCGGCACCGCGAGCCTCGGCGACGCGTGGGCGGTCCTCACGATGCCCATCGAGCACTTCACGCCGGTCGCGCTCCCGCGGATGACCGTCATCCACGCCGTGCGCGATCTGTCGGTGCTCGAGCCCTACCGCCGCTGGCTCTCGAGCTGCGCCACGGATGATCCGTCGGCGGCGACCGCGTTCCCCCGGGTGTGCGCCCCCGGCCAGCTCCAGCTGCCCGCGTTCCCGCGGCGCCACGACGGCCTCCCGATGACAATCGAGCGCTGACCGCCCCCAAACGCACGAAGGGCGCGCTGCCCGACGGCGCGCGCCCCTACGAGCTGTCTGGCCCGCTCCCCCACCCGGGGGTGGGGGCGGGGCCCAACGGATCAGGCTTCTGCGATCACGACCGGAAGAATCGGGCCGCGGATGCCGCTGTGCTCGCGCAGCCGAACGAGCGCCTCGCGCTCGATCTGGCGCACGCGCTCACGGCTGAGGCCCATTTCCTTGCCGACCTCGCTGAGGGTCCGGAACTCGCCGTCCTCGAGGCCGTAGCGGCGCGTGAGCACGAACCGCTGACGCTCGGTGAGGAGCGAGTGGAACGCGCGCTGCATGCGCGTGAGCTC
>DATJGU010000025.1:0-78075 GCA_035494615.1 Gemmatimonadaceae bacterium
TTACTTGCAGACGGGCTCGCCGTCGCCGGCCGCGGTGACCAGCGGGTTCGTCGTGTTCACGCCGATGCCGCAGCTGAAGTTCGCCAGCTGGCTGTGCGTGTTCGTCGCCAGCCACGCGCCCGCGTACGTCGAGATCGACGGCATCGCCACGCCCGTGGAGGGCTTGAACTTCATGCCGGTCGTCGTGTCGGTCGCGTACTTGGCCGAATCCGCGAAGAAGCTCTCCTCCGCCGTGACCAGATTGCGGAGATCCGACTTCATGGCGGCGATGTACGCCTTCGACTTCGTGTTGGCGAACTTCGGGATCGCGATCGCGGCCAGAATGCCGATGATCACGACGACGATCAGAAGCTCGATGAGCGTGAAACCGCGACGGGTCGTGCGCATGGGAGACCTTGAGTGCATGTGGACGCGCCGCGCTGGGGAGGGAGAGCGGGCGTTTGTTCTGGGGGGACAGCGGCGCCCCCTGGGACCAGTGCAGCGTCGGTGCCAGTCGGGCCCGCCTGCTCCTTTCAGACGTGCATCTCACGCCTGGGTAACAGCTTCTTCCCGACGCTCCGCTGGCCACCCGCGCCGTCCACCGGAGCCCCTCGCCCGCTCCGGCTACGCAACTTGTTGCGAACCACGCAACTAATGTGGGGAGCTCAGCTCCCGGTCGGCGTACCGGAATTCGGCGTGCGGTAGCGCGGGCGCGGCGTCTCGCCGGAGCGGCGCGCGATCGCCGCCATCGACATCGGCGGCGTCGCGTTGGAGCGCACGCCAGGCGCCCAGAGCAGGATGCGATCGCGCCCGCTCCGCTTGGCGGCATAGAGCGCCTCGTCGGCGCGCGCCCGCAGCGCCGAGCCGACGTTGAGGTCGACGATCCGCTCGGCGGCGATGCCGATGCTCGCCGTGATCGACGTGCCCGCGGGGAGCGCCTGACAGCCGCGCGTCCTGAGGCGTGTCATGATCCGCTCGGCCACCGCGCCGGCAGCCTCCGCGTCGGCCCACGGCAGCAGCACGGTGAACTCCTCGCCGCCCATGCGCGCCACGATCCCTTCCTCGCTCACCGCCTCGGTGAGGATCGTCGCCACTTCGTAGAGCACTTCGTCGCCCACGAGATGGCCGAAGCGGTCGTTGATCTGCTTGAAGTGATCGAGATCGACGGCGAGCAGCGCGACTTCGGCGCGCCGGCGCCGCGCGTCGCCCAGCGCGCGCTCGAGCTGGATCGCGAAGCCGCGCCGATTGAGACAGCCGGTCGCGGGATCCGCGTTCACCATCGGCGCGAGCTCGGCACGCAGCTCGTTGAACGCGGCGCCCACCGCGGTGACCGCGTCGGCGTGCGGATCGCCGTCGACGTCGTAGGTGCGGCGGAAGTCGCCCTCGCGCGCCTCGTCGAACAACGCACGCAGCGCGGCGAGTCGACGCTCGACGCGATGATGCAGGAGGAAGCTCACGAGGGCGAGGAGCAGATAGCTGCCGAGCGCGGGAAGCGACGGCGCCGCCGGCGCGGACGACAGGGGCGCCACGGCGCCGAGCGGCGCGAGCTGCCAGAGGAGCGTCACGACGAGCACGAGCGCGGCGGGGCGCACGCCGAGTTGATAGAGCGTCACCTGCAGCGGCACGGCAGCGGCGAGGAGCATCCATCCCGTGGGTGCGTCCGCCGCGAGCACGTGTCCGACGACGTAGATGAGCGAGACGTCGGCGACGCCGTGCGCGGCGAGCAGCGGGATCCCCGCGCGCCGGCGGCGCACGATCGCGAGCGTCGCGCCGGCGACGAACGCGACGTAGCCCGTGAGGCCGGCGAGCGCGACGACGATGCCGGCATCGCCGCGACGCGCGGACAGCAGCAGCGCGACCGCGACCCCCGCGGCGACGATGCCGCGGATCCGGTTCTGGCGCAGCAGCACGGCGGAGGCGCTGCGAAGCACGGGGGAGAAGGGAGAAGCGGGCACGGACGAACCGACGTCGGGTGGAACGCGAGGCGCGCCGGCGTCGGCATCGACGTCTCGTGACTGGCCTCGGCGCTAGCCGCGTTGCTGGGTGGCGAGCACCGCGTCCGCGGCGGCGACACCGCGGAACTGCGCCTCCTCGAAGAGCGAGAGGCCGCTGAGGTCGGAGTGGGCGAGGTGGATACCGCGCGGAGCCCACTGGGGATCGGTCCGGGCGGCTGCGCCCAGGAACCCGACGGTCGGCCGCACCATCGCGTGCCCGATGCGGAAGATATCTACCTTCGTGACGCACCGGCGGATGTTCGGGTGCGCCGGCTCCAGTTCTTTCATGATCCGTTCCACCCAGTCGTCCCAGCGTGCCGCGAGAAGCGTTCGTCGCGCCTGGGCGGGCTCGAGCCTGGCGAGGGCGTTGTAGTAGGTCCACACCGTTGGGCCAGTTTCCCGCGCGCGGAGCGACTGATGCGTCGCGACCACATAGCCCAGTCCTGCTCCCGCGCGGAGCACGTTGTCCCACGCCGGCGGCGCGCCGCGCTCCTCGGGCCAGCGATCGAGCGTGAGGTTCGCGACGAGCCATGGCGAATACACGAATCCGGGCGCGTGCGTTCCCTCGATCACGTACGGGGCGAGGAACGTCGGCGCGGCGAAGATCACCTGTTCGCACCGGTACGCCGTGTCGCCGGCGTGCACGCGCCAGCGCACGCCGTCGGCGGCGACGCGATGCACCGGCGCGCCGGTGACGACGCGCGGCGCGACCTTCGCCGCGAGCCGGCGCGCGATCCACGCGTTGCCCTCCGGCCAGGTGAGCGGGCCCTGCTCCGGAACCTCCCGCGACGCGAAGTAGTGCACCCCCGCCCACGCCGACGTGTCGCGGGCGAGCGCGCCGTAGTCGTCGCGCGTGGCGTACTCGGCGTACCACCGCATCGCCGGCGAGCGGAGACCGTTCGACGCGAGCCATGCGTCGAACGAGACGCGGTCGAGTGGCGAGCCGGCGCGCGCACCGAGCGCCATCGGGATGGTGAATTCGCCGCTGGCGCGGCGGACGGCGATGAGCTCATCGAATCGCTGGAGCTCGTCCCGTCCGGTGCCTGAGCCGAGCAGCTCGGCCTCGAGCCCACTCTGCCACTCGCCGTGCAGGAAGAGCCGTTCCTGCGGCGCGAAGCAGAGCGTGCGCTCGTCCCAGCCGTCGTCGCCGAGCACGCCGAGCTCGCGGAACAGCTCTCGCACGAGCGTCGCGCGCGGTCCGGGCACGGGCACGTAGTGCGCCGCCCACGGATAGCGCGACACCGTGTTCTCGCCGCCGCGCGCGTTGCCTCCGGTCTCACGCTCGAGCTCGAGGAGTACGAAGTCACGGAAGCCCTTCCGGTCGAGCTGCCACGCCGCGCTGAGCCCCGCGATCCCGCCGCCGACGATCACCACCGGAGTCGTGACGGTGCGCCGGGCCGACGGGTGTGGCGCGCGATCGCGAAGGCGATGTCCGACCGACGCACTCTCGTTCACCCAACCACCAGTGATCCGCGGCCCGGACTTTCGCGAGAGCCCGAGCAGCGCCGGGGCGCCAAGCACCTTCGCGCCGACGACCGCTCCGGCGGCGGCGATCGTCGATCCGGCGGCGATCAGGAACGTTCTTCGCGAAGCCGGGCGATCGCTCGGATGCTGGTGGCTCAACGAGAGGGGCCCTCTACCGGGACGATCGCGATTCCTCGACTTCGCGCTGCGCGCTCCGCTCGGAATGACACTCCGTTGACTTCGGCACCCACGGTCGCTCCTGCCCCTTCCGCGTGATCGCCGTTCGAGGAGCCGCGTTCCGGCGTTGCCGCCGCTCGGATCACCCGCGCCACGGCGATCATCGATTCACGCGATCCCATTCCTGCTCGTAGTACCGAACGAGGATCTGCGTGTTGAGCCGGTTCGCCTCCACCGGCACCGGCTGCATGTCTCCCGCGAACTCGAACAGCCGGGGCACCTCGGCCACGGTGAGATAGCGCAGGCCCGCCGGCAGTGCGCTCGGCGGCGCGTACGATCCGCCCGCCGGCGCGCCGAGCACGAATCCCCACTCGCCGAACGACGGGACGTACAGGTGGTACGGATAGGTGTGCAGTCCGGCGAGGCGCATCGTCTCGTCGATGCACCAGTAGCTCTTGCGCGCGAACAAGGGCGACGTCGCCTGCACGACGACCAGCCCGTTCCGCGACACGTGCCGCGCGAGGAGCCGGTAGAACGCCGTCGTGTAGAGCTTTCCCGTGGCGTAGTTGTCCGGATCGGGGAAGTCGACGACGACGAAGTCGAACATGTCGGGATGCTCGTCGAGCCACACGAATGCGTCGTCGTTGATCACGTGCACCTTCGGGGAGCGCAACGATCCGTGGTTGAGCGCGACCAGCGTCGGATGGCTCGAGAAGATCCGCGTCATCTCGGGGTCGAGATCGACCAGCGTGATCGACTCGACGCCCGGATAGCGCAGCAGCTCACGCGCGGCGAGCCCGTCGCCGCCGCCGAGCACGAGCACTCGGCGCGCGCCCGGCAGCGCCGCCAATCCCGGATGCACGAGCGCCTCGTGATAGCGGTACTCGTCGCGGGAGCTGAACTGGAGGTGCGAGTTGAGCCAGAGCCGGAGGTCGTCCTTCCACGCGGTGAGCACGATCCGCTGGTAGCGCGTGCTGCGCGCGAAGATCACCTCGTCGGCGTAGATGTTGTCTTCGGCCAGGTTGGTGATGCGCGTCGCGCCGGCCATGCCCGTGCCGAGGAGCAGGAGCACGGCGATGCAGGCGCCAGCGAGCACGCGCCGCGCCCCGAGCTGATCGCGAAAGAGCCACACCGACCACAGGGCGACGCCGGCGTTCACCATGCCGAAGAGAATCGCCGCGCGCACGAGCCCGAGGTGCGGGACGAGCAGGATCGGAAAGGCGAGCGACGCGGCGAGGGCGCCGAGGTAGTCGAAGGTGAGGACGTTCGCGACGACGTCCTTGAACGCGTACCGGTCGCGGAGGATCCGCATGAGCAGCGGGATCTCGAGCCCGACGAACACGCCGAGCACGGCGACCAACACGTAGAGGAGGAGCCGGAAGGCGTCGGTGTACGCGAAGGCGAGAAAGAGGAGCGTCGACGAGAAGCCACCGACGAGCCCGACGAGCAGCTCGATCGTGACGAACCGCGCGACGAGCCCGCGCCCGATCCACCGCGACAGCCAGCTCCCCACGCCCATGGCGAACAGGTACGTCCCGATCACCGTGGAGAACTGCGTGACGCTGTCGCCGAGCAGATAGCTCGCGAGCGCGCTCGCGACGAGCTCGTAGATCAGCCCGCACGCGGCGATGAGGAGGACGGAGAGGAAGAGGGGGACGACCACGATCGGTGACTTGGTGACTTGGTGACTTGGTCGGTGAGTTCGACTCAGCAGGTGAACCAAGTCACCGTGGTCGAGTGGCGGGGAGGCGTCGGCGCATCCAAGCGGTCACCGACCAAGCCACGAACGAGCCAAGTCACCACGTCGCCGGCGCGCGCGCGGCGCGCGCCGAGCCTCACGTCACCGCCGCGGCGATGATGATCGCCAGCGCGATCGCCACCGCGCCCATCAGGACGCCGAGGGCCGTGTTCTGGTCCTCGATCAGCTCCTTCCAGAGCGAGCCTGGCGTCAGCTTGTCGAACAGCATGAACGCGAGGATGAACAGCACCACGCCGATGATGGCGAAGAGGATCGCGGCCAGCGCGTTGTGGAGCATCGTGGGGTAGACGGCGTCCATGTCACTTGCCTCGCAGGTAGCGGCCCGTGCCGAAGAAGGAGCGGTAGTGGGGACGATAGGCGCCCGGATTGTCGCGGATCGAGCGCGGGATGTTCTTCACCTCGGTCGGCCGCATCGGGGTCCACCCGCGCGCCTCGGCGGCGACGAGCATGATCACGAGCAGCGCGGCGAACGTCGTGTAGATCGGATGCTTCATTGATTGCTCCTCGACGCGTCACTCATCGTCGTCGTCGTCGTCCGGCGCGTAGTCGCTCTCCTTCCACCGCGCGCTCTCCATCCCCCACGCGCGGAGCGCCCAGAAGATCGGCGGGATGGCGAGCAGCGCGAGGCAGACGAGGTAGGGCGTGACGATCGGCACGTCGCGCCTGACGACGATACGATACTCGAGGAAGTCCGTCGGGACCTGCGCTTCGGGCAGCACGCGCAGGAAGTACTGCCCCGCGGGCACGCTCGGAAGCAGGGCGCGGTCGCGGCGTGAGCCTTCGGACCACGCGCCGTCGGAGTCGCGGCCGTAGTAGTAGCTGACCTCGCGGCCGAACTCGTACGTCGTGCCCGTCTGCTCGTTGACGAGCGCGTAGTCGAAGTACGCCCACCCGTTGTCGACCTGGGCCTCCGTGGTCACCTCGAGATCGGTCGTCCGCCCCTTCACCGTGAACGTCGGCGTCACGAAGGCGAGCGAGTCGGCGGGGGCGCCCGGCCGGAAGAAGGAGGAGTCCGTGGCGAACACCGTCTCGCGCGCCGCGGTGACGAACCGTAGCACTCCGAGCCCGACGATGATCGCCGCGAACAGCAGGTAGCGCTTCGCCATCGAGCCGGCGACCGGACGATATTCGTCGGGCTGGTTGGCGTACACGCCGCGCGGGCGCAGCGGCTTCCCCGGCAGCGAGAACGCCTTCCAGATCTGCGCCGCCGGCGTGTAGGTGCCGAGCGACCAGGTCGTCTCGTCGGGGGTGCTCTCCTCGCTCAGCATCCGCGGGGGCGCCACGAAGTCGCGCACGACGGCGTGATCCCCGACGCGCACCTGCCACGGAAATTCGCCGAGCACGAACTCGGTGTACGCCGTCGCCGTCTGGAAGTGCTTGAACGTCTCTCCGTACAGCGTGACGAACGGCTGCCGCCCGTTGATCGATTCGGCGGGCGCCGCCTTCACGATCTGCACGTCGTTCCAGTGGCCGTCGTACTGGGTGAGGTAGCGGAATCCCTTGTAGGGATTGAACAGGAGGTACTCCTCCCAGTAATACGACGTGCCGTCGATCGTGATGCGGCGCACCTGGTAGCCGACGACCTCCCACTTCTCCCCTTTCAACGCGCCGCGCGTGCCGAGCGGGATCTGCGGCGTGAACTTCTGCTTCGCCTCGAACGCCTGGAGGACGTGGAGATTCGGATCGCGCGCGTCGAGGATGCTGCCGCAGCTCGAGCACACCACCGACTGCGCCTGATCGAGCGTGCGGAGCGTGATCGCGGCCCCGCACTGCGGGCAGCTCAGCGACGAGACGGCGGGCGCGCTCACCAGCCCTCGAACCGGCGAAGGTTGCGCGGCGCGAGATCGTCCAGCTCGACGTACGTGCCCACGTACACCGCGGGGGGCAGGTCGGAATAGTCGATCGTCGCGAAGCGAAGCTCGGCGCCCTTGCCCTCGGTATCGAGGTCGGCGAACAGCGCCTCGTGCCGGTCCCACGACTCGAAGGGGAGCTCACCCTCCACGCCGGCGTATCGCGCGCGCGTGAGCGAGGCCACGTGGAAGAGGATCCCGTCGATGGCGTACGACTGGCCGACCGCGAGCTCGCCCGGCGCCGGCAGCGGGCCGGCGTCGTTCGCCGGCGTCGACACCGCGAGGTCGCCCTGCGCGTCGGAGAGCCACGCGCTCGCGCCGCTCGCGGTGCGCAGGTACCACTCGTTCCACCCACCGCGGTCGTACGCGTACACGATCCGTCCCACCACGGTGAACGGATCGTTCTTCCAGCGGCCTTCGGTGCCGAGCTGGATCGGGGAGCTCGTCGGCGGGAGATCGCTCACCGTGCCGACCTTCTCGAGGTCGACGTCGCGGCGCACGAGCACCGCCTTGCAGTAGGGGCAGATGCTCTGCACCGCGCCCGACCAGCGGAACTCGATCGTCGCCCCGCAGTTGGGGCAGGCGGCCGTGCGCGCGGTCACTCGCGGCTCGACGTCACGTGTAGGCGGCCGGAGCGCCGGCGGCATACACCCGGTCCACGTGGCGCACCTCGACGCGCTCCGCGCCGAGCGCGCCGGCGAGCCGCTCGGCGAACGGCCACGCCGCACGCGGCGTGCAGCAGAACAGATTGAGGCAGAGCGAGCCGTGCTCGGGAAAGGTGTGCACGGTGAGATGGGACTCGGCGAGCAGCAGCATCCCGGTGACGCCGCCCGGCGGCGGGAAGACGTGCCACTGCCCGGCGCCGATGGGGCGCAGGGCGAGATCGTGCACGATCGTGTCGAGCAGCGCGGCGAGCGCGGCGCGGTCGGCGAGGCGTTCGGCATCACAGCCGAACGCCTCGACGATCCACTCGTCCCCTCGGCCGGCGTGTCCGAGCGCGGTCACCCCTGCGCTTTGCCGCACTCGGGGCAGAACTTCGCAGCCCGCGGGATCGGCTTGCCGCACTCGATGCAGAACTTCGTGCCGTCGGCGGCCGGAGCGCCCTGGTCGGGAAGCGCGGTCGCCGCGGCGGGGGACGGCTTCTGCGCCGCGTCACCGCCGGTGGCCACCTGGTTGAGCGCGTCGGTCATCGCCTTGCCCATCGCCATGCCGGCGCCGAGCCCGGCGCCGAGCGCCGCGCCGCCGCCCTCGTTCGCGGCGGCGATCGGGATCGCCTGCGCCGCCTGGTACTGCGTGTAGTCGCGCAGGTTGCCGGCCATGTTCATCCCGATCCGCTCGTCGAGCTTGCGCTGCAGCTCCTCGGGGAGCGAGAGGCTCTCGACGACGAACGAGTCGAGCGCGAGGCCGAAGTCGGTGAAGGTCGGCGCGAGCTGCGCCGAGATGGCCGAGCCCAGCTCGACGAGGTTGCTCGCCATGTCGAGGAAGGGAATCTTCGACTCGGCGAAGGCGTCGGACACGCGGCCGACGATCGTGTTGCGCAGGTGGCCCTCGAGATCGGCGACGGTGTACGTCTCGCGCGTGCCGCTGATCTGCGTGTGGAAACGCGTCGGGTCGACGAGGTGGTAGCTGTACAGCCCGAAGCCGCGCAGCCGCACCATGCCGAAATCCTTGTCGCGGATGGTGAGCGGCTGCTGCGTGCCCCAGCGCTGGTCCGTCTGGAGGCGCGTGGAGAAGAAGTAGACGTCGCTCTTGAAGGGCGACTCGAACCCCGTGTACCAGTGCTTGAGGTTCGTGAGCAGCGGCAGCGTCTGGGTCTCGAGCGTGTAGAGCCCGGGGCCGAACTGGTCGGCGATCTTCCCTTCGTTGACGAACAGCGCGAGCTGCGACTCGCGGACGGTGAGCCGCGCACCGTACTGGATCTCCATGTCGCGCATCGGATACCGCTGGGCGAGCACGCCGTCGCCCTCCTCGGTCCACTGGATGACGTCGATGAGCTGCTTGCGCAGAAAGTCGCCGAGCGACATGGGGCCTCCGGTGTCGTATCTGGAAGGCGCGGCACGCCTCCGCCGCGCGGGGATGATCATACGGCCCTCACACTACGAGAGCAACGCACCGGGAGTTGCGGCGGGGCCTGCGTCGCCGAGCGCAGCGTGGCGCGATTCTCCCCCGCGGTCATTCCGAGCGGAGCGAGCACGGAGTGCTCGGGCAGTCGAGGAATCGCGATCATCCCGGTCGAGGGCGACTCGACGCCGAGGGGCGCGATTCCTCGACTCGGGCGTCGCCCTCGCTCGGAATGACAGAGGGGAAGGGCGTCGCCCTCGCTCGGAATGACACCGCCTCCCAGGCCCTTAGCGGCAGTCCGCCGGGATGTGCGAGATGGGTCAGCTAGGCTCGAGCGGCGCCGAGTCGGCGGTGGACCAGCCACCGTTCCGCATCACCTGCTCGAACGCGTCGAACAGCACGGGATCGAACGCGGTGCCGCGATCGCGCCGCATCACCGCCATCGCGTCCTCGTGCCCGAACCGCTCCTTGTAGCTCCGGCGCGAGGTGAGCGCGTCGTACACGTCGGCGATGCACACCACGCGCGCCGTGAGCGGGATCGCCTCGCCGGCCAGGCCGTGCGGATACCCGCCGCCGTCCCATCGCTCGTGATGGCTCTCGACGATCGGCAGCACGTCCCACGGGAACTCGATGTCGGCGAGCAGCTCGACACCCGCGCTCGGATGCCGCCGCACCAGCTCCCACTCGTACTCGTCGAGTCGCCCGGGCTTGTTGAGCACCTCCTCCGGCACGAGCAGCTTGCCGACGTCGTGCAGCAGCGCGCCGATCCGGAACCAGAAGCGCGCGGTCGCGTCGGCGGGCGACACGCGCTCCCACAGCGCGCAGGCGAGATCGGCGACGCGCACACAGTGACCCTGCGTATAGCGATCCTTCGATTCGATCGACTCGCCCCAGCGGCGCACGACGTCGAGGAAGTCGCTCTCCAGCATCGCCGTGCGCCGGTCGACGTCGGCGAGCTCGCGCCGCGCGCGGAGCTGCGTGAAGATCCGGTGCGACTGGTTGAGCCGCTGCAGCGTCTGCCGGTTGCGGCCCTGCTGCCGGTACAGCGCGGCGAGCTCGCGTGCCGTCTCACCCTCGAGAATCAGGTCGCTCCGCTGCAGCGCGACCTCCTCCGCCTTGAGAAAGCGCGACTCCGCCTCGGCCAGCTCGCCGAGCGCGCAAGCGACGAGTCCCTCGACGTGCTCGGCGTCGCCGTCGGCCTGCGCGGTGCCGGTGCGTCGAGCGAGCTGCCGCGCCCGGCGCGCGAGCTCGCGCGCCTCCGCCGGCCGCTGCTGGCGCACGCGCAGCTTGGCGACGTCGAGCTCGATCGTGATCAGCATTCCCATCTCGCCGATGACCTGCGCGACCTCGCGCGCTTCGGCGAACCGGCGGTCCGCGTCGGCATAGCGGCCCTGATGCATGTGGAGCAGGCCGAGGTTCACGAGCGTCGCGATCGCCTGCTCGGGCATCGCGGCGAGCCGCGCTTCGGCCAGCCCCTGCTCGAACCGGCGCTGTGCTTCGCCGTCGTCGCCGCGGACGCTGGCGATGACGCCGAGATTGGACGCCGTCATCGCGGCGAGCGAGGCCTCTCCGGCGCGCTGCGCGCTCCGATGCGCGCGGCGATACAATCGCTCGGCCTCGTCGAGGTTGCTCAGCTTCCACTCGACGATGGCGAGGATGTTCTCGGCGTGGCCCCGCGCCACCTCGTCGCCGGCGGCGTCGGCGATCGCGAGGGCGGCGAGGCCGCAGTCGCGCGCCGCGTCGAGCGTCGATTCGTTGATGTAGGTGCGCGCGATCCAGCGGATGAGCTGCGCGGCGTCGGCGGACGAGCGCGCGCGGCCGTCGTGCAGCGCGCGCTCGTAGAGCGTGCGCGCCCCGAGCTGGTTGCCTTCGCGTTCGAGCGACTGGCCGATCGCGCCGATTCCCGCCACACCGGAGTCGAGCCGGACGGCGGGACGGGTGAAGGGGCTCGGAATGGCTCGGGACGACGCGCTCATCGCTCGGGAAGAAGGCTGGTCGCCCCTCGCGCGTGCGGCGACCTCGTCTTCAAGGACGAACGAAGGCGGGGCATGCGTCAAACTCGACGCGTGCCCCGCCAGTCGCCCGTCCGGCGGCCCAGTTCCGCCGGTCGGTCCCCGACCCGTTCCCGCGTGCTCAGGGCCTCCGGCCGCAGGTGACGATGTATCCCGAGAAGTGCGGGATGCTGGACTCGAAGCTCCACGTCAGAACGTCGACCACGCCGCCGAGCAGCTCGGAGACGAGGCCGCCCGTCTGCGTGAGCAGTCCCGCGTCCGAGTAGTAGCCGAGACTCAGCAGCGGCGCGGTCAGCAGCGATGCGTTGGTCCCCTTGAGCTCCTGTTTGAACTGAAGCGGTTTGGCGAAGGTGATCCCGTGCGGGGCGAAGTCGTACGCGACGAGCGAGCCGGCGCGCGCGGTCATCGTGATCGTCGTCGTCGACGTCAAGGCGCCCTTCGGCACCACCACCGTCACGCCGGCCGCGGGAATCGAGAGCGTGCCTCCGGCGGAGCCGATCGCCTTGGACACGGTGATCGGAGCGGCGAGGGGCTTGGTGCGCTGGAGGCCGTCGACCGAGAGAAGCGCGGAGGTCACGCCGAGCAGCGTGCCGGTGAGGCTCGTCGCGGGTCCGGAGCTCGTGAGCCTCGGCGCCGCGGCGGTGGGCACGTCGCCCGCGCAGCTCGCGAGCGTGACGACACCCAGCGCGAGCGCGGCGAGTCGTCTGAGAGTGACTGTCATGGGGGACGGGGTCGGAGATGGGTGAGGTCGCGCCACCACGCACGAGGCACCGTCGATGCCGTCGCAAACCGGCAGAGCGTGCCGAGTCAGAGTGTCCGACCGTCTCGTCCGCGAGCGATGTTCGGTCGCGTCACTCTGTCCGTACGATTTCCGTCAGGCCGACCGGGACGCGTCGTCCCGTCGCCCGCGGCGGGCCGTTGCAGAACGCGATGATTCCTCGCATTCTGCAACGCGCTTCTCTCCCGCCCATCGCGTCCCCCTCGCGAAGCCCATGCGACCGCCCATCTCACGACTCATCGCGCTCTGCGCGCTCCTCGCCTCGGCCGTCGGCGCGCAGCCCGCGCGTCCCGAGCGCGCCGCGCTGCCGCCGAACGCGCTCTCGCTCGCCGACCTCGCCGCGTTCCGCCCCACGAGCGCGAACTGGCGCGTCGTCGGCGACGTGTCGGCCGATCGCGCACGCCGGCGCGTGCTCGCGACCGAGCCGGGCACGGGCATCCTCGTGAACCAGCCGACGGACGCGGCGAAGGGGCATCTCCTCACGACGATGGAGCACGGCGATCTCGATCTCGCGCTCGACGTCATGATGCCGAAGGGCTCCAACTCCGGCATCTTCCTCATGGGCCGGTACGAGCTGCAGTTGTTCGACAGCTGGGGCAACCGCGCGCCCATCTTCGCCGACATGGGCGGGATCATGGAGCGGCGCGACGACACGCGTGGCAAGGGCCGCGAGGAGTTCGAGGGAACGCCGCCGAGCCAGAACGCGAGCCGCGCACCGGGGCTGTGGCAGCACGTCGAGATCGCGTTCCGCGCGCCGCGCTTCGACGGCACGCGCAAGATCGCGAACGCGAAGTTCCTCCGCGTCGTCGTGAACGGCGTCACCGTGCAGGAGAACGTCGAGGTCACCGGGCCGACCAGCGGCACCGCGTTCGCCGACGAGCGTCCGACCGGCCCGCTGATGTTCCAGGGCGACCGCGGCCCCGTCGCGCTCAAGAACCTCGAGTACAAGTCGTATACCGGGCGCGCATCGCTCACGGGCCTGCGCTACCGCGCGTGGGTCGGCGACGGGATCGACACGACGTGGATGGCGACGCGCCCGCCGACGCGCGAGGGCGCGTCGGCGACGCTGTCGTCGGAGCCCGCGCGCGCGCCGAACAAGTTCGCGCTCGCGTATCGGGGCACGCTCACCGTGCCGGCGTCCGGCCGGTATCGCTTCACGTCGGACATCGATTGGGTGGGCACCGAGGCATCCATGCAGGGGCCGGGCGTGGCGAGCGCACGGCTCTCGATCGACGCGAAGCCCGTCATCGCGAATCCGGGCGCGTCGCCGCGCGCGATGGCCGACGTCGAGCTCACCGCCGGCCCGCACGCGTTCGAGTTTTCCGTCTACAAGAATCGGCAGTGGGGGAGCGAGCGCGACGTGCGTCTCTGGATCGAGGGACCGGGCGTCGAACGACAGGCACTGCACGACGAGAGCGCGCTCGGCACGTTCTCGAGCCCCGTCAACCCGATCCTCGTCGCGGCACCGGCGGAGCCGCTCGTGCTGCGCAGCTTCGAGTGGCATCGCGGGATCAAGCGCGTGTACGTCGCCAACGTCGCCGATCCGGTCGGCGTGCACTACAGCTACGACGTCGCCCAGGGCGCGCCGCTCTACGTGTGGCGCGGCCCGTTCCTGGAGACGACGCAGATGTGGCACGAGCGCGGCGAGGATCAGAGCGCGCGGCCCATGGGGAGCACCGTCGAGCTGCCGGGAACGCCGAGCATCGCCTTCCTTGGCGACGCGAACGCCGCGTGGCCCGACTCGATCACCGACGAGCGCGAGCTGAAGCGGCTCGGCTATAGCCTCGACGCGGCGGGTCGCCCGACCTTCCTCCTTCGCGCGCACGGCGTCGACGTCGAGGACGCGATCCGCCCCGACTCCGCGGGGGTGACGCTCACGCGCACCTTGCACTTCCGCGCGCCGGCGTCGGCGAGCACGGCAGGGATGTACGTCCAGCTCGCGCGGGGTTCGCGCATCGCCCGCCAGCCGGACGGCTCGTACGCGGTGGGCGACAAGCAGTGGCTCGTCGTGCTTCCCGCTGGCGCGCCCGAACCCGTGCTTCGTCATCGGCCCGGCGGCGACGACCTGCTCGCGCCCGTTCGCTTCGACCGTGGCGAGGCCACGGTCGCGTACTCCATCGTCTGGTAGCCGCGCATGCTCGACATCCGACTCCACGCCGAGCGCACGGTGCGCCGCACGCTCGTCGCACTCACCGCACTCGCCGCGCCCGCGCTCCTCACACCGGCTGCCCATGCGCAGCCGCGCGCCGACAGCTCCAACGCGGCCAACGAAGCCGAGTATTACCGCATCTCCACGCTGCCGATTCCGGAAGGCGTCGTGCTCGAGGTGGGCGGCCTCGAGACGATGCCCGACGGCCGGCTCGCCGTCGCGACGCGGCGCGGCGACGTCTGGCTGATCGAGAATCCCGGCGGCGCGAACGGGAGCCAGCCGCACTACACGCGCTTCGCGCGAGGGCTGCACGAGGCGCTCGGCCTCACCTATCGCGACGGCGCGCTCCTCACGACGCAGCGGAGCGAGCTCACTCGGCTGCGTGACACCGACGGCGACGGACGCGCGGATCGCTACGAGACCGTGTACGACTGGCCGCTCTCGGGCAACTACCACGAGTACTCGTTCGGCCCGGTGTTCTCACCGGCCGGCGACATGTACGTCACGCTCAACCTCGCCTGGATCGGCTACGGCGAGAGCTTCGTGAAGTGGCGCGGCTGGATGCTCGAGCTCGCGCCCGACGGCACGATGACGCCCTTCGCGACGGGCTTCCGCTCGCCGTCGAGCTTCGGCTTCAACCTCGACGGCGACCTGTTCTACGCCGAGAACCAGGGCGACTGGGTCGGTTCGGGCGGGATCAGCCAGGTGAAGCGCGGCGACTTCGAGGGAAACCCGAAGGGACTCAAGTGGTCGGGCGAACCCGGCTCGCCGGTGACGCTGAAGCCGACCGACATCCCGGACACCGGCGAGCCCAAGTTCGAGGTGGCGAAGCGCGTGCCGCATCTCGTCACGCCCGCCGTGTGGATCCCGCACGGCATCCTCGGCATCTCGACGTCGGCGATCCTCGTCGATTCCACGCGCGGCGCGTTCGGTCCGTTCGCCGGCCAGCTCTTCGTCGGCGATCAGGGACAGAGCCGCATCATGCGCGTCGCGCTCGAGAAGGTGAGCGGCGTGTACCAGGGAGTCGTCTTCCCCTTTCGCGAAGGGTTCATGTCCGGCGTGTTCCGCGAGGTGTGGGGGAAGGACGGCTCGATGTACGTCGGCCAGACGAGCCGCGGCTGGGGCGCGACGGGTCGGGCGCCCTACGGGCTGCAGCGGCTGGTGTGGACGGGCAAGGTGCCGTTCGAGGCGCACCACGTGAGCGCGCGGCCCGACGGATTCGAGATCACGTTCACGCAGCCGGTGGATCGCACGACGGCGGGCGATCCCGCGAGCTACGCGGTGAACAGCTTCATCTACAAGTACCATCACATCTATGGTTCGCCGCCGATCAATCAGCTCGCGCATGCCGTGCGCGCGGTGGAGGTGGCGAAGGACGGGAAGAGCGCGCGGATCGTCGTCGACTCGCTGCGGCAGGGCTACGTGCACGAGATCCGGATGAGCGGCGTTCGCTCGGCGAGCGGCGCGCCGCTGCTGCACGACGTCGGGTATTACACGGTGAACCGGATTCCGGCGGGGGCGAAGCTCGCCGTGACATCCCAGGCCTCGCGCCCGTCGCGCGATGCGAGCGCCTCGAGCGCTCCGGTGCGCGGCGCGCGCGGTCCGGCGCTCGCGAAGCATCTCACGACGATGCCCGCGGCGTGGAACGGCGCGGCCGACCAGACCGTCGCCGTGCAGGCGGAGGAAGGGCTCAGGTTCGACGTGGGCTCCTTCGACGTGAAGCCGGGCGCTCGCGTGCAGCTCGACTTCGCGAACCCGAGCGACATGCTGCACAACCTCGTGATCGTGAAGGCTGGCGCCGCGACGAGGGTCGGCGAGGCGGCGCTCCGGCTCGGCCTCGACGGCGCGAAGCTCGGCTACGTGCCGCCGAGCGACGACGTGCTGTATCACACCGCGCTGCTCGAGCCGAGCAAGAGCGAGACGATCTATTTCGTGGCGCCGGATGCGCCGGGCGACTATCCGTTCGTGTGCACTTTCCCCGGGCATTACGTCACCATGCAGGGCACGATGCACGTGCGGCGCTGAGGAATCCCCAGCGCCGCACGTCGATCGGAGCGGGTTGCGTCAGGGCTGCTTGCCCTTGAGCACCGTGTCCTTGACGCTCTTGCCCGCCTCCGTCGCCGCGCCGTGGGCCTCGCTCTTGACGCGGTTCTTCTCCGCCTTGAGATGACGGCCCGTCTTCTTCGACGTCTTGCTGACCTCGCGCGCGACCTTGTTCAGCCCACCAGGATTCTTGGATTTCGAGCCCTTGATCCCGGTCGTCTTCTTGAGCGTGGTCTTCGTCTCGTTGCCGGCGTACTTGAGCGAGCGGTGCGCCTTGCCCGCGTCGCGCTTGACCTCGGCCTTCGTGTCGCGGCCGGCCTTCTTCACCGTCTTGCTCACGTCCTGCGCGACCTTGTTCAGCCCGCCGGGTTCTTGCTTGTCCTGGGCGTGCGCCGTCGCCGCGCCGGCCAGGGACAGAGCGGCGACGAGCGCCGCGATGCGAACGTGGTACCTCACGTTGATCCTCCGAAGATGAGCGGATCCCCGAGGTGCAATTCGTGGGCGAGACGGAGCCGTCGAGTCCGGCTCCGCCTGCTGGCGGACTCGGCGTGGACGTCGCGCGCGGAGTGGTGCTGATGGCGTCGGCGTCCTACTGGAGCCGGCGGCTCGTGCGCAACCTCGGCATCGCGGCGGTGGCGCTCGCCGTCTATCTCGTGGCCGTCAACGCGTCGCATTCGACGCAGACGATGTTCCGGCTGAGCATGGCCACCGGGTACGCGAGCGTCGCGCTGATCGCGTGGGCGATGCTGATCGGGCCGTGGCGCGTGTGGCGCGGCCGGACGGCGCCGGTGAGCACCGACCTCCGGCGCGACGTCGGGATCTGGGGCGCCGTCTTCGGCGTCGCGCACGTCGTGGCCGGACTCCAGGTGCACATGGCCGGCGCGATCTGGAAGTACTTCATCTTCCCCGAGGGCGACCATCCCGTGCCGCTGCGCTACGACCTGTTCGGGTTCGCGAACTGGACCGGCCTCGCGGCGACGCTCGTGCTCCTGATGCTGCTCGCGATCTCGAACGACGTCTCGCTGCGCGCGCTCGGCTCACGGCGCTGGAAGTCGTGGCAGCGCTGGACGTACTGGGCGGCGGCGCTCGTGGTGGCGCATGGGCTGGCGTACCTCTGGATCGAAGAGGGGAACCACGGGTGGGTGTACGCGTTCGCCGCGATCGCGCTGGTCGTGCTGGCGATGCAGTTGATCGGCCGGCGCCGGGTTCTGCAGCGACGCGCGGCATGACAGGGGAAGCGTGTCACTCCGAGCGATCGAAGCGAGTCGAGGAATTGCGATCGTCCGCAGGGGGAGCGTCATTCCGAGCGGAGCGAGCACGCAGTGCTCGCGCAGTCGAGGAATCGCGATCGTCCCGGTAGAAGACCCCCTCTACCAGTATGATCGCGATTCCTCGACTTCGGGCCTTCGGCCCTCCGCTCGGAATGACCGGGCAGCTACAGGTAACCCTTCCGTTTCAGGTAGCGCACCCAGCGCTCGTAGCCCTCGTCGTTCAGGTGCAGCCCGTCAGGGGTGATGCTCGCATCGAGGCGGCCATGCGAATCCACCACGGCGGGCCATAGGTCGACATAGGTCACCCCCGTCTCTCGGGCCATCGCCCGCAGCAGGCGGTTCACCGCCACGACGCGCTCCTGCTTGTCGTAATGCTGCGGGAAGTTCTTCACCGCCGGGTTGAGCGGCATGATGCTCTGCACGTAGATCCGCGTGCGCGGGCTCTTCGCACGCACGCTGTCGACGATGGCGCGGTACTGCGCGGCGATCACCGCGTCGGGGATGTCCTTGCTGATGTCGTTGATGCCGACGAGGATGAACAGCTTCGACGGCTGGCGGCGGATCACGTCGGCGAGGCGCGTGCGGATGCCGTAGGTGATGTCGGCGCCGATGCCGCGGTTCACGGCCGTGCTGTCTCCCGTGAGCTTCGCCCAGTCGCCGCCCTGCGTGATGCTGTTGCCGAGGAAGATCACGCGACCGGTGACCACCGGTTCGGCGGCGAACGTCGCGAGACGCGTCTCGCGAAGCTCGGGCATGCTCGTGACGGTGTCGTAGAGCCGCTGGTTCGTCGGCAGCGATTGCGCACGCGCGAGCACGGGGGCGGAGCAGAGCGATGCGGCGAGCAGGGCGTGATGCGTGCGAACGAGCATGGCGGGTTCCGGTTTCGATCGCGGGTGATGAGGTGGGGCGCAGCGTACGACCTGGACGCGCGCGGAACAAGGATCGACGCCGCGTTCAGCCGCCGTTCGCCGCGGCTCCGAGCGCACCGCGATAGAGCGCCTCCGTCTCGGCGTCGAACGCGCAGGCGACGATGCGCGCGAGATGCGGCTCGTGGCGACGCATCGCGCCGATCGCGATCTCGGCAGCGAGCGGCTTCGGGAAGCCGTACACGCCCGTCGAGATCGCGGGGAACGCGATGCTGGCGACGTCCTGTGCGAGAGCGAGGGCGAAGCTGCGGTCGTAGGCCGAGCGGAGGAGCTGCGCCTCGCCGTGTGCGCCGCCGCGCCACATGGGACCGACCGCGTGGATCACCCAGCGTGCGGGCAGCCGGAAGCCCGGCGTGATCACCGCCTCGCCGGGCGGACAGGGCGCGAGTGCGCGCGACGCGCTGACGAGCTCGGGGCCGGCCGCGCGATGGATCGCGCGGTCCACGCCGCCCCCGCCGGCGAGCGCCGGGTTCGCGGCGTTGACGATCGCGTCGACGGCGAGCGTCGTGATGTCCGTGCGGAGGATCTCGATCATGTGCGCTCGGGCGCGCGTCCGAACCGTGCTCGGCGGTGCTCGTGGCGAAGGATTTGCCCCCGGTGGAGGCAGTGGCTGCTTCTGCCCGGTTCATGCCGGCGGACCGCGGCGACGGCGGATTCCCGGCCGGAGTGATCATGCGCGCGCCTCGTCTCATCGCAACCCTGCTCTCGACGTCGGTGATCGTCGCCGGCTGCTCGAGCGACAACGTGCTCGGGCTCGGTGTCGCTGGCGGCGACGGGAACACCGACACCACCGCCACCGCCACCGTGCGCGTGGTCAACGCCACCGACGCGACCGTCGACGTCGCGCGGAGCAACAGGTCCGCCGGCGCGGGGAACGCCGCGCTCGTCTTCGGTGCATCGTCGAGTTGCATCGCGACGCCGGCGACGAGTCCGGACGTCGTCGTGCGCGCCTCCGGTTCCGTCACGCCGCTCGCGAGCCTCACGACGCCGTTGCTCGTCGACCGGAGCTACACCGTCGTGGCGTACACCGACGGGCTGAGCGCGACGCAGCTCGTGACCGTGGTGAACGGCTTCACGCCGGCGAGCGGCCAGGCCGGCCTCGCGGTGGTGAACGCCACGCTCGGCGTCTCGTACGACGTGTTCGTCACCGCGCCGGGCGCGGCACTCGCCGGCGCGACCCCCGCCGTCGCCAACGTCGCTCCCGGACTCGCGTCGGCGTTCGTGAACGTCGATGCGACGACGCCGCAGCAGGTTCGGATCGCGCAGAACGGGGCCGTCGTCGCCGATCTCGACCTCGGGAACGTGACGTTCGTGTCGGGGCAGAACACGACCCTCGTGATCGCACAGCCGGTGGGGCAGAGCCTCGCCGTGCAAGGGTTCATCGTGGCGGGATGTTGAGGCGACGTCCGGCGCGCGTGGAACCGTAGGATCCCTCGGAGCATATGCACTCACGACCAGCGAGAACCACATGCCCACGATCCGCACCTCCGCCGCACCCGCCACCGATCTCCACTACGTCGACCTCGGCGCCGGCCGCCCGATCGTTCTGATTCACGGCTGGCCGCTCAGCCACCGCATGTGGGAGACGCAGATCGCTGCGCTCGTCGACGCGGGCTTTCGCTGCATCGCGTACGACCGGCGCGGGTTCGGTGAATCGGGGCGGCCCGCCGGCGGCTTCGACTACGACACCTTCGCGTCCGACCTCAACGACCTGATCACGCAGCTCGACCTGCGCGACGTCACCCTCGCCGGCTTCTCGATGGGCGGCGGCGAGGTCGCGCGCTACGCGGGGCGCTACGGCACGTCGCGGCTCGCGAAGGCGATGCTCCTCGGCGCCGTCACGCCATTTCTGCTCAAGACGCCCGACAACCCGGCGGGAATCGACCGCGCGGTGTTCGACGGAATGATCGAGGGCGTGAAGAAGGACCGCATCGGCTTCCTCGAGCAGTTCTTCCCCGCGTTCTACAACTACGAGCCGGCCAAGGGCGTGAGCGCCGATCTCATCCCGTTCAGCAAGTGGATCGCGTGGGCCGCGTCGCCGCTCGGCACGGCGGAGTGCATCAATGCATTCGGCACGACGGACTTCCGCGCCGACCTGAGGAAGCTCACGGTGCCCACGCTGATCGTCCACGGCGACGCGGACCAGATCGTCCCCTTCGACCTCTCCGGCAAGCTGACGCACGAGCAGCTCCCGGGCAGCCGCCTCGAGGTCCTCCCCGGCGCCCCGCACGGCTTCGCGGCGACACACGGGCTGAAGCTGGCGGAATTGATGATCGAGTTCGTACGGCGGTGAAGGGGGAGGATGGTGAACGGTGGCCCGTGAATGGTGAACGGTGGCCCGTGAACGGTGAACGGTGAACGGTTCCTCGGTTGACGGTTTCTCGGTTGGCGGCCGGCCTCGGGACGCTTCTTACGCTTCACACGCCGCCGTCGCGGTTCCTGCCCGCTGACGTCAACCGTTAACCGTCAACCGTTCACCGCTCTTCGCGGTTCCTGCCCGCTGACGTCAACCGTTAACCGTCAACCGTCAACCGTTCACCGTTCACCGTCCTTCCTGCCCGCTGACGTCAACCGTTAACCGTCAACCGCGCGCTGCGCGACGGCGCAGCGCGCGCCTCCGCTACACCGCGCAGCGCCGATACGCGTCCTCGAGCGAGGCCATGGCCTGCTTCGACGCCGGCACGAACTCCTGCGCCACGTATCCGGTGAAGCCGGTATCCCGGATCGCGCGCATCACCGCCGGATAGAACAGCTCCTGGCTCTCGTCGATCTCGTGACGACCCGGCACGCCCGCGGTGTGATAGTGCGCGATGTGCCGGTGATTGTCGCGGATCGTGTGGATGACGTCGCCCTCCATGATCTGCATGTGGTAGATGTCGTACAGGAGCTTGAATCGCTCCGACCCGACCTTCTCCACGAGCTTCACCCCCCACGGCGTGTGGTCGCACTGGTAGTCGGGGTGATTCACCTTCGAGTTGAGCAGCTCCATGCAGATCGTCACTCCCGCCTGCTCCGCGGCGGGGAGGATCTCGCGCAACCCCTTCGCGCAGTTCTCGATCCCCTCGTCGTCGCCGAGGCCGCCCCGGTTTCCCGAGAAGCAGATCAGGTTC
Organism: Gemmatimonadaceae bacterium; assembly: GCA_035494615.1. Classification (GTDB taxonomy): domain Bacteria; phylum Gemmatimonadota; class Gemmatimonadetes; order Gemmatimonadales; family Gemmatimonadaceae; genus AG11. Next base: position 21,574 of record DATJGU010000025.1, read on the forward strand.
GGGAACCCCGCCGCCGACACCTTCGCGATGTGCTCCTTGTAGAGCGGCACGAGCCACGCGTGGTTCTCCACGCGGTTGAACCCCTTCGGGATCCGCGTCCGTGGATCGCCCGGCGCGTTGGTCATCGCGCAGATCAATCCGTGCTTGACGACGTCGGGGAAATCGGGCGGATCGATCAGCTCCACCGACCTGAGCCCGATGCGCTTCCCCTCGGCCGCGAGCGCATCCACGGTCATGTCGTTGAAGCACCACTTGCACACGGACTGCTTGATGGCGCCGTCCGCAGTCGGCGCGGAGCGCGTGGCGGCGCCTGGCCCGGCACCCGCGCTCACCGCGCGCTGCTCCGCCGCGCCGCCCGTCGCGCACGCCGCCGAGCCGCCCACGGCGCCGAGCGCGGCGAGTGCGCCCCCCATCGCCGCGCCGCGCTGCACGAACTCCCGTCGCGTCGGCATCGCTCGCGCCTCAGTCGGGACGCGGTGCGTTCTTCGGATGCCGCACCACGCGGCGCGACATCACGAGCAGGATGATGCCGAACACGAGCATCGTCGCGCCCCACCACAGGTTCACGTTCGTCGCCGGCGCGATCGTCGACGTCGTCGGGGAGCCGGCGACCAACCCGTACACGGTGAGCATCAGGCCGAGCACGGAGAACAGCCCGCCAATCGGGGCCCGGATGTCGAGACCTTCCATTGAGCTCATGAGGATTTCCGATCAGAGGAAGATGAGATTCAGTCCGACGATCAGCACGATGACGATCCCCGCCAGCGTCGCCGGCCGCTGGAGCCACGGCACGTCGCGGTCCTGCGGCTTCGGCGTGAGCGAGTAGACGAGCCCCTCGAGCTCCTGCTCCACGCGCGGCCGCGTCGCCAGGCTGACGACGATCGTCACGACGAAGCAGGTCGTCCACGCCACGATCGCCGTCCAGAACGTCTGCGCGAGCTCGCTCGGGTAGGTGTGCAGGACGCCGAAGTAGCCGCCCTTCACGCCGGCCGTCGCCCCCGTGGGCAGCGTGAGCCCGTGGTGCAGCGCGGCGCCGATCGTCCCCGAGAGCAACCCCGTGAACGCGCCATGTCCCGTGGTGCGCTTCCAGAACATCCCGAGCGCGAACGTCGCGAACAGCGGCGCGTTCACGAACGCGAACACGAGCTGCAGCAGATCCATGATGTTGTTGAACGAGCCGGCGACGTACGCCGCCGCGATCGACAGGATGATCCCGCCCACCGTCGCGACGCGCCCCATCCACAGATAGTGCTGGTCCGACGCGCCGGGCCTGATGTGGCTCTGGTAGATGTCGTACGTCCACACCGTGTTGAACGCGGTGACGTTCCCCGCCATCCCCGACATGAACGACGCGAGCAGCGCGGTGAGCCCGAGCCCGAGCATTCCCGACGGGAAGAGCTTCACGAGCATCATCGGCGTCGCGAGATCGAAGTCGAGCACCGTGCGCCCCGCCGCGTCCACGAGCGGCGCGCCCCCCGCGCCCATCTTCGCCGGGATCATCGCCGCGGCGCCCTGCCCCACGGTGAGCGCGAGCGCGATCATGCCGGGCAGGATCACCAGGAAGGGGAACACCATCTTCGGGAACGCCGCGATGAGCGGCGTGCGCCGCGCGGCGGTCATCGAATCGGCCGCCATCGCGCGCTGCACGACGAGGAAGTCCGTGCACCAGTACCCGAACGACAGCACGAAACCGAGCCCCATCACGAGCCCGAACCACTCCACGCCGATCGGGTTCGTCGACGCGTTCGTCATCCCCTGCCACGCATGGGTGTACGCGCCCGCCGGCAATCCGTTCGTGACGGCCGCCGCATTGAGCTTCGCCGTCAGCCCGCTCCACCCGCCCACCGAGTTCAACCCGAGCACGACGAGCGGCGCGAAGCCGAACACGATGAGGAAGAACTGCAGCACCTCGTTGTAGATCGCGCTCGTCAGGCCGCCCAGCGTGACGTACGCGAGCACGATCGCCGCCGACGCCAGCACGCTCGTGTTGAAGCTCCACCCGAGCAGCAGGTTGAACAGCTTCCCCATCGCGTACATCGAGATCCCCGAGGAGAACACGGTCATCACCGCGAACGACACGGCGTTGAGCGTGCGCGTCTTCTCGTCGAACCGGAGCTTGAGGTACTCGGGCACGGACCGCGCGCGCGATCCATAGTAGAACGGCATCATGAACAGCCCGACGAACAGCATCGCCGGGATGGCGCCGATCCAGTAGAAGTGGCTCGTCGCGATCCCGTACTTCGCCCCGGATGCGCCCATCCCGATCACTTCCTGCGCGCCGAGGTTCGCCGAGATGAACGCGAGCCCGGTCACCCACGCGGGAAGCGTCTTCCCGGCAAGGAAGAAGTCGGTGCTCGTGCGCATCACGCGCTTGAGCGCGAAACCGACTCCGAGCACGGCCACGAAGTACACGGCCATGATCGCGTAGTCGATTCCCGCCAGATGAGTGATCGGATTTCCGTCCATTGGGCGTCGGAGAGAGGGGGGGCCTGACGTCGTGGGCGAGACGACCGGCTCGCACGGAGCGCCGCCGGTCGCGGGTCGGCCGCAAATATGTTGCTCGGCCCGCCTGGCGAAAGGTGCGGCCCATCACGCCGGCGGGCCCGGCACGTGCACTCGACGGGTGCTCTCGACCCGGACATCGCGATTCCTCGACTTCGGGCTTCGCCCTCGCTCGGAATGACATGGTGCACCCGCAACGCCCGCCCGTGAGCACCGGCGCTTCCGCCTCCCCGCGCTCGCCCACGGCGATCTTCGGCGACGACCCGCACCGCCGGCTCAATGCGCTCACCGGCGAATGGGTGCTCGTCTCCCCCCACCGGATGAAGCGGCCCTGGCAGGGGCACGTCGAGAAGCTGCCGCCCGAGCACCGGCCGGCGTACGACCCGAAGTGCTATCTCTGCCCGGGCAACGAGCGCGCGGGCGGCGTCCGGAACCCGGAGTACACGGGTACCTTCGCGTTCGACAACGACTTCGCCGCGCTCGTGCCGGGCGGCAGCGGCGCCGAGCAGAACGTCGACGGGCTGCTCGTCGCCCACCAGGAGCCGGGCGTCTGCCGCGTGATCTGCTTCTCGCCGCGCCACGATCTCTCGCTTCCCCAGATGCAGCTTCCCGCCATCCGAGCCGTCGTCGACCTCTGGGCCGACGAATACGCCCGGCTCGGCGCGCGCGACGACATCGCCCACGTGCAGATCTTCGAGAACAAGGGCGAGATGATGGGGAGCAGCAACCCGCATCCGCACGGCCAGATCTGGGCACAGAAGTCGGTGCCGCTCCAGCCGCAGCTCGAGGGGGAGCACCTGGCGCTCCACCACGAACGCCACCACCGCACGCTGCTGGCGGACTACCTCCGTCTCGAGCTCGAATTGCAGGAGCGCGTCGTGTGCGCGAACGACGCGTGGGTCGCGCTCGTACCGTACTGGGCGGTGTGGCCGTTCGAGGCGCTCGTCGTGAGCCGGCGTCCGGTCGCGAACGTCGGACTCCTCGACGACCGCGAGCGCGACCTCCTCGGCGACGTCATCAAGCGGCTCACCGCGCGCTACGACGCGCTGTTCGACGTCTCGTTCCCGTACTCCGCCGGGATTCACCAGGCGCCGACCGACGGCGCACCGCATCCGGAGTGGCACCTGCACCTGCACTTCTATCCGCCGCTCCTCCGCTCGGCCACGGTGCGCAAGTTCCTCGTGGGTTACGAGATGCTCGCCGAGGCGCAACGCGACCTCACCGCCGAAGCCGCGGCGCAGCGGCTCCGTGAGGTGCTTCCCGGCTAGCGCGGCGCGCGCGACGTCAGCTGTGCGACGTCATCCGTGCGATCCCCGAGCCGACCGCGCGCATGTGCCGGAAGCGCGCGGTCGCGAGCTGGTAGGCTCCGAACGCGACGAGCCCGAACGCGACGGCGCCGAGGATCAACCAGCGATAGTCCGTCGTGGCGAGCGCGTGCAGCGAGTCGTCGATCCCCCCCGCTTCCCCGGCGTCGCCCTGCACGCCCGCGCGCACGAGGAACACGCCGATGAGTGCGAGCACCACCGCGCGCGCGCCGATGCCGAACCGGCCGAATCGTACGATCCACTTCGCCGCGGTCGGTCCCGCCTCGTCGAGATCGAGATGCTCGCGCGCGCCGTCGGTGCACGCGTCGTACACCTGGTACGCGGCGTAGCCGAGCACGCAGAGCCCCACGACGACGACGATCGCTCGGCCCAGCGGCATGTCGAGGAAGCGCGCCGTCCATTCCCGCGCGGCGTCGCCGTCGTCCGCCCTGTCGTGGCCGAGCAGCCGGAACGCCTGCAGCCCGAGGGCACCGTAGCCGAGCCCTCGGATTGCCTGCGACGCGCGGAGCACCCAGCTCGTCGGCTCGTCGCCCTTTCCTTCCGCGTCGGTCACCGCGGATACGAGCGCCCACGCGGTGTAGCCGAGCAGCCCGAGCCCGATGCCGGCGAGCGTCGCCTGACCGAGCGGCCCCTCGCCGATCGCGCTGAGCGCGCCCGCCGAGTCCGTCGTCGTGCCGCCCGCGCCGAGGGCGACGCCCGCCGCCAGCGCGCCGATGACGACGTACACGACACCCTTGGCCGCGTAGCCCGCGCGGCCGAGGATGGCGAGCGCCGGTGCGGCGGCACGGAGCGCGCGCGGCGCGGCGACGGAAGGAGCGCCTGTGGCCATGGCGCTCCTTCGGGCAGCAACCGTGCCGCCGTCAGCCGCGCAGGATCGACTCGAACAACGCGATCGCCCGCGGATCGCCGCTCTCGCCGAGCCAGAAGATCGCGCGCCGGCGCACGGAGGCGTCCTTGTTCGACCGCGCGATCTCGAGCAGCGGCTCGACGCCGGCGTGCCCGCGAAGCTGCGACAGCGCGAACACCGCCGCATCGCGGGCATCGTCCCGGTCGTCGCGCTCGTCGTCGGCGAACGCCGCGATGTCCTCGCCGTGCCCCGCGAGCTTCGCCGCCGCGAACTGGCCCGCCCAGAACAGCGCCTCGTGGCGCGTCGAGCGCGCCCGGTCCACGCTGTCGCTCGCGATCGCGAGCAGCCGCCGCCACACCGAGGTGCTGTCGGCGATCACCGCGGCGGTGATCGCGCGCCGGCTCACGTCGCTCGTCGCGCTGTCGGCGAGCGCCAGGAAGAAGCTCGCCGCCTCGGCGCTCGGCACCGCGCCGAGATCGGTGGCCCGTTCGTCGTGCCGGACCTCGGGGCCGACGGTGACGTGCGCTTCGGTGATCGTGCCGCGGTCGACGCGAAGCCGGACGCGCGCCGGTCCGGCCTGGCACCAGGTGCGCGAGTCGCCCATGTCTCCGCGCCACTGCCCCATGTGGAAGCGCTCGCCGATGGAGAACGAGCCTCGCCCGTCGCCGCAGACGCCGGCGCGCGCTGTGTAGTGGAGCTCGACCAGTCCCGTTCCGGCCGCGCGCACGCGCTGGGCGAGTGGCTGTGCGCCGCCGCTCGTCGTCGCGATGCACAGCGCGGCGCACGCGGCGAGCCCGACGTGCAGTGCTCTCGTCGTGAGGCGCATGGTCACTTCGACACGAGGTCGGTGATGAGCTTCGTGACGCGCGGGTCGTCCTTCTGCGCGAGCCAGAACAGCGCCTTGCGCCGCATCGCGCGGTCGGCATCGCCGCGCGCGATGTCGATCAGCGCCGTCGTCGCCGCGTCCTCGTCGCGCTGCGAGAGGACGAAGATCACCTGCTCGCGCACGCGCTCCGGCTTCACGGTGCGGTAGAGCGCGAGCAGGTCGTCGACGCGCGCGTCGCCCTGGCCGAGCGCGAACACGGCGGAGCGCCGCAGCTCGATGCTCTCGTCCTCGTTCGCGGCGATCGTTCGCACGAGCGCGACCGCGGCCCTGTCGTCGCTCTGGCCGAGCCAGAACACCGCCGATTTCCGCACGGCGGGCGAGCCGTCGCGGGCGAGTCCCATGAGCGCCTCGGTGCCGGCGCCGTCGGGGATCATCGCGAGCGCGCCCGTCGCCGCGCCCTCGAGATCGCTCCCCGGGCCAACGCCACCGTCAGCCGCGTGCGCCGCGCCGCTCGAACGGGCCAGCTCGGTGAGTGGTGCGACCATCGATGCGTCGCCGAGCGCTCCCGACCAGTGGATCGCGCGGCGGCGCGTCTCGCGTGGGAGCGATTCCATCTTCCCGATGCGCAGCATCTCCGGCGCGACGTTCGCGCTGTCGGCCACCGCGGCGGCGAGCAGCGGTCCGCTGCGCCCGCCCCCCTCGAGCGGGGGCACGAGCGAGAGGAAGTACGACGCCGCCTCCGCCGCGGGCACGACCCCGAGATCGTGCGCGCTTCCGGCGGCCGGCCACGCGCCGCCGACGCGCGTGCGTACGTCCGTGACCTCGTGATCCTTCACGGTCAGCGTCACGCGCGCCGGCCCGCGCTCGCAGCGCATCCCCGACCAGCGGCCGTACGACTCGACCGTGGCCGACATGTACATCGAGCGGTTGATCGACACGCCGCCGCGGGCGTCGCCGCACACGCCGTCGCGCGTGGCGTACGTCATCCGGACCTCGCCGTCGGGGGCCGCGCTGACGCGCCGTGCGAGATCCGTCGCCTGCTGCGCGCCGGCCGCCGGCGCGAGGGTCAGGGCGAGCGCGAGGCTCGCGATGCGGTGGCTGCGCACGTGATCACCTCGGCGCGTTGATGATCTCGACCAGGAAGTCCTTCACGCGCGGATCGTCCATCTGGCCGAGCCAGAAGATCGCCTTCTTGCGCATCTCGCGATCCGGATCGCTCTTCGCGATCGACATGAGCCGGTCGACGGCGGCAGCATCGTGCTTCTCCGACATCACCCAGATGAGCTGCCCCTTGAGCTCGGGGTCGGTGAGCTTCGGGTAGAGCGCCGTGAGGTCCGCCGCCGACACGCCCGCCTGCCCCGCGCTGAAGATCGCCTGCTTGCGCGTCTCCACCGAGTGCTTCGGGTTCGCGGCGACGTCCAGCAGCCAGCGGTCGTTCCCTTCGCCGCGCATCTGCGAGAGCGAGAAGAGGATCTTCTGCCGGATCGCTTCGTTGCCGCTGCCGGCGGGTGCGCCGGCGAGCCGGTCGAACAGCGTGCGCAGATACGTCGCGTTCTCCGGCGAGCGCTGCTGGCCGAGCCAGAACACCGCCTTCTCACGCAGCCCTTCCGGCGCGTTCGCGTCTTCGGCGATGGCCCGCACCGCCGTCTGGCCGCGCTCGGAGCGCTGCTGCATCAGGGCGAACACCGCCTGCTCACGCAGCTCCGGATCCGTGCCGCTCGACGCGAGCATCGTCGCCAGGGCGTCAGCCGCGCGGTCGGTGTTCACCTGCCCGAGCCAGAACACCGCTTTCTTCTTCACCTCGCGGCTCGGGTCGTTGCGGACGACGTCGAGCAGGATGTTCTCGGTCTCGGGCGTGTGCTTCTGGGACACGAGGAACACCGCCTTCTCGCGCAGTCCTTCCGAACAGGCGTCGCGACGCGCGAGCACGGTCTTGAGGATCGGGATCGCGCGCTCGGCGTTCATCTGGAGGAGCGCGTTGATCGCGGCGACGCGCTCGTCGTCGTCGTTGTCGCCGCTCGCGCACTGCTGCGACGAGCCGCGCGCCGTTCCGTTCATTCGTGCGGCCTCCGCCGATCGCTGCGCATCCTCGGCCGATCGTTGCGCCGCTTCGGAGATCCGTTGGGCGGACTCTGCGACTCGCTGCGCGGATGCGTCGTCGCCGAGCTTCGCCAGCGCCCCGTTCACCCGCGCGAGGAGCGCGTCCGCATCGCCGCGCGTCGCGGCCTTCGGATAGCGCCGCCGCTGCTCGTCGAGCGCGCGACGGGCGTCGCGGAGCTGCTCGTGCTCGCCGATGCTGTAGTTCGCGAACGCTTCCCAGTAGAGCGCGTCGCCGGCGTAGGCGGACTGCGGAAAGCGCTCGACGATCCGCGCGAAGGAGCGCGCGGCGGCGCGGTAGTCGCCGCGATTGAGCTGCTCGCGCGCCGCACGATAGAGCGAGTCGGCGGGGTCGTCCGCCTGCCAGGGCGCGGGGGGACGTGTCGCGAAGTCGCCTGCCGCAGCAGACAGCCTCGCCGCGGGATGAACCCCGTGCGCGCCCTCCGTGCCGGCAGCGGCACCCGTCGCGGCGATCGCCGCCGCCAGTAGGATCTCGGTGAACATGATGACCGTCACGTGTATGAAGAGTGAGGGCCGACTCACGACGAGGCGGCCAGTCCGGCGGGCACCGCGGAGCGCAGGCGCGGGAGCAGATCGCGGTCGCGCATCGCGCGGTCGATGAGCTCACGCTCGCTGGCCTGCAGCGGCGTGCCCGAGAGTTGAACGATCTGCGCGAGCACGAGCTCGAGATCGGAGAACAGCGCGCGCATGCGCGGGTCGCGCCCCGCGGGCGAGTCCATGAGCAGCCGCGTGCTCGACAACACGTCGCGCGCCCAGCGGGCCGACTGCTGCATCACCTGGGGATCGGACGCACCGGACTCCGCGCCGCGATACGCGGTGAGTACCGCCTCCGCCTGCACGAGCGTCTGGATCGCCGCGGCGCGATAGAGCGTCTGCGCCACGGAGTCGCGCGCTGCGACCTCCGCGCCCGTCGCGCGGCCCGGGCGCACCGGCTCGGCCGATGCGACGCGCCGCGGCGCCGCGCCGGGCGTGCGTTGCGTGACGTCGGGCGTGCCGGTGGACGGACCCGGCGGTATCGAGGGAGCCGAATCCGTCGGTCCGGCGGAGCGCGCGGGCTGCTGCGCGAGCTGGATGTGCGAGGATGACGTCGTGCCGTCGCGCTGGCCCAGCTCGCGGCCGAGCACGAAGGCGAGGATCAGGCCCGCGGCGAGCGCCGCGCTCCACCGCCAGACGACGATCGTCCGCGCGCCACGGCGCGGCGCGAGCGGGATCACGGTCGCATCGGGTGCAGCCGGCTCCGCCGGGCTCGTGCGCGCCGCGCGCCGAGCGGCCGAGATCTGCTCCCACATCGCGTCGCGGGGCACCGTGCCCTCGGGTGCGTTGTAGTGGCTCGCCGCGAGCGCGCGGATGCGCTCGTCCTGGATGTCGTCGTTCGGGTCGTAGTCGGTCATTCGATCCAGTCTCCCGCGAAGTCCGCGAGTGCGATGCGGAGCTTCGCTCTGGCGCGCGACAGCTGCGCCTTCGATGTCCCTGCCGTCGTTCCCGTCGCCGCGCCGATCTCCTCGTGCGTGAACCCTTCCACGTCGTGCATCAGGAACGTCGTCCGGCATCCCTCCGGCAGCGCGTCGATCGCCTGCGCCAGCCGCTCCTTCAGATCCGGTTCCGATTCCCGCGAGCGCACCGTCACCGCCGCCGCTTCTTCCAGTACCGCTTCCCGCTGGTCGAACCGCTTGACCTTGCGAAGCCCGTTCAGCACCACCGACGTCGTGATCGCGTGCAGCCAGGCGCCGAACGGCGCGTCGGCTCGGTAGTCGCCGATCCGCTCGAAGGCGCGGATGAACACGTCCTGCGTGAAGTCCTGCGCGAGGTCGCGCCGCCCGGTCATCCGGTAGGCGACCCAGAAGACCCGGTCGACGTGCGCGTCGTACAGCGCGCGCTCCGCCGCCTCGTCTCCTCGCTTCGCGCGCGCCGTCAGCTCGCGCTCGTCCACTTACCGACCGTCCATGTTCGTGCGGATGTCCTGCGGTATCGGTCTCTGCCGGCCGGCCGGCTCGCGGCGACCTCGTCCAACTCGTCTCGCGCCCTCAGGACACGAAGGCCCGGGAAAGGGTTGCGTCGAAATGTCGGCCGCGCCAACCTGAGGGCGAGGGCGTCCCTCTCGCCGGACGCCGGCGACGCCGCCCGCCCCGTCCGCGCCGCCCCATCTATTAGAAGAGGAGTGCCCGCCCATGCAGTCCGGCAGCAACGACAATCGCCGGTTCGGAGGCGTCACCTTCGGCCACGCAGGGGCCTTCTGGCTCGGCGTCGCGCTCGTCACCGCGGGGGTCGCCGCGCACCTCCCCATGTACGTCATGGGGCGCGACATGGGCTACCGGCTCGCCGGCATGCCGATGGGGCTCGGGATGCGACTCGGCATGGTCGCCATCCTCGTCGGGCTCGTCGTGAGCCTCTTCGGACTCCTTCCACAGGGCGCGACGGCGACGGCGGAGCGCGCCTCCCGGATCCGCGTGAGCGCGCTCGACGACGCGCCCCTCACCGCGGCGCACTACGGCCTCATGGTCACCATGATGCTCGCCGTCACGATCGACATCATGAAGCCCACCGCGCTCGCCTTCGTGATGCCGGGGATGACCACCGAGTACGGCCTCAAGGGTCCGCTCAATCCGGGCGGCACGATCCCGGTCGCGTACGTCTCCCTCTCCGGCATCGTCGGCACGGTGCTCGGCTCCTTCCTCTGGGGCTGGCTCGGCGACCGGATCGGCCGGCGCGCGTCGATCCTCTACGCCGGGATCGGCTTCGTCGGCACGTCCATCTGCGGCGCGATGCCGACCTTCTCGTGGAACCTCGTCATGTGCTTCGTGATGGGGCTCGCCGTCGGCGGGATGCTGCCGATCTGCTATTCGCTGCTCGCCGAGACGATCCCGGCGCGGCACCGAAGCTGGATCATGATCCTGATCGGCGCCGACATCGCCGGCGCGTACATCATCACGAGCTGGCTCGCCGTCGCGCTCGTGCCGACGTACAGCTGGCGAATTCTGTGGCTGATCGGCCTCCCGACCGGGCTGCTGTTCATCCTGCTCAACCGGTGGATCCCCGAATCGCCGCGCTTCCTGCTCGCGAACGGCCGCGACGGCGAGGCCGACTCGGTGATGCAGCGCTTCGGCGCGGTCGTCGTCGCGCGTGGCGGCCCCGATCTCGACGTCGAATCCGGCGTACAGAGCCGGTGGTCGCAGCTGCTGAGCGGCGAGTTGCTCTGGCTCACCGTCATCGTCGGCGTGCTCGCCCTCGGCTCGGGGCTCGTGCTGTTCGGCTTCAACCTCTGGATCCCGTCGAACCTCCGGAAGCTCGGCTTCCACGATGCCGACGCGATCCTCCGCAACGCGGCGCTGATCGGCTTCCCGCTCAACCTGCTCGTCGCGTGGATGTACGGCTTCTGGAGCAGCAAGAAGACGATCATCGCGCTCAGCGCGCTCACCGCCGCGGCGCTGCTCGGCTTCGTCGTCGCGGGAAACGCGATCGTACAGAACCGCGCGCTCCTCTACGCGCTCCTCGTGGTGCCGATCTGGGGGATCAGCTCCGTCGTCGCCGTGCTGTCCGTGTATGCGGCCGAGGTGTATCCCACGCGCGTGCGCTCGCGCGGATCCGGATTCGCGGCCGGAGCGAGCAAGGCGGGCGGCGTGGCGATCATCGGGCTCGTCGCCTTCGGCATCGCCGCGCCGTCGATCTCGACCGTCGCGCTGATTGGCGCCGTGCCGATGGCTCTCGCCGTGGTGCTCGTCGCCTTCTTCGGCGTGGAAACGCGCCAGCGCCGGCTCGAAGAGATCACCGCGGAGGAGCTGAAGGTCGCGTACTAACGACCGTCGTCATTCCGAGCGAGCGCAGCGAGTCGAGGAATCGCGATCGTCCCGGTCGAGCGGCCCCTCGCTCGGGATCCGCGTGATTCCTCGACGTCTGGCCTGCGGCCTCCGCTCGGAACGACACATCGCAGTCCAGCAACACACCGATACACCAACACACCAACACACGCTTCGTCCGAATGCCCTCCCCCAACGACGATCGCCTCGGCATGAACGAGCCGATCACGCGCCGAGATTTCGTCAACGCCACGCTCGTCGCGGGCGCGGGGGTGCTGCTGCACGGCAAGGGAGCCGGCGCAATGCTCGCCGAGGACGACTGGACCGGCTACGGCGGCGTCGGCGAGTACGCGCATTCCAACGGGAACACGTGGGACGTGATGTCGGCCGCGCACTCCGCCATCCGCGATCACGCGGTGGACACGAGCGCGCACGTCGTCGACACCGGCGAGACGTACGACCTCGTCGCCGTGGGCGGCGGCATCAGCGGGCTCGCCGCCGCCGTGCTCTTTCAGAAGCAGCATGGCGGCGGAAGCTGTCTCGTGCTCGACGACCATCCCATCTTCGGCGGGGAAGCGAAGCGCAACGAATTCCGCGTCGACGGACAGTCCGTCGTCGCGCATCAGGGCTCCGCAATGTTCCCCGTGCCGAAGCCGGGCGGGTACGTCGCCGGCATCTACGACCTCATCGGGATGGATCGTCACGCGTTCGAGTTCCAGCGCTGGCGCGGTCCGTCCCCCGAGATGCCGCTCAGCCAGACGCCGTACGACACCCTCGGTCCGACGCGATCGAACTACGGCTTCTGGTTCGGTCCGCGCTTCGGCCGGCGCGACGGCGTGTGGGTCGTCGATCCGTGGGGACGAAACCTCGACGGCGCGCCGCTCACCGATTTCCAGAAAGCGGAGCTCGTGCGGTGGCGCACCGTGCACGACGGCGGCGAGCGCCCGCGCTTCGAGGGTGACGAGATCTCGCGCCGGCTCGACACCATCACGCTCGAGGAGTACGTGATGGCGCGCCATCACATCACGCGCGACACGGTGCGCGAGTTCCTCTCGCCGGTCGAGGGCGGCGGCTACGGGCTCGGCCCCGACGTGCTCTCGGCGTACTGCGCGTACGCCCCCGAGGTCGAGTATCCCGACGAGGGCGACGAGCAGCGCGGCGACCAGATGTTCCCCGACGGCAACGCCGGCTTCGCGCGGCTGATGGTAAAGACGTTGATCCCCGCCGCCTTCGCCGGCCCCCACACGGTCGACGCCGTGTGGCGGAATCCCGTCCGCTTCGCCGCCCTCGATCGCACGGGCCAGCCGACGCGCATCCGTCTCGACGCCACCGTGGCGCGCGTCGAGCACGCCGGCGATCCAGCGCGCGCGCCGCACGTCGACGTCGTATATCTGCGTCGCGGAACGCTCCATCGCGTGCGGGCGCGCAAGGTCGTCATGGCCGGCGGGAGCTGGACGACGCAGCACATCGTGCGCGACCTGCCGCAGCGCCACCGCGATGCGTATGCCCAGTTCTACCGGTCGCCCTGCCTCATGATCAACGTCGCCGTGCGCAACTGGCGCTTCCTCTACGACATGGGCATGTCCGGCTGCCGGTGGTTCGAGGGGATCGGCAACTACCTCGAGATCCGGAAGATGGCGATCGTCGGCGGCACACCGGCGACGTTCGGCCCCGATTCGCCGACCGCGCTCACCATCAAGACGCTCTTCGCCAGGCCAGGCCTCCCGATCGGCGAGCAGGGGCGGCTCGGGCGCGCGGAGCTGTTCGGCACCACATTCCGGCAGTACGAGCGCGCGCTGCGCGAACAGCTCGGCGATATGTTCCGTCGAGGCGGCTTCGACCCGCGCCGCGACATCGCGGGTATCATCCTCAACCGATGGGGGCACGCGTACGTGAACCCGCAACCCGGTTTCTTCTTCGGCCGAGACGGCAAGCCCGCGCCGCGCGACGTGCTGCGTAACCAGCCGTTCGGCCGGATCGCGTTCGCGAACACCGATCTCTCCGGCGCGATGGATCATCGGAATTCCATCCTCGAGGCCGACCGCGCCGTGCGCCAGGTAGTGGGCGCATGAGCAGCGCGGGCGTCGTGCGACGTACGCTGGTCGCCGCGGTGCTGCTCGCCGGCGCGCAGCTCGCGCCGCTTCGCGCGGCGCACGCGCAACGTCGTGTCGACGCGCGCGTGGCGTTCGTCGCCGCGCACAGCACGCGCAGTTCGCCAGCGCACTTGGCATCCGTGCGCGCGGCGCCCGACCACACGGCCCGCAACGTCACCGCGATCGTGATCGGCGGTGCGCTGGGCGGCGTCCTTGGCTACCAGATGGTCAAGAGCGCCTGCGTCTCGTGCACCGTGAACGCGCCGATGTATCTCGGCGGGACGGTCGGCGTGCTCGGCGGCGCGGCGATCGGGCTGATGGTCGTGCGCTCGCGCGACCGCGAGGATTGACCGCTGCGGCCGCGACTCGGCGCTCCGGTTCTCGGCCAGCGTTGGGATACGCGTACATCGCCGGCGCTGCCCTGCTCTGGGCGACGATCGGTCCCGCCGCGCGCTTCGCGCTCCGCGCAGGGGTCACGTCGCTCGAGCTCAGCTTCTGGCGCGCCGCGATCGCCGGCCTGCTCTTCGCCATCCACGCGGCGGCGCGACGCCGGCTCCGGATCGCGCCTCGTGACCTTCCCGCCGTGGGCGGCTTCGCGCTGCTCGGCGTCACCTTCCTGTACTGGTCGTACTTTCGCGCCGTGGAGCTCGGAGGCGCGGCGCTCGCCGCGATCCTGCTGTACACCGCGCCGGCGTGGGTCGCCATCGCCGCGACGATCTGGCTCGGCGAGCGGCTCACGGCGCGCAAGTCGGTCGCCATCGCGCTGACCCTCGCCGGCATCGCGCTCGTTGCGCTCGGCGGCGGCGAGAGCGCGAGCCAGGACGGCGCCGCGCCTGCAGCGCACGGACCGGCGCTCGCGTGGGGACTGCTCTCGGGGCTCGCGTACGCGGGCTACTACCTCTTCGGCAAGCGCTACTTCGCGCGCTACGACGCCTCGACGCTCTTCGCGTACGCGCTGCCGGTGGGCGCGGTGCTGCTGCTGCCGGCCGTGCACTTCGCGGCGAAGTCCGCGCCGGAGTGGCTCGTGCTCGTCTTCCTCGCCGTCGTGCCGACGTATCTCGCGTATCTGCTCTACAGCCTCGGCCTCGCGCGCGTCGAGGCGACGCGCGCCGCCACGGTCGCGACGTTGGAGCCCGTGGCGGCGGCCGCGCTCGCGTACGTCGTCTGGGGCGAGGCGCTGCGCGGGCCGGGCTACCTTGGCGCGGCGCTCGTGCTGGTCGGGGTGTTGCTGGTCGCCACCGAGCGCGATGCGCACGAGTCGCTGGCGCCGCCGCACGAGGGGCCGGCGCCGGTCGGCTGATCGCGCCAGGACACGATGCAGAGAACCCTCGCACGAGCCGCGGGCGGCCTCCGCGAGGGTTCTCGATGTCACCGGAAAACCATCCAGAGGCGCCGGTCGGAATCGAACCGACGAATAGCAGATTTGCAGTCTGCCGCCTTACCACTTGGCCACGGCGCCGTCCGACAAAGCTAACCGCCCGCCAGCCCTTCACTCAAGTCGCGCCGTGGCAAGCACCTGCGTCGCGCACGCCGTCCCAGCGGCGCGGCTCTTGAAAGCAACGTCCGGCATGTCCGACGTGAATCCCCGGCCCGCGCCGGCCCCGGTGGACGGAGCCGAGCGCCGCCACGCGCGCCGCGGGCACCTCACCGCGCTCTGGAACCTCGTCTTCCGTGTGCTCCGCCAGCTCGGCGTGCACGCGGGAAAGTTCTACGTCACCGTCGGCATCTTCCTCGTCGCGGGCGCGGTCGTCGCCGTCGCCGGCACGCTCGCCTTCGCCGAGCTCGGCGAGCACGTGCGCGAGGGAGCCACGCAGCGGTTCGACGTCGCCATCCTTCGCTGGCTCGGCGCGCATCAGACACCGTCGCTCACCACGGCGATGGTCGAGCTCACGCCGCTCGGCACCGGCCTCGTCGTGCTCACCGTCGTCGGGGTCGCCGCCGCGTTCCTCTGGCACACGACGCACAAGCACTCGGCGCGATTGCTCCTCGCCGCCACCGCGGGGAGCATCCTGCTCAACAACGTCCTCAAGCTCTACTTCCACCGGCCTCGCCCCGACGTCTTCGATTGGGGGACGCACGCTGCCAGCTCCTCCTTCCCCTCCGGTCACGCAATGAGCGCCACGGTGGTGTACGGCACCGTGGGCTACCTGCTGGCGCGACTGCAAAAGCACGGATGGGCGCGCGCGCTCACGCTCACGATCACGACGCTGCTCATCCTCCTGATCTGTCTGACGCGCCTCTACCTCGGCGTGCACTATCCGTCGGACGTGATCGCGGGGATCGTCATCGGGCTCGCCTGGTCGGGGTTCTGCATGGCGACGCTCGAGGCGTCCCTGCTGCTCGCGCGCCGGCGCGCGCCGGCTTCGGTGGCCGAGGAAGCGCCGACGCCGAAGGAGCATGCAACCTCGGCGACATCCGGCGCGGCCGCCGCCGCGCCGGCCGCTGCTCCCGCCCAGGTCTCGTCGCCGACGCTCTAGCTCGCTCGTGGAACGGACGTTGCGCGCTCGACGAATCGAGCGCGCGCCGGGGCGCGCGCCGCTGTACGACAGCCACCCGTACGCGGAGAGTGACACATGGCAGCCAGGAAGCGGAGCTCGGGAGGTCGCAAGTACGGCAAGGCGGCCGGCAAGAGCGTGAAGCGCGCGATGCACAAGAAGAAGCGCGGTACCCTGAAGAGCGGCAAAGGGCGTCACCCGAAGGTGAAGAGCCGCGAGCAGGCGATCGCGATCGGGCTGAACGAAGCGCGCGAATCCGGCGCCAAGGTGCCGCGCAAGCGCTCGTCGAAGAAGTCGACCCGCAAGAAGTCCAGCAGCAGGACATCGAGCAGCCGCAAGTCGAGCCGCAAGACATCGAGCAGCAGGAAGTCCAGCCGCAGGAAGTAGCGCCCCGCGCGCTCGCCCAGACGGCGCGCGACGACGACGGAGGCGCTGGCGAGAAGGCCGGCGCCTCCGTTCGCGTCAGATCGCGCGAACGGCGCGCACTGCCGTGAAGTAGCTCGTCCGCTCGCGCGTCGGCCATTCCGCGAGCCGCTCGTATCGTGCGAGGTGCCGAAGATAGCGTCGCTGCGCCGCCGGCGATCCGTAGCGCTCCACCAGCCGCGCTGCCGCCACGGCGAGCACGCGCGGACAGTGCAGCAGCGCCTCGACGCGATCGACGACGAATCCCGCCTCCTCGACGACCCTGCGCAGCCGCGCAGGACCGCACGTCGCGCCACAGTAGTACGGCACGAGGCCGAGCCGCTTCAGCGGTACTCTCGGCAGCACGCTGCGCAGCGCGACCACCGGATTCGCGAGATTGTCGAGCGTGAGCAGCAGCACGCCGCCCGGCCTCGTGATCCGCGCCAGCTCGCGCAGCGCGACGCCGAGATCGTCGAGCGACGGAAAGTGATCGAGCGTCGAGTTCGACACGATCGCGTCGAAGCTCGCGTCGGCGAATGGCAGCGAACGCGCGTCGGTCGCGAGCGCGGAGAGCCCGCGATGCCGCTCCACGGCCTGCGCCGCGGCGCGCGCCGCGATGTCCATCCCGACCACCACGCGCGCGCGGCGCGCGAGCACGGGATACAGCCCCTCCGTCACGATCTCGTCGAACAGGTCGGTCTTGAGCACGCGCTCCACCCCCTCGTCCGGAAGCCAGCGCTCGATCAATGCGGTGTGGAGCTCGTCGCAGTACGTCCGCCAGAGTGTCTGCGGATGCAGCCGTCCCCACTGGCCGGCGAGCTCCTCCCACTGCTCCGGTGCCCGCGCCGTCGTGTCCGGCCGCTCGCCGGTCGCCGTCATGCGCGCGCTCCCGCGGCGCGTGTGGGCTGCGCCGCACCGGCGCGCTCGGGCGCGCGTGGCATGCCGTGCACGAACATCTCGTCCCACAGCTGCACGCCCAGCACGCCGAGCAGCAGATCGGCCGCGTCGGTGCGGCCGGCGCGATGCACCGCGAGCAGCCGCGTCACCGCGCCGGCGTCGAAGTAGCCGGTGTCGCGCAGTCGCTCGGCCGAGAGCGCCGCCGAGGCGAACTCCGGCAGCGGCGCGCGGAACCATCCTCGTCTCGGCGCGGTCATGCCGCGCTTCTTCCGGCGCGCCAGCTCGGGCGGCAGCACCCGCGCGAGCGCGCGGCGCAGCAGATCCTTCCGCTCCCCGCCGCGCAGCAGGATCGACGGCGGAATGCGCATCGCCAGTTCGACGACGCGATGGTCGAGGTACGGCACGCGCGCCTCGAGCGACGCGCCCATCGACTGCCGGTCGAGGTTGTGCACCACGAGGTCGGGGAGCCGCGTCGTGAGATCGAGCCGCCGGAGCGCGTCCGTGCGATGCATCTCGAACGGCGCGGGCTCGACGGCGGCGCTCGCGCGCGAAGCGGAGATTGCCGCACGCCGCAGGTCGGGCGTGAGCAGCGCGAGCCCGCCCGCGGGCGGCCCGATGAACGCGCCCAGCCGCTCGCGTCCGAGCTGGCGCGGCGCGGCGAGCACGCGTGCCGCCCATGGCCACCGCGAGCGCATCGCCGCGCTCGCGAGCGCACGCACCGGCCGGGGGAGCACGCCGAGCGGAGCGAGCACGCGATCGAGGCCGTACCAGAAGTAGCCGCCGAACAGCTCGTCGGCGCCTTCGCCGGTGAGCACCACCTTTACCTCGCGGCCCGCGAGCTCGGAGAGGAGCAATCGCGGCACCTCGAGCCCGGTCGTGCTCGGGTCCTCGTTGTGCCAGATCGCGTCCGTCAGGCGCAGGAAGTCTCGGCCCGGCGACACGTCCGTCGTCGACGCGAGCGGATATTCGGCGAAGTCCGCGAGCGTCCGCGCGCCTCGCAGCTCGTCGGCATCCGGATCCTCGAACCCGAGGCTGAAGGTGCGGACCGGCGCCGGCGCGTGGCGGCAAATCAGCGCGACGATCCCGCTCGAGTCGAGCCCCGGGCTCAGCCAGGCACCCACCGGCACGTCGCTCCGCAGGTGCAGCCGCACGGCGTCGTCGAGCTCGGCCAGCAGCGCGTCGGCCCACTCGTTCGCGTTGCGCGCCGGCTCGGTGCGTGCCGCGACGGTCGCACAGTCCCAGTACTTCCGCAGGGACGCGCGGCCGTCCTCGTAGACGAGCACATGCCCCGGCGGCAGCCGGCGCACCGCGCCGATCATCGTGCGCGGCGCCAGCGGAAAGCCGAACGTGAACAGCTCGTGCAGCGCCCCCGGATCGAGCGCCGCCTCGACGAGCCCGGAGGCGAGGATCGCCTTGGCCTCCGAGCCGAAGAGCAGCCCGTGCGGTCCGAGCGCGTAGTGCAGCGGCTTGATCCCGATCCGGTCCCGCACGAGCACGAGCCGGCGGCGAGGCGCATCCCACAGCGCGAACGCGAACATGCCGCGCAGCGCGTCCACGCAGTCGAGGCCGCGCTCTTCGTACAGGTGCAGGATCGGCTCGACGTCGCTCCGCGTGGAGAAGCGATGCCCCTTCCGCTCCAGTTCCGCGCGCAGCTCGACGTGGTTGTAGATCTCGCCGTTGCACACCAGCACGAGCGTGCCGTCTTCGTTCGCGATCGGCTGGTCGCCCGTGGCGAGATCGACGATGCTCAGCCGGCGCATCCCGAGCCCCACCCCTTGGGCGGCGTGATGTCCGTCGCCGTCGGGACCGCGATGCCGGAGCGTGGACGTCATGGCGCGCACGATCGCCGGGTCGACCGGCTGGCGCGGATCGGCCGCGGCGATGCCGCAGATGCCGCACATCTCAGCCGCTCGCGCGCGGTGTGTCGCGCATCGCCCCGGAGAGACGCGTCACGCCATCGTCCGGCGGAAGTACGGGAGCGAGAGGCGCCCGACGATCGCCGCCGGCACCCACCCGCGCCGATACATCACCAATCCCGCGTCGAGCGCGCGGCCGAGGGGAGCGCGCCACGCGGCGCGCCGCTGCCCGCTCGCGCGCCGCGAGAGAGCGAGCCGCACCGCCAGCGCGCGCGGCGACTCGCCGCCGCGCGCCGACGCGGCCAGCAGCCACGCCACGCGAGCCGCGAAATGCTCGTCGACGAATACGGCGATGGCGCGCTCGGGCACCGCCGCGAACTCCATCGTCCCGCCCAGCACACCGCCGGAGTTCGACACGAAGTCGGGGACGCACACCACGCCGCGCGCCTCGAGCGCCCGCTCCGCATCGGGCGTCACGGGATTGTTCGCGCCCGGCGCGACGACGCGCGCCTGCACCGCGCTCGCGTTTCCCTCGTGCACGCTCCCGTGGCGCGCGCACGGGCAGAGCACGTCCACCGGCAGCGCGAGCAGCGCCTCGCGCTCGATGCGCCGCGCGCCCCCGCCGCGCGCCTCGTCCGCGTACGCCTCGATCGCGCGGCTGCCCAGCTCGCGCCCGAGCGCGGCGAGCCGCGCGACATCGAGTCCATCGGGTGCGTACACGGCGCCGGCGCTCGTCGACGCGGCGACCACGCGCGCGCCCTCGTCGCGCACCAGCAGTGCGAGCGACGCGCCCACGCTGCCGAACCCTTCGATCGCCACGCGCGCACCCGTCAGCTCGACTCCCGCCGCGCGTGCCGCGACGCGGGCCGCCGCGCGCACCGTGAGCGCCGTGTAGAATCCAGACCGCGACGCCGAGCCCCGACGCCTCGGCGCCGTCACGCCGGCGACCGCGAGCACGTGATCGATGTCGGCCCGCGTCGTCCCCATGTCGGTGTCCGGCGTGAACACGCCGCTCCGCAGCAGCGGCGCCACGAGCCGCGCGAACGCGCCGAGCCGCGCGCGACGATCTTCCGCCGGCGCTTCGGGATCGCCGCGGACACCCCCCTTCGCACCGCCCTGCGGCAGCCCGAGGAATCCGTACTTGAGCGTCATCGCCCGTGCAAGCCCGCGCATCTCCGGCTCGTCGACGTCGGGCAGCATTCGAAGTCCGCCGCGCGACCGGCCGTGCACCGTCGAGTCGATCGCGACGTAGCCGAGCACGTCGTCGCCGCTGCGCGCCACGCAGACGAGCTGCTGGTCGTCGCGCTCGGAGAGCAGCTCGATGCCGCTCATCCCCGCTCCGGGACCGCCGCGCGCACCACGCGCGGAAACTTGCCGGCCACGGTCTCCGGCAGCGCCGCGACCGGCTCGAGCGTCGCGACGAGCGACTCACCGTACGTGGTCCGAACGACGTCCGAAACCCGGCCTTCCACGAACGACGCATCGGTGCCCGGCGGCAGCACGGCCCGGATCCGCACGCGGCCCGGCCCGTCGGCCACGAGCTGCACGCGCAGCGCGCCCTCGAGCGCCGTCATGCACTCCGCCTGGAGCACGAGCCCCGACACCGTGCGCCCGTCGGCGAGCTGCACCGTCTCGGTGCGCCGGCCGGCCAGCGTCCGCAGCAGCGGCAGCGACCGCCCGCATCGACACGGCGCGTCCGCGAGCGAGCCGACGTCGCCGAGCTGGTAGTTCAACAGCACCGTCGCACGGTTGTGCAGGTTCGACACGACGATCGCGCCTTCGCGCCCCACCGGCGCCGTCGCGCCTGAGGCGTCGACGGTCCGAACGGCGCACAGGTCGACGTTGAGGTGCCATCCGTCGCGTCGCTCGCACTCGAAGCCGAGCCGCCCGGTCTCCGTGGACTGATACGTGGAGAGCACGCTCGCGCCGGTGAGGCGCTCGAGCAGCGCGCGTCCCTGGCGCGTCATGCCGTCGCCCCCATAGCACCAGACGCGCGGCCCGCGCGCCTCCTCGCCGCGCGCCGAGAGCCAGCGCGCGAAGTGCTCGGCGTAGGAGCCGTACGAGTACACGACGTCCGGCCGCTCCGCGCGCAGCCGCGCCGCGACCTCCTCGTACGTCGTCTCCGGGGGAACGACCGACCGCGTGGCGAGTCGCGACGGGTTGACGGTCCACTCGCTCCACCACTCGCGCAGCACGAAGCTCTGCGCCGCCCGCGGCAGCAGATACAGCTGGCGGTGCCCGATCGCGCGGCCGAGCAGCGCGCCGACCACGGCGCGGTCGCGCTCGGCGTACGCGAGCTTGCGCAGGAGTGAGCGATCGTCCCACCACACGGCGCCGTGCTGCCCGCCGTGCGAGCCCGAGGTGTGCAGCGCGCGCCGGTGCGCGGGCGCGATTCGCGCCGAGAGGAACTGGCGCTCGTCGGCGCGGACGATCGTCGCGTCGATCGCCGGCAGCAGGGCGAGGTCGTCCGCCGATCGAATGTCGCGCGGCACGAGCCCGAGCCCACGCATCGACTCGGCGTAGAAGGGGACGCTCGCGTACGCGTGCGCCACGATCGCGCGGAGGTGCCGCCGCTGGCGTCGCGCGATCCCCTCCGCGCTCCAGAACGGCACACGCCGCTCGTGGCGCGCCTCGAGCGCGATCGTCGCCGTGTTGAGCAGCCGGCCCGCGAGATTCATGGAAGCGGCCGCGCCAGCTCGCCGGCCTGCGCGCGTTCGTCGAACGGCACGATCGCGCGGACCTTTCCGCGCGCCGTGCGCGGCAGGTCGTCGACGCGCGTCAGCTCCACGGCCGCGCGGTCACCGAACCGCGCGCGGAACTCCGCGGCGACGCGGGCGCCCATCGCCGTCTCGTCCACGGGCCCGCGCGTCACCACGGATACGCTGAACGCCCATGGCGCGCGCTGCACCACCTGGTACTGCAGAATCTCCGACTCCGTCGTGAAGATCGTGCGCACGCCCTGCGAATGCACGCGCCGTTCGCCGATCTGCAGCCAATCGTCGAGGCGCCCGAGCGGCTGGGAGAGGCGCGGCAGCGTCCGGCCGCACGGGCACGCGCCTGGAAGCAGCGCCGCCACGTCGCCCAGCCGATAGTTGAGCAGCACGGTGGCGTCGTTCACGAGGTTCGACACCACGACGTCGCCCGGCTCGCCCGCCGCCACGTCGTTCCCCGCGGCGTCGACGATGCGCACGGGATAGAGATCGACGTTGACGTGCAGGCCGTCGCCTTCGCCGCACTCGAAGCCGATCTTGAACGCCTCGACCGCCTGGTACGTGCCGAGCACGCGCACGCCGAGCTCGTCGCGGATCAGCGCCCGTGCCGGCTCGCTCAGCGCGTCGGAGCTGAACGTCGCCACTCGCGGCAGGGGGGCGGCGTACCCAGATGCGCTGAGGTGCGCGAACAGTACGGCCAGATAGGATCCGTAGCCGTGCACGACGTCCGGTGCGAACTCGGCGAGCCGTTCCGCCGAGCGCTCCACCGGATCGAGCACGGAGAGATACTGCCGCTCCACGCGCACCCCTCGGGGCTGCAGCGTGTGCTGGCGCAGGTGCGCCTGCACCTCCTGCGCCGTGCTGCGCGGCGACCCGATCACCGTCTCGCGATAGCCGACGCGCCGCCCGAGCGCCCTGGTGACGATCGTGCGCTCGCGCTCTCCGTGCGCCGCATTCAGCACGATCGCGCGCGTGCTGTGGTGCACGGCGCGCGGCGCACCGGTGCTTCCGCCCGTGCGGAGCGTGAGCCGATCGCTCGCGCGCACGGCCGACGACTCCAGTCGCGCGCCGTCGAGCTGGAGCTGCTCGCGCTCCACGATCGGCAGCCGCGCGAGGTCGTGCGCGTGGCGAAAGGCTT
Source organism: Gemmatimonadaceae bacterium (assembly GCA_035494615.1). Classification (GTDB taxonomy): domain Bacteria; phylum Gemmatimonadota; class Gemmatimonadetes; order Gemmatimonadales; family Gemmatimonadaceae; genus AG11. Next base: position 44,578 of record DATJGU010000025.1, read on the forward strand.
CCGGGCCAAGGCCGAGCTGGCGCAGGGCCTCCCGATAGAAGGGCACCGTGTTCGCCGCGTGCGCGACCATTCCGCGCACTCGGCGCCGCTGCGCCTCGGCGATCGCGTCGGGTGGCGCGAAGGGGATCCGCGCCTGGCCCGCGATCTCGCGCGCGAGAAACGCGCTCCATCGCAGCCTCGTGAACAGCGTCGGCACGGCCCTCCCCTGGCGATCGATCCCGGCGTCGCGCCCGGCGGCGCCGACTCCCGCGTTCAGACTGAATAGCCCGCCGGGGAGTCACCGGCAAGCACGGAGCGACGTCGTGTGGCGGGCGCATCCCGGCGCCGATAATATCGGGCATGGCCGACGTCGCCCCGCCCCTCATCCTCAATCTGGCGCCGACCGGCATGGTGCCGACGAAGGAGCTGACGCCGCACGTCCCGATTTCCCCGCAGGAGATCGCCGACGACGTGGGCCGCTGCGCCGCGCTCGGCGCGAGCATCATCCATCTGCACGCGCGCGACGAGCAGGGCCGCCCGACGACGCGCGCCGAGGACATGGCGCCCCTCGTCGAAGCGGTGCGCTGCGTCGATCCGGCACTCGTCGTCTGCGTCACGTGCAGCGGACGGTTCGCCACTTCGCTCGACGAGCGTGCCGCGGTGCTCGATCTCTCGGGCTCGGCCAGGCCCGACATGGCGTCGATCACGCTCGGCTCGAACAACTTCGTGCAGCAGGCCTCCGTCAATGCGCCCGACACGATCCGCGGTCTCGCCACCCGCATGCGCGAGCGCGGCATCAAGCCGGAGCTCGAGGTGTTCGAGCCGGGGATGCTCACCTACGGCCACTACCTCGCCGAGAAGGGACTGCTCGATGGTCCATGGTACGTGAACGTGCTGCTCGGCAACCTTGGCACCTCGCCAGCGACGCCGGGCGCCCTCGCGGCGTTCCTCGCGCTGCTTCCCCACGACGCCGTGTTCGCCGTCGCCGGGATCGGACGCTTCCAGACCTCGGCGAACCTGCTCGGCATCGCGTCGGGCGGACACGTGCGCGTCGGCATCGAGGACAACGTGTGGTGGGACCGGGCGCGCACCCGCCTCGCCACCAACGCGGAGCTCGTCGAACGCGTGCGCCGCGCCGCGGAATTGGCGGAGCGGCCGCTCGCCACCCCAGCGCAGACGCGCGAGCTGCTCGGGCTCCCCGCCCCGAGCTAGTCGCGAGCTAGGTCCGCGGCGCCGGTTCGCCCGGATCCGCCCATGCGTCGAGATCGCACTCGAGGGTGGTCCAGTGGTCGCGCCGCGGATCGCCGAACTCGTGCACCTTGGCGAGCGTGCCGATCTTCCGGTACCCGAACCAGCGCTCGTACCACGCGATCGTCTCCGGCAGATCGGCGTTCGTCGTCACCGTGCGACAGCCGGCCGCGCGCATCGCGCGCATGCGCAGCGTCTGCAACCGCGTCCCGATGCCGTAGCGGCGATAGGCCGGGTCCACCGCCATGAGCGTCGTCTTGCCGCGCCCCTCGCCGAGCAGCGTGTAGCCCGCGACGCCGACGATCAGCCCGTCCATCTCCGCGACGAATACGTCGGCCAGTTCGAACGCCGGCATCTCCGGGCTCGGCACGTGATGGAAGTTCGCGAACGCGAGCACGCGGAAGATCGCGTCGCGGTCCTCGGCACGGGCGCGCCGGTAGGTGGGCGTTCCATTCGACGTCGACGTCGGCTGGGTCATCGATGCTCCGTCACTCCGACCTGCCGGCAATACTGGAGCACCGGGCAGATGGAGCACTTCGGCCGTACGCCGGTGCAGACGTGCTTACCGAACGGTACGAGGCGGCGGTTGATCTCGATCCAGTACTTCTTCGGCAACACGCGCTCGAGCGCCTCGCGTGTCGCGTCGGGGGTGCGGCCGGCAACGTAGCCCCACCGGTTCACCACGCGCCAGACGTGCACGTCCACGCTGATGAGCGGCACGCCGCGCGCCACGCCGAGCGCGAGATTCGCGCACTTGGGTCCGACGCCGGCGAACGATTGCAGCACGGCGGCGTCCGCCGGAAGTTCGCCGCGGAACTCCTCCACGGCGCGCCGCGCGATCGCGTGGATCTGCGCCGCCTTCGCCGCGTGGAACGTCGACGAATGGATCGCGGCGTCGATGTCGCGCACGCCGAGCGCGGCGACGTCGGCCGGCGTCGGCGCGCGCTCGAGGAGCGCGAGCGCCGTCGGCAGCGACACCTCGTCGGTCGTGCGAATCGAGACGATGCACGCCACGAGTTGCTGGAACAGCGTGCCGTAGCCGAGGTCGCGCAGCGCGAACATCGCCGCGTCGGGAACATCGGCGACCGCGGCGCGGATGCGCCGCATCACCTCGTCGATGTCGAACGGCAGCTTCATACCGCGCGCCGAGCGCGCCGCGCGCGAGCGAGTCGGCGCACGACCCCCGTTCGTCTCCGTCGCCTTCGCGCCGCTCCGCGTGCGTCGGATGGCCATGACGGCTCGCGGCGGCAAGAACGGCGCCCACCGCGAGTCACCACGCCATCAGGACATCACGCCGCCGCGCTCACGCGGCGCGCGGCGATCGCTCCGCGCGGTGCTTCGGCTCGTGCTGCACCTCACCCCAGAGGCGGCCGAGCGCGTCCACGACGCGGTCGTGGCCCTCGCGCAGGAGCGCGGCGAGGATGTGCTTGCACAGCTGCTCGCGCCACAGATGGTCGCCGCAATCGCATCGCGGATGCGACGTCGTGTACAGATCCACCCAGTGGTCGTGATCGCCGCCGGTCACGTGATACCGGCCGTCGCCGACACGCTCGCCATGCAGCAGCAGGCTCCGTCCCAGCCGCGCCAGATCGACGCCGCCCACGGCGTCGATGTCGATCGTCGGTTCCTTCATCGTCCTGCTCCCAATCCACGCGAAATCGTCTACGAAACGGCCCATCCGGGCACCCGAATACTACCCGAAAACGAGCGAAAGAGTTCCCGCGATGAAGGCGGGAATGCCGCTGCCTAAGTCATTGCCAGTCATACCGTTATGGCCGATGCGCCGCGCACGGCGCACGAGGCTACTTCGCCGCCACCATCAACGGCGCCGTCGTGGGCTGCAGGCTGCCTCCACCCGGCTCGTCCGTCACCGCCACGGCGGCCAGCGAATCCGACGGCAGCGCGTACGTCGCACGCATCATCACCTCGCCGCTCTGGGTCGGCATGAACGTGCCCGCGCTGATCTTCGCCGTGGGGGTCACCAGCCAGAGCTGGTAGGTGCGCCCCGCCTTCGGCATCGGGACGTGGTGCGCCACCAGCGTCCACGCATCGTGCTGCTGGTCCCAGAACATCCGCCCCATTGGCGTCTGCGTGGTCGACGCGAGCGTCATCACGTGGACGTCCGGCCCGGTGAGATTCGCGATCATCCGGTCGCGGTCGCCGATCGCCGCGCGCAGCGAGTCGTTCGTCGCGAGTTGCGACGCGCGCTCCGTCGCTGCCGTGCGCAGCGCATCGCGCAGCAGGTCGCGGTCGGCGCTCGCGCGGAGGTATCCCCCGAAGCCGATCACGGCGATGATGCTCGCCGCGATCGCCAGCCACGCGGTGCCCGCCAGCCGGGGCCGGGTCCGCGCGCGCGAGCCGATCGGAACGACTTCCGGCACGCGCTCGGGCACCGACGGCTCGACGCGCAGCGGCGGCACGACACCCGGGAGTGTCTCCCCCACCGCGTCCGCCGCATCCGCGGCGACTGCCGCGCCATCGACATCGCGATCCGCGCCCGCGCGCGCGACGAGCCGCGCACGGACCCGGTCGCGCCGCGCGGACGGCATCGGCACCGGCGACGCGGCGAGCGCGAGCTGCGCGGCAGTCCGCTCGAGCGCGGCGAGCTCGCGCCGGCACTCGTCGCATCCCGCGACGTGCGCCAGCACCGCCTCGCGCTCGGACGCATCCAGCGCGTCCAGCGCGAGCGCCTCCAGCGCTTCGCGTGCTGCTTCGTGGCCCATCCCTTCGCTCATCCGCCGCCCTCGATGCCCAGAACGCCGAGCTGGCTCCGCAACTTCTGCATCGCGAGCCGCATCCGCGTCTTCACCGTGCCGAGCGGCTGTCCCGTGCGCTCGGCGATCTCCGATTGACTCAACCCTCCGTAGTACCCCAGCTCGAGCGCTTCGCGCTGCTCGGGCGGCAGCGCGGCCAGTGCGGTCGTCACGATCCGGCGCCGCTCCGACGCTTCGACGTCGAGCCCTGGATCGCTCGGCGCCACCTGCTCGATGACGTATCCGTCGTCGCCCTCGAGCGGCTCCTCACGTCTCCGGCGCAGCGTACGGATCCGGTCCAGCGACCGGCTGCGTGCGATGGTGAGAAGCCAGGTCTGCACCGACCCGCGCGCGGGGTCGAAGCGCTCGGCCTGGCGCCACGCCTGCCAGAAGGTCTCCTCGACGACGTCGTCCACGTCGTCGGCGGTTCGCAGCACCCGCGCGACCACGGCGTGCACGACGTCCACCCACCGGTCGTAGAGCGCGCCGAGCGCCCGTTCGTCCCCCGCCGCCATCCGCTGCACGAGCGCATCGTCCTCCGTCGTCGGGCGGCGCGTCGCCTCCCGGCTCGAGGCGGCCGGCGGAGCGCCTTCCGGATCGAGATACGGCTGCGGCGACGGGGGCGGATTCATGCGGCGGGCAATCTAGCCCTCGTCGTTCGACGTCGCCAAACGCGCGTGCGCCGCTCGGGGCGTGGAGCGTCGCGCGCGCGAAAGCCGAGCTCGCAGTACCCCGCGCGCCGACGAGGCGATATCGTGCGAGCCATGACCGAGCGTCTCACGCCGGCGGACGTCGCGGCTCTCGACGCGCACGATTCCTACGCCGCGCTCCGCCACCGCGAGTTCCGCTGGTTCATCATCAGCCTGTTCGCGATGGTCGTGGGCTCGCAGCTCCAGGCGGTCGTCGTCGGCTGGCAGGTCTACGACCTCACCCACGACCCGCTCTCGCTCGGCCTCATCGGGCTCGCCGAGGCGCTCCCGTTCATCGCCATCGCGTTGCCCGCGGGCTACCTCGCGGACCGGCGCAACCGGAGGCTGATCAGCGCGGCGATGCTCTTCGTGCTCGCCTGCTGCTCGGCGTCGCTGCTCACGTTGAGTGCGGTGCCCGGACTCCTGGCGCGCACCGGCCCCGCCCCGGTGTACCTGACGATCTTCGTCAGCGGCGTCACGCGCGGCGTGCTGCAGCCCTCGCGTCAGGCGCTGAGCGCCGAGATCATCCCGCGCTGGATGTATCAGAACGCGATCGCGTGGCGGAGCAGCACATGGCAGATCGCGTCGGTGATCGGTCCGGCAATCGGCGGCTTGCTGTATGGATTCGCCGGTCCGGTCGTCTCGTACGCCGTCGCCGGCCTTCTCATGCTCGTGGCGCTTGGCGGGTTCCTCACCGTGCGCTACACGCCGGAGCCGCGTGACGCGCGCGACGCGACGATGGTGGCCGAGCTCATGACCGGGCTGCGTTTCGTCTGGCACGAGCGCGCCATCCTCGGCGCGCTCTCGCTCGATCTCTTCTCGGTCTTCCTCGGCGGCGCGGAGGCGCTCCTCCCCGTGTTCGCGTCGGAGATCCTCAGAGTGGGTCCGCAGGGGCTCGGGCTCCTTCGTGCCGCGCCCGCCGCCGGCGCCGTGACGATGGGAATCTTCCTCGCCCATCGGCCTCCCTTCCGGCGCGCCGGCCCCACGATGCTCGTCGCCGTCGCGGTCTTCGCGCTCGCCATCGTCGGCTTCGGGCTCTCGCGCAGCTTCTCCCTCTCGCTGGCGCTGCTTGCGCTGAGCGGAATGGCCGATAACGTGAGCGTCGTCATTCGGTCCACGCTCATTCAGATGCTCACGCCCCCGCAGATGCTTGGCCGGGTGGCGGCGGTCAATTCCATCTTCATCGGCTCGTCGAACGAGCTCGGCGCGTTCGAGTCGGGCGTCGCGGCACGGCTGCTCGGCGCCGTGCCCGCCGTCGTGCTCGGCGGCTCCGCCGCGCTCGCCGTGGTCGGGCTCACCTCGAGGCTGGTGCCTCGATTGCGTACCCTGGGCAGAATTGGCTGACTTTTCTGCTCATTCTGCAATTTTCGGCAGATTTCCTTGCTTTGTTGGGCCAAATATCGCTAGATTGGCCAGCGCTCCGTGCAATTTCTGCAGTTCCCGTCGTCCCCTCATCAGCCCGCGCCCATGACCGCCCCCGTTCACCCCTCGCGCAAGTCAACGTTGCGTGACCTCTCGTCACGCCTCCCCAAGATCCCGGTCGGCAACAACGGGGACGGCCTCGCGCACGTGCCGACCTCGTCCTATTTCGGCATCAACACCTTCGGCGCGCGCCAGATGCGCGACAAGCTGCCGAAGGACGTCTACGCGAAGCTCGTCGCGGCGATCCGGCACGGGAAGAAGCTCGACCTCGAGATCGCGCCGACGGTCGCGCAGGTGATCAAGGAATGGGCGATCAGCCGTGGCGTGACGCACTTCACGCACTGGTTCCAGCCGCAGACGGGGCTCACGGCGGAGAAGCACGACGCCTTCCTCAACTTCGACGACGACCGGCAGCCGCTCGAGTCGTTCACCGGCGCGCAGCTCATCCAGAGTGAGCCCGACGCGTCGAGCTTCCCCTCCGGTGGCCTGCGTGCCACGTGGGAGGCGCGCGGCTACACGGCGTGGAACCCGGCGAGCCCGGTGTTCATCGTCGAGTCGGCCGGCGTGCGCACCCTGTGCATCCCGTCGGTGTTCATCGGCTATCACGGCGAAGCGCTCGACGAGATGACGCCCCTCCTCCGCAGCTCGGACGCGCTCTCCGCCAAGGCGATCGAGCTGCTCGAGCTGCTCGGCGACAAGGGCGTGCAGCGCGTCTTCACGACGCTCGGACCCGAGCAGGAGTACTTCCTCATCGACCGCAGTCACTTCGCGCTGCGCCCCGATCTCGTCATGGCGGGCCGCACGCTCGTCGGTGCGCCGCCGGCGCGCGGCCAGCAGCTCGAGGACCACTACTTCGGCGGCATCCCCGAGCGCATCCAGGCCTGCATCGCCGAGGCGGAGCACGAGCTGTACAAGCTCGGCGTGCCGATCGTCACGCGGCACAACGAGGTCGCGCCCTCGCAGTTCGAGATGGCGCCGATGTACGAGGAGACCGACATCGCCGTCGACCACAACCAGATGGTCATGGCGACGCTGCGCAAGGTCGCGCTGCGGCACGGCCTGCAGGCGCTGCTCAACGAGAAGCCCTTCGCCGGCATCAACGGCTCGGGCAAGCACTGCAACTGGTCGCTCTCCATCGCGGCCGACAACCCGGAGCTCGACGGCTTCAACCTGCTCAAGCCCGGCAAGACCCCGCATCAGAACATTCGCTTCCTCGTCTTCCTCGCCGCCGTGCTGAAAGGCGTGCACCGGCACGCGAACCTGCTGCGCGCCGGCATCGCGTCGAGCGGCAACGAGCACCGGCTCGGCGCCAACGAAGCGCCTCCGGCGATCATCTCGGTGTTCATGGGGCAGAGCCTCACGGCGATGATCGAGTCGATCGCCGCGGGCAAGACGTCGACCAACGCCGCGCAGGCGATGATCAAGCTCGGCGTCGCCAAGCTGCCCGAGGTCGAGAAGGACAACACGGACCGCAACCGCACGTCGCCGTTCGCGTTCACCGGAAACAAGTTCGAGTTCCGCGCCGTGGGCTCGTCGGCGTCCATCGCGTTCCCGATCGTGCTCCTCAACGCCGCCGTCGCCGAGGCGCTCGGCGAGATGATCGAGCAGATCAAGGCGACGACGAAGAAGAACAAGCCGGTGGAAGACGCCGTGCTCGGCGTCGTGCGCGAGGTGTTCAAGGAGACGGCACCCATCCGCTTCGAGGGGAACAACTACTCCGACGAGTGGGTGAAGGACGCCGAGAAGCGCGGCCTCCCGAACCTCCGCCGCACGCCGGAGTCTCTCGAGCAGCTCAACACCCGCCAGGCGCGCACGCTGCTCACCAAGCTGGGCATCTTCACCAAGGAGGAGCTCGAGTCGCGCTACCACGTACGCATGGAGCGCTACGTGAAGGACATGCTCATCGAGATGCACACGCTGAAGGAGATCATCGACACGCTCGTGCTTCCCGCGGCGTTCAGCTATACGGGCATGCTCGCGTCGGCGGCGGCGAATGCGGTGGCCGCCGGCATCAAGGTCGTTCCGCAGGTAGAGGCGGCCAACGAGCTCGGCACGCTCATCAAGACGCTGCGCCAGCGGCGTGACGCGCTCGTCGCGACGATCGAGAAGGCCGAAGGGCTGCACGATGATCTCGCGAAGCAGGCGAAGCTGCTCACCAGCGCAGGCGCCGATGCGATGCTCTCCGTCCGCGAGGCCTCCGACCGGATCGAGCTCTCGATCTCGGACGAGTGCTGGCCGCTGCCGAAGTACCGGGAGATCCTCTTTCCGGTGTGACGCCACCGGTCGGCTGATCGGTACCGCCCCCGTGGGGGCACGTCGGCAAAGCCGGCGTGCCCCCACGTCGCGTTCCGGCCCTCCCGTCACCAACTCGCCAGGAAACACGTAGTATTCAGGGTATGGACCTCTATGGGTTCTGCCTGGCGCTCGGCGGCACCGGCCTCGCGGCCATGGCCGTCGGCGGGCTGGCCCAGCTCGGCCACGTCGGACACGGCCACGCGGGTCACGCGCACGCGGGCAACACGCACGTTGGACATGGGCACGCCGGACACGCCCATGCAGGCCACGCGCACGGTCCGCACACGCAGACGCACGCGGTGCATGCGCACGCCGCGCCTCGCGTGAGCGAGCCCGCCTCGGCCCGGTTCCTCTCGCTCCTCTCACCGCGCGTGCTGTTCGCCCTGCTCGTCGGATTCGGCGCGGGTGGGCTGATCGCCACCCCGCTCGGGGAGCCGTGGCGCGCCGGCGCCGCCGTCCTCGCCGCCGCCGCGTTCGAGGGAGTGCTCGTCGGTCCCCTCTGGCGCATGCTCTTCCGCTTCGAGTCGGCCCCCGCCGTGACGCTCGAGAGCGCGATCGAGGACGACGCGCGCGCCGTGACGGGCTTCGACACCGACGGGAACGGGCTCGTCGCGCTGGACGTGGACGGACAGATCGTCCAGCTCCTCGCCACGTTGTCCGCGGACGATCGCGCGCGCGGCGTGCGCGTTCGCACGGGAGATCTCGTCCGCGTCTCCAGCATCGACGCCGCGCGCAACCGCTGCACCGTCCGGTTGCCCGACTGACCGGACGTCCTCTCTCACCCATCACACGATGAACACGCTCATCCTGATCGCCGCCGTCGTCTTCGGCGTGCTGGTCGTGCTTCCCGTGATCGTCGCCTCCTTCCTCCGCAACGTCGAAGCGGGCACGATCCGGCTCGTCAGCTGGCTGCACGGCGGGACCGTCATCTACCGCGGCCCCGGCAAGTCCAAGGAGATCCCGCTGCTCACCACGGGGACGACGATCTCCAGCAAGGTGATCAACGTCGACCTCGACATCACCGACCAGACGGCCGATCTCGACGAGAACGGCACGCCGCAGCCGATCAAGGTCCGCGTGCTCGCCAGCGCGATCGTCTCCGTCGGCGACACGGACCAGCTCATCAAGACGGCCGCGAACCGCTTCTTCGCCAAGCCGGAATCCGATCAGGTCAACACCCTCACCGACCTGCTCTCGAGCTCGGGCCGCCGCGCGATCAATCTGCTCACACACGACCAGCTCTTCTCCGCACGCGGACCCTCGCGCGTCCTCCCCGCGCCCGGTGGTGCCCCGGCGTCGGCGAGCGTCGCCGTCGTGCCACCCACGCCGCGCGCGCTCGTCAGCTCGAGCGGCGGCGACTCGCTCGAGGACGACGACGATCCCCTCGCCGTGATCATCCGCAAGGCATGCTCACGCGAGCTCACCGACCTGGGGCTCATCTTCAACTCGCTGAACATCAAGGTCGTGCAGAGCGAAGTGGCCGACGCGCGCCGGCGCATGTCGGCCGCCGAGGCCCAGGCCACCGCCGACATCGTCGCGGCACAGCAGGCGCGCCGCGCGAAGGAGGCGCAGATCGAAGCGGAACGCAACATCTCCGATGCGCAGCGGCAGCTCGAGCAGACGCGTGCCGCCAACGCAGCGCTCGTCGCGCAGGCCGAAGCGAAGCGCCAGGAGGCGATGGGCGTGCAGCGCGTCGCCGAGCTCGACGCGACGCAGATCGCGCAGGCGCGCGCCGACGCGGAGCGCGTCACGATCGAGGCGCAGGCGATGGCCGAGGCGGAAGCGATCCGCATCCGGACCGTCGCCGCCGCGCAGGCCGAGTCGATCGAGAAGGTGAACCACGCGATCGCCGCCGGCGGCGAGAGCTACTTCCGCTATCGTCAGATCGAGATGCTCCCGCTCATCGCGCCGAAGATCGCCGATGCGCTGGCCGAGGCGCGGCTCATCACCGTGTCGGGAGGCGAGGGCGGAGGAGCCCCCAACGGCGCCACGAACCAGATCGCGAGCGTGATCCAGACGGTGCTCGCCGCGCAGCTCGTGACGAAGGGAGGGATCCTCGGCACCGAATCGAACGGCGTCACGCCGCCCCCGGGCGTGTCGCCGGTGGCTTCGGCAAGCCCAGGCACGGTGAAGCGCTGACGAGAACGCCGAGGGGCCGGCACGATGCCGGCCCCTCGGCGCGCTCACGCGGTCTCGCGCCTATGGCGACGGCTCGTCGAGGGCGATCCCGAAGTATCGCGCCGCCGCGCGGATATTGTTGGCCGCGAGCGAGCGCTCCTCGGCGGTCGCGTACGTGGCGTTCTCCGCGAGCTCGGCGATCGCTTCGCGGGTGAGCTCCTCGTCGACGAGCGGCAGCTCGCGACGGTACGGGAATGCGAAGGCACTGTCGGGCAGCGCACGCCGCTCACGTGGATCGAGCTTGCCGTTGTCGTTGATGTCGTACGTGACCGCGAGCGGCTGCCAGGTGACGTGCGTGTCCATGATCGATCTCCTGCTCACGCGCGCAGGCGCGAGCGATGTGATGGCGGTGGATCGTGGAGGGCGAGACGGCGCGCGGTCGGTGCGCGCGGAGTGCGGTGTCCGGGAGACGGCCGTCTCGCTCAGACGCTCGGCGGCGCGCGCCACGAGGGAAGCAGGCCGCGAGGCGCGGTCGTCGCGCCGGCGCGATCGACGACGGATGCGCCGGCCGCGATCGGCGCGCCGTGCGGCCAGGCGTTCCCCTTCGAGGCGAGCGGGTGCACGCCGCGTACACCGCCGGATCCGTCGCCAGGCTGCGCGTGTGCCCGCGCGAGCCCCGGCACGGAAGGCCGCAGCACCGCCGCCCGAAGCTCACGTGAGCCGCGCGCGGTGAGCGAGCGACCGCCGTCGTCGCGCAGCGGCCGGTGCAATGCCGCGCTCGCGAACAGCACCGCCGCCAGCAGCAGCACGGTGCGAAGGACGACGAAGCGATCCTCGAGCGCGGCGGCGCGTCGGCGCGATGGCATCACGACTCCATGTACGCCCGGGCGGGAGGGGAAGTTCCGGTGGCCCGCACGCGCTCGCCGGTCGCGAGCGCGCGGCGCTTCGTCACGGATAGCCGTTGTACTGGAGCGTCGGGATTTCCTTGATCACCGGATTCTTCACTCGCCGCCGCGGTCCGGGACGGAGCCAGATGACGATGAGGCCGCAGTCCGCCTTGCCCGCGTAGTTCAGCGGCGCGGACGCGGCGTCCCGATACAGCTCGATTCCGGCGATTTGATTCGGCTGCACGTCGTCGAGACTCTGTCCCTCGACACCGTGGATCACGACGTTCGCGCCGAGGCAGCCGACGGTGCCCGGCGGATGATCCTGCGCGGACATGAGGAACTTCGCGTTCCGCCCGCGGCCCTGCATGACGTAGCCCCCCATCCCGACGATGAGCTCCGACGTCGTCTTCGGCTTGAGCCGCTGGATGTCGGCGAGCGTGAGGAAGTGCCCGTTGAGCTGTGTCTTGCGGTTGTACTCGAATTCCCTGAGCGGGAAGCGCTCGGCGATCACGCGCGTCGTGTCGAGCACGACCGCGCGCGCGAGCTGCACGTCGCGGCTCGCGTCGCGTGTGCCGCGAAGCTCAACCGGCACTTCCGCGATGTTGTAGCCGAGGTGTCGCACGAGCAGCACCTGGGTGCCGGTCGGGAGGTTCTCCAGCACGTACCGCCCCGAAGCGTCGGTGAACGCCGTCGACTGCGCGTCGCGCACGTGCACCTCGGCACCCGCCACCGGCTCGCCGGAGGGCGAGCGCACCGTTCCCGTGAGCCTGGCCGTCCCGGTCAGCGCGAGCTCGTCGTGCACCTCGGCGGGAGTGCTCGCCGAATCGAGCGCGAGGCGCATCGCGATGAGCTCTTCGAGCGAATCCAGCTCGGCGATCGTCGGTGCGCTGCGCATGCTCAACGACAGCTCGCGGATCGCGACGCCTTCCTCGCCCGGCACGGTGACGACCGTGGTGGCGCCGACGAATCCGGCGTGCTGGAGCTGCATCGAGAGCAACCGGCCGGCCGGCACGCCGCACAGCCGGAAGTCGCCCCGCTGGCCCGTCCGCACCGACGCCATGCGCTTCTCGGCCGTGATCTTGACCGGTTTGCGCTGGACGGTGATCTCGTTCCACACCACGACCACGTCGGCGCCCGCGATCGGCTGCTCGCTGTCGGCGTCGAGCGCCTGTCCCGCGAGCACTGCCTTGCCCGGGCCGAACTTCACGCCGGGGCAGACGATCTCGCGCAGTTGCTGGCCCGGAGGGAACGAGAGGTCGGTGTGCGTGGTGCGCCCCTCCTGGATCACGACCCGGTTCGTCGGCAGGGCGACGTCGAGGGAATCGAGCGCGGGATGGCTCAGCTGGACGAGGTAATGCCCCGCGGGAAGCGAATCGACGTGATACCGCCCGCGCTCGTCGACGTCCGCGTTGAACGTGACGCTCGCCATGCGGTCGAGCCAGACGAGCGTGATCCGGGCATCGCCCACGGACCGCGAGGGGATCGATCTCGCGATGGTCCCTTCCAGCCGCCCCGCCGGCTGCTGCGCAGCGAGCGGCACGCAGGGAAGGATGGAAGTGACGATGATGGCTGCGATGATGGTTCGCATGCGTCCTCCCTGCACCGGTCCTGCTCCCGCGCTCACCCCGGGACGATGGCAGGCGTCCCGTCGATCCGCCAGCCACCCCTCGCCCCGGACGCGCCGTCCCCGTCGCAATTCGTGGCGCCCTTCCCGCCACTCACCACGCCGACGTGCCACTCGCGTCGCGAACCAGAACGTACCGCCGCCGCCGACGTATGATCCCCGTGCGGACCCCCGGCCATCCGGTAGAGGGGGTGAATCGCTCCCACATTCCCCGAGCTCGATGCGAGCTGCCCTGACCGAACGGATCGGCAAGATTTCCGCCTGGCTTCCACGCCGGCCAGTGTCGCGCGCGGCTCGCCACGTCTGGCACTACGAGGGGGTGCTCGGCACCTCGCTCGAGCTCCAGGTCGTGGCCGAGGGCGACGATGCCGCCCGGCGCGCCGAATCGGCGGCACTCGATGAGGTGGACCGGCTCGAGGCGATCCTGAGCGGCTGGTCGGCCACGAGCGAGCTCGCCCGCTGGCTGGCGACGCACGACGTCGACACGCCGGTTTCCTCCGACCTGGCGGAGGTTCTCCGCGCGAGCGGCGAGTGGCGGGAGCGTACGGCCGGCGCCTTCGATCCGGCCGCGGAGACGGTCGCCGAACGGCTGCGGAACGGGGACGGACCCGATCCACTGCTCCAGCCGGCCGATCCGCTGTGGGTCGTGGACCGTCTTGCCGGCACGGCTCGGCGGCGCTCGCGCCACGCCGTCTCACTCGACGCGATCGCCAAGGGGTACATCGTGGCACGGGCGGCGGAACGCGCTCGCTCCGCGGAGGGAGTGTCCGACGTGCTGCTCAACGTCGGCGGTGACATTCAGCATCTCGGCGATCGGCCGGTCATGGTGCGCATCGCCGACCCCTGTGCGCCGGCGGAGAACGCGCCGCCCATCGCAGCGGTCCGCATCCGGAACGAAGGGCTCGCCACGAGCGGCGGCTACCGCCGCGGCTTCGTGGTGGACGGACGGCGCGTCTCGCACATCGTCGATCCGCGCAGCGGCGAGCCGGCGGACCGGATCGCGAGCGCGTCCGTGATCGCCCCCGACTGCGCCACGGCCGACGCCCTCTCCACCGCCTTCAGCGTGATGGCGCCGCGCGACAGCGTGGCACTGGCCGACGCCCTGCCCGGCGTCGCTTGTCTGCTCGTCGAGCACCACGGCGTCGTGAACACCAACGCCGCCTGGCGCGCGCGGGCCGTACAGCCACCCGACACGATTTCGAGGAGATCCTGACGATGCACGACATCCGATCCGACCGTCCCCTTGGCCGCCGCGACCTGCTCGGCCGGCTCGCGGGATTCGCCCTCTCCGCAGCCGGCCTCTCGGCATTCCGGCGCGCTCCGCTCGTGGGCACACGCACCGCCCCGCCGAAGTGGGACGATCGCTTCGAGCTCGCCGTCGAGCTCGAGATCGCGCCGCAGCAGGGCTATCGATACCACCGCCCGTACGTGGCCGTGTGGGTCACCGACGCGTCGGGCCGTCCCGTGCGCACACTGTCGCTCTGGGTGAACACCTCGGGCCGAGGGCCGCGCTACATCCGTGAGCTCCGCCGATGGTCGGCGGCCGAACGAAACGCAGAGGACGCCGGCGGCCCCGGCCTCGTGGCCACCGTCTCGAGCGCTACGCGGCTGCCGGGGAAGTACGCCTTCACCTGGAACGGCCGAGACGATCGCGGCGCGGTGGTCGAGCAGGGGACGTACCGGCTGTACATCGAGGCGGCGCGCGAGCACGGCACCTACCAGCTGATGCAGCAGGAGCTCACGCTCGCGGCCGCGCCCGTGTCGGCGGAGCTCCCGGGCAACGAAGAGATCGGGAGGGCACGTGTCGACTATCGTCGCCGCCGATAGGCCGGCGCCTCCTCGGCGCCCGCCTGTGCGTGGTGGGCCGCGCCAGCGGCCGCTGCGTCTGCGCGTGCACTCCGTGCTTCGGTGGCTGCACGTCTACACCTCGATGGTCAGCCTGCTGGTGGTGCTGTTCTTCGCCGCGACCGGCGTGACGCTCAACCACCCTGACTGGCTCGCCGCCGAGCGCACCGAGGAGGTCGCCGGCACGCTGCCCCGAACGTGGAAGACGCCGGCGGGCATCGATTGGCTCGTCGTGTCCGAGTACCTTCGCGCCACGCATGGCGTGCACGGCACCGTGGCCGACCGTACCCAGGACGATCGCCAGGGAGCGCTCAGCTTCCGCGCACCCGGCTACTCCGCCGACTGCTTCATCGACGTGCGCGACGGCAGCTATCGGCTGACGGTCTCGTATCAGGGCGCGGTGGGCGTGCTGAACGATCTGCATCGTGGCCGCGACTCGGGGAGATCGTGGGCGTGGCTGATCGACGTTGCTGGCGTGTTTCTCGTGCTGCTCTCGCTCACGGGGCTCGGACTGCTCTTCTATCTGCGGAAGCTGCGCCTCTCCGCGCTGGTGGTCATGACGGCGGGTGCCGCGCTGGTGATCCTCCTGGCGACGATGGTGACCTGATGCCGACGACGTGCGCCGAGCCCGCGCGATGACCGAGTCGGACGCCGCCGGCGCGACGACGCTCGAGCGCTCCGCGCATCCGCGCCCCGACGCCGCGCCGCTGCGCCTCGTCGAGCTGGTGGTGATCGCCATCGTGTGGCTCTTCTTCGGCGCGCTGAACGTCGCGACCGAGGTGCTCGAACGACACCACGACATCTCCCCGGCCGAAGCGCTCGGCGACGCCAGCCCGCGCATCTTCATCAATCCCGTGCTGTGGGCGCTCGTCACGACGCTCGTGCTCTGGCTCGGTCGTCGCGTCACGCTCGATCGCGCCTTCTGGCGCCGCTACGGTGTGGGCGTCGCGCTCGGCGCCGTGCTCGGCGCCAACCTCGTCGACCTGGTGAGCGACACGGCGTGGGACGCGCTCGCGCCACGGGCGGTCGTGCGCCGCGAGCACGAGCACGACCACGATCGCCGCGAGCCGCGGCGCTTCCGGCCCGGACCGCGCGACCTCAGGTGGCTCGACGATTTCGCCGTCATGCTCGCGGCGCTCGCCGCCGCGTCGGCGCGCGGCTACCTGCTTCGCGAGCGCGCCAGGCGCGAGGACGCGCGCCGCCGCGAAGCGCAGCTCCAGGCGGAATCCGCGCGCGTGCGAGCGGACGCCGCACAGCTCCACGCGCAGCTCGCCGAGGCTCGGCTCGACGCGCTCCGCCGGCAGCTCGACCCGCACTTCCTCTTCAACACGCTCAACGCCGTCTCCGCGCTCGTCGAGCGCGACCCGCGTGGCGTTCGGCGCATGATCGGCCAGCTGAGCGATCTGCTGCGCCACAGCATGGACGGTGCGTCGTCGCCCGAGATCCCGCTGCGCGACGAGCTGGAGCTGCTCGCTCGCTACGTCGACATCATGCGCGTGCGCTTCGAGGACCAGCTCGAGGTCGAGACGGGCGCGGACCCGCGCGCGCTCGACGCGCTGGTCCCGAACATGATCCTGCAGCCGCTCGTGGAGAACGCCATCAAGCACGGCGTCGCGCCGCGCGGCGAGGAAGGACACGTGGAAGTCGGCGCGTCGCTCGAGGGCGACACCCTCGTGCTCACCGTTCGCGACGACGGACCGGGGATGCCGCCCTGGTCGCCTTCAGCGATCGACGACGAGCCGATCGGTGCACGCGGGGGCGTCGGCCTCCGCAATACCGCGGCGCGCCTCGCGCAGCTCTACGGGCCGGCGCACCGCTTCACGGTCGGCCCCGCAGCCGGCGGCGGCACGCTGGTCGAGATCCGGCTGCCGTATCACACGCGGAGCGCGGTGCCCGACGGTGGAACGACACGTGGCGGCTGAGCGCGCGGGCGACGCCGCGCCCCTTCGAGTGCTCGTCGTCGACGACGAGCGACTCGCGCGCGTACGGCTCGAGGATCTGCTGCGCCACGAGCCCGAGGTCGAGATCGTCGGTACGGCGCGAAACGGAGCGCTCGCCGTCGAGGCGATCCGCTCGCTCCGCCCCGACCTCGTGTTCCTCGACGTGCAGATGCCCATCATGACCGGATTCGACGTCGTGCGCCAGATCGGCCCCGACGCGATGCCCGTCACGATCTTCGTCACGGCGTACGATCAGTACGCGCTCCAGGCGTTCGACGTCGCCGCGGTGGACTACCTCGTCAAACCGTTCACCGACGAGCGGTTCGAGCAGGCGTTCCGGCGTGCGCGCCGGCTGCTCGCCCTCGAGGGGCTGGACCAGCTTCGCGCGCAGCTCCTCGCCGTGCTCCAGCTTCCCGGCACGGCGCGTTCGTCGTCGCGCGAAGCGGAGTCTCGCACACCGCCAGCGCAGAACCGCGAATTCCTCCAGCGCATCCCGGTGGAGATGCGCGGCAAGGTGCGCGCGGTGCCCGTCGACGAGATCGACTACATCACCGCCAGCGGCTCGTACGCGGAGCTCTACGTCGGCGACCGGCGTTACACCATCAGGGAGCGGATGCAGGTGCTCGAGGAGCGTCTCGACCCCGCGCGCTTCATGCGCGTGCACCGGTCGGCGATCGTGCGGCTCGAGCGAGTCGAGGTTCTCCACCGGAGCGCCGGGGGCGATTACCAGCTTCAGCTCCGCGGCGGCGTGCGCCTTCCCGTGAGCCGCTCGCGCCACGAAGCGCTCGAGCGATGGCTGGGGCTCGCGCGCTGAGCGGCCGCAGCAGCGGTCGGCGGCGTGGCGCGACGGGGGTCCGCGCGGCGGGCGGGGATCCATCGTCGCGTCGAGATCGCGCCTCGGCGACCGCCGGCGGCACGACCGAGACCCGCACGCAAAGGGGCGGGAAAAGCGCGCGTACGGGACGAGTGAACTGGAAGCCGCCGTAGCGAATAAATATAAATTGATATGTGTCCGGCCGGCCGAGCTCAGTACTTCCCGAGGTAGTTCTCGAGCTCCCACAGCGAGACCTGCGAGATGTACTCTCTCCACTCCTGCCGCTTCGCCGCGAGAAAGTGCTGCGCGATGTGCTCGCCGAGCGCGCCGGTGATCACGTCGTTCTTCTCCAGCTCGTTACACGCCTCGTTCAGGTCGTGCGGCAGGTCGTCGATCCGGAGCCGCCGCTTCTCGCGGTGGCTCATCTCCCAGATGTTCTCGTTCACCGGCTCGCGGTAGTCCGCGCTCGTCCGCACCCCGTCCAGCCCCGCCGCCAGCATCACGGCGAGCGCCAGATACGGGTTCGCCGCCGGATCCGGCACCCGGTGCTCGACCCGCGTGCCCAGCCCGCGCCGCTCCGGGATCCGCAGCATCGGCGACCGGTTGCGCATGCTCCACGCGACGTTCACCGGCGCCTCGTAGCCCGGCACGAGCCGCTTGTACGAGTTCACCAGCGGGTTCGTGATCGCGCAGCAGCCCCGCGCGTGCCGCAGCAGTCCGCCGATGTAGTGCAGCGCCGTGTCGCTCAGCTCCCACTGCGCCTTCGGATCCCAGAACGCGTTCTGCTTGCCGCGGAACAGCGACTGGTGCGTGTGCATCCCACTCCCGTTCTGCCCGAAGATCGGCTTCGGCATGAACGACGCCGCGAGCCCGAACCGCTGCGCCACCACCTTCACGACGAACCGGAACGTCGCGATGTTGTCCGCCGTCGTCAGCGCGTCCGCGTACCGGAAGTCGATCTCGTGCTGACCGTGCGCCACCTCGTGGTGCGCCGTCTCCACCTCGAATCCCATCAGCTCGAGATCGTCCACGATCGCGCGGCGCGCGTCCTCGCCGAGGTCCACCGGCGCGAGATCGAAGTACGAGCCGACGTCGTGCGTCTCCGTCGTCGGCTCCCCGTTCGGGCCGCGCTTGAACATGAAGAACTCGGCTTCCATCCCGGCGTTCATCGTGAAACCGAGCTCGGCCGCCTCGCCGATCACCCGCTTGAGCGCGCCGCGCGGATCGCCCGGAAAGGGCGTGCCGTCGGGCATGTTGATGTCGCAGATCAGCCTGGCGACGCGTGAGTCCGGATCGCCCCACGGGAACACGCGAAAGGTCGAGAGATCCGGCGCGAGAAGCATGTCGCTCTCCTCGATCCGCACGAACCCTTCGATGCTCGAGCCGTCGAACATGATGTCCCCGCCCAGCGCCTTCTCGAACTGCGATGCGGGAATCTCGACGTTCTTGTTGACGCCGAGGATGTCCGTGAACTGCAGCCGCAGGAACCGCACGTTGTGCTTGCGGGCGATCTCGAGGACGTCCTTGGCCGAAGCGCCCTTCAGGTCGGGTAACAGCGCACGGGATTGAGGCACGGCTCAATCCTCGCCGCACGGTCGCGCGCTGTCAATTCACCGGCGCCGCGGCGCGCGCACGTTCGGCACGCGCATTGCCCGATCGATCGGTCTGCCCCGACAGGCGGGACAGCACCACGCACTCAGCAACGAGGACGGCCATGAAGATCTCTGAGATCATGACGAAGGATCCGCGCTCCGTCTCCCCCGATACGCCGGTGTCGGAAGCGGCGCGCCTCATGAAGGAGCAGGACGTCGGCCTCGTGCCGGTCGTCGAGCGCGTCGGCGGCGCCGAGACGCGCGGACGGCTCGTCGGCGTAATCACCGATCGCGACATTGCGATCCGCACGGTGGCCGAAGGTCGCGCCAGCGACGCGCCCGTGCGCGAAGTCATGTCGGGGGGCGTGAAGACGTGCAGCCCGGACGACTCCGTGGAAGACGCGATGGACCTCATGGGGCGCGAGCAGGTGCGCCGGATCCCGATCGTCGACGAGCGCGGCTCCCTCGTCGGCGTCGTCGCCCAGGCGGACGTCGTCCGCATGCAGGGCAAGGATCGCAAGGCGGAGCGCACGGTCGAGCAGATCTCGCAGCCGGGCGGCAGCCACCAGACCTGACCGCCGCCCCGTCGGCAGCGGCGACGCACGCACTCCGTCGCGCGCGTCCGCTGCCAGGGGGCGTCGTCGCGGTATTAGCTTTGACGCGATGACGACCCCCACGCCGCCGGCCTCGCCGGCCGCGCCTTCTCCCGGCTCGGAGCCCTCCGCCACCACGCGCTGCCCCTCCTGCGGGGCCGTGGCCTCGGGACGGTTCTGCGCCAACTGCGGCACCGCACTCGGCGGCGCCACGTGCGCCACGTGCAACGCGGCCCTCACGCCCGGCGCGCGATTCTGTCACCGCTGCGGCACCCCCGCCGGCGCCCCCTCCGCCGCGCCTGCCCGAGGGTTCGCCAGCGCCCTCCCATGGGGCGTCGCCGCGCTGGCGCTCGTCTCCCTCACCGCGCTCGTGGTCGGCCAGCGCTTCGGCGCGCGCAACACGCCACCCTCCAATACCGAGGTGCTCGACGGCGCCAACGGACAGGGCACCACGGTGATCTCGCAGGGCGGCCCCGAGGGAGGCATCCCCGCCCCGGGCGCCGGCCCCGCGGGCGGGATGCCGCGCGCGCCGGACATCAGCCAGCTCACCCCGGAGCAGCGCGCCGAACGGCTCTACGACCGCATCATGACGGAGCACGAGGCGGGGCGGCAGGACGCCGTACGCTCCTTCCTCCCGATGGCGGTCGCCGCCTACCAGATGCTCGATTCGCTCAACCTCGACCAGCGCTACGACCTCGGCCGGCTCGGCGAAGTCGGAGGCGACACCGCGCTCGCGCGCGCGCAGGCCGACACGATCCTCGCGAAGCGTCCCACCCATCTCCTCGGGCTCATCCTCGGCGCCCGCATCGCGCGGATGGAAGGGAACGACGCGCGCGCCCGCGCCCTCGATGCGCGCCTCGCCGGCGCCGCGCCGGCGGAGCGCAACGCGGGCCTTCCCGAGTATCTCCTCCACAAGAACGACATCGACTCCGCGCTCGCCGCCGTGCGCGCCTCCGCGAAGTGATCCCACGCCGATGACCACCATTCACGTCGCCCACAGCCCGGACTCCGACGACGCGTTCATGTTCTACGCGCTCGCCGCGGGGAAGATCGACACGGAAGGGCTCACCTACCTCCACGAGCTGCAGGACATCGAGAGCCTGAACCAGCGCGCCATGCGCGGCGAGCTCGAGGTGACCGCCGTCTCGATCCACGCCTACGCGTATCTGAGTGACCGGTACGCGCTCCTTCCTCACGGCGCCTCGATGGGCGATCGCTACGGGCC
Organism: Gemmatimonadaceae bacterium; assembly: GCA_035494615.1. Taxonomy (GTDB): domain Bacteria; phylum Gemmatimonadota; class Gemmatimonadetes; order Gemmatimonadales; family Gemmatimonadaceae; genus AG11. The sequence goes on from DATJGU010000025.1 coordinate 65,602, forward strand.
TCGCCTCGTCGCGCGCGAGCCCGCCGGTCGCGCCCAGGTGAAGGGAAAGCGCATCGCGATCCCCGGCCCGCTCACGAGCGCCTACCTCGCGCTCCGGCTCTACGAGCCCGACTTCACGCCGGTCTTCACCCCCTTCGACCGGATCGAGGACGCGGTCGTCGACGGCGACGTCGACATGGGCCTCCTCATCCACGAGGGCCAACTCACCTTCGCCGAGCGCGGGCTTCATCTGGTGGCCGACATGGGCGAATGGTGGTTCCTCGAGACCGGGCTCCCCCTCCCACTCGGCGGGAACGTCGTTCGGAAGGAGCTGGGGCCCGAGCTGACGCGGAAGATTTCGCGCCACTTGCGCGCCAGCATCGCGTATGGATTGGAACACCGCGTGGGCGCGCTCGATCACGCCATGCAGTATGCCCGCGGACTCGATCGCTCCAAGGCCGATACCTTCGTCGGCATGTACGTGAACGACTGGACGCTCGACTACGGGGAGCGCGGCCGCCGCGCCGTGCGCCTCTTCCTCGAGCGCGGCGTCGCCGCCGGCATCGTCGACCACCCGGTCTCGGTGGAGTTCGTCGACGACTGAATCGCGGCGCGTCGTGCGCCGATACTCGATCATCGCTCCCTCGTCCTAAGGACATGATCGATACGTCGGCCTCCTCGCACCCGCTCACGCCGGGCGCGCTCGCCCCCGCGCTTCGCTCCCATTCCGGCGCCGCCGGCTTCGCGCGCATCCTCATCGTCGACGACGAATCGACGATGCGGCGCGCGCTCGCCCGCTTCCTCCGCGAGTGCGGCTACGACGTGCACGAGTGCGGCTCCGGGCCGGCGGCGCTCGCGCTCCTCGCCCACGAGCGGTTCGCGCTCATGCTCTGCGACGTCCGCATGCCCGGCATGTCCGGCCTCGACGTCGTACCGCGCGCGATCGAGCTCGATCGGCAGCTCGCCGTCCTCATGCTCACCGCGGTGAACGAGGCCGCCGCTGCCACCGACGCGCTCTCGCACGGCGCGTACGACTACCTCGTCAAGCCGATCGCCCTCGCCGAGCTGCAGCTCGCCGTCGAGCGCGCGCTCCACCGGCGCCAGCTCGAGATCGATCGGCAGCACGTCGAGCGCCACATCCGCGAGGAAGTCATGCTGCGGACGATGGAGCTCGAGCAGGAGAAGGCCGCGCTCCACGCGCTCACCATCGGCATCGCCGAGACGCTCATCAACGCGATGGAGGCGAAGGACGTCTACCTGCGCGGCCACTCGCGCCGCGTCGCCGAGCTGGCCGCGTCGGTGGCCGAGGAGCTCGAGCTCGACGCCGACACCGTGGAGAACGTGCGGCTCGCCGGCCGTCTGCACGACATCGGCAAGATCGGGATCCGAGAAGACATCCTGAACAAGCCCGGCGCACTCACCGGCGAGGAGTACGCGCACGTGAAGGAGCACGTCCGCATCGGCATGGACATCCTCGAGCCGCTGCGTCACATCCCGGTCGCGCTCGAATTCATCCACGATCATCACGAGCACGTCGACGGGACGGGCTATCCGCGCGGCAAGCAGGGCGGCGACATCAGCATCGGCGGCCGCATTCTCGCCGCGTGCGACGCCTTCGACGCGATGACCTCGCGCCGCGCCTTCCGCGAGGCATTCGACGAGAAGCAGACGCTCGCCTACCTCGAGCAGGAGGTCGGCCGGCTCCTCGATCCCGCGGTGTTCGCCGCGCTCGAGCGCGTCGTGCTCCGGCGCAACGCGCTGACGTTCATCGACGACCTGCACGCCTGAGCGCCCGGGCTCGGCGCCGCGCGCTCACGACGACGGCGGTGCGAGCGGCGCGAGCGGCGCGAGCGGCCACGACGTCTCCCGCTCGATCGCCAGCAGCCGGTTGTACTTCGCCAGCCGCTCCGAGTGCGTGATCGATCCGACCTTGATGTGGTCGGCGCTCCACCCCACCGCGAGGTCGGCCAGCCAGTCGTCCTCCGTCTCGCCGCTGCGCGCGCTCACCGTCACGCTCCACCCGGCGTCGCGCGCGGCCCGAAGCGCCTCCGCCGCCTCGGTCAGCGTGCCCACCTGATTCACCTTGAGCAGCAGCGCGTCCGCCGCGCCCGCGTCCGCCGCGCGCCGGATCCGTTCCGTGCGCGTGCACAGCAGATCGTCGCCGAGCATGCGCACGTGCTCGGGACTCCCGATGCGGAGCGCCGTCCAGTACGGCCAATCCTCCTCCGCGAGGCCGTCCTCCACGCTCACGATCGGATACGTGCCGATCCACTCGATCAAGAGCCCGACCATCTCCGCGCTGCGCAACGTTCGTCCGCCGATCCGATAGCTGCCCTCCTCGTGGAAGTGCGAGGCCGCGACGTCCACCGCGAGCGCGACATCGGCGCCCGGCACGCGTCCCGCCAGCTCGATCGCCTGCACCGCACGCGCGAGCATCTCCTCCGCGCTCGCGAACGGCGGCGCGAGTCCGCCCTCGTCCGCGGTGAGCGCGCGCGTCCCGTACTCGCGTCGCGTCAGCGCCGCCGCGGCCCGATACACGTCGAACGTCGTCGCCAGCGCGTCGTCGATCGTGCGCGCCGCCACCGGAAGCACGAGCACGTCCTGGATCTCGACCTGTCCACCGGCGTGCTTGCCGCCGCTGAACAGGTTGATCATCGGTCGCGGTAACCGGTGCGGCGCCCGTCCCGCCATCGTGGCGAAGTGCTCGTACAGCGGCACGGCACGCTCCACGGCATGTGCGCGCGCGAACGCGAGCGACACGCCGAGAAGCGCGTTCGCGCCGAGCCGCGAGCGGTTCGGCGTGCCGTCGAGATCGATCAGGGCGCGGTCGAGATCCCGCTGCGCGTCGAGCGGACGACCCGCGAGCGCCGTCGCGATCTCACCTCGCACGTTCGCGACCGCGCGGCGGCAGCCGAGTCCCGCGTAGCGGCGCGTGTCGCCGTCGCGAAGCTCGAGCGCCTCGGCCGTGCCCGTCGACGCGCCCGAGGGCACCGACGCCGATGCGGTCGCGCCGCTCGCGAGCACGCAGGTGGCACGGATCGTCGGACGCCCCCGGCTATCGAGGATCTCGAGCGCGTCCAGCCGCTCAATCGCCGGCATCGGCCGCTCCGATCCGTTCGCGCCATTCGTCGATGAGCGCGGGCATCGCGCGCGGCGGTCGCTGCATCAGCGCGAGCGCCATCCGGCGCTGCCGCTGCCGCGCCGGCTCGTCGAGGTACTCGAGCGGCGACCGGCCGTCGACGCGCGCGAGCAGGCAGGCGAGCGTGTGCCGCACGGCGCGCGCCTCGAGTGCCTCGGCGAAATCCGTCGGCGAGATCTCCCCGGCGTACGCACGCCAGCTCTCCGCTGCGGCGCGCGTGAACGCGTCCGTCTTCGCGCGCAGGTGGTTCGCCTTCGCCAGCAGGTGCGTCGTGGAGAAGCCGACGTCGAAGGCCGGATCACCAAAGTGCGCCACCTCGTGGTCGAGCAGCACGAGCCGGCCTTCGTGCACGAGCACGTTCTTCGGGCTGTAGTCCCCGTGGACGAGGGTGCGCACCTCTCGCCGCGTGTCGTCGACGAGCGCGCGCAGGAACGGCTCGGCGTCGGGTGTGCGGCTCGCCGCGTACAGATAGTACGGCTCGATGCGCAGCGACTCGAAGAACGACCGGTCGGCGAACACCGGCGCGAGCTCGGCGCGTTGCTCCCATGCGCGATGGTGCATCCGGCCGAGCAGGCGGCCGAACGCCGCGGCGTGCTCGATCCCTTCGCCGCGCAGCAACGCATGCTTCCAGTTCACGTGCGGCTGCGGCACCGCCGTCATCGCGAGCAGATCGCGCGTGCGATCCTCCCACACGAGCGCCGGCGTGCTGCCCGGTGGCGTCAGCTCGGGCATCCACCGGAGCGCGAGGGCCTCGCGGTGCACGCGCTCCGGGCTGCTGAACCAGTCCACGGCGACGCGCAGCTTGGGAAGCGCCTGCTTGAGCACCCATGCCTTCGCGGGTTCGGCCCGCTCCACCAGCACCACCCGGCTCGACACGCCGCCGGAGAGCGGACGGATCGCGGGACGCTCGCCGGCCGCGATTCGCCCACTCGCGTGAAGATACGCGAGCAGCGCCTCCGGCTGTTCGATGTCCAGGCGCTCGTCGATCACCACGCGCTGAGATGGGGGACGAAGGTGGAGAGCCGATGCCGGCGCGACGTCGATCGAGCCGGAAGCTATCCGGCCGCGCCGCTCGTGGAAGCGCGCGTCCCGCCGCGCGCGCGTACTCAGCGCGTCGCCGAGCTCTCCACCTGACGCAGCGCGCCCACGAGCTGAGGCGCGGTGAGCGGCTTCGCGATCACGGGACAGCGCCACCGCGCCGAGACGTGCGCCGCCGCGGCTCCCGATGCATCGCCGGTGATCACCACCGTGCGGGCGAGCAAGGCGGGGAACTCGTATGCCACCTGCGACACGAGCCAGCCGCCGCTCCCGTCGGCCATCTTGAGATCGGTGACGAGAAACGAGGGCTGCGGCCCGCGGCGCAGCACCACGAGCGCATCACGTCCGCTCTCCGCGTCCGTCACGACGAACCCAGCCTCCTCGAGAAACCTGCGCACGAGCACCCGGATCGTCGTGTCATCGTCCACCACGAGCACGCGCTGAGCGGTGGACGGACGGGTCCGCTCGTCGGAGGGGCGCGGCGCGGGTCGGTCGGAGGAATCGGCTGACATTGGGCTCGATCGAAGGGCTATCGATCAGTCTCGGTTGGAGACTCGGTCTCCTCCACCCTGCGGGGGACGATCCGCCGCCCCTCAATGATGATGGTGATGCGATCTGGCGTGCGTCACCCACGCGATCACCTCGGCCAGCCGCGCCCCCAACGCCGCCTCGTCGGAAGGTCCCGTGAGGGGGGCCGGCACGAGGATCATCCCCCGGTCCGCCATGGGAGCGAGCGCCCGCCAGAGCGTCTCGCGCCGCGGAGCTCCCTCCGCCGCCGTGAACGCCGACCCGACCTTGTTCGCGAGCGACCCCTCGAATCGGGTCAGCGTGGACTCCGCAGCGCCCGGTCCGGACCCGTCGTGCTCGGGGACGCCGAGGACGATCCCGTCGTACTGCGCGAACTCCTCGGGCCCGCCGAGCGCGCGATGTCGCCAGCGGCCGTCTGTGGCGCCGTCGCCGGCGCGGCGCACGTCGACCTCGGCGAAGCGCACCGTCCGCGCACCGGCGGCGATCGCGTCCGCGAGTTGGGCCAGCGCAGGCTCGCTGGCATCGAACAGAACGAGAAGCTTCGGCATTCCGATGGGGTGGGCGAGTTCGTGACGGCGATGCGCGAGCGAGCACGTCGGTCATGCGGGACAGTCGTGCGCGGCGTACGCTCGCGGGACGTCGCAATCTCGCACGCGCGAGCGTGCGAGACGATGGCCCGCGCGCCAACGGTCGATTCCGGCGAAACGTATATTTCCGTGATGCATCACCCTGGCTGCCTATCCATCGGGTGGGCGCGGCGCTCCGTCGCGCTCGCCATCCTGCTCGTCACCCCACCGCTCGTGGCGCAGGCTCCCGCACGCGCCGCGGGCGACACGCTTCGCATTTCGCTGGAGCAGGCGGTGACGCTCGGTCTCCGGCAGAGCGACGAGATGGGACTCGCGAACGCGCAGGTCGACGTCGCCGACGCGCAGCTCGCGAGCGCACGCGCGAGCGTGCTGCCGCAGCTTCGCTTCAACGGCGCCTACACGCACGTCTACCAGAGCGCGCGCGGACAGGCGGTGGGGCAGCTGTTCAACCAGCCGAACACGTACAACTTCAACACGCAGCTCCAGCAGACGCTCTTCCAGGGGGGCCGGCTCGTGTCCGCGGTGAAGGCGGGAGGCAACGTCCGCGAGGCGGCGCGACTCGACGTGGAGGAGCAGCGCGCGACGGTCACGATGCAGGTGCAGCGCGCCTACCTGCAGGCGCTCTTCACCGAACGCCTCGCCGAGCTCCAGGAGGGGAATCTCGCGCTCGCGGCGAGCCGCGTCGCGCAGATCGAGCAGCTCCAAACGGCGGGCCAGGCGGCACGCTACGACGTGCTGCGTGCCCGCGTCGAGCGCGCGAACATCGAGCCGCTCGTCATCCAGGCTCGCAACGATCGCCAGCTCGCGCTCCTCGAGCTCAAGCGCCTGCTCAACGTCGGCATCGACCAGCCGATCGCGCTCGTGAGCCACGTCGACCCGAAGGCCGCCGCCGCGCTCCTCGCCGCCGGCGCGGAGGACACGACGGCCGTGCCCGATCGTCCCTCGATCCGGTCGGCCGAATTGAACGTGTCCGCGCGGAAGCTCGGCGTGCGGATCGCCCGCGCCGACTACTATCCCACGCTCTCGCTCAGCTTCCAGACGGGGTTCTCGGCCTTTCCCCCCATCGGCTTCGGGATTCCGACGTCGCGTGGACGGCTCACGGCGGAATCGTGTCCGCCCGGGAGCGCGGAGGGACGCCTCTGTCAGAACGGAGGATTCTTCTCCGATCGAAACCTCGGGCTCAACGTTTCCTTCCCGATCTTCGACGGCTTTCGCGTGCACTCGAACGTCGAGCTGGCGCAGGCGCAGGCGCGCGTGGCCGAGCTCGAGCTGCAGCAGCAGCGCGAGACCGTGGCGCTCGACGTCGCGCGCGCGCGCGCCGAGCTGCAGCGCTCACGCGCGTCGTATGCGGCGAGCCGGCAGAACTCCGACGAGGCGCGCGAGGCCTTCCAGCTCGCCTCCCTTCGTTTTCAGCGCGGCCTGAGCACGCAGCTCGAGGTCTCCGACGCGCAGCTCGCGCTGCTCACGGCGCAGAGCACCGAAGCCCGCGCCACTTACGATCTCTTCCTCGCTTCGGCGGACCTGGCGCGCGCGCTCGGCAAGCCGATCCCGCTCCCGTCGACGACGACGACGCCGCCGGCCCCGAGATAATTGATGCGACCCACGCGCTCCACCCCGCTCACGCTCCGAACGCTGTCCGTCGCGCTCGCGCTGCTGTCGCTCGCCGCCGCCTGCTCGAAAGACGCCGCCGGTTCGGCCGCGGATCCGAAGCCCGGCGGAGCCGCGCAGCAGGGTCGGCCCGCCGGGGGCGGCGCGGGCGGGGGCGGAGGCCGGCCGGCGCCGTCGATCACCCTCGCGCCCACCGACGTCGCCACGGTCCAAACCACCACCATCGAGGACGGTGTCGCGATCACCGGCGACCTGCATCCGAGCGAGACGATCGACGTTCGCGCGCGGATCGAAGGTGACCTCATGGACGTGTACGTGCGCGAGGGCCAGCAGGTCTCGGCCGGCCAGCTGCTCGCGCGGTTCGAGGCGAGCGAGCAGGAGAGCAGCCGGGCGAGCGCCGAGGCGGACCGCGCTGCGGCCAACGCGCAGCTCGCGAACGCGCAGTGGACCCTCGAGCAGAACCAGTCGCTGTTCACGGCGGGCGCGATCGCCGAGCGCGACCTGAAGATCGCGCAGCAGGCGGTGGTGGCCGCCCGCGCGCAGGTCGCCGCGGCGGACGCGCGGCTGCGCGCCACGGGCAATCAGGCGCGCGACACGCGCGTCGTCGCTCCCGCGAGCGGCGTGGTCGACAAGCGCCTCGTGGACGGCGGCGTCCACCTCGCGCGCGGCGCGCCGATGTTCACCATCGTGCGCAACGGGACCCTCGAGCTGGCGGCGGCGGTGCCGGCGCGCCAGGCGGCGGCGGTGCGCGCGGGTCAGGTCGTGCATTTCATCGCCGACGCGCGCCGCTTCGAGGGGCGCGTCGCACGCGTCAGCCCCACCGTCGATCCCGCGACGCGCGCCGTCACCGTGTACGTCGAGGTGCCGAATCCGGGCGGCAGCATCCGCGGCGGCACCTTCGCCACGGGTCGCGTCGTGAGCAGGACGTTGAACGGCGTGCTCGCCGTGCCGTCCGGCGCGCTGCGCCAGGGACAGGAGGACGGGAAGCCGTTCGTCTACCGTATCGACGGCAAGACGCTGCAGGTGGCGCCCGTGCAGCTCGGCGTGGTCGACGAGCAGCAGGGAATCGCGCAGATCACGGAAGGGCTCCAGGCCGGCGACCGCGTCGTCGTCGGCAACGTGGGCACGCTCGGCCGCGGCATGCAGGTCACCATCGCCGGCGCGGAGAAGCCCGGCCGGCCATAAGCTGCCGGGCGCACCTCGCGTCCGGCCTCTCGGGATCGGAGTCCGATGTTCCTCTCAGACGTCTCCATCAAGCGGCCCGTCTTCGCCACCATGATGATGGTGGCGCTCGTCGTGCTCGGCGTCGTCAGCTACAAGCGCCTCGCGATCGACGAGTACCCGGACATCACCTATCCGGTCGTCATCGCGCAGACGTCGTATCCCGGCGCATCACCCGAAGTGATGATGCGCGACGTCTCGAAGCCGATCGAGGAAGCGCTCAACACCGTGCAGGGGATCAAGGAGATCACCTCGACCTCGCTCGAGGGGATCTCGATCGTGCGCCTCCAGTTCAACCTCGGCGTCGACGTCGCCGTGGCGCAGCAGGACGTCCAGGCCAAGGTGGCGCGCATCCGCCGGCAGCTTCCGGAGGACATCCAGGATCCGATCATCCAGCACTTCGATCCCAACGACTCGCCGATCATGTCGATCGCGCTGCGCTCGAACGAGCGGCCGATCCGCGAGATCACCGATCTCGCGAGCGAGGTCGTGCAGACGCGCATCGAGGCGATCGAGGGTGTCGGCGGCGTGAACATCGTCGGCGGGAACGCGCGCCAGATCCGCATCCAGGTCGATCCGGTCGCGCTGCGCGCCTACGGCCTCTCCCCGGCGCAGCTCACCGCCGCGCTCCAGCAGGAGAATCAGGAAGTCCCCGCCGGCCGCATCGAGCGCGGCGCCGTCGAGCGGCTCGTCCGCGTCACGGGCCGCATCGTCGACCCCGCGGCCTTCGCCGACATCCCCGTCGCGGTGCGCAACGGCACGCCCGTGCGCATCCGCGACGTCGCGACGGTCGTCGACGGCGCGGAAGACCGGCGGACGAGCGCCGAGATCAGCGATTCGACCGGCACCGCGCAGGCCGTGTCGCTCGAGGTCCTCAAGATCTCGGGCGCGAACACCGTCGCCGTCGCCGACGCGGTCCGCGCCGCCGTCGAGGACCTCGAGCGCCAGCTTCCGTCCGACATCCGCATGACCGTCGTCAACGACGACTCGCGCCGCATTCGCGAGTCGCTCTTCGACGTGCAGCTCTCGATCGTGCTCGGTGCGATCCTCACCGTCATGATCATCTATCTCTTCCTGAACTCCTGGCGCTCGACGGTGATCACCGGGCTCACGCTCCCCGTGTCGATCATCAGCGCGTTCTTCATCATGTGGGTGTTCGACTTCACCGTGAACACCATGACCCTGCTCGCCCTCTCGCTGGCGATCGGGCTCCTCATCGACGACGCGATCGTCGTGCGCGAGAACATCGTGCGCCATCTCGAGATGGGGAAAGCGCACGCCCTGGCCGCGAAGGAGGGCACCGACGAGATCGGGCTCGCCGTCATGGCGACCACCTTCGCCGTCGTCGCCGTGTTCATCCCCGTCGCGTTCATGGGCGGGGTGATCGGCAAGATCTTCTTCCAGTTCGGCGTCACGGTGGCCTTCGCCGTGCTCGTGTCGCTCTTCGTGAGCTTCACGCTCGACCCCATGCTGTCGAGCGTGTGGGCCGATCCCGAGGTGGAGCACGCGCTCGGCGACGGCGGCGAGCACGAGGCGAGCGAGCGCCGCCGCGCGAACCCGGTGCGCCGCATCGCGTTCGCGTTCAACGACTTGTTCGAGCGCGCCGCCGACCGCTATCCGCGCTGGCTCGCCTGGGCACTCGGCCATCGTGGCACCGTCCTCGCCATCGCGGGCGCGACCGTCGTCGCGAGCTTCCTCATCATCCCGCGGCTCGGCTTCACCTGGATGCCGGACGTCGACGGCGACGAGTTCACCGTCAGCTATCGCACGCCGCCGGGCTCACGGCTCGAGTACACCGTCGACCGCGGACGTGACATCGCGAACTTCCTGATGAAGCAGCCCGAGACCGATTTCACCTACCTGTCGGTGGGCGGCGGCTTCCGCGGCACGCCGAACAACGGGCGCATCTTCGTCGCGCTCAAGCACGGCCACGATCGGAGCCTCTCCGAGATCCAGAACGGGCTGCGCGGCAAGCTGCGGATGATCCCGGGAGTCCAGCCCCAGATCCAGGGCCAGCGCTCGATCTTCGGCGGATTCCGGCAGCCCATCCAGGTGAGCATGCAGGGACCGGAGTCGTCGCGGCTCAAGCTCGTCGCCGCGCGTGCACTCGAGGCCATGCGCCAGGTACCCGGCGTCGCGGAGCCCAACTCGAGCGAGGAGGGCGACATTCCGCAGCTCGACGTCCGCGTCGACCGGCAGGAAGCCTGGCGCGCCGGACTCGGTGTCGGCGCCGTCGCCGCCACGCTCCAGCCCCTCTTCAGCGGCCAGCGCGCGACCACGTGGGAGGATCCCCTCGGCTTCTCGCACGATGTCGTCGTCGTCTTCCCCGACTCGTTGCGCACCTCGGCCGCCGACGTGTCCGAGCTGCCCGTGGCGAGCAACTTCGTCAGCGAGAACGGCCTCCCCTCCATGGTACCGATCGCCCAGGTGGCAGACGTGCGCGCCGGTGTGGGACCGCAGCAGATCGAGCGCCGCCAACTCGAGCAGCAGGTCACGCTCTCCACCGGCGTGCTGCCCGGCTACGTCATGGGCGACGTCGCGCGCGACGTGCAGAAGGCCATCGACGCCCTCGGCCTTCCCCCCGGCTACCATGCCGTGTTCGGCGGCGACGTCCAGAATCTCGAGGAGACGAAAGGGTACGTGCTCGAGGCCCTCCTGCTCGCCGTCGTGTTCATCTACCTCATTCTCGCGTCGCTCTTCGGGTCCTTTCTCCAGCCGCTCGCGATCATGCTCGCGCTGCCCCTCAGCTTCATCGGCGTGGCGCTCGCGCTCCTCGTCACGGGGGGCAACATGAACGTCATGACCATGATCGGGATCATCATGCTCATGGGGCTCGTGACGAAGAACGGGATTCTGCTGGTTGATTTCACGAACCAGCTGCGCGCCGACGGCAAGGCGCGCCTCGACTCGCTGCTCTCGGCAGGGCGCATCCGTCTCAGGCCGATCATCATGACCACCACGGCGATGATCTTCGGCATGCTCCCGCTCGCCCTTGCGCTCGGGGCGGGCGCGGAAGCGCGCGCGCCGATGGCGCGCGCGGTGATCGGGGGGCTCGTCACCTCGACGCTGCTGACCCTGTTCGTCGTGCCGGTGATGTATACCTTCCTCGACGATCTCGGCAGCTGGGCGGCCGCGCGGCTGACCGGGGGCGCGGCGCACGAGACGGCGCCTCCCGCGCCGGTGCCGACGCCGGCCCTGGCCTCCGACCACGGCTCGTCGCTTCCGGCGACCGCCGGCGACTGACGGTACGCGTCGGCCGCGTCGTTCCCGCGCGCGGAATCCGCTTGACGGATTCCGCGCGCGGGCTTACAAGGGTGTTCGGGTACCGGAACGTCTGCGCGACGCGCGATCGCGTGCGCGCGCGGGGATGCGGGTGGCGATCCGACGCAGGGCATACGTCGTGCAGCGCGCGCCGCGCGGGTCGCGCGTCCTGCACGTCGCACTGCCGGACGATTCGCTGGTCCGACTTTCCTCTCTCTACAGGAGGCAGTGATGCCGCGCGGTGACGAGGTGAACGACGAGCTTCGATTCTCGGATCGCGACGACGACGTCGACGATCTTGGCTATGGCGGGGGCGGCTCGTCGTCGTACGACGACGACGATGAGGAGGATGGCGGCTGGACGACCCACAAGGACGACAGCGACGATCTCTGGGACAGCACCGACGAGTCGGACGACGAGGACGAGGAGCTCGGCACCCCCGTCGTCGAGGGAGAGGAGGAGGAAGAGGAGAGCCCGCTGGTCGTCGCGCGCGCGCCCCGCGCCACGGGGGGACGACCGCTGAGCTCCAGCGGCGGCTCGGCCGGCGGCTCGGCCGGCGGCTCGACGCCCGCTGCAGGCGCATCGGCGCCGCCACCCGCCAAGCCGGCTCCCGCGCAGGGGTCCGGCGCCGCGCGCGGCGGGACGTCCGGCGGGACCGCCCCGAAGTCCGGGGGCCAGGGCGCCACGAAGTCCGCCGGCACCGCGAAGAAGGCACCGGCGAAACAGGCACCGGCGAAAAAGGCAACGGCCAAGAAGGCACCCGCGAAGAAGGCGCCTGCAAAGAAGGCGTCGGCGAAGAAGTCCGCCGGCAAGGGCGCCGCGAAGAAGAGCATGGCCAGGAAGGGTGGGGGACGCGCCGCGGCGAAGACGCGCGGTGGTGGCACGCGCGCCGCGAAGAAGGCCGCTCCCCGCAAGGGCGCGGCGAAGAAGGGCGCAACTCGGAAAGGAGCCGCACGGAAGGTCGCCGCGAAGAAGGGGCGGGCCGGCCGGGCGGCGTCGAGAAAGAGTCCCGCACGGAAGGGAGGCACACGCGGCGGCGCACGGAAGGGAGGCACGAAGAAGAGCGCACGCGGCCGCCGTTGACGTCGGCGTGATGAACACGGAGGGGCGGGG
>DATJGU010000026.1:0-10471 GCA_035494615.1 Gemmatimonadaceae bacterium
CGAGCTACGAGAGCATGACGCTCGCGCTCGCGTCGCACCTTCGCGAGCTCGGCTCGTACCGCGAGGCACGCTGATTCCCATGGGCATCTTCGACCGTTTCTCCGCGCTCCTCAAGTCCAACATCAACGACCTGATCTCGAAAGCCGAGGATCCGGAGAAGATGTTGACGCAGATCCTCGTCGACATGCGCGGCCAGCTCGTGAAGGCCAAGCAGCAGGTCGCCTCCGCCATCGCCGACGAGAAGCGGCTGCGCGATCAGGCCGATGCGGAGTTCAAGCAGGCGCAGGACTGGGAGCGCCGCGCCATGCTCGCCATCCAGGAGGGGCGCGACGACCTCGCCAAGCAGGCGCTCGTGCGCCAGGCGGAGCACACCGGCCACGGCGAACAGCTCCAGGCGACCTGGGAGCAGCATCGGCTCGAGACGGAGAAGCTCAAGAACCAGCTTCGCGATCTCAACGACAAGATCGAGGAAGCGAAGCGGAAGAAGAACCTCCTCATCGCGCGGCAGCGGCGCGCGCAGGCGCAGCAGCGCATCGCCGAGACGATGTCCTCCCTCTCCGAGAAGAGCGCGTTCGAGGCGTTCGCCCGGATGGAGGAGCGCATCGAGAACAACGAGCGCATGATCAAGGCGTCGTCCGAGATCGACGAGGAGTTCACTGGCGACACGCTGCAGCGCGAGTTCAAGCAGCTCGAGCGGGGGAGCGCCACCGTCTCCGTCGACAACCAGCTCCTCGCGCTCAAGCAGAAGATGGGGCTCCTGCCCGGCGGCGCGCCGCAGAACAAGGCGCTCGGCGCCGGACAGCAGGACGAGGAGACCGTGCACGCGGAGATCGAGCACCCGACCGACGAGAAGGGTCGGTGACCGGCGAGGGCGCGGCGCGACGATTCCGGTTCGCGCCGATCCTCACCGCGACGGTCTTCACCGTCCTGCTGCTCTGGATCGCCGGCAAGGTCGCGCACGTCCTCCTGCTGGTCTTCCTCGGCATCCTCATCTCGCAGTATCTCCTCGCGCTGTCGGGGGCCCTCCACCGCCGGCTGCGCGTCCCCGACGGCTGGTCGCTCGTCGCGGCAGTGCTGATCAGCCTCGGCGGACTCGCCCTCCTCCTCTGGGCGCTCGTCCCGCCGGTGATCGCGCAGACGCAGGAGCTCGTGCGCGTGCTGCCGAACTACATCACCGGATGGGAATCGGCGATCGACCGGCTCGTCGCGCGCGTGCCTGCGCTCGCCTCCGTGTATCAGCCGGGGGAGCACAAGATCCTCCTCGCCGTCTACGATCAGGTCGCGGGCCAGTTCGGCAGCGTCGTGCCGCGCGTCATCGGGATCGTCGAGGTACTGATCAGCCTCTTCTCGGTGTTCGTGATGGGGCTCTACCTCGCGCTCCATCCCGCGCTCTATCGGGAGTGGCTCATCGCGCTCTTCCCGCCGATCCACCGGGACCTCGTGCGCGACATCCTCACCGAGTGCGGCTCGCAGCTCCGCGCGTACGTCGGCGCGCTGCTCCTCACGATGACCTTTCTCGGCACGCTCACGGCGATCGGGCTCTCCGTGCTGCGCGTGCCGTACGCGCTCACCTTCGGCGTGTTCACGGGGTTCGCCACGATCGTCCCCTTCTTCGGCACGCTCGTGGCCACCGCGCTGCCGGCGCTGTTCGTCATCACCGGACCCGCCGGCGGGACCCGTGCCCTGTGGGTCGTCGCCGTCGGCATCGCGGTGCACCTGATCGAGGGCAACATCGTCTCGCCGCGCATCATCTCGAAGCAGGTCGATCTGCCGCCCGTGCTCACGATCTCGTTCGTGCTCATCGTCGGCACGCTGCTGGGCGGCCTCGGGCTCCTCGTCGCGGTGCCGACGCTCGCGGTGATCATGGTGGTCGTGCGCCGCATCCTCCTCACCCGGCTCTACGAAGGGCAGGGCTTCCGGCGCACGACGCGCGAGCGCCCGCTCGTGCTGCGCGTCCCCGCGTCCGAAGGCGGCGTGATCCTGCCGCACACGGAGTACGACGTCGTGTCCTTCCTCGAGCGGCGGGTCACCAGCGCGCCGGTATAGATTCCGCGCATCTCCGCACGGCGGCGCGCGCGCATGGCGAACGATCCACGGTACCTGATCCTGGCCGACGGCCTCTTCGGCCCCGACACGTCGAAGACGGCGAACGCCTGCATCCGCTACACGCCGGAGCGCGTCGTCGGCGTGATCGACGCGACCCGTGCCGGCCGTCGTGCGGAGGACGTGATCGGATTCGGCGGCGACATCCCCGTCGTCGCCACGCTCGACGAAGGGCTCGCGCTCGGTCCCACCGCGCTCCTCGTCGGCATCGCGCCGGCCGGTGGCAAGCTGCCCGCCGAATGGGTGCTGCTGCTCGCGCGCGCGATCGAGCACGGCCTCGACGTGTGGAGCGGGTTGCACACCTTCGTCGCCGACGTTCCCGAGCTCGCGGCGCTGGCGGCGCGGCGCGGCGTCCGGATCCACGACCTACGGCGTCCGCCGGCCAGGCTCGAGGTCGCGCGCGGGCGCGTGCGCTCCGTCGACGCGACCGTCGTGCTCACCGTCGGCACCGATTGCAACATCGGCAAGATGACGACGCAGTTGCAGATCCTCGGCGCGCTCCGTGCCGCGGGGATCCGCACCGCGTTCGCCGCCACGGGCCAGACGGGAATTCTGATCGAGGGCCGCGGTGTCGCCGTAGACGCCGTCGTCGCCGACTTCATCGCCGGTGCCGCCGAACGGCTCGTGCTCGAGTCGGCGCACGATGCGGATCTCGTGCTGGTCGAGGGGCAGGGCTCGATCATCCACCCGAGCTACTCCGGGGTGACGTACGGTCTGCTCCACGGCTCGTTGCCGCACGCACAGATCATGTGCGCGCAGCCGACGCGCCGCGCGATCAACGGCTGCGAGTGGGTGACGATCCCACCGCTCGCCGAGTTCATTCGCCTGAGCGAGCTCGCCGCGGCGCCGCTGCGCGCTGCGCCCGTGATCGCCGTCGCGCTCAACACGTTCGACCTCGACGACCTCGCCGCCCGCCGCGCCATCGACGCCGCCCACCGCGACACCGGACTTCCCGTCACCGACCCCGTCCGCTTCGACCCCGCGCCGATCGTCGATGCGGTGGCGAGGTTTCACAGGGAGAGAGAGCGGCGGGGCAAGGAGTGACTTGGTGACTTGGTTCGTTCGTGACTCGGTCGGTGTCAACGGCGGTGACTTGGTGAGTTGGATCGTTCGTGACTTGGGCGGCGACTTGGTGGCTCGGAACCGCACTGGCCACCGGCGCCCGACCAAGTCACGCCGTGGGGACTCCAGGCTGGTTGGGCGCCGGAGCCGAGGTCGGGAGCATTGACGACGAAAGCTCGACCTTCCCTCTGAATGCACGCCGGCGTTCGTTCCGCCACTCACCCACGGTGACTTGGTTCAACTGCCGTGTCGAAGTCACCGACCAGGTCACCAACGAGCCAGGTCACCAAGTCACCGCTCTTCGGGTAGCCTCCACGCCGCCCCCGCCGCCAGCAGCGACAGCGCGCCGGCGTACAGCAGCGCTTCCCGATAGTCGTTCACCGGCGCCAGCAGCCCGAACACGATCGTGCACACCGCCGCCGCCACGCGGCCGATGTTGTAGCAGAAGCCGGCGCCCGTCGTGCGCAGCAGGGTGGGAAAGAGCGGCGGCAGATACATCGTGAACAGCGCGAACACGCCGGAAAAGAATCCCGCCAGCGGGAACCAGAACCAGGCGAGCGACGCGATGCTCCGCGGCACGATGAACGCCGCGAGGATCCCCGTGCCAAGGCCGGCGAGAAAGATCACGATCGCGCGCCGGTTGCCGAGCAGCGTCGCCAGCCAGCCTGCCGAGAAGTTTCCCACGATCGCCAGCGTGTTCACGACGAAGAACGACGCCGACACGATGCGCGTGACCTCGCCCGCGGGCGTGCCCGCGTCGACGAGCAGACGCCGCAGGTGCTGCGACTGCCAGAACTGGAACAGCCACCACCCCGACAGGCTGAGCGCGCACGTCACCGTGGTGCGCACGGTGATCGACGCGATCTCGCCGCGGAAGAGATCGCGCGCTCGCGGCCGGTCGGAGGCGTGCGTCCGCGCCGCCGACGCCCAGGCTTCCGGCTCCGGCACGTGCCGGCGGATCCAGAACACGAGCAGCCCGGGCAGCACGCCGACGAGGAACACGTAGCGGTCGGCGTTCGGCGGCAGCACCAGCGAGAGCAGCCACACCGTGAGCGCGGCGCCGAGTATCCCGAGGTTCACCCCCGTCTGAAGCATCGCGGCGATCCACGGGCGCCACCGCGTCGGCCACGTCTCCGAGAGCAGCGAGGCCCCGACCGCCCACTCCCCGCCGATCCCGAGCGCGGCGATGAACCGGAAGAGCATGAGCTGCCACCACGTCTGCGCGAACGCGCAGAGGCCGGTGCACAGCGCGTACGTCAGGATCGTGAGCGAGAGCGCGCGGCTCCGTCCGAGCAGGTCGCCGAGCCGGCCGAAGAACGAGCCGCCGAGCGCCCAGCCGAGCAGGAAGGCGGCCTGGATGTACGCGCTCTTCTCCTTCACGCCCGGGTCCATCCCGCTCGTCGCGCCGATCAACTGGAGCACCACGGGCGTGGCGACGAGCGTGTACAGATGCATGTCCAGCCCGTCGAACAGCCAGCCGAGCCATGCGGCCGTGCCGGAGCGCCACTGCGAGCCCGTGAGCTCACCGAGCCGAGTCGCCTCGGGTCGGTCGTGCGGCGGCTCGAGCGTGATGGCGTCGTCCAGCGGGCGGGTTCGCTCGATCTGCACGGGATCTCCTTCTCCGTCTGCGTTCCGTCTGCGCGTCGGCCGGCCGCCTATGATGCCCCGCGGGCGTTCGCGCGCAAGACGGAGCGCGCGCATTTCGTCCGGCCCGCCACGTCACGGTGCGGCGCTCGCGCGCGGACGCCGCATCGTTCCCGGATGACGATCGCGCTCCGTGCGCACGCCCTCTGGAAGAGCTACGCCGCCGGCGTCGCCGGCTGCTCCGCGCGGGTCTGGGTGCTCCGCGGCGCGAGCCTCGAGGTGGCCGACGGCGAGTGCGTCGCCGTGCTCGGAGCGCGCGGCGCGGGCACGAGCACGCTCCTCCACTGTCTCGCCGGCCTCCGTCGCGCCGACGCCGGTGTCATCGAGCACCGTCGTCCCCCCACGCTCGGGAGCGTCGAGGCGCTCGGCTCAGCGGTGGACGAGCCGGCGCGCGGTGGCGTGCTCCTGCTCGACGAGGACCGTGCGGTCGGCGCGTGGCACCTGCCGCCTCTCCCGCGCGGGCGATTGCCCGCCGCGGCGATCGTCGTCGCGACCCACGAGCTCGCGCGAGTGCGTCACGTCGCCGATCGGATCCTGCTTCTGCGCGACGGACGACTCCTGCCCCTCGACCGCGCCGCCGGCGCGCGCCGCGTCGCCGAGCCGAGCATCGCTACTTCCGGTACGCGTGGACCAGTACGTCCTGGAACTGCCCGCGCGTGATCGGCGTGTAGACCTGTCCCGACGTGATCTGGTAGCCGAAGCCGTGCGCCTCGAGGATCGACAGGCACTCGGACAGGTTGTCCACGCGCGGATTCATGTGATGGTGGAACTCGATCACCATCTGGCTGATCCGTGCGATCGCGCCGCTCTTCACGAGATCCCGCAGCACCGGCAGCTCGCTCCCCTCGACGTCGAGCTTGAGGAAGTCCACCGGGCCCGTGACGTAGCGCGAGAGGCGAACCGCGGGCACGCGCACCGTCTCACCGGCCAGGCGCTCGTGGTAGACGCTCATCACCGCGGAGCCCGGATGCTCCGGGTCGTGATGCAGCTCGAGCGTCCCGTCGTCCTCGGCGAGCGCGGCGTTGTGCAGCGTCACCCCCTGCATCGCGTTGGCGCGCAGCGTGTCTTCGATCGCCGCGCAGGCCCAGGGCGCCGGCTCGAACGCCACGATCTCGGCGTCCGGATAGAGCGACTTGAAGAAGAGGATCGCCATCCCGATGTTGCTGCCGCAATCGAGAATGACCGGTCGCGGGTTGTCGGTGGCGAACCAGTACTCGCGCTCGGCGAACACCTCGCGATACAGGAAGCGCATCCACTCCGCTTCGAGGTACCGCATCCGGAAGCCCGCGACGTCGGCCCAGCCCGGCCCCTGCGCATCGGTGCGTCCGAGGATCTCGTGCACCGCGTGCGCGCGGTAGGTACGGCGCGCGGCGCGCCGGCGGGCGCCGAGCGCGGCGAAGGAGCCGAAGCGGCGGTAGCGGATCGCGTGGTCGAGCAGCGTGCGGCCGAATGACATGCGAGGCGTGATGCCCGAGGTGGAAAGCTCTCCCAGCCTCGACGCCCCAGCGTGCCGGCGGGCAACCCGCGCGTCGCGAGTTCGTTGACCATGGCGAGGTGCCGCGCCTAGCTTGCGCCGATGCATCCCGCCGTGCTCCTGCTGCAGAGCGCCGCGCGCCCGCACTCGTTGCGCGACTGGCGCCTCCACGGGCTCGACTATCTGTTCGACGCGGCGGTGGACGTCGCCGGCGTGCTCCTCGGCGCCCTCGTCGCCTGGCTCGTCATCCGTGTCGTCTCCAACCGGATCGAGCGGTGGGGCGACGACGGCCGTCCCGAGCTGCACACGGCGCGCGAGCAGCGCGCGCGCACCTCGGCCAAGCTGTTCCGGCACGTCGCGCGGGCGCTGCTCGTCGTCGTCACCGCGCTCCTCGTGCTCGGACAGCTCGGGTTCAACGTCTCGCCGCTCCTCGCCAGCGCGGGCGTCGTCGGGCTCGCCGTCTCCTTCGGGTCGCAGAGCCTCGTGCGCGACTTCGTCACCGGCTTCTTCCTCCAGCTCGAGCATCAGTTCGCCCTCGGCGACGTGATCCGCATCGGCGGCGTGGAGGGGACCGTGGAGAACATCACCCTCCGGCTCGTCTATCTGCGCGACGGGCGCGGCGCGCTCCACATCATTCCGAATGGCCAGATCCTCCAGGTGACGAACCTGACGCGCGCGTGGGGGAACATCGTCGTCGACGTCGACGTGCCGTGGGTGCAGGCCGATCGCGCGGAGGAGGCGGTGACGCGCGCGGCGGCACAGTTCGGGGAAGACCCCGCATGGGCCGACGCCCTCCTCGCGTCGCCGCGCCTCTCCGGCATCGAGAGCCTCGGGGCGACCACGGTGACGTTGCGGCTCGTCGCGCGTGTGGACCCGTACCGGCGGGACGACGTCTCGCGTGAGCTTCGTCGGCGCGTCAAGGCCGCGCTCGACGCGGCCGGGATCGCGCGCGTCGCGCCACCGGCACCGGCGCCGCCGATCGCATAAGTTTCGACGCCGCCGATCGTCCCGACCCGCGCCAGAGCATGTCCGACTTCCGCCTGTACAACACGCTGACCCGCCACGTCGAACCCTTCGCTCCCGCGGACGGCCGAACGGTGCGGATGTACACGTGCGGGCCGACCGTGTACAACCCGGCGCATCTCGGGAACTTCCGGACGTTCCTGTTCGAGGACCTCATGCGCCGCGTGTTCGTGCTGCGCGGCTGGCAGGTCCATCAGGTGATGAACCTGACCGACGTCGACGACAAGATCATCAAGCGCGCCGTCGAGCAGGGGAAGACGATCGATCAGGTCACGGCGCCGGTCATCGAGATCTTCCAGCGCGACCGCGAGTATCTGCGCATCCAGCCCGCGGAGGACTATCCGCGCGCGACGCACTTCATCCCGCAGATGGTCGCGCTCGTGGAGCGGCTCATGACGCGCGGCGTCGCGTACCAGGCGGAGGACGGCTCCGTGTACTTCGCGATCGACAAATTCCCCGGTTACGGCAAGCTCTCGCGCCTCGACACGCGCGAGGTGAAGAGCGGTGCCCGGGTGCTCCAGGACGACTATACGAAGGAGAACGCCCAGGACTTCGCACTCTGGAAGGCGGCGAAGCCGGAAGACGAGCGCGCCGGCGCTGCGTGGGACTCGCCGTGGGGACGCGGCCGCCCCGGGTGGCACCTCGAGTGCTCCGCCATGGCCATGGACCTGCTCGGCGAGACGCTCGACCTGCACTGCGGCGGGATCGACCTCGTGTTTCCCCATCACGAGGACGAGATCGCCCAGAGCGAGGCGGCGACGGGCCAGCCGTTCGCCCGCCTCTGGTGCCACGGCGCCTTCCTGCTGACCGAAGGGGCGAAGATGGCCAAGCGGGTGGGGAACGTCCTCACCGTGCAGGGCCTGCGGGAAGAAGGGGTCTCGGCGGCGGCGATCCGGCACTTCGTCTTCAACACCCACTATCGAAAGGAGCTGAACCTCTCGGACGAGGCCCTCGAGGCGTCGCTCCAGGGGGTGCGGCGGGTGGGCGACTTCCACGACCGGCTGTACGATCCGGCCACCCTCTCGCTCGGCGGGACGCCCGAGCTCGCGAAGGCGGCGGACGAGGCGGTGGCGTCCGCGGACGCCGCGCTGTTCGACGATCTCAACGGTCCCGAGGCGCTCGCCGCGCTCTTCACCTTCATCCGGCGCGCGAACGCCGAGCTCGACCGCCGAGGCGGTGACCGGGAGTCGGTCGAGCGGGCACGGGCCGCGTTCGAGCGGATCGACAGCGTGCTCGACATCGTGCCGGAGCGGGTGGGCGCCGACGCCACGCTCGTTTCATGGATCGAGGAGCGGCTCGGTGCGCGGCGGGAAGCGCGGTCGCGTCGCGACTTTGCCGAAGCGGACCGGATCCGCGCCGAATTGACGGCGCGCGGCGTGACGATCGAGGACGCCGGCGGCGAGACGCGCTGGAAGCTGGCCTGAACGACGTAAGTCGCCGTCCGGCGCTCGCTTGACTGCCAATTCCCGCCCGACTATCCTACGAGTCTCGCGCAAAAAGGGCCGTCTGCTGACGTAGCTCAATTGGCAGAGCACCCGATTTGTAATCGGGCGGTTGCGAGTTCGATTCTCGCCGTCAGCTCTGCTGGTCGACGTCGCTCGCGCAGCGCCGGCGCGCGGGACGTGGGTGGGGTACCCAAGTGGCCAACGGGATCAGACTGTAAATCTGACGGCGCAAGCCTTCGAAGGTTCGAATCCTTCCCCCACCATGCGCCGCGGGTGACGCGCGCGGCCGAGCGGGGCGGTACGACGCGGGAGTAGCTCAGCTGGTAGAGCGCAAGCCTTCCAAGCTTGATGTCGCGGGTTCGAGCCCCGTCTCCCGCTCTTCGCAGGACGGAACGATGGCGCGGGAGAGAGTAGCAGGCGCAGTGGCGTAGCACGCAGCACGGCGGGACAGATCGCTCGCGTAGCTCAGTTGGTAGAGCACACCCTTGGTAAGGGTGAGGTCACCGGTTCAATCCCGGTCGCGAGCTCTGAAGACTTGCGGGTGCCGCTGGATGGCGAACGGGCCTCCGGGGGCTTCCGGCTGTTCAACCCTCTTCGTTTCGAGCATCTCGGTATGGCCAAGGCAAAGTTCGAGCGTACGAAGCCGCACGTGAACGTGGGCACCATCGGGCACGTCGACCACGGGAAGACGACGCTGACCGCGGCGATCACGGCGATTCAGGCGGCCAAGGGACTCGCGCAGCCGGTGGCGTTCGACCAGATCGACAAGGCGCCGGAGGAGCGCGAGCGCGGCATCACGATCGCGACCGCGCACGTCGAATACGAGTCGCCGAAGCGCCACTACGCGCACGTGGACTGCCCGGGCCACGCCGACTACGTGAAGAACATGATCACGGGCGCGGCGCAGATGGACGGCGCCATCCTCGTCGTGTCGGCGGCCGACGGCCCGATGCCGCAGACGCGCGAGCACATCCTCCTGGCCCGCCAGGTGAACGTGCCCTACGTCGTCGTGTTCATGAACAAGGTCGACATGGTCGACGACCCCGAGCTCCTCGATCTCGTCGAGCTCGAGGTCCGCGAGCTCCTCTCGGCCTACAACTTCCCCGGTGACGACACGCCGATCATCAAGGGCTCGGCGCTCAAGGCGCTCGAGTCGCGCGATCCGAACTCGGAGTACGGGCAGAAGATCGGCGAGCTGATGGACGCGCTGGACAATTACATCCCGGAGCCGAAGCGCGAGGTCGACAAGCCGTTCCTGATGCCGGTCGAGGACGTGTTCTCGATCACCGGGCGCGGCACCGTCGCCACGGGGCGTATCGAGCGCGGCGTCATCAAGGTGCAGGAGGAGGTCGCACTGGTCGGCTTCAACTCCGACAAGAAGACGGTGGTCACCGGCGTCGAGATGTTCCGCAAGCTGCTCGACGAGGGGCGCGCGGGGGACAACGTCGGCCTCCTGCTGCGAGGGGTGGACAAGAACGACATCGAGCGCGGGATGGTGCTGGCGAAGCCGGGATCGATCACCCCGCACACGAAGTTCCAGGCCGAGGTCTACGTGCTGACCAAGGAAGAGGGTGGCCGCCACACGCCGTTCTTCAAGGGCTACCGGCCGCAGTTCTACTTCCGCACGACGGACGTGACGGGGTCGGTGGAGCTGCCGGAGGGGATGGAGATGGTCATGCCGGGCGACAACGTGCAGATGACCATCGAGCTGATCACGCCG
>DATJGU010000027.1:0-29517 GCA_035494615.1 Gemmatimonadaceae bacterium
CAGCGGTGGCGGGTCCTCGGTCATGACTCTCGCCAGGACCGCCTGTGCGGACGCTCCCGTGAACGGCGGCTCGCCGGCGAGCATCTCATGGAGCACCGCACCCAGCGCGTAGACGTCGGCTCGGGCGTCGACCGTGCGCTCGCCCGCCGCCTGCTCGGGCGCCATGTACTGCGGCGTGCCGAGCGAGAGCCCCGTCTGGGTGATCCGCTTGGCACTCGCCTGCTCGACGGCGAGCGCGATGCCGAAATCGGCGACGAGCGCGTGCCCGTGCTGCAGCAGGATGTTCTCCGGCTTGATGTCGCGGTGCACGACACCGCGCGCGTGCGCGTAGGCCAGCGCGTCGGCCACCTCGCGCGCGAGCTGCACGGCATCCTCGACGGGAAGCTGCCGTTCGCGCTCCAGCCGCGCGCGCAGTGACTCGCCCTCGACGTAGGGCATCACGTAGTACAGCAGTCCGCCTGCGCTCCCGGAGTCGAAGAGCGGCAGGATGTGCGCGTGCTGCAGATTCGCCGTGAGCTCGATCTCCTGGAGAAACCGCTCCGGGCCCAGCACGGCAGAGAGCTCGGAGTGCAGCACCTTCACGGCGACGGCGCGGCGGTGGCGCAGGTCGCGCGCGAGGTAGATCGTCGCCATGCCGCCGCGCCCGAGCTCGCGCTCCAGCTCATACACCTTGCCGATCGCTTCCCGCAGCGTGCGCTGAGCAGCGTCCGTGCCGACCGACTCCACAAGTTCTCCGTGGCCTGGCGGACCTCGAACTTACGCCGGCTCGGCACGCCACACCACCCAACGCCTGCCGCGGAGTGAAGAGAGCGGCGCGTCCGATGCGGCGACAGCGTGTACGCATCCAACGTCGGCCCCCTCGCACCGACGCCTTCCACCAGTCCAGCCGCCGAGGGCGAGCTCGGCGCATGCGCAGTCGCGGAGCGCGTGCACGCTGGCCCGCGACACCGGCCAGAGATACATTCGCCCACCCTTCCCAAGGCGGCCGGTCCTGGCCCGTCCACTCGCCTCCAGATCGCGCGCACTCGTCCTCGCCGTGGCGCTGTTCGCCGCGTGCGACCGCCGCACGGCACCGCACGACCTCGACGACGCCGCACTCCGCGACGCGGACGCCGACTCCGCCGACTGGTTGACCTACGGCCGCACCTACTCGGAGCAGCGCCACAGCCCGTTGCGACAAGTGGACGAGCGCAGCGTGCCGCGGCTCGGCCTCGCGTGGACGGTGGACATGGGAACCCTGCGCGGGCTCGAGGCGACACCGCTCGAGCGCGACGGAACGCTGTACGTCACGAGCGCGTGGAGCGTCGTCTACGCGATCGACGCGCGCACCGGCGCGGTCCGCTGGCGCTACGACCCCGCCGTGCCGAAGGACCACGCCAAGTTCGTCTGCTGCGACGTCGTCAATCGCGGCGTCGCGCTGTACCGGGACCGGGTGTACGTCGGCACGATCGACGGCCGGCTCGTCGCGCTCGACGCCAAGTCCGGCGCGCCGGTGTGGTCGGTGCAGACGACGCCGAAGGAGGGACCGTACGCGATCACCGGGGCGCCGCGCATCGCCGGCGGGAAGGTCGTGATCGGGAACGCGGGCTCGGAGTACGCGGTGCGCGGCTTCCTGTCGGCGTACGACGCGGCGACGGGCACGCTGGCGTGGAAGACGTACCTGGTGCCCGGCGATCCGTCGAAGCCGTTCGAGCAGGAGGCGCTGCGCCGAGCGGCGGCGACGTGGTCGGGACGGTGGTACGAGGCGGGCGGGGGCGCGAGCCCGTGGGATCCGATCGTCTACGATCCGTCGCTCGACCTGATCTACGTCGGCACGGCGAACGCGAACCCGTGGTATCCCGAGCTGCGCGGCGAGAAGGAGGGGGACAACCTCTACGCGTCGTCGATCGTCGCGATCCGGGCGAGCACGGGCGAGATCGTCTGGCACTACCAGACGACACCGGGCGACAGCTGGGACTACGACGCGACGCAGCCGATCACGCTCGCCGATTTCGTGATCGACGGGCGTCCGCGCAAGGTGCTGATGCAGCCGAACAAGAACGCGTTCCTCTACGTCATCGATCGCGAGAACGGCGCGCTGATCTCGGCGACGCCGTACGCGTCGATGACGTGGGCGACGGGGATCGACTCGACCGGCCGCCCGATCGTGAACCCGGCGGCGAAGCCGAGCACCGCCGGGGCGATCGTGTCGCCGGCGGACTACGGAGCGCACAACTGGAATCCGACGTCGTTCAGCCCGACGACCGGGTTGCTGTACCTGGCGGTGACGGACGGCGGGACGCGCATCCACGCCGTGAGTCCCGCCTTCCGGCTGAACACGAACGATCTCACGATCGGATTCAATCCGGAGTACGAGGGCCCGTTGACGGCGAAGCTCGCCGCGGTGCCGCCGCCGAAGGGGCGGCTGGTGGCGTGGAACCCGGCAACGAAGCGCGAGGCGTGGCGCGTCGAGCATCCGGGCTTGCGAAGCGGCGGCACGCTGAGCACGGCGGGCAACCTCGTCTTCCAGGGGCGCGGCGACGGCATCCTCGCCGCGTATCGCGCGACGGACGGCAGGAAGCTCTGGCAGTACGACGCGCAGGTCGGGATCGCCGCGGCGCCGATGACGTACGCGCTCGACGGCGTGCAATACGTCGCGGTCCTCGCCGGGCCGCCGGGCTACTATCTCGATCCGAAGATCCGCACCGGGCCGGGTCGGCTGCTCGTGTTCCAGCTCGACGGCAAAGCCGCGCTTCCGGCGAACCCAGTGAGGCCGGAGACGCCGATCCCGCCGCCGACGTGGACGGTGAGAGCGACGCCGGCGGCGATCAGGGAAGGGGGCGGGCTGTGGTTCCAGTACTGTCGCCGCTGCCACAACCCGGACTTCAACTACGTGAAGAGCGGCGCGATCCCCGACCTTCGGCGCGCGAACGAGGCGACGCACGCCACGTTCGAGCAGATCGTGCGTGGCGGGGCGAGGCGCACGCTCGGCATGCCGTCGTTCGCGAAGGATCTGTCGAGCGATCAGGTGCGGATGATCCAGGCGTTCGTGCTGGATCAGGCGCGTCGCGCGCCCATCGTGCAGGCGCCGACCGCAGCGGGCCACTGAACCCATCGGCCGGGTTCCCTTCGAACGGCGAACGATCGCGCGCGAGCTCGGCGTCGATCCCCATGTAACGAAGGCGGTCCAGCAGACGCTACCGGCGCCATCGTAGCGCAGCGACTGGAGCAGACAGAATGCCGTGCCTTGACATTCGTCACCCGGGTCCCCCATGGTCTCAGGCTCTAGTTGCACCCTTGCAGGTTCTCCGACGACGGAGTCGAGATGAGTACCACCCGGAAGTCCCCGACCTTACGTATCGCCGCATTCGCCGCACTGCTCTCACCGATCGCGATCACGCCGCTCCGCGCGCAGTGCTCGCCTGCCGACAAGACCGCGCTGGAGACGTTCGACAAGTCGTGGGGTGACGCGACGGTGAGCGGGGATCGGACGCGCATGGCGCCGTTCCTCGCCGACGACTTCATGTCGGTGACCCTCGTCGGCACGACCGACAAGGCGGCGGCGATGGCGAACGCGGAGCACGCCGCACAGCTGAACAAGCTGAGCCCCGCTCCGGTCGTCACGCCGGATCGCTACGTCATCACGTGCACGCCGCTCACGGCGACGATCACCCACCGGAACTCGTACGTCGATCCGGCGACGAAGCTCGCGGTGTATTCGCGCAGCGTGCACTTCCTCGAGAAGCAGGGGAATGCGTGGAAGGCGGTCAGCAACGCCGGCGGCGCGGTGTCGGATGCCCAGCAGCTCGCGTACCTCGAAGAGGATTGGAACGACGCGACGGTGCGGCGCGACGCCGGCTGGACCGAGCGCAACTACGCATCGTTCGCGAGCGACGTCAGTAGCCGGACGGGTGGAATCGAGACCAAGCCCGAGGCCGTGGCGTCGGCGCGGTCCAGCAAGGTCACCTACGACATGCTCGAGCTCTCGGACCTCGCGGCACACGTCGAAGGGGACGTCGGCGTCGTGACCGGTGTGAACCACGCCCGCGGCAAGGACGCCGAGGGCCACGCGTTCGACCGGCGCGTCAGGTTCACCGACACGTTCATCAAGCGCGACGGCCGTTGGCAGGTGTGGGCCACGCAGGGGACGGTGATGCAGTAGGACGTCGCGCGCGATGCACGTCGACTGCGGAAGCCACGCCGTACCGAGCGATGATCGGCGATCCCGCGACGAAGTCGGCCGCGCGCGCGTATCTGCATGCCCAATGGGGGGGAGTACGACGTCAGCATCTCTCCCGGCGGGCAGTGGGCCGCATTCACCTCACTCGAGTCGGGCACGCGCGAGGTACGCGTCCGGCGCTTCCCCTCCGTCGGCGAATCGATGATCGCCGCGCCGTGGGCGAGCGGCGATTGGAGCGGTCGAGCACTGCGCATCGATGCGGACTACGGATCCTGCGAGACGATCTCCTCCGCGCGCCTCGTCACCCCGGTGGGCACCGTCCGCATCGAGACCCGGGGGGACGGGCTCAATTCCGTGAGCTGATCGGCCGATACTCGAGTGTGTACGCTCGAGTACCGAGGCGCGATCTCGGCGCCTGCGACCCTCCCGCCGCCACACCCTCCCATGAAGCTGGAACAGTATCAATGGACGCCCGCGCGCGGCTGGGACCGGCCGCCGGAGCGTTCGTCGCTCGGCGCCTCGGCGCAGCTCGCGCTGCTCTTCGGGCGCGCGTCGCTCGTGGAGTCGTCACGGTGCGCGCCGCTCGTGCATCGCACCTTCCCGAAGGCGCAACTGGTCGGGTGCAGCACGGGGGGGGAGATCCTCGGCGAGCAAGTCGGCGACGATACGCTCGCCCTCACGCTCGTGTCCTTCGAGCACAGCCGAGTCGAGACGTCGCGCGTGACGATCGGCGAGGACGGCAGCTTCGCCGCCGGGCATGAGGTGGTGCGCCGGCTCGACCCGCGCGGACTGCGGCACGTGTTCGTGCTGTCGGAAGGACTGCAGGTGGACAGCAGCGCGATGGTTCGCGGCATCGACCAGGCGCTGCCGCCTGGGGTCTCCGTCTCCGGAGGCTTCGCGGCGGATGCCAACCGGTTCGAGGTGAGCCACGTGTGGTCGTCGGGAGTGCCGGAGCGCGACACCGTCGTGGCGATCGGCTTCTACGGCGAGCGGCTGCGGATCGGCGTGTCGGTGACCGGAGGGTGGGGGCCGTTCGGGCCCGATCGCCTGATCACGAAGTCGCGCGGCAGGGTGCTCTACGAGTTCGACGGCCGGCCGGCGCTCGCGCTGTACAAGAAGTATCTCGGCGAGCACTCGATCGGCCTGCCCGCGACGGGACTGTCGTTCCCGCTCGAGCTGCGCACCGGCGACGCGGGTGACGGCCGCGTCCTGCGCTCGCTGCTCGCGGTGGACGAGGACGCGCAGAGCATCAGCTTCGCCGGCGACGTGCCGGAGGGTGCGACGGCGCGCTTCATGGTCGGCCACATCGAAGACCTGATCGACGGGTCGGCCGAGGCGGCGACCCGGAGTCTCGCCGGCTTCGCCGACGTGGCGCCGGAGCTTTCGCTGATCGTGAGCTGCAACGCGCGACGCACCGTGTTGAAGCAGCGGGTCGACGAGGAGATCGAGGCGGTGCGCAGTGCGCTCGGTGCATCCACGACGCTGGCCGGGTTCTACTCGTACGGGGAGATCGCCCCGCCGCACGTGGGGGTTGGAACGGAGCTCCACAACGAGACGATGACGATCACGAACCTCGCCGAAGTCTAGCATTCCTCCGGGCCGCCGCCGGCCCGCACCGCGAGCGCAGTCATGCACGGACTCCACGCCCTGCTCCGCCGGCAGTGGCAGCGACATATCGGGCGCGACGTTCCGCCGCCGGACGGGTGGGAGCCCTTCCTGCGCACCGTCAGCGACGCGTATTCGGAGATGGACGCGGCGCGCCGGCTGGTCGAGCGCGCGCTCTCGCTCAGCTCGGAGGAGCTCCACACGGCCAACGCCGAGCTGCGCGGCGTCCTTCACGTGCTCCCCGACCTGCTCTTCCGCGTTCGTGCCGACGACGGGGTGAGCGGCGTGATGCAGGGGAGCACCGTCACCAGCCATCCGGCGCTCCTCGCGCTCGCGTCGGGCGAGACGGGCGTCGCCGAGGAGTTCCGCCGCAGCATCGAGCGCGTACGCACGACGCGAGCGTCGGTGTCGTTCGAGTTCGAGCAGGCCACGGAGCGCGGCCAGCTCACCTTCGAGGTGCGGCTGCTGCCGTTCGTCGACGCGGACATCATCGGCATCGCGCGCGACGTGACGGAGCGCAAGTCGGCGGAGCACGACCGCCTCGTCCTCGGCAAGCTTGAGTCGACGGGGATTCTGGCAGGCGGGATCGCGCACGACTTCAACAACCTGCTGACGAGCATCCTGCTGCACGCGGAGATGGCGGCCGAACCCGGAACGACGCCGGCGGAGACGGCCGAGTCGCTGGCGACGATCCGTCAGGGCGCCCTCGCGGCCCAGGTGTTGACCCAGCAGCTCATCACCTTCGCGCGCGGCGGCACGGCGCTGCGGGAGCCCACCGTCCTGTCCTCTCTGCTGCGCGAGTCTGTACCGCTCGCGCTGAGCGGGTCGTCACATCGCGCCGAGCTCTCCATCCCCGAGGAGCTGTGGCCCGCCGAGGTGGACGTCGGCCAGATCGGGCAGGTGGTGCGCAACCTCGTGCTCAACGCCCGCGAGGCGATGAGCGACGGCGGGACGGTGTCGATCCGCGCCGGCAACGCCGTGCTCTCGGACGGCAACGCGCACGGCCTCCGCGCGGGCCGGTACGTGGAGATCGTCGTGGCGGACGAGGGACCGGGGATCGCGCCCGACGTGCTGCCGCGCCTGTTCGACCCGTACTTCTCGACGAAGATGCGCGGCCCGCAGAAGGGGATGGGGCTCGGGCTGACGATCTGTCACTCGGTGGTTCAGCGTCACGGGGGCGCGATCGCCGTGGAGTCGGAGCTCGGCCGCGGCACCTCGTTCCTCGTGCTGCTCCCGGCCTGCGACGAGACGCCGCACGCCGCGGGCGACGGCGTGGTGGCCACCTCGCACGCGAGCGGCACGGCGCGCGTGCTGGTGATGGACGACGAGCCGATGGTGCTGCGCACCTGCTCCGTGCTGCTACGCCGGCTCGGGTACGACACGGAGCTCGTCGCCGACGGCTGCGAGGCGGTGGAGGCGTACGAGCGGGCACGCTCGGAGGGACGATCGTTCGATGCCGTGCTCCTCGACCTCACCGTGCGCGGGAGGATGGGGGGCAAGGAGGCCGTGCGCGAGCTGCTCGCCCGCGATCCCGCGGTGCGGGCCATCGTGATGAGCGGGTACAGCGACGACGACGTGATGCGGGAGTACACGCGGTTCGGGTTCTGCGAGCGGCTCACGAAGCCGTTCGACACCGCGGCGGTGCGGGAGGTGCTCGGGCGCGTCACGAGCGGCTGCACGGTGTGAGCGAGCGGGTCACCCCGAGGAAGACCGATTGAGCGTGCGCGCCTGCCACTCCGCGCGATGCCGGTGGCTCGGCGCGACGCCTGTCCCATCTCAATCGAGCGCGGCGCGAGGTCCGGTCTCCCGCGCTTCCAGCGTGGCGCGGATGCGTGCGAGGTGGTGGTAGCTGTGCCGCAGCGCGTGGTCTTCGATGAAGAACTGGCAGGTGAGCGGTGCGTCGGCGTTGAGCGACACGGGGAAGGCGCGGTCGAGCTCCGCATCGCTGAGCGTGCGCACGGCCGCTGCCGCGGCCGCGCTGTTCCGCTCCAGCAGCTCGAGCGTCTCCTCCTTCGTCACCGTGTCGTGCGCGGCGGCGTGGTTGCCGTTGAGGACGTGTACGTCGTCGAGGGTGACGCCGGTTACCGGCTTGCCCGCCGCGAGGGTGAACGCGAGCTCGATCTCGAGGGGATACATGGACGCGACGTGATGGACGATGACGCCGATGCGGCGTCCGTCCTTCGGCACGCGAGTCTCCCACTCGTCGTCCGTCAATGTCCGCGCGAGGGCGTCGAGCGCGGCGGCGCCGCGCTCGAGCCGCTCCGCGAGAAGCCGGCTGCGCGCGCGGTCCGCGCGGCCGAGTGGTTCCGTGCCCGGATCGTACGTGGTTCCGTGACGGGATGCGGTGTTCGACATGGTCGTAGCTCCTGAGATGCGATGAGTGGATGGGCTCGCGCCTCGGCGGCGCGAGCTCCATCCGGAGACGTGATGGCGAGAGAGCGCCGCGCGTGCGTGCCCCGCGCCGGTCGCGCGATCAGCAGTGCACGCGCGGGTTCCACTGGGCGAACAGCCCGCTGGGATTGGCGCGGTGCGTCCAGACGTGCAGCGTCCACAACCCGAACACGTCGTCGGGCGTGAAGGCCTGCCCGAACAGCGTGGGCGGCTGCGCGCTCTTCGGCACGAGCGCGAAGGGCACGACGAACTCGACCCCGACGAGGCTGAGCGCGCCGCTGACCCCGGGCTCGTAGATCAATACCTCGGGCACGTTCGCATCGAGCTCGCCATCGATGAGCGCGAGCTTTCCGAAGTGCTCTCCCATGGCGCCGACGTCGCCGTTGGACATGCAGTCGGTGATCTGCGTGTCGTACCCGGCGTCCTTGGCGAGCTTAAGGCTCGCGTAGGGAGCGAGCGTCGCGCGCAGCGCTTCCACCGCGGCGGGCGTGGGGGGCGCGGCCGGCTCGGTCGGACCGCTCTGCTTGGCATTGCTGCACGCGACGGCCCATGCCACCGCGACGAGCGCCGCGGCGACGGTGATTCTCGAGAGGAGCTTCATGGTGATTCTTCCTGGATGATCGGTTGGTCGAAGCATCCGGTCGGGCGCGCGCGGAGCGTGTTTCCGTGCGGCCGCGCCGGTACGGTCAATCGGCGAAGTGCGCGACCGCATCGCCGCAGCCCACGCCCTGGATCCACAGCGTCTGCACCCCGTCGACGTTCGGCGCGAGGTCGGTCTCGGACACGATCATCTGCGCCGTGAACGACTCGTCGACGCCATCGCCGGCGCGGTAGAAGTCGGCGAGGAGCACGACGCGGTCGGAACTCGTGACGGCGAGCTTCGGTGCGTCCGAAGCGCTGCACTTGAAGGAGGCGGACGCGAGGAGTTGCACGGTGTCCCAGCGCACGCCCTCGCCGGCGGCGCATCCGCCGAACGGACCCTGTGCGACGGGATCGGTGCAGCGGAAGCCGCCGTTCGCGGCGGCGCGCGTGCGGCCGGGGATCACGTTGGTGGCGGAGGCGAGGTCGTAGCTGCCGCCACCGGTGAGAAACACCGCGCCAGTCGGAAAGCCGGACGCGGTGCCGTGCACGCTGAATCCCTGGCGCGCACCGGACGATGCGGAGCGAGCGAGGGAGGCGGACGTGGTGGGGGCGGTCGAAGCGCTCCTGGCCTCACCGCACGCACCCGCGAGCGTGACGGCTGCGACGAGCGCGCCGCGGGCGAGTTGGAATCTCATGGTGTCCTCATCGGAGATGACGTGGTTGCCGGTCGCGCGGCCGGTGCAACGGCGCGAACGAGCCGACGTATCGGAGGACGCAATCAACCCGCGACGGATGCGCGGATGAATGGCCGTGCGTCCGCGTCGCTTGCTCGCGCGTCCCGTTCGTCGATGAGGTGCCGCGTCGCGACGTCCGCGCGCGGCGGCGCGTTCAGTCCGTGGCGCGCCCCGCGCGGCGCCACGTTGCCGGCGACATGCCCGTCTCGCGCTTGAAGGCGCGACTGAACGCCGCCTCGGAGGCGTAGCCGACCTGTGCGCCGATCACCGCGACCTTCGAACCGCTGCGCGAGAGCCGGTCGGCGGCGAGCTGCAGCCGCCAGCGCGTGAGATAGAGCATCGGCGGCATGCCGACGAGGCGCGTGAACCGCTCGACGAGCACCGTGCGCGACGCCGCGGTGGCGCGCGCGAGCTCCGCCAGCGTCCAGTCGTACTCCGGACGCTCGTGCAGCCGCGAGAGCGCGGCACCGACGACCGGATCCGTCAGCCCGGCGAACCAGCCGCTGTCGGGACTGCCGAGCTGCTCGACGTGCCGGCGAAGCACCTCGACGAACATCAGCTCCGCCATCCGTGTGAGCACGCTTTCGCTCCCGACGCGCGCCTCGCGCGACTCGGCGACGACCTGCTCGGGAAATCGGGCCAGCCAGCCGCCCGCGACGCCAGGGAGATGGATGTATGGGGGCAGCGCGGCGAGGAGAGGATTGAACGGACGCGTGTCGACGCCCATGAAGCCGCAGACGAACGCCGTGTCACGCCCCTCGGTCGGCCCGAGCAGCACGGTGTTCGGATACCGGTCGGGCACGGAGCCGAGGATCGGCCCGGTCTTCCGACCTTCGTCGCTCGACATCAGAGTGGCCTCGCCGTGCGGGAAGACCACGACGTCGCCGGGCTGCATGAGCACCTGTCGCTCGCCGTCCACCCCCGCCCAGGCACTGCCGCGCAGCAGGATGTGGTAGGCGATGAGGTGCTCGGCCTCGGGGAGGATGCGCGGCAGGAGCTCTCTCGCCGGCGCAGAGTGCACGGACCAGGGCCGAGCAGCCTCGACGCGGTAGAAGTACGCGCCGTTGAGCTTGACCGCGCGCAGCACGTCGGACAGCGGATCCATTCGATGGTCCTCCTGACGATTGCTCGGCGGAAGCGCGACCGCCGGCGCGCGATCCGGCCGGTCGAGCATGCGATGCGGACGGCCGGTCATTCATGCCGGCGCTCGATCGCGATTGCTTCCCGAGGCAGCCGTCGAGCATACGGCCGCCCAGGTCCGCACACAAGGAGACCGATCCTCGCGCCCCGCCGACGGGATATCCCGGCTCGAGTGACGGCGTTCCCGGAGCGCGGCGATGCACGGTTGGCTGAGACACGTACCGACCGCCACCCAGAACACGCACCGCGACGCTCGCGTCGCTTCAGGAGACCATCCGATGACCAGATCGTCCGTCGCTCACCGAATCCTGCTCGCCGTCGTCGCCTTCACGGTGGCGTGCGGCTACGACGGCACCAGCCCCTATTCGCAGACGCCCCCTCCGCCTCCGGACGGTGCGCCATCGTCCACGACGCCGCGCGATGGTCTGTGGACGGCGAGCGGCAGCGATCCGGCACTCCTGCGGTTCGGCGCGACGCAGCTCGCCGCGAGCGGCACCGTCGCCGCGGGCACGACCGTCACCACCGCGAGCGCCTCACTGAGGACCCTCAACGCGATCGCCTTCGACGACGCGGGCACGATGTGGGTCGCGAGCCAGAACGACTCGCTGCTGCTCGGCTTCGCCGCCGGCAGGCTGGAGACGACGAACGTCGCGATCGCCACGCACGTGATCGCGCCGGCGAACGGATCCCTCGCTGCGCCGACGGGCCTTGCCTTCGACCGCCAGAAGCGGCTCTGGGTCGCCAACTCGACCGCCGGCACCCTCGTGCGGTACGAGCCCGTGCAACTCTCGACGGGTGGACGCCAGGCGCCCTCCGTGACGCTGACCGGGATCGGTCGCCCGACGGCGCTCGCCTTCGACGCGAGCGGCGCGCTGTGGGTGTCCGACGGCAACGCGAATCGCATCGCGAAGTATGGTGCAGCGAAGCTCGCCGCCTCGGGCGCGCCGGCGCCCGACGTCGTGATCTCGGGCGGTGCGAGCACACTCCAGGCACCCGCCGGTCTCGCGTTCGACGCCGACGGTCGTCTCTGGGTCGCCAACGGCGAGCGGCGCGACGTCGTCGCGTTCGGCGCGGCGCAACTCGTGGCAGGGGGTTCGGTAGCGCCCGCCATCGTGCTCGTGCCGTCGAACCGCTCCGTGAGCGTACCGACCGGTCTCGCGTTCGATGACGCGGGAGCGCTGTGGGTGGTCAGCGGCGACGGTCTGCTCGCCAGGTACGATCGGCTGCAGCTCACCGCGAGCGGAGAGCCGAGTGCGAGCGCGAGTCTCCGCGTGGATGCGCACGTCATGCTCTGGAGCCTGGCGTTCTGGCCGAAGGTACGGGGGCTGCCGATCAACTAGCGATCCGCCGCACGCGCGCGCCGCGATCCTGCCGCTCGTCACGGCCGTCGGCTCCCTCGTGTCGTTCGCTTCCGTGGGCTGATATCCCTCGTGCCCATGACGACGGGGTGGCGTTCGGCTATCCCGGCGCGCCGATCACGGATCGAGGGGGAGAAGCCGCCGGCGGCGCTGCGACCAGGCGCCCTGATGGCGAGACGTAGGCCTGGCTCCAGGCTGCCGACGTTCGAAGCATCGACCTGCCAGCAGCTCGCGTGAGGCGTCAGCGTCCCTGCCGCGACGCTTCTCGATGCCGGCAGCCCTGCCCGACGGGCGGCCGCTCGCGCAGCAGTAGCGCGCGAAACCGCGGATCGCCCGCGATCGGATCGAACATCGGATCGCAGCGCAGGTGGAGCTGGAAGTGGAGATCGGCGCTCGGCGTGTACGCATCGAGCCAGTGCATCGCCCGGTCGGCGTCGCCGGCGGTGGCGTGGGCTTCGGCGATGAAGACGGCCGTGTGGAGGGGAACCGGGTCGTACCGCGACGCGAGCGAGTCGACGCCGCGCAGGATATCGCGAGCGCGGGCAATCCGTCCCGCGCGCGCCTCGACCGCCGCGGTGCCGGCCATGTTGTTGACGCGCTCGACTTCCGCCGCGAGGCGGGTGGCTGCCGCGAAGCCTGCCGCCGCACGCGCGAGGTTCCCGCGCTCCAACTCGATGTCGCCCACGTAGCTCCAGCCGAGGAGGTAGTTCGGGTCGACGGCGATGGCGCTGTCCGTCCACGTCGCCGCGCTGTCGTACGAGCGGAGCCAGTAGAACGCGATCCCGAGGAAGGCGATGCCCTGCGTGTAGGTGGGGTCCGCTCGCACCGAGCGATGCCACGCGTCGAGCGCGCCGTCGACGTCGCCGGTCTCCATGAGCGTGAGCGCGAGATAGTGCCACGCCACGGCGTCGGTGGAGTCGAGCGCAGTCGCGCGCCGCGCGTCGCGGAGGGAGAGGGTGCGGTCGGTCGGGTCGACCTGCCGGCTGACGATCGCGCTCGTGAGATAGGTGTCCGCGTTCTCGGGGCCGGTGGCCTTCGCGCGCTCGATGGCGACGACGGCGAGGCGCAGCACGCTGTCGGGGGTCACGCCGGGAAGGAGGAAGGCGCGCTCGTAGCTCCGCACGTACGCCTTGGCGAGCCCCGTCCACGCCTCGGCGTAGGTGGAATCGCGACGTACCGCTTCGCGGAACGACGCGATGGCGTCCAGCGTGCCGGCGGGGCGGCGCGTGTCGTAGCTGCGGAGTCCGCGCTCGTACAGCGCGACGACGACGCTGTCGCGTGACCGCGGTCCGCCATGGAGCACTCTTCCCGCGCGCCACCGCCACGCCGCGGCGCCGCCCCCGAGCGCGACGAGCGCGACGGCGAGGAGAACGACCGGACGTGCGAGGCGTGGCCGACGTCGCCGTCGGAGCGGAGCGCCTGCCGTGTCGCGGAGTGCTCGCGCGAAGCTCGCGACGTCGGGAAAGCGATCCGCCGGCGTGCGCTCGAGCGCCTTCAGCACCGCGCGCTCGGCGCCTTCGGGCACCGCCGATCGGACCGTGCGGATCGGCCGCGCCGGCTCGGCGAAGCGGCGCGCCATGACGGCCTGCGCGGTGTGTCCGGTGAAGGGCGGCTCGCCGACGAGCATCTCGTACAACATCGTCGCGAGGGCGTACTGATCGCTGCGCGCGTCGACGGATTCCGCCGACGCCTGCTCGGGGCTCATGTACGCCGGCGTGCCGATCGCGATGCCGGTGCTCGTGAGCCGGTCGCCTCCCGTCTCGACGAGCGCCTTCGCGATGCCGAAGTCGACGACGTAGACCCTGTCGCCCTGCAGCAGGACGTTCTCCGGCTTGATGTCGCGATGGACGATCCCCTGATCGTGCGCCACCTGCAGCGCGCCGGCGACGTGCTCGGTGATGCGCAGCGCCTCCTCGATCGCGAGCTGGCCCTCGCGCGCGAGACGCGTGCGGAGCGATTCTCCCTCGATGAACGGCATGGCGTACCAGGGGAGCGGCGCGCCGCCGTCGTCGGACGGGACGACGCCGGTGTCGAGCACGGGAACGATGCTCGGATGCTGCAGCCCGGCCGTGAGCTTCACCTCGCGCGCGAACCGGTCCGCGCCGATGGCGCCGGCGAGCGCCGGATGGAGCACCTTGATCGCCACCGCCCGCTCCACGCGCCGTTCGGTGGCGAGCCACACGGTTGCCATGCCGCCGCGCCCGAGCTCTCGCTCGACGACGTACCGGTCGGAGAGGGCCCGATTCAGGTGGGCGAGCATGAGGGGCGCGGGCGGCGGAGCGGGGGATTCCTCCTCGAAGATGCGCCGCGTCCGTCGCCGAGCAAGGATCGCCGGTTACAGAGCTCTTGAAGAGTATCCGCCTCGAGCGCACTCTTGGCCGTCCATTGTGGTGCGACGCCGCACTCGCGCGTCGGACCTCTCCGCTGGCTCGGACCTCGAACGGAGGCATCGGATGCCCGTCCCGCTGGTCTGCCCGCGCTGCGGCTCCGACGAGGTCATCCCGCGGGTGCGCGTCGTCGAGCGAGGCGACGACGGTATGCGCCACGAGGTGCAAGCCGAGGTGCTGCGCCGGCCGAACGCGCTGATCTTCAAGCGTCCGGAGCGCGTCGATCTCACGGCGAAGGTGTGCAGCGCGTGCGGGTACGTGGAGCTCTACGTGGAGTCGCCCGGCGCACTGTTCCGCGCCCACCTCGAGGCCGACGCCAACCCCGCCGTCTCGGCGGGCGAGGAGCTCGAGCGCACGCGAGAGGCGCTCGCCGACTCACAAATGCGACTCGCAGAGCTCGAGGAGAAGCTCGCCTTCCTCGAACAGCTGATCGAGGGGAAACAGTCGCTGGGTGCGCTGCCGCCAGGGCGTTCCGAACCATGACGCCCAGCGATCTCGCCTTCACGCCCATCCGCGAGCTCCTCGGCCGCATGCGACGAGGCGACGTATCGCCGGTCGCGCTCGCCGAGCACTGCCTCGCGCGCGTCGACGCGTTGAACCCGACGCTCAACGCGTTCATCACGGTGACGACGGATCTCGCGCGCGAGCAGGCTCGCGCGGCGGAGGTCGCGCTGCGGAATGGTCGGCCGCGCAGCGCGCTGCACGGCATCCCGGTCGCGGTGAAGGACTTCTACGACACGGCGGGAATCCGAACGACCGCGGGGGCGCCGCAGTTCGCGCACCGGGTGCCGGCACGTGACGCGGAGCTGGTCGCGAACCTTCGCGCGGCGGGGGCGGCGCTCGTCGGGAAGACGAACATGCACATGCTCGGCACGGGCACCACCTCGCTCGAGAGCCACTTCGGGCCGGTCGTGAATCCGTGGAGCGCGACGCACGTGGCCGGAGGGTCCTCGGGCGGATCCGCGGCGGCGGTCGCGGCGGGTCTCTGCTTCGCGACGGTGGACACCGACGCGGTCGGCTCTGGGCGGCTGCCGGCGGCCATCTGCGGCGTCGTCTGCTTCAAGCCGACGTACGGTGCGCTGAGCGCGAAGGGAATCCTCGAGGGCGAGCCGGCCGATCCCACGATCCTCGCGCTGAGCCACCCGTGCGTCACGGCGCGCAGCGCCGACGACGTCGCGCTCGTCTACGAGGCGTTGATCGCCGCGCGACCGACGCAGCCGGAGTCCGCGCCGCATCCGGTGCGCTCGGAGCCGGCGGTGCGCCGAGTCGGCGTCGTCGCCAACTGCGCCGGCACACGGGACGTGAAGGCGCCGCTCGAGGGTGTGGCCCGCGCGCTGTCGAGGATGGGGATCGAGAGGCGCGAGGCGCGGGTGCCGTTCGAATCGGCGAGGTTCGACGTGCGAACGATCGAGCGCGATCGCGAGGCGATCGAGGGCACGCTGTTCGCCGACGTGGACGCGCTCCTCCTCCCGACGCTGACGGCACCCACGCCGACGGTCGACGACGCACGCGCGCGCGGCGCGATGGCGGTGTCGCCGGACAACACGTTCTTCTGCAACTATTACGGGCTGCCGGCGATCAGCATCCCCGTGCGCGTGGACGGGGACGGCCTTCCGCTCGGCGTGCAGTTCGTCGGCCCGAAGGGCGCCGATGCGCAGGTGCTGGCGCTCGCGCAGGCGTATCAGCACGCGACGGACTGGCGGTACGAGCCGCCACCGGCCGCGCGGCTCTGACCTGAGGTCCCAGCCGTACCCCGCGAGGCCCGAACGGCGCGTGAGTCCGAAGGCTCGTCCGCCACGCACTCGGCGCGGCGGATCCCTTCGTCGAAAGCCGTGTGTCTGGCCGAGCCCCGCCGGCAGCTCCGGGCGGCAGCCCGATCCGTCGGCGTGCTCGATGTGCATCGAGTAAGATTTGTTCAACGTCAGGGAGCGCTCCATTCCGCCGCGGCCCGACCGGTGCGGTACAGCACGCCTAGATGCCTCACACGCCAGTCCTTCAAACCGCCGGCACGGCCGTCCTCCTCGTCGACGACCGCCCGGAAAACCTCGTCGCCCTCGAGGCCGCCCTCGCGCCCCTCGTGAGCGAGACGGGCGTCCGTCTGCTGCGAGCCGGTACCGCCGACGAGGCGCTCCGGCACCTCCTGAACGAGGACGGGTCCGTCGCCGTGGTTCTGCTCGACGTGATGATGCCGGGCACGGATGGCCTCGAGACCGCCCGCCTCATCCGCGGCCGCAAGGCCTCGGAGCACCTGCCGATCATCTTCGTCACGGCGCTCCAGGCCGACCGGCGCCGCGCGACGCTGGGCTACCAGTTCGGCGCGGTGGACTACCTCACCAAGCCGCTCGATCCGGAGATGCTGCGCGCGAAGGTGCGCGCGTTTCTGGAGCTCCACCGCCGGCGCGACGAGGACATCCTGTACGAGCGGCGCCGCTACGCCGACGAGGTGAGCGCGCTTCGCGAGGCGGCACTTCGCGACGAGACGGCGCTCATCGCCACGATCCAGCGGATCGGCTCGGCGCTCGCCTCCGAGCTCGACCTCGAGCGGATCGTGCAGCTCGTCACGGACGAGGCGACGGCGCTCACCGGTGCCCAGCTCGGCGCCTTCTTCGACAACGTCGTCGATCCCGCGCTCGGCGAGGCGTTCATGCTCTACTCGCTCGCCGGCGTGCCGCGCGAGCGGTTCTCCGGGTTCCCGAACCCGAGGGCGACACCCGTGTTCGGGCCGACGTTCCGGGGCGAGGGTCCGGTGCGCAGCGACGACATCACCCGCGATCCGCGCTACGGGCAGCTTCCGCCGTACCACGGGATGCCGAAGGGGCATCTGCCGGTGCGGAGCTACCTCGCCGTCCCCGTGCGGTCGCGTACGGGCGAGGTGATCGGCGGGCTGTTCTTCGGCCACGAGAAGACGGGAGTGTTCACGGAGCGCGAGGAGCGGCTGGTCGTCGGGATCGCGGGCTGGACTGCGGTGGCGATGGACAACGCGCGGCTCTACGCGGCCGAGCGTCAAGCGCGGGAGGTCGCCGAAACGGCGGCGCGCACGAAGACGGAATTCCTCGCGACGATGAGCCACGAGTTCCGCACGCCGCTCAACGCGGTGATCGGCTACGCGCAGCTCCTCGAGCTCGGCGTACTCGGGCCGAACACGCCGGCGCAGCAGGCGCACCTGGAACGACTGCAGGCGAGCGCGCGCCATCTGCTCGGCCTCATCGACGACGTGCTCGACGTCGCCAAGGTGGACGCCGACCGGCTGGTCGTGCGGCGCGACCGGCTGCTCACCGGCGCGGTGGTCGCTGCGGCGGTCGCGGTGGTGCAGCCGCAGGCGACGACGAAGGGCGTTCGCCTCATGGATCTCGGCTCGGGAGATCCGGGGGTGCCGTACTTCGGCGACGAGCATCGCGTGCGGCAGGTGCTGGTCAACCTGCTCGCCAACTCGGTGAAGTTCACGCCGTCCGGGGGCGAGGTGACGGTCGCGTGCGGCGCCGCGAAGGAACCGGAGCCCGGCGTGTGGCGGGCCACGCGCACCGAGGCGTCGACGTCCGGTGGCCGCGCCGATGATCGGGACGAAGGGTGGGCATTCATCCGCGTCAGCGACACGGGGCCGGGCATCGAGCCCGAGCTGCTCGGCCGGCTGTTCGAGCCGTTCGTGCAGGGCGACCCGGCGCTCACGCGCGAGCACGGGGGGACGGGGCTCGGCCTCGCGATCAGCCGGCGGCTGGCGCGGCTCATGGGGGGAGATGTGGTCGCGCGCAGTCAGGCGGGCGCCGGTGCGACGTTCACGCTCTGGCTTCCGGGAGCGCTCGAGCGCCGGGTCCACGCTGAAGGCGCGATGCAGCCGACGGAGCCGGCCGAACCGGCCGCCGCGCGGCAGTCGATCGCAGCACCGAACCGGCGGACGTCGTCGCCCGGGATGCCGGTCGTGGCGCCGAGTGAAGTGGGACCGCTGGACGCGGCCGCGCACGACGTGCTGCACGCGCTCGCGGTGCGCCTCGCGGGCGAGGCGGAAACGGTCGCCGAGCGCTACGTCCAGGCGTTGCGGGCAGATCGTCGATTCCCGGGCGCGAGCGCGCTCTCGACGGTGCAGCTCCGCGATCACGCCACCCCGCTCGTCGGCATGATCGCGTCGCAGCTCATGATCGTCGGCGAGACGCGCGGGGCCTCGCCCGAGCTGCTCGCCGACGGGGCGCAGGTGCAGCGTGTGATGGCGGAGCTCCACGGGGCGCAGCGCCATCGCCTCGGATGGTCGGAGGCGGACATCGAGCGGGAGGGCCCCCTTCTCCGCGCGGAGATCGAGCGCACGCTCCAGGCGTCGCTGTTCGTCGCCGACGTCGGCGGAGGGGAGGCGCCGAGCGAAGCGGTGCGCGCCGCCGTGCAGTACGCCGTCATCGCCTCGCGGCAGATGGTGGAGCAGGGGATGGCGACGGCGCTGCGATCCTATCGCTTCGCGAGGGCGACGGCGACGCCCTGAGCCGCGGGAACGAGCAGGGCAGCGCTCGGCGGGATAACTTCCGGCATTCATGCGCTCCTCGGCAGCATGCCCCACATCCCGAGAATGATTCTCCGGGATCGCACGCGCCACGCGGCCATCGCGATCGCCGCGTTCGCGCTCGGCGCCGCCTGTGGCACGCCGGAGGGGGCCGGCGGGCGGGAGTCCGCTTCGGCGAAGACGGACACGGCGGCCGGCTTCGAGGAGCGCGCGCAGGCCGCGGGCATCGCCTTTCGGATGACCAACCTCTCGCACGAGCAGGGGGAGCGGTTCCGCGTCAACCTGTACGACCACGGCGCGGGGCTGGCGATCGGCGACTACGACGGCGACGGCCGCGACGACATCTACTTCCTGAACCAGCACGGCACGAACGCGCTCTACCGCAACGTGGGCGACGGACGGTTCGTCGACGTCACCGCGAAGGCGGGCGTCGCGCTCGGCGATCGGGTCTCGGTCGGCGCGACGTTCGCCGACTACGACGACGACGGTTTCGAGGATCTGTTCGTGACGAGCACCCGCGGGGGGAACGTGCTGTTCCACAATCGGGGCGACGGCACCTTCGAGGACGTCACCGCCGCGGCGGGGGTGCGGCACGTCGGCCACTCGCAGACGGCCGTGTTCTTCGACTACGACGAGGACGGCGACCTCGATCTCTTTCTCACCAACACCGCGCACTGGACGCTCGACACGATCGATTCCACCAGCGGCGCATACGAGGGGAAGGCGAGCCTTCCCGCGCTCATGGGGAGTCCGATCGAGTCCAACATCCTCTATCGCAACGACGGCCACGGAACGTTCACCGACGTGACCGGTCGCGCCGGCCTGCGCGGCAAGGGATGGGCGGGCGACGTGGCCGTGTTCGACTACGACGAGGACGGATTCCCGGACCTGTTCGTGCCGAACATGTTCGGCGAGGGGCAGCTCTACCGGAACGGCGGGCACGGCACCTTCACCGACGTCACGGCGAAGACGCTCGAGAAGACGTCGCACGGCGCGATCGGCAGCAAGGTGTTCGATTACGACGGCGACGGCCGGCTCGACCTGTTCGTCGTCGACATGCACTCCGACATGTGGATGGGACTGGACGCGCAGGAGCGGTCGCGCGCCGCGGCCGTCGAGTTCCAGCACCGGCGCTTTCGCTCGCCCGCCGGCCCGACGGTGAACGAGGACGCACCAGGGTTCATCGACGCGCAGCGCGCCGAGTTCGCGAAGCACGGCCAGCGCTACGACGCGGCGATCTTCGGCAACGCGCTCTATCGCAACGCCGGCGGCGGGAAGTTCGAGGAGACCGCCGTCAGCGCGGGGCTCGAGACCTTCTGGCCGTGGGGGATCGCGACCGGCGACTGGGACGACGACGGCCGCGAGGACCTCTTCATCACCTCGGGGATGGGCTACCCGTTCTACTACTGGCCGAACCAGCTCATGATGAACGACGGCGACGGCACGTTCACCGATCGTGCGTCGACGCTCGGCGTCGAGCCGCCCACGGGAGGCATCAATCAGGAGCAGACGATCTCGGGCCGGCCGGCGGCGCGGAGCTCACGGAGCGCGGCGGTGGCCGACTTCGACGGCGACGGGCGGCTCGAGATCGTCGTCAACAACTTCAACGACCGGCCCTATCTGTTCGCGAACCGCTTCCCGACGCGTCACTGGGCCGAGCTGCGGTTGACCGGAACGAAGAGCAACCGGGACGCCATCGGCGCGGTGGCGCGGCTCTTCGCCGGCAGCACCGTCATGGTGCGCCAGGTGAATCCGGCGGGCGGATATCTCGCGCAGTCGAGCAGGACGCTGCACTTCGGGCTCGGCGATCGGAGCGCGGTGGACAGCATCGTGATCCGGTGGCCGCTGGGGACGGTGCAGACCGTGAAGAGGCCGGCGGTGGATACGCTGCTCCAGCTTCGAGAGCCCTCGGAAACCGCGCCAGCGAGGTCGGCGCGGTGACGAAGCGACGCTGGCGCGTGCGCTCCACCGGCACGCGCGAGGCGAGGCGCGGGCCGGCGGCAACCAGTCGCGACCGGGTCGAGCGCGGGACGCCCCTCTCGACGGGCGGCACGGGTGATGCTCGGTCGGGTCGCCGCGCCGACCGGTACGGCGAGAACCTCCATCCGCAGAGGTCGTGATGCGAGTAGCAGATCTGATGCACAAGGACGTGAGCGTGATCGCGCCGGATGCTTCGGTCGCCCAGCTCGTCCAGGAACTGGCGGATTCGCACGTGTCGGGGCTGCCGGTCGTGGACTCGAGGGGCCACGTGATCGGCGTCGTCACGGCGACGGACGTGCTGCAGGCGAGCGCGGAGAACGACGACGCGAGAGCGCGCCAGAACCTGTTCGCGAACACGACGGTGCGCGACATCATGACGCCGAACGCGCACGTCATCGCGCCGGACGCGGAGGCGCGGGAAGCGGCGAGGCAGATGCTCTACGGCGAGATCAAGCGGCTGTTCGTCGAGGACAAGGGGAAGCTCGTCGGCGTCATCTCGCAGACGGACATCGCGCACGCCGTCGGCAGCGGCCGGCTGTAGCCGGCTGTAGCCCGCCGCGCAGCGACGCCGCACGCCGGCGAGCATCGTCGCTCGCCGGCCCGGCTCGCTGGAGCGCCCCGATCAGGTCGCCCGCGTCGCGCGCTTGCGCGTGACCGACTTCAGCGGCTTGGTGCGCCGGCGCTGCACGCTGCGCCGCACGGCGCGCTCGGCGGCGCCGAGCGCGCGGTTGATCGTGTCCTCGAGCGAATCGCCCTTCGCCTCCACGGTGACGCTCGGGAACCGGCTCAGCACGACCTTGATCCGGCAGGTCGTATCGACACCGCCGCGCGGGCCGTTCACGTCTTCCACGCGCACGGTGACGCGCTCGATGTTCTCGGCGAACTTGCCGAGCTTCATCCCGAGCCGCCGCCTGATGTACTCGCGCGCGGCGTCGTCGAGCGTGACGCCGGAGACCCGGATGTTCGCGGGCACGAGCGGCGCGCTCGTGCGGCCGGCGGTTCGCTTGACGGGGCGGGGCACGCGATCGGTGAACGGCTCTCGCTTCTCGTGCTGCGGCGTGCGCGTCCGCGCCGCCGCGCGCTCCTTCGGGCCGGAGCGGGAGCGAGACACCGGACGTCCGCCGAGCGACGTGCTGCTCGCGGGCGTGCGCAGCATCTGTCGC
The DNA here is from genome assembly GCA_035494615.1 of Gemmatimonadaceae bacterium. Lineage (GTDB taxonomy): Bacteria > Gemmatimonadota > Gemmatimonadetes > Gemmatimonadales > Gemmatimonadaceae > AG11. The sequence goes on from DATJGU010000027.1 coordinate 21,983, forward strand.
TCGGCCTGACTCAGCGTGCCTCTGGCGTCGTCGCCGAGCGCGTCGAAGACGTCCGTCGCCGTCACGATGCCCGCGAGCTCGCCGTCGTCGACGACGGGGAGGGAGCCGATGAGGTTCGTTCGCATGAGATCGGCCGCTCTGCGAAGGGTCGTCTCGGGTTCCACGCTCACGACGCGTGGCGTCATGAAATCCTGGACCTGGCGCCCGCGGCGCAGATCGCCTCCGGCTCTCCCCCCGAGATCGCGTTCGGAGAGCACGCCGACGACCGCGCCGTCGTCGGTCACGACGAGGTGCCGGATGCCGCGGCGGCGCATGCGGGTCCAGGCGGACGTGGCGAGCTCGGTCGGCCCGATGGTGACGACCCGCTCGCGCATGATGTCTCGTAGCTGCATCACGATCGACCCGTCATGTCACGATCTCCTCTCTCGATCCGTTCGCGTCGTTTTGGCCGGCTCGTCCGCGGCGTGTGCTTCCCGACGCGCGCAGGTTCCGTGCCTCACGCGGGCGGCCCGGGCGCCGTTCACGGGAGCCGCCAGGCGTGATGGTACTGCGGATACTTTCTGAGGTTGCGCTGCTCCGGCCGGAGCCCGCGCCGGACGAGCATGAAGATGTCGTCGATCACTTCCTTGTTCTCGGCGTAGTAGCTGTGGTCGAGCGCGCCCGCGGGGACGCTCGATGCATCGACGACGTCGAGGTCCTGAAGGTCGAACATGCGTGCGCCACCGAGTCCGGCGCGGAGCTGCTCGTGCAGACGAGTGGAGATGCCGAGCGCGCGATCGCCGCTCGAGACGTACAGTGTCGAGTGTCGCGCCGCTTTGCCGAGGATGGGCGCGATCTGCTCCTGGAAGACGTCGGCGTCGAGATCGGGGGCGGCGAGCACGAGCTCGGTGAACGCCGGCTGCGCGCGCGTCGCGAGCGAGCGCAGGACGCTCGCCATCGCGCGGTTGCCCATGCTGTGGACGATGACGCTGATGCGCTGCGCACCGGTCGAGTCGGCGAGCCGGGTGAGGAATCGCTCGAGCGTGGGCCCGGTCCACTCCGCGCTCGCGGCGTCGGCGGCGTATTCGGCCGCGCTGCCGCGTGACGGCCAGCTGAACGCGGCGACGGTGCCGTTCTCGTAGCCGAGGTCGTAGCCGAGCTGGCCGGCGCGGCGCATCGCGTCGTCGAACGGGACGTTGTAGCCATGCACGTAGACGAGGATCTCCTTCTCCTGCGTGCTGTCGACGTTGCGCTGCACGCGGCGCAGCCAACCGTCGGCGTCGAGCGTGTCGAGTCGCGCGATGACGACGTGCTTCGCCGGGTCCTCGGAGCGGTGGATGATGAACAGGATCCGGCCGGGCCGCTCGAGCTCACCCGGACGATGTCCCGGCGGGATGCTGATCGTCGCGACGCCGTAATGCAGGGGACCGTGCTCGCGATCGCCGCCGAACACGCCGTTGGGAGGCGCGTGGCCGGTGCGGGCGCGGCTCGTGGCGTAGTAGACGGGGATGAGCACGACGGCAGTGCTGTCGCCGTGGCCTTCGCCCGCCGGTCTCGCCCTCGACGTGCGCGCTCTCCGCGCGTGGCGCACGACGGTGTCGGGATGCAGCGCCGTCACCGAATCGATCCGGTGTACCGTGATGGAGTCGACATCACCCCTCGCCTGCGCGGGCGGCTCCGTGTTCGTGTCTTGCGGCGCCATGGCGACGGTATCGATCGCGGCCGTCGGGACGGTGTCCGGGGTGACGGTCGTTCCGGCCGGAGCCGCGGCGACGGGGGGCTGAACGCCGGCCGTGTCGGAGGTCGAGGACGACGTCGGCGTACAACCGGCGAGGAGCGCGACGCACAGCGTCGCGAGCGAGCTTCTGACGGTCGCCATGATCACGGGACGCTCCGGGAGAGGGCGGATCGGCTGCATCCGACGCCGGTGACGCTAGTCGTCCTCGGCGATCCGTCCAGCCCCCTTTTGCGACAGGAATCCCGGAAATCGCGACAGGGTGGCTCGCTGGGCCGAGTGGATGGCGGCGCGGTCGCGTCGCTATTCTACGCACTTCGCTGTGCACCTCCTCCACCACCGAACGGTCGCGCGCGTGACGCCAGAACAGGCCTACGAGAAGATCGTCGAGCTCTCCCGCGAGGAGTCGGTGCTCGCGTCGTGCCTCGATCTGCTGGAGTGGGACGAGGAGGTGTCGATGCCGCCGGCCGGCGTGGCGCACCGCGCCGAGCAGCGGGCGCTGCTCGCGGGGCTGGTGCACGACCGCGCGACCGACCCACGCTACGACGAGCTGCTCGCCGCGGTCGAAGGATCGGCGCTCGTCGCCGATCCGGAAAGTCCGGCGGCGGCGAACGTGCGCGAGATCCGGCGCGCGTTCGACAAGGAACGCAAGCTGCCGCGCCGGCTGGTCGAGGAGTGGGCGCGCGTCACGTCCGTCGCCCAGGCGACGTGGGCGGAGTCGCGGCGGAAGGACGACTATGCGTCGTTCGCGCCCTGGCTCGACCGGATCTTCGCGCTGGCGCGCGAGCGTGCCGACGCCGTGGGCCACGAGGGTGCGCGCTACGATGCGCTCGTCGACGACTACGAGCCCGGCATGACGACGGCGCATCTGCTGGAGCTGCTGCCGGCGCTCCAGGCGCAGCTCGTGCCGCTCGTCGCCTCGTTGCGCGACGTCCCCGCTCCGCCGGCCGGCGTGCTCGCGCGCGACTTCCCGATCGATCGGCAGAAGGGGTTCGCCGAGCGCGCGGCGGCGGCGATCGGCTACGATCTCCGCGCCGGCCGGCTGGACGTGAGCCAGCATCCGTTCTGCGCGCCGGTCGGGCCCGGCGACGTGCGCATCGCGCTCCGCTACGACGCGCGCGACTTCGGGAGCGGGTTCTTCGCGCTGATGCACGAGGCGGGGCACGCGCTGTACGATCAGGGGCTCGACCCCGCGCACTACGGCACCCCGATGGGCGAGTCGGCGTCGCTCGGGCTCCACGAATCGCAATCGCGGCTCTGGGAGAATCTCGTCGGCCGGAGCGACGGGTTCTGGCGCTGCTTCTATCCGCTGCTCCGCGACACGTTCGAATCGGTGCGCGACCTCCCGCTCGAGACGTTCAGACGCGCGGTCAACCACGTGGCACCGAGCCCGATCCGCGTCGAGGCCGACGAGGCGACGTACAACCTGCACGTCGGCGTCCGGTTCGAGCTCGAGCTCGCGCTGCTCTCGGGCGACCTCCACGTGAACGAGCTGCCGGCCGCGTGGAACGAGCTGTACGAGCGGCGGCTCGGCATCCGTCCCGCGAACGATCGCGAGGGATGTCTGCAGGACATCCACTGGTCGGAGGGGCTGATCGGCTACTTCCCGACGTACACGCTCGGCAACATCTACGCGGCGCAGCTGTTCGCGGCGGCCGAGCGCGCGGTGGGCCCGCTCGACGCGTCGTTCGCGCGCGGCGAGTTCACCCCGCTGCTCGGCTGGCTGAGGGAGCACGTGCACCGGCACGGGAAGCGCTGGCCGGTCGCGACGTTGATCGAGCGGGCGACGGGAGAGGGACCGAACCCGGCATACCTCATGGAGAGCCTCACGCGGCGGTACGGCGTGACGTGAGGGTCGAGAATCCGTCCGGCGATCCTTACCGGAGCGATGTCCGCGCGATAGCGTCGCTGGATTCTCCACGTCCTTTGCTCCCGGAGTCCCCATGCGGCAGCTCCTCTGGTCCTCCCTCGCCTCCCTCGCCCTCGTGTCCACCCTCTCCGCCCAGACCCGCACGCTCGCCGAGCGGCTCGGGCATCCGCGCGATGCCAAGCTGCTCATCCTGCACGCCGACGACATGGGCGTCGCGCATTCCGAGAACGCCGCGAGCTTCGACGGCCTCGACAAGGGCGCCGTCAATTCGGGGAGCATCATGATGCCGACGCCGTGGGTGACCGAAGTGGCGCGGTATGCGAAGGCGCACCCGGACGCCGATCTCGGACTGCACCTGACGCTGAACAGCGAGTGGGAGAGCTATCGCTGGGGCGGCGTCGCGCCGCGGGACCGGACGCCGTCGCTCCACGATGCGGACGGGACCTTCCCGCGCACCACGGACACCGTGGCGAATCGGGCGAAGCTCGACGAGGTGGAGCGCGAGCTGCGCGCGCAGATCGATCGCGCCCGTGCGATGGGACTCCGGCCGACGCACGTGGACAGCCACATGGGCGCGCTCTACCAGACCCCCGAGCTGTTCCGCACGTACGCGACGGTGGCGCGGTCGTACGAGCTCCCCTTCCTGCACTTCATCGGCGGTGCCGACCCGGCGATCGTCGCGACGCTGCAGCCGACGGACGTCGTCGCCGACGCGGTGTACATGCGGATGGAGAAGGGGACGCCCGAGGAGTGGAGGAGGTACTACCTCGACGTCGTCCGCACCTTGAAGCCGGGGTTCAACGTGATGCTCGTCCACCTCGGCTACGACGAGCCGGAGCTGCGTGCCGTGACGGCGGGTTGGGACTCGTGGGGCGCGGACTGGCGGCAGCGCGACTACGACGTGCTCACGAGCGCGGAGTTCAGGCAGGCGCTGAAGGACAACGACGTGGTGCTCGTGACCTGGCGGGACATCCAGAAGCTGATGTACCCGCACGCGGGCACCGATTGACGACGAGCTTCGAGCCGGCCGGCATCTGGTCCGCTCAGTGGGTGCCGACCGATGCCGCCGGCCGCGTCGATCGCGCGGCGCTCGCGGCGCACATCGCGTTCGAGCGCCGCGCCGGCATCGCCGGCGTGCTCGCCCTCGGCAGCACGGGAGAGTTCCCGCACTTCACGATCGACGAGCGCAAGACCGTGCTGTCGACGATCGCCGAGCTCGCGGCACCGCTGCCCGTCGTCGCCAACGTCAGCGACATCCGGCCGCGCGCGACGATCGAGCTCGCACGGCACGCGACGTCCCTCGGCCTCGCCGCGATCGCGCTGATGCCGCCGATGTTCTACCCGATGTCGCCGGCCGACGTGCTCGCGTATCTGCTGCGCGTCGCCGACGCGGCCGGCCTGCCCGTCGTGCTGTACAACTTTCCCGAGCTGGCGGGGAAGCGGCTCGAGCTCGAGACGATCGCCGCGTTCGCCGATCGTGCGCCGACGATCGCGGTGAAGCAGAGCGGCGGCGAGTTCGCGTATCATCGCGAGCTGATCGCGCTCGGGCGCGACAGGAAGTTCGTCGTGATGTCGGGCGCCGACACGCGGCTTCCCGAGGCGTTCGCGCTCGGCGCGGCGGGGTGCATCGGCGGCCTCGTGAACGTCGTGCCCGAGCTCATGGTGCGGATCGACGCCGTCTACCGGCGCGGCGAGCCCGGCGACGCGAGCGCCGAGGCGGGCGCGGTGCGGGAGGTGGGGCGCATCATGGATCGGCTGACCTTCCCGCTCAACGTGGCGGCGGGAGTCGAGGCGCGCGGGTTCACGCCGGGCGCGCCGAAGGCGGTCGTGTCGGATGAGTCGCGCACACTGCACCGCGAGATCGTCGCGGAGCTCGGCGCGCTGTTCGATCGTCTCGGACTCGCGCGCCATCGGAACGCGGTGACGGGCGGGCGGTGAGCACCGCCGAGCGGTCGCGCGGCTACGCCTGGCTGGTCGTCGCGCTGCTGCTTCCCGTGGCGCTGCTCAACTATCTCGACCGGCAGATGCTGGCGACGATGAAGCCGTCGATGGTCGCCGACATCCCGACGATCGCCAACCGCGCGGACTGGGGGCTCGTGCTCGGCGCGTTCAAGTGGACGTACGCGCTGCTCGGCCCGATCGGCGGCTACGTCGCCGACCGGCTCGGCCGGCGCTGGGTCATCGGGGCGAGTCTGCTCGTCTGGTCGGCGGTGACGTGGTGGACGGGGCACGCCACGACGTTCCACGAGCTCGTCGCCGCGCGCGCGATGATGGGGATCAGCGAGGCGTTCTACTTTCCCGCCGCGCTCGCGCTGATCACCGACTATCACCTCGGGCCCACGCGCTCGCGGGCCGTCGGCGTGCACCAGGCGGGCGTCTACCTCGGTCAGATCCTCGGCGGGTTCGCCGGATACGTCGCCGAGTCGCCGGTGCTCGGCTGGCGCTGGGCGTTCTCGGCGAGCGGGATGATCGGCGTGGTGTACGCGATTCCGCTCGTAGCGCTCCTGCGCGATCGGACTGTCCCCGTCATTCCGAGCGAGCGCAGCGAGTCGAGGAATCCCGGCGCCGTACGCGGGCTGCTCGTCAATCGTGACTACCTGCTCCTCGTGGCGTACTTCACGCTGCCGGCGATCGCGGGGTGGATCGTGCGAGACTGGATGCCGGAGATCCTGCGGGAGCGATTCGGGCTGGGACAGGGACAGGCCGGGGTGAGCGCGATCCTGTTCGTGCAGATCGCCTCGATCGCCGGCGCGCTGCTCGGAGGCGCATTGGCCGACCGGTGGGCAAAGCGCACGAGCCGAGGGCGGATCTACGTGAGCGCGATCGGAACGGCGCTCTTCCTGCCGGCGCTGTTCGGCGTGGGGAACGCCGACACGCTGCGGATCGCCGTCGTCGGGCTCACCCTGTTCGGGCTCGGCTGGGGATTCTTCGACAGCAACAACATGCCGATCCTCTCGCAGATCGTGCGGCCGGAGCTGCGCGCGACGGCGTACGGTTTCATGAACTTCGTGAGCATCTCCTGCGGCGGCTTCGGCGACTGGGCCTTCGGCGGGCTGCGCGACCGCGACGCGCCGCTCGAGGTGATCTTCGGTGCGTTCGCCGGCGTGGCGCTGCTGTCGGTCGTGATCGTTCTCCTGATCCGTCCACCGCGCGCTTCCAGCGCGTAAGCATCAAGAACGAAAGGTTGATGCCATAGAGCCCTCCGTTCTTGATGCGTATTCCGGTCAGCACTGATGCGACAACCAGCGAGTTGCGCCACATGAAGCTCATTCTCGTCATCCTCCTCGCCGGCATCGTCACCGGCTTCGCCCCACGAACCGACGATCCGGCGATCATCGTGAACGAGTTCATCTACGAGCACGCCCCGTATCCGTCCGCACACGCGTCGACGATCGTCGAGACCACGTCGCACGAGATCGTCGCGGCGTGGTTCGGCGGGACGCGCGAGCGAAATCCGGACGTCGGCATCTGGCTGTCGCGACGCGAGAACGGGAAATGGACGATGAGCGTCGAAGTCGCCAACGGTGTGCAGACGGACGGCACGCGCTACGCGACCTGGAACCCGGTGCTGTTCCAGCCGCGGGGCGGGCCGTTGATGTTGTTCTACAAAGTCGGACCGAGCCCCGAAGCGTGGTGGGGGATGCTGCGCACGAGCGCCGACGGCGGCCGCACGTGGAGCGAGGCACGCCGACTTCCCGACGGCATCCTCGGGCCGATCAAGGACAAGCCCGTGCAGCTCGCCGACGGAACGATCGTTGCGGGAAGCAGCACGGAGTCCGAGTCGGAGCCGAGCCGGTGGCAGGTGCACTTCGAGCGGAGCCGCGACGGCGGCACGTCGTGGACGTCGACCGGACCGCTCAACGATGGGATCACGCTGGCGGCGATCCAGCCGAGCGTTCTGTTTCGCGGCCGGATCGGCGGCGACAGCCTGCTCGCGGTGGGTCGCACGCG
>DATJGU010000028.1:0-2130 GCA_035494615.1 Gemmatimonadaceae bacterium
GGAGCGCGGGTGGACCGCGGGATCGGTGGAGCTCGAGCCCGACGAGCTGCGCGGCGACGATGTGCGCTGGTTCGCCGCGTGGATCGGGCCCGCGCCGGCGGTGCGCGTGGCCCCATCGGCGGGTCCGTTCGTGTCGAACGCGCTCGAGGCGCTGGTCGAGGCCGAGCGCGCGCGCACCGGCGGCGGCATCACGATTGCCTCGGCTGACGAAGTGACATCGCTGCCGGCGCTCCTCGTTGCTCCGTCCGACCCGGTGAAGCTCGGCGCCGCCAACCGCGCGCTCGAACGGTTAGGCATTCCGTGGCGGTTGGGCGCGGCGCGGCACGGCGAGACGGCGGTGCGTGGGGCGAATGGATCGGTGCCGCTCGCCGATGTCACGGCCGCGGTGCGCTACCCGCTCACCCCGCGGACCGGCACGCGATCCGACACGCTCGCCACGGCGGCCGGCGAGCCGTGGATCGTGAGCGGCCCCGGTTACGTCCTCATCGGCTCGGCGCTCACGCCCGATGCGTCCACGTTCCCCGTGCGCGCCGCGTTCGTGCCGTGGTTAGGCGACGTGCTGTCGCAGCGGTTGAGCGCCGACGCCGGCACCGTGATGGCGGCCACGCCGGGCGCGACGGTCGTCCGCCCAACGGGCGCCGACGCGCTCGAGCTGCCGGACGGCGATCGCGTGCCGCTGCCCGACGACTCGCTCGCCGCGCCGGCGCGCCCGGGCACGTACTTCTTCCTCCACGGCGGCGCCCGTACGGGTGCGCTAGTGGTGAACCCCGAGCCGTCCGAGTCCGATCTCCGTCGGCTCGACCCGTCCGGGCTCGCCGCGCGGCTGCGCGGCCGTCACGCGACGACCGCCGAAGACGGCGTGAAGTTCACGACGGCGATTTTTGCCACGGCGCCCCGACGCCCGCTCGTGGCACCGCTCCTCGCCGCGGCACTCGTCGCACTGGTGGCCGAGTCGGCCATGGCGCGCGGCAGCCGCGCCGCCGCCGCCTGATGCCGCTCCCGCGCCTCCTCGACGCTGTCGAGTCGCTGCCGTCGTTCACGCGACTCCTCGCCACGGTGCCCGCGCCCGGCCAGCGCCTAACGGTAGGCGGCCTGCCGGGCTCGAGCGACGCCGCACTCGTCGCTGCGTTAGGCAGGAAGTTGGGTCAACGGCGGTTTCTCGTCGTGGTGGCCGAGTCGCTGCCCGAAGCTGAGCGATGGCTGGCCGACCTCACGGTGCTGCAGGACGACGACGCCACCGCGCTCTACCCGCCCCGCGAAGGGTTCGGCGAGGTCGAGCCGCACCTCGAGGTGGCCGGCGAGCGCGTCGAAACACTCGAGCGCGTGGCCCGGGGGGGTGTCCGCACACTCATTACTACGGCGCGCGCGGTGCTCGAGCGCACCCGTTTGCCCGATGTGGTCCGCACGGCACGACTCGAGCTTCGCGTCGGCGATGTCCGCCGGCTCGAGGACCTCGTCCACCACCTCGAGCAGGTTGGCTTCGAGCGCGTGGACCTGGTGGACGACGTCGCCCAATTCAGCGTGCGCGGAGGAATAGTCGACATCTACAGTTTCGGCATGGCGAACCCGGTGCGCCTCGAGTTCTGGGGCGACGAGATCTCCTCGCTGCGCCACTTCGACATCCTCACGCAGCGCTCGACGCGCGACGCCGAAATCGCGCTGGTGCTCCCCGTGGACGCGCGCCCCAGTGAGAGCGCGGAATCGGCGGAGCGCGGATCGCTGCTCGACCTCGTGCCGCCCGACACGGTGCTCGTGGTGCCGGCGCACGCGCACGTGGACGCCGAGATGCGCCGCACGTGGGAGGAAGCGCGACACCACATCGAGCTCGCGCGGCGGCGCGGCGAAGACGCGCCGACGCGCGACGCGCTGTTCCAACCGCCCGACGATGCCGCGGCTTCCATGGCGCGACTCGGCGTCCTCGCGCTCGTACCGCCCGCGGCCGCCGGCGATGCTGCGCCTAACGAACCAGACGTCGTGTTCGCGATCCGCCCGCCCGAGCCGGTGGATCGCGACATCAAACGCCTGCGCCGCATCGTCGACGACGGCACTCCGACGGTCATCCTGTGCGACAACATCGGCCAGGCGGAGCGCCTCGAGGAGCTGCTCGATGAAGCCGGCTGGACAGCCAGC
>DATJGU010000029.1:0-45015 GCA_035494615.1 Gemmatimonadaceae bacterium
CCGCAGGCGAGGGGCGGCTGCACGGAGCTCGCCGATGCGCCGGCGGCGACCGCGAGCTGGCCCGCGCCGCTCGACGCACGCGTGTCGCTCGCCGCGCGCGGCATCTCGCTCGGCGACGCGCTCGACCGGCTCGGCGCACGCTCCGGCATCCCGCTCGCCTACTCGAGCGATCTCCTGCCCCTCGATCGCTCGGTGTGCGTCGTCGCGGTCGGACAGCCGCTCGGACGTGTGCTCGCCACGCTGCTCGCCGGCACGCGCGTGGCGGCGTCGGTCGTCGCCGGCCGGGTCGTGCTCGTGCCCACCGCCGAGGCGGGCGACGCCGCGCCGTCCCGCGTGAGCATGCTCGAGCGCGTCGTCGTCACCGGTCACGCCGTCGCGGCCTCACGGCGTCCGCTGACCGTCGGCGTCACGGTGATCGACGGAGCGACGCTGCGCCGCGCGGGAACGGCGTCGCTCGCCGACGCGCTCGACGCGTCGGTACCCGGGCTGTGGCTGTGGGAGCAGTCGCCGTCGAGCCTCGTCGCGCAGTACGGCGGCGTGCGCGGTGCGAGCTCGTTCTCCACGAGCTATCCGAAGATGTACATCGACGGCATCGAGGTCGCGAACCCGCTGCTCGTGACGCAGCTCGATCCGGACGTGATCGAGCGCATCGAGGTGATTCGCGGTCCGCAGGGCTCCGCGCTCTACGGCTCCGACGCGATCAGCGGCGTGATCAACGTCGTCACGCGACACGCCGGCGTGCCGTCGGACGGCGCACACGTGCAGGTCAGCAGCCTCGCCGGCGCGAGCGCGAGCGACTTCGGGCCGCGTCTCGTGCCGACGCACGAGCAGCGCGTCACGCTTCGCGGCGGCAGCAACGTCGCGTCGGCGGGACTCGCGCTCGCGTTCGGGCAGACGGGCGCCGTGTTCCCCGCGGCGAAGAGCCGCCAGCTCTCGGTCGTCGGCGACGCGCGCCGCGTGACGTCGGCGGTGACGCTGAGCGGGAGCGCGCGGCTGTTCGACCGCACGGCCGGTGCCGGCGACAATCCGCTGCTCGCGGAACAGATGCCGTCGATCGTCGCGGACAGCTCGGGCGGCTCGGGCACGAGCGGGCCGGGGCCCGCCGGCTCCGGCCCCAGCGGCGCGCCGAGCGGTTCGGATCTCACGAGCGGCGGGGACCAGCACGTGCGCCTCTACACCGTCGGTGCGAGCGCGACCTTCGCCGCGCATGGGGTGTGGACGCACACGCTGCTCGCGGGGCTCGACGGCTACCGGCTCGCCAACGTCGCCGACGCGACGAACCCGTTCGGTGAAGGTGTCGACGCTGCGCTGCGCGGCGCCGACGGCGGCGCGGATCGGACCACGCTGCGCGCGAGCAGCGTCGCGCAGCTCGGCGCGGCCAGCGCCCTGCCGACGACGCTCACCTTCAGCCTCGAGCACTCCGCGCTGCTGCAGCGCAGCACGTCCGCAGCGGTGAGCGCACCGCCCGCGGGCGGCCGGTACGGGAGCGTCTACGAGCGGGTGGACCGCGCCTGGCGGCGCAACGTCGGCGCGGTGGCGCAGGCGAGCACGGCGTGGCGAGACGCACTCTTCCTCACGGGCGGCGTGCGGGTCGAGCACAACGACGCCTTCTCCGGTCGCGACCAGTTCCCCGTCCTGCCGCTCGTCGGCGCCGCGCTCGTGCGCTCGGCCGGTCCGGTGGAGATCAAGCTACGCAGCGCGTACGGCAAGGGGATCCGGCCGCCCCAGACGCCGGTGCGCATCGCGTGGGAGAACGAGGAGCCGCGGTCGTACCTGCGTCCCGGACTCGACCCCGAGGTGCAGACTGGCGTCGAGAGCGGGATCGAGCTGTACGCGGGAGAGGTGCTCTCCTTCCAGGCTACGCGGTTCGACCAGCGCGCCACGGGGCTCATCCAGAACGTCGCGATCGTGCTCGACACGCAGCTCCGCAGCGGTTCTCCCGAGCGTCACATGCTGTTTCTGCCGATGAACGTCGGCGAGATCACCAACCGCGGCTGGGAGTTGCAGGCCGGCGTTCGCCGCGGCGCGCTCGCCCTCGCCGGCACGTTCACCACGGTGGACAGCCGCGTACGCGCCGTGGCGGAGGACTACCGCGGCGATCTGCGCTCCGGCGACCGGATGCTCGGCGTGCCGGCGCACACCCTGAGCTTCGGCGCGACGTGGATCGCCCCGCGATGGAGTGCCGCGCTGAGCGCCACGCGCGCCACCGACTGGATCAACTACGATCGCATCGCGCTCGCGCGCGCCTACGTGGGCACCGACGATTCTTCGCAGGGCGACCTGACCGGCGCGCGGCTACGCGAGTTCTGGCGGCCGTACGGCGGAGCGACGCATCTCCGCGCCACCGCTTCGCGCGACGTCGGCCGAGGGCTCACCCTGCTCGTCGTCGGCGACAACCTGCTCGGCGAGCAGCTCGGGGAGCCGGACAACCTGACGATCCGGCAGGGACGCACCGTCAGTGGGGGGCTGCGGGCGGCGTTCTGAGGGGGGGGAGACGAGTGGCCGAGTCCGCTCGTCTCATGAGGGAAGCGCCGCCGCTCGGAAGGACCGATCGGGTCCCCCGCGTCGTCCCGCCACCGCGCCATGCCCAATCCGCTCCGAGGCGCCCTCGCGCGCCCGCGCTGGCAGCTCGCCCTCGACGCGTGGGCGTTGATCGTCGTGGCCGCCGCGCTGTGGCAGATCGTCGGGAAGGTCGACGCCTACCAGTGGGACGTGCTAGTCTACCGGTGGGGCGGCGGCGCGTTCGCGGAAGGGCGCTCCCCGTGCGGTGCGATCCCGGGACAGCCCTCGTATCTGCACTTCGTCTATCCGCCGCTCGTCGCGGCGCTCTTCGTCCCGCTGGCGGCGCTGAAGCCGGCCGCGGCGAAGCTGCTCTGGCTCGCGCTCAAGCTCGCCGCGCTCGCGTTCACGAGCGCCGAGCGCGACGTCGCGTCAGACGTGGCCGAGACCGAGCGCGGCGAGCCGCGACTCGAACCGCGACTCGCCGTCAGCGCAGCGTGACGCGGAGCGTGACGCCTTCGCTCGCCGGCAGCAACTCGGCGGCGAAGCGGCGCTCGCGCGAGTTGAGGTGGCGGGCGTAGAAGAACGCCTCCAGCGCGCTGGTCAGCGCGAGCGCGCCGGCGCCCACGAGCCCCACGGTGAGGTTCGGACGACCGGGCACCTGCCGCGTCGCCGTGTACGGGGGGAGCGGGTTGCCGAACGGATCCAGATCCGTGGTGACCGTGTAGCGCTCCGTCACCATCCCGTTCTGGAGCGCGAAGGCGACCGCGCCTCCCGTGGCGGCGAGCGCGGCGACGCCGAGCAGCTTGCGACCGGTGTACATCTGTCCCGCGCCGGGAACGACGAGGCCGAGGCCGAAGGCCGCGGCCGGTGAGAGCGGTCCGCCACGCAGCCCGTTGATGCGCGCGATCACCGTCGCACGGTCCTCCGCCTCGGGGCGCAGGCGCAGGTACTGCTCGAAGTCGGCGATCGCGAGCTCGCGCTGTCCCGCCGCGGCTCGCGCGAGCGCACGATCGTAGTACGCATCGGGCCAGTCCGGGCGCATGGCGATCGCGGTGCCGAACGACGCGGCCGCCTGCGCGTATCGCCGCGCCTCGTACGCCGTGATGCCGGCACGGAACGACGCCACGAGCTGATCGGGCAGCGTCGGCTGGCGCGACTTCGTGAGCGCCGCGACGCGATCGCGCGCCTCGGCGGCCTCGGGCGCGTTCGGCGCGAGCGCGAGGAAGCGGCAGTACTCCGCCGCCGCGGCGTCGCCGGCGCCGAGCCCGTCGTGCGCGCGGGCGAGCTGGAACGCGAGGTCCGGATTCGTCGGATCGACGGCCGCCGCCTGCCGCAGCTGGTCGCGCGCCGCCGCGCGATCGCCGAGGATGGCCGACTGCTGCGCGCGCTGTGCCAGCTCGCGCGCGGCCTTGCGCTGCTCGGCGGTGCTCGTTCGTGGCGCGGCGCCGGCCTGGCACGCGGGTCGTTGCGGCACCGCCGGCATGCCGCGTTTCAGCGCCACGCGAGCCTGCGCTCCGGCCACGCTCGGTGCGAATGCGAGCGCGAGCGCCGCGAGTCTCACCATCGGCGATCGTCCCATCAATCGAGCACCGTGATCAGCGCATTGTCGCTCTTGCCGGAGCTCGTCGCCGTGACGGTGACCACGCCCCCGCGCTTCCCCGTCACCTTCCCCGTCGGGCTGACGGAGGCCGTGCGTCCGGAGCTCACCGACCAGACGACCGGCGCGCCGGTGATGACGTTGCCGTACTTGTCGAGCACCGTCGCAGTGAGCTGGATCGTCTGGCCCTTGACGAGCGTGGCGAGCTTCGGCGCGACGGCCACCGAGGCCACGGCCGCCGGCGTGACGGTGATGCTCGCCGTTCCCGACACGCCGTCGCTCGTCGCCGTGACGATCGCCGTTCCCGCCTTGAGCGTCGTCACGCTGCCGTTGGCGCTGACGCCGGCGATCTGCGCGTCGCTCGTGTTCCACGTGACCGTCGGGTTGCTCACCGTGGCGTCGTTGACGTCGGTCACCGTCGCGGTGAGCTGCGTGGTCGTGCCCGCGAGCATCGTCTTGCTCCCCGGATTGACGCTCACGCTCTTCACCGGCGCCGGGCCGACGTTCACCGTGGCGGAGCCCTTCACGCCGTCACTCTCCGCGGTGATCGTCGCCTTCCCCCTCTTCACCCCGGTGACCTTGCCGTTCGACACCGTGGCGATGCTGTTGTCGCTCGACGTCCAGGTGATGACGCGCCCCGTGAGCGTGTTGCCGCTGGCATCGGTGAGCACGGCGGTGAGCTGACTCTGCGCGCCGACGGCCACGCTGAGCGGATTCGGCGTCACCAGCACGTTCGCGACGGGGATCAGCGTGACGTCCACGCGCGTCGAGCCGCTCACGCCGTCCACCGTGCCCGTGACCGACGTCGAGCCCGGGCCCGTGGCGGTGACCACGCCGCTTCCCGACACCGTGGCGACCTGGGAGTTCGCCGTCGTCCAGCTCACCGAACGTCCCGTGATCAGCGTACCGTTCGCGTCTTTCGCCGTGACGGTGAGCTGCTGCGTGTCGCCGAAGTTGAGCGGCACGGGGTTCGGCGACACGACGACGCTCGCCACCGCGCCGGCGGAGACGGACACCTGCGACGAGCCGCTCTTGCCCTCGGCCGTCGCGGTGATCGTCGCGCTTCCCACGCCGACGGTCGTCACCAGGCCGCTGCCGTCCACCTTGGCCACGGAGGCGTTGCTCGTCGTCCAGATCATCGCGCGATTCGCCAGCGTCTTCTGCGACGCGTCGAGCGCGGTGGCCGTGAGCTGGGTCTTCGTGCCGACCCCCGCGTCGACCCGCGCCGGCACGACGACGACGCTCGCCACCGGCGTCTGCGCCACGGTGATCGTCGCGATCCCGGACTTGCCCAGCGCGTTCGCCGCGACCTGCGTGCTCCCCACCGACGTCGCCGTCACCACGCCGGAGGACGATACCGTCACCACGTCGGGATTCTGGACCGTCCACACGATCGAGGCATTCGGCACGAGCGCGCCGCTCGCGTCGGTGACCTGGGCCTGCAGCGGGAGCTGCGCGTCGAGCGCGAGCGTGGACGACGACGGGGTGACGACGACGGATGCGACCTGTGGGGTCGCATCCGGTTGCGTGCTACCGCATGCCCAGCTCGCGAGCGCGACCGCCGCGAGGGTTCGCCGAATCCGCATCATAGAGCCGCTCCTCACCGTCTGTCCTTCCCATCTCAGCCGCCGGGGCGCTCGACGTAGACCGGCCTGGTGCGATGCGTCCTCGTTCCATCGCCGAGCTGACCGTCGCTGTTGTAGCCCCAGCAGAACGCCTCGCCCGACGGCGTCGTCGCGCAGGTGTGTGACCCGAACGCCCGCACGCTGGCGAAGGCATGACCCCCCGCCACGCGCACCGGCTCACCGCTGTCGGACGTGTCGCCGTTGCCGAGCTGTCCGTACGTGTTCCGTCCCCAGCACCACGCCTCGCCGCCGGAGGTGACGGCGCAGGTGTGCACCGCGCCCGCCGCGATCGACACGAAGCGCTCGTCGCCCAGCACCCGCACGGGCGTTGAGCGAGGCGACGTGCTTCCGTCGCCGAGCTCACCGCTCGCGTTTCGCCCCCAGCAGTACGCGGCGCCGTCGCGAGTCACGCCGCACGTGTGCGCGCTCCCCGCGGTGATCGCCGCGAACTCGATGTTCCCCTGCACGGGAACTGGCCGACGCCGATCCGTCGTCGTCCCGTCGCCGAGCTGTCCCGCCGAGTTGTCGCCCCAGCACATCGCCCTGCCGCTCTCGGTGAGCCCGCAGGTGAAGTTCCAGCCCACGTCCAACCGAACGAACCGCTGCCCACCGGCCACCGGCACCGGATACGGCCGATCGAGCACTCCGCCGTCCCCGAGCTGACCGTGCGCATCCGAGCCCCAGCACCACGCCACGCCGTCGAGATCGACGCCGCAGGTGTGCGCGGCCCCGGCCGCTATGGAGCGAAATGTGTGCCCCGTCGCGGAGCGCACCGGAGCGGCGCGCGCGGTCTCCGAGCGGTCGCCGAGCTGCCCGTGCGAGTTCTCTCCCCAGCACCAGACCCCGCCACCGCGCGCGATCGCGCAGCTGTGCGAGAGCCCTGGCGCCATGTCGACGAAACGGAGATCTCCCCCCACCGCGGACGGGCTCGAGCTCCGCGAGCCTCCCGAACCACCCGTGCCGAGCTGCCCTTCGTCGTTTCCGCCCCAGCAGTAGGCGCGGCCCTCGCCCGACACGAGGCACGTGTGGAGTCCGCCGGTGAAGATCCCGAACCGGGTGCGCGTCGGCGCCTCGGCCGCCGCCGGAGCGGGCGCCGCGACCACCGGCGCGGGAGCCGGCCGGCGCTCCTCCGGCCGTGGGGGGGTCGGGCGCCGCGACTCGGGCGCCGGGGTCGCGTCGAGCTCCACCCCTTCCGGCGCGTCGGCGGTCGCCGCGGCCACCGAGTCGGCGGAATCCGCGGCCGCCGCGCGAGCCTCGGCGCTCGAGGCCAGCGCCATCGAGTCGGCCAGCCTGACGGAGTCGCGGAGCGCGGCGGCTGTCGCGAGCGCGAGCGCCGAGTCGCCACGCGGGTGCCCCGCCTGCCCCGCGCCGCCGACCTCGCCGCTCGACGCGCGGCTCGTCGCCACCGGCGCGCGCGCGCGCGCTCCGGCACGGCCGTCCACCGACTTCGCCAGCAGCGCCAGCGCGATCGCCGCCGCGACGCCGACCCCTGCGAGGACGCGACCTCGCGTCATCGGCAGGCGGCGCGCCGGCTTCACCTCCTCCAGCTCGTCGGCGGTGAAATACGCCCCGACGAAGCCGCTCTCGAACGGAGAGAGCCCCGTGCTCGGCGCCACGGCCGGAAGCGGTGCCGCCGCCGGCGGAGCGGGAAGCGCCGGCTCCCCGGCCGCCGGGGTGCTCGGCCGCGAGAAGCGCACGGTCTCCGTGCTCACCGGTACGTGCGCCTTCGCGCGACGGTCGGGCGCCGCGCCGTCGAGCGCGGCGATCAGCTCGTCCATCGTCTGCCAGCGCGCCGACGGATCCTTCTCGATCGCGCCGGCGATCACGTCGGCGACGTCGTCGGACACGTCCGGGCGCATGTCGCGCACGTCGGGGAGCTCGTGGTGGCGCTGATGGTAGAGGACCGCGTACAGGCTGTCCCCCTCCCACGGCCGGTGGCCGGTGAACATCTCCCACGCCACGAGCCCGAGGCTGTAGATGTCCGCGCGCCCGTCGAGTTGCTCCCCCTCGATCTGCTCCGGCGCCATGTATGACGGCGTGCCGATCGCCACGCCGTGCATCGTCAGCTGGGTCTCGCCCGACATCGAGCGCGCCACGCCGAAGTCGGCGAGCAGCGCGCGGCCGTCCTCCGTGATGAACACGTTCTCCGGCTTCACGTCGCGATGGATGATCCCCATCGCATGCGCCGCGGAGAGCGCCGCGGCGACGTCGCGCATCACGCGCGTCACGAACTCCTGCGGGAGTGGCCGCTCCTCGTGAATCACCTGCTTGAGGGTGCGCCCGTTGATGTGCGTCATCACGAGCGCGATCCCCGACGCGCCGAGGTCGAGCACGCGCTGCACGCCCACCACGTTGGGGTGCGCGAGCTGGGCGACGTAGCGCGCCTCGCGCGCGAACCGGGCGACCGCTTCCTCGTCCTCGAGGTACTTGGACCGGATCAGCTTGATCGCGACCTCGGCGCCCGTGGCTCGCTCGCGCGCGAGGTACACGATCGCCGTGCCGCCGCGGCCGATCTCACCGAGGATCCAGTACTCGGGGTCGAGCACGGCGAGGCCCGCCGGCGTCGGCTCGCCGCTCATCGGCGGACGCCGAACGGGACACGCTGCTGCCGCATCGGCCTTCCGCGCCGGCTCAGTGCGCGTGGAAGCGCAGCACGACCTCGCCGAGCTCGATCCGATCGCCGTCGCGCAGCTGCCGCTCGCCGTCGAGGCTCGAAAGCTCCTGGTCGTTCACGACGACCGGGTTGGTCTTCGAGAGGTTCGCCACCGCCCACCTCCCCCCCGAGAAGGCGAGGCGCGCGTGCTGGCGGCTCACGGTGCTCGAGTTGAGCGCGATGTGCTGCGGCGAGCGCCCCGGGTTGCGGCCGAGGATGAGCTGCGGCTGCTGCCCCTGCACCCGGACGAAGCGGATCTCCTGATGCCGCGAGTCCCCCGAGAGCACCTCGAGGTGGCCGGGCAGGAGCTGGACGACCTCTTCGGTAGGGCGCTGGAAGCGGATCGTCTCGCTCGTCGGGGGCGCGGGATTGTTCCCCTCCACGGTCACGGGGACGCCGATGTTCCGCTCGGGGGTGCTGCGGGGCACCACCGTCTGCGGCGGCGCGAAGCTGGAGGCGGCCGCGGGGGGCTCGGCGGTCTCCACCGGCTCGGCGGACAGCGTCGACTCCCACGCGATCCCCGCGTTCATCGGGAAAACGAGCGGGATGGGGGTATAGGCCGTGCGACGCCCTCGACGCCAGCGAACGAGCGCGCCGATGGCCACGAGGGCCAGCGCGATCGAAAGGAGGACGATGGCGGTGGTCACGACGGGAAGGCAGTGAAGGTCATACGCTCTGCAAGACTGGCGGCCTCCTCCAGAAAGGCAAGAGGCGTTCCCCACATTGGTGACGGATACACCACTGAGCCCCGAGCGTGCGCATGTCCGCGCCCGGAACTCGACTGTCGAGCTCGCTGGAATACTGCGCCGGCGGAGGTCCGTCGCGCCAGTACCACGCATTGCGAGAACCCGGCCGCGCCGCGCGGATCGGGCAGGCTCTCCCCGTCGGGCCCGCACCGATGATCCACGTCGGCACGTCGGGGTGGAGCTATCGCCACTGGGACGGCGTGCTCTACCCGCCCGGGCTCGCGCCGCGGAGTCGCCTCGAACATTACCTCGCGCGCTACCGGACGGTGGAGCTCAACGCGAGCTATTACCGGTGGCCCGCCGACAGCGCCTTCGCCTCCTGGCGCCGCCGCCTTCCCGACGGGTTCGTCATGGCGGTCAAGGCGCCCCGCCACCTCACCCACCAGCGCCGGCTCTACGGTCCGGAGCGGTGGATCGCGCGGATCGGCGAGGGGCTCTCCCGCCTCGCCCCGCGGCGATCGCTCCTGCTCGTGCAACTCTCGCCGACGTTCGAGATCGATCTGCCCCGGCTCGACTATTTCCTCGGCTGTCTCCCGGACGGTCTGCAGACGGCCGTCGAGATGCGACACCCCAGCTGGCATCGCGAGGAGACCTTCGAGCTCCTCGAGCGCCGAGGCGCCGCGTACTGCGTCATGAGCGGCGCGCGGCTCTCGTGTATCCTCCGCGCGACGGCGGGCTTCGTCTACGTGCGACTGCATGGGCCCGATCCGGGCGCGCTCTACGGCGGGTCGTATGCGGACGACGACCTGCGCTGGTGGCGCGACCGCCTGCGCGAATGGGAGCACCAGGGTCGCGAAGCGTTCGTCTACTTCAACAACGACGGTGGCGGGAACGCCGTGCGCAACGCCGACCGGTTGCGCGAGCTGCTGGCGGAGTGACCGAGCGTCAGGACCGGTCGAACAGCTCGAGCCGCACCGGCATCGGCTCCGCCACGGCGTCGTCCACGACGAGGCGCACGGCGCGGATCGCGGGTCCCGGCGCGAGCCGGTGGATCGAGGCGTGGCCGATCGTGCTCCCGGCGACCAGCGTGCGCCATGCGCCGGAGGACGACCGGCCCTCGAGCCGATGCCGCGCCACGCGCTGCCCACGCTCGATCCGCTCCGCGAGCCGCGCGTACGCCGGCGTAGCTTCACGCTCGAGCGACCACTCCGCCGTGAGGGTGCGCGCGCCGGTGCGGGGCGCACCTTGCGCACGAAGTGGCAGGGGTGATCCGAACAGCGTATCGAGCCGTTTCCGGAATCCGAGGAGACGCGAAGCGTCGACGTCGTGCAGCAGTCCGTCGCGGGTGGGCGGCACGTTGAGCAGCAGCTTGGCGTTCCGTCCCACCGACGTGAGGTAGAGCTGTACGAGGTTCTCGACGTCGCGCACCTCGCCGTCCTGTGCCGGGTGGTAGAACCAGCCGGGCCTGATCGACACGTCCACCTCGGCGGGACGCCACGCCGAGCCGTGGGGATCGCCGTGCTGCAGCGCCGGCTCGACCGCGGGTCCTGTTTGACCCGGGAACGAGACGACCTTCGGATCGACGGGCGCCCAGTTCGGCTCGCCGGCCACGCCGCGCTCGTTGCCGCACCAGCGTACGTCCGGCCCTGCATCCGAGAAGATCACCGCGCCCGGCTGGAGCCGGCGGACGATCCCCCAGACGCGCGGCCAGTCGTAGACCTGGCGCCGGCCGTTCGGCCCCTCGCCGTTGGCGCCGTCGAACCAGACCTCGGCGATGGCGCCGTACCGGGTGAGCAGCTCGGTGAGCTGGGCCGCGTAGACGTCGTTGTACGCCGCCGAGTCGCCGTAGGTGGGATGGTTGCGATCCCAGGGGGAGAGATAAAGGCCGGCGCGGAGCCCCTCGGCGCGGCATGCGTCGACGAACTCGCGGACGACGTCCCCCGCCCCGCCGCGCCACGTGCTCGCCGCGACCGAGTGCTTCGTCGTGGCGGTGGGCCAGAGGCAGAAGCCATCGTGGTGCTTGGCGGTGAGGATCATCGCGCGGAAGCCGGCGGCCCGCGCCGTGCGCGCCCACTGTCCCGGATCGAGCCGCGCCGGCTCGAAGATCGCCGGGTCCTCCTTCCCCGTGCCCCATTCCTGGTCGGTGAAGGTGTTCACGCCGAAGTGCACGAACATCGCGAGCTCGTCGCCCTGCCAGTCGAGCTGGGCTCGGCTCGGGAGCGCGAGGGGCGCCGCAGCGGGGATCGAATGGCAGGGGATGCGGCCGAGTCGCCAGCCGGCGACGAGCGAGCCGGCGCCGGCGTGCAGGAAGGTGCGTCGGTCCATGTCCGGTAGCTTAGCCGCCGGCGCGCGCGCCGCCAGCCGACGGTCCGCAACGTCTTGCGACGGCGGCACGTATGATGTATACGAAGCTGCACACAGTGGCTGCGACCGGCTCGGCTCGATGGAACGCACCCGCCCGTCGCGTGGTATCTCCACTACTCGGCCCCGAGAGGCGACACCCATGACATTCCCGAGCCGGTACCTTCCCGCGATCGCCTTCGTGCTCCTCGCGGCGAGCGCGCCGTACGCATCCGCGCAGTCGGCGGGGGACGGCTACCTGTTCCATCCACCCAATGCCGTGCTCACCGTCTCGGCGGGGT
Organism: Gemmatimonadaceae bacterium; assembly: GCA_035494615.1. Taxonomy (GTDB): domain Bacteria; phylum Gemmatimonadota; class Gemmatimonadetes; order Gemmatimonadales; family Gemmatimonadaceae; genus AG11. The sequence goes on from DATJGU010000029.1 coordinate 11,706, forward strand.
TCGCGCGCGCGACCGCCGGCGGCGACGTGTTTCAGGACGTCACGAAGAATCTGACCCTGAGCCGAGGCGACTTCGACAGCTTCGCGCTCGGCGCCGACATCGCCGTGCCGCTCGCGCGCCGGGTGGAGGTGATGCTCTCGGCCGGCGTGGCGCGCTCGAAGAAGTCGTCCGAGTATCGTGATTTCGTCGAGACGGTCGACGGGGTCGACGTGCCCATCCGGCAGACGAACACCTTCGAGCGTGTGCCTCTGACCGTGAACGTCAAGTTCGATCTGCTTCCGCCGGGTCGGTCGGTGGGGAGTCTGGCGTGGATCCCGAACCGGATCGTACCGTACGTCGGGGGTGGCGTCGGCGCGATGCACTATCGCTTCATTCAGGATGGCGACTTCGTCGACTTCCAGAACGGCAACTCGATCTTCACCTCGTCGTTCGCGTCGGAGGGCTGGTCGTTCGTCACCCAGGGGCTCGCCGGCGTTCAGGTGAGCATTTCACCTCGATTCGGCGTCGTGCTCGACGGGCGGTATCTCTTCGCCAAGGGCGACCCGGGCACGGATCTGAGCGGCTTCGACAAGATCGACCTCTCCGGATTCACCGGCACGCTCGGACTCTCCGTGCGGCTCTAGGCATCTGTCATGAGGACACCAACGATGATCGTCACCATGAAGCGCTGCCTCGCGGCGCTCGGGATCGCCGCCGTCGCGGCGACGGCCGCACGTGCCGAGCAGCTCGGGCCGAAGTGGCAGGGCTGGATCGGCTGCTGGACGCCCACGGCCGCCGGCGTCTCGGATTTCACCGAGCCCGCGGCGAACGCGATGCTCGTCTGCATCACTCCCGCCGCGGCGGGCGCCGACGCGGCCGACGTCACGACGATCGCGGGCGGGAAGGTGCTCTCCACCCAGCGCATCGACGCGAGCGGCGCCGAGCGTCCGCTCGAGGCGAAGGACTGCACCGGCACGCAGAAGGCGTGGTGGTCGGCCGACGAGCGCCGCATCTATCTGCGCTCCTCGTCCACCTGCGAGGGATTGCCGTCGACGACGTCGGCGATCCTCTCGCTCACCGAGGACGGCGAGTGGCTCGACGTACGCGGCGTGTCGAGCGAGGGCGCCGAGAACGTGCGCGTCGCGCGGTATCGTGACGCGGGGATCCCGAGCGCGGTTCCGGCGGAGATCGCGTCGGCGCTGCGCCAGCGCGGACAGGCGGCGGGTACGGCGCGCATCGCCGCGGGTGCGCCGATCGGCACGACCGCCGTCATCGAGGCGTCGCGCGCCGCGGACAGCGCGGTCGTCGCCGCGTGGCTGCTCGAGCGCGATCAGAAGTTCTCGCTCGACGCCTCGACGCTCGTGCAGCTCGCCGACGCCGGTGTTCCCGGCGCGGTGACCGACGCGATGGTGGCCGTGTCGAACCCGGGCGCGTTCAACTTCGCGCGCGCCGGCGGGGGCGACGCGCCGCTCGATTCGGGCGTGATCCTGACCGATTCGCGCACGCGGCGCCGCGTGTCGGTAATGAGCGTTCCGTACGATCCGTGGAGCTGGGGCTACCTCGGCTATCCCGGCTATGGGTACGGGTATGGCTACGGTTATCCGTACGGCTACGGCTACAACAGCTATGGGTACGGCGGCTACGGCGGGTACGGCGGCTACTACGGTGGCTACGCACCGCCGATCATCGTCGTCACGCCGGGAAGCACCGAGTCGCGCGGCAAGATGGTGAAGGGACGCGGCTACACGCAGACGGAAGGGACGCCGCGGAGCGGGACGGCGCGCGAACGGCCGCGCAGCACGTCCTCGCCGTCGCCGAGCGCGACGACGTCGTCGGGTTCGTCGTCATCCGGTTCGTCGTCGTCGGGCAGCTCATCGTCCGGATCCTCGGGGCGGACGGCGCATCCGAGGAACTGAGCAAGCAGAGCGAGCAGAGCGAGCGGGGCGTGGCGAGAGCCGCGCCCCGTTTCGCGTCCGGAGCGGCGGCGCTAGCATGAACGGGGCGTCGTCTCACCTCGAACCGATCCCGTGCGTGACCGTGCTCCAGCTTCGCGTCGAGCCGCATCCACTACTCCGGATCGCGGCGTTCACGACGACGTTCCCCGCGCCGCTCGGCGCGCTGCCGACGCCGCCGACGGTGCTCGACGCACTCCGTCTCGACGCGCCGGCGCCCATCGCGCGCGACGAACCGACGCGCGGCGCCGTACGCGATCTGCTGCGCGCGGGCGGCTACAAGCCGACGGGCCGCGGCAAGCCCGCGTCGGAGTATCTCGTGCGCGCCGCGAGCGAGAGCGCGCTCGGCACGATCAACGTCGCCGTGGACGTGTGCAACGCCGTATCGCTGCACAGCGGGCTGCCGATCAGCGTCGTGGATCTCGGGCGGGCGCGCGCGCCGTTCCGGATCGCCGTCGCGCCGGACGGCGCGTCGTACGTGTTCAATGCGTCGGGCCAGGAGATCGATCTCGCCGGGCTGCTCTGCCTGTTCGACGCCGAGGGCCCGTGCGCGAACGCCGTGCGTGACGCGCAGCGCACGAAGACGCGCGGCGAGACACGCGAGACGCTGAGCGTTCTCTGGGGATTCGCCGGCGGGGAGGAGCGGCTCGAGGCCGCGGAGCGGTGGTATCGCGAGCTGCTCGGCGGTTTGGGTGCCACGACCGAGCGAGTCACGCAAGCGTGAGCGTCAGCGCGTCGCGGAGGGGGGCCAGACCGGCGCCCAGTAGCTGACCTCTTCGGTCCAGCCGTGATGAATGCCGATCAGGGCACCGGTGCCGGCGGCAACGGGAAGTGCGAGGACGAAACCGAGGCCGCACAGATCGCCGTCGCACGCCGAGCTCGATCGATAGAGCTCCATCGCGCCGAGGGTGACCACTGTTCCGATCGCCGCACCTGCGAGGCCGAAGATCAACGCTCGACCGCCGGAGTGCCGCAGCGTCAGTTTGGCGTCGACGCGCCTCACGTCGTTCCACGCGATGGAATCGGCCCGTAGACATCCCTCGCCACACTCGCGATTGAGGTGCAGGTGCGTCGGCGACTGCGCGGCATATTGCCCGGTCTGCGACTCGCCATTCGTGAGCGCGACGCGCACCGCCGCCCCTGGGGCTACGCGGGCGTCGTCGATGCGCTGCGCGGCGGCCGGGACGGCGTGGAGGGCGGCGAGGATCGCGATCGGCGCGAGCGAGCGATACCGAACTGGAAGAGTCATCACCGGCATCGTCATCGGTTCTGGTGAGGAGTGCGCAGCGGGTGCTCCCCCGACCACCGCTCGTACTGCTTCAGCGCGGCCGCGGGCTCGCGGCTGTACCAGGCGTAGCCGGTGCGCCGATCGGTGAGACGGTCGTAGTCGTACAGCTTCACGCCGTCGCGATTGGCGAAGATCGGGCGGTCGGTCTCGAGGTCGGTGAGACGTGCCCAGAGCGGCTCGGCACGCGCGTTCGCGACGAGCCCCCGCGGCGGCGAATAGTCGAAGCCACGGATCTCGTGCGCCCTGAACCACTCGGCGGCGTCGCGCACCGCCGCCACGACCGAGTCGCCCGGGTCGTCGACGTCCATCAGGAGGCGCATGATCGACGCGCTCTCTCGACCGCTGAGTCCAGGGAGCTCGTAACCTCGCGCCGACGCCGGCTCGAGGGTCAGCGGATCGTGCTGCTGCGCCCACACCGTGCGGCGTCCGCCGATGCGGACCTGGCTCGCGAGGATGCAATCGATGCCGCTTGCGAACCGCGTATGCGCCGCCGCTCGTCGCTCGGGATCGAAGAGCGCGGTGTCTTCCGGCGCGTGAAGGAACCGGAGCACGTTCACGATCGCGTCGTCGTTGAAGGTCGCGGCGTCGTGATAGCCGCCCTGCAGCGGGAAGACCTGCGCCCAGCAGCCGTTCGGCATCTGCGCGGCGAACAGGTAGTCGACGCCACGGCGGAACGCGCCGCGCCAGCGCTCGTCGCGCAGTCGCGCGTACGCGGCGGCGAGGAGCCGGAGTTGTGCGATCGTCGCGTCGTTGTCGAGCGTCGGGATGTACTGCCACCGATCGGTCTCGGAGAAGTAGCTCTCGCCGGCCCGGCGCGGCCCCTTCGCGTAGTCCACGTGCTTCGACCAGCCGCCGCTCGGCGTCTGGAAGGAGAGCACCGTGGCGACGAACGCGCGCAGCGAGTCGTCGTCGAGCTGCGTTGCCGCCCGGTCGGCATCCGCGATGGAGAACGAGCGGCGCGTGTCGGGCGCGGGCATCATGCGGTCGCGGCCGACGCGCGTCAGCTCCCGGGCCATCGAGTCCTGGTCGAACCGGCGGAGTCGGTCGGATCGCTCGAGGTATGCGCGCCACTCGCGCTCCGCCTCCGGCGGAAGGGCAGCGATCCGACGCGCGTTCAGGAGGCTCGTGGTGTCGTTCTCGACGCGCGTGGCTAAGGAGCCGGACACGCGAGACGGAGCTCCGGCGCAAGCCAGCGTCACGACGAACGTGAATGCGAGCGCACATGCGCAACCTCGTCGCATCATCGTCGATGCTAGTACGACTCCAGCGCATTCGTCGCAATGGGCGTGGCGAGTCGCTCCGTCGCGGGAAACGCGGAGCGCGGTGGAGGCAGCCTCGCCTCGCCGCTACTTCTTCTTCACCTGGAGGTCCACCGACCCGCTCTTTCCGCCCGTCGAGGAGGTCCGGGCGGTGATCGTCACCTTGCCCTGACGCTTCCCGGTCACGACGCCACTCGAGGATACGGTCGCCCGTTCCGCGTTGGAGGTCGACCACGCGAAGCTCTGAGGAAGGGCGTTCCCCTTGTCGTCGAAGGCCGTGGCGGTGAGCTGCATCGTGGAGCCCACGTCGAGCCCACCGGACGGCGCCCTGACCACGACGTGCGCCACCGCCGGTGGGTTGGCGCCGTTGGGGCTGCCCGTTCCCGGGCCGCCGTTCCCCGGGTCGGCCGCCGCGCTGACCGTGACGACCGCGATGCCCGATTTTCCGTGCGCGTTCGCGGCGACCTGCGACGTGCCGACGGCGAGCGCCTTGACGACGCCCGCCGTCGAGACGCTCACGATCGCGGGGTCCTCGACCGTCCAGGTGATCGGCGCGTCGGCGACGAGCGCACCCGACTCGTCCCGGACCTGCGCCTGGAGTGGAAGCTGGGCGTCGATCGCGAGCGTCGGGGTAGAGGGGCTCACGACGATCGCGGCCACCTTGGGTGTCGGCTCAGGTGCCGTGCTACCACACGACCAGCTCGACAGCGCGACCAGAACCAGGGTGCTCAGCGTGCATCCGCTCCGCGACATCTCGTCTGCTCCTTCCCCACGTCATCACCGACCTCTGCGCGACCGGACGGGCGATTGGCGATGGACCCGTTGAACGAGCCCGCCCATCGTCGCCAACGTCTCCGTCGGATCGTGATTCAGCATAGTGAATGCCGACGGCGCCGCCATCGACCGGAAGGTCGATCGACTGGATTCGTTCGAAGAGAGACGTGGGGCACGGACGCACACGACCGCGTCCAGTGTGTACGCGCCTCCGCGGATCGAGAGGTGGGAGAAAACGAAAGCCCGGCAGCGACCATAGTCGTTGCCGGGCCTCGAGTTGCCCCTCCTGGGATCGAACCAGGACTCTCCTGATCCAGAGTCAGGCGTGTTGCCAGTTACACCAAGGGGCAGTGGCATGCATCCGCCGACTGGCTGACCACTCGGGGGAACCTGATTAAAATAGCCCTGGTAGGAAAGCGCTTCAACCCCTCGCACCGCCTGCCGGCAGACCGCTGATCCCCTCTCGTCGTACCGTCGCCGCCGAGCGAGTCGCACGCGCGGCGACGCTCCTCGCGCTCGCCGTCGCGCTCGGCGGCTGCCGCGACGCTTATGCTGGATTCGGGGCCGGACCACATGCCCGCACGAGCGTCAACGAGCTGTTCGGCGCGCTGATCCAACGCCACGCCGACGTCGCACGCAACGCGAAGTACGAGTACGCGCGGGTGCAGCTCGCGAAGCGGGCGCTCCTCCCCTCCCCGCTCTTCACCGACACGGCCGCGTGGACCGGGAGCTCGGGCGATGTCCGGCTCCTCGAGATCCAGGGGCACGCGGCGGGCGGGCGCTACGAGCTCGATGCGCGCAGCGGCGTTCCGTCGCCGCGCGTGCCCGCCGACGGCCGGCACGTGATCACCCTGAGCCGCATCGCCGACCGGGTGTACCGGTGGGACACGGCGGTCGACTTCGCGATCGGGAGCATCCGGCCGGCCGACGTCGCCGCGGTGTTCTCCCGGCTGATCGCCTCCGCCGAGGGCAAGACGCCCGACCAGGCGCGCGCCGACCTGCGTGCCGCGGCGCCGCGCACGTCGGCGGCACTCGGCTCGGCGTTCTCGCTCGACTCGCTCCTCCCCACGCCGCTCGCCGACGGCAGCACCGCGGTGACGCTCGTGATCGCGATGCACTCGGAGCGGCTGCGGCGGCTCTATCCCGCGTTCGGCGACTACATGCGGCGCTACGTCGACCCGACGCGCTATCGCGTGGTCGCGAGCGACGCCTCGGGCGCGACCTTCTTCGAGGCGGCGGCGGACGATCGCCTGCTGAGGATCCGGATCCGGACGCTGCACGGCGCGCTGGTGCCGCTCGCCGGCGCAGCGCGGCCGATGCCCGACACGCTCGCGCTGCTCGTCGACTTCAAGGCGCGCATCAAGCACTTCGGCGTCGGATTCCACGACCTCCGGATGCAGCTCGTCCACGTGCGGCACGCGGAGACGGAGAACACGTGGGTCGTGACGGCGCGGCGCGAGCCGGAGTGGGACTTCCCGCTCGCCGTCGCACACCTCATTCGCGCGCCGCTGCGTCGCCCGTTCGCCGGCGAGGGCTCGCTGTTCCGCATCGGGGTCAGGCGCGAGGGCGAAGGACCGACGGTGATCGTGCGCCAGGTCCGGCTGTTCGTGCAGGAGAGCGCGATCCTCCGGTTCCTGAACGCGCTGAGCGGCACGGCGTTCAGCGACTTCGAGGATCGCGTCGACCGGGAGCAGAATGCATGGCTGCGCACGGTGTTCGCCGCGATGCGGGAGGACGCGCACGCCGCGCTCGCGCCCTGAGTCGCTCACCCACGCGCGTGCCGCGCACGCGCGTCCGTCGGATCCCGAACGCACGAACGCCGCGAACCGGGTGGGTTCGCGGCGTCGGTCGGATCGCTGCGCTTCAGCAGGTTGCCACGCGCGCCGTCATTGGAACTCTCCGTCCTACCGAACGGCGGCGGGCAATGTATGGATCCGTTGGCGACAACGAAGGCAAGGACTGCGCCAACACGATCTCGTCACGGAATGGAGCTGAGGGGGATCGAACCCCTGACCTCTGCAGTGCGATTGCAGCGCTCTCCCAGCTGAGCTACAGCCCCGCATCGGGATGTCGAGGAGAGCGTGTCTCCGTCCGATCATCCGCCAGACGGAAACGGCCCCGCAATCGAGCGGAGCCGCCGTCACCGTAGCAAATCTAGCCGGGCGGTCCGCGCTGTCAAGCAGACGCACGGCGCGCGACGAGGTCACGCGCGAAGGGTTCCGGCGCTTGCCCGCGGCCGACGGAAGGGTAATCATGCTGCTCCCACCACCGACGCATGATCCTCCCCGCCGCCCCCGATGTCCTCGCCGCGGCTCACCGCCTGCGAGGCGTGGTCCAACGCACGCCGTGCTCGTATTCCGCCCCGCTCTCGGCGCGGTCGGGCGCGGAATCGTACGTCAAGTGGGAGAGCCAGCAGCGCACCGGATCGTTCAAGCTGCGCGGCGCGTTCAACGCGCTGCTCGCGCTGCCGGTGGAGGAGCGGCGGCGCGGCGTGGTGGTGTCGTCGGCGGGCAATCACGGGCTCGGGATCGCGCACGCGGCGCGCACGCTCGGCATGCGCGCGAAGGTGTACGTCCCATTCTCCGCGCCGATCGTGAAGCGCGACGGGATCGTGGCGCTCGGCGCCGAAGTGGATGCGTCGCAGCCCGACTACGACGCGGCGCACGAGGCGGCGCTCGCGTGCGCGGCGCGCGACGGGATGACGTTCGTGAGCCCGTGCACCGGCAGGCCGCTGCTCGCCGGCCAGGGCACGGTCGGACTCGAGATCCTCGAGGACCTGCCGACGGTGCGCACGATGATCGTGCCGGTGGGCGGCGGTGGACTCGTGGGCGGGATCGCGGTGCTCGTGCGCGCCGTCGCGCCGCACGTGCGGATCGTCGGCGTGCAGAGCGAGTTGACGAACGCGATGTCGCTGTCGCTCGCGCACGGGCGGCGCACGCAGATCCCCGTGGCGCCGACGCTCGCGGACGGCCTCGCGGGCCAGGTCGACGACGAAGGGATGCTGATCGGCCGGTTCGCGCTCGACGAGATCGTCGAGGTCTCCGAGCGCGCGATCGCCGAGGCGATGCGCTGGCTCGCGCGCATGCACGACGCGCGCGTGGAGGGCTCGGGCGCGGTACCGGTGGCGGCGATGCTCGGACGCGCGGGGTGGGAGGGACCGGTGGCGTGCGTGGTGAGCGGAGGGAACGTGGACCAGCGTGTCTGGAACGAGATCGCCGGAGACGCGGGCAGCGTCGCCGTGGCGTAGACGCGCGCGGGACGACGAACGACGAACGGCACGCCGGAGCGCTCCGGCGTGCCGTATCGTTCAGGGACCTGCCTTCGAGCGCCTACGGACGCTCGACGTTCCGCTCGTCGGAGCTGTTCGGACGCCGCTCCCCACCGAGCGCGTTGCCACTCTGGCGCGCCCCCTGGTTGGCCGAGGCGGGCTGGTTGTTGTTGGCCGACAAACCGACCTCGCGATCGCCCTGGAAGCGCTGCCCACTCTGCGAGGCGCTCGACGACGCCTGATCCGCGCTGCCGGAACCCTGCATCCGGGCCGCGCGGTTCGCGCCGCGTGCCTCGCCGCCGCGGCGGCCGATCGCCGCCATGTGCTCGCGATTGCGACTCACCGTCACGCCGCCCTTCCGTCCCGCGGCGCGCGCTTCGCTCGAGTCGAACTCGTGGGCCGTCCCCTTCTGGTGCGCCGCCCGGCCGCCCTTGCTCGCGATCTCGCGCTGCTTGGAGCGGTCCATCGAGGCGAAGCCACGATTGCTCCGGCGCGGCGCCGAGCCGGACTCCGACGAAGAATCAGCACGGCCGCTCGTCTCGTTGCTCGTGGAGCGCGCCGTGCGCCCACTCTCGTTCGAGACTTCTCGCTGCCGCTCCCGATCCGCGCCGAAGCCGCGCTCCTCGTTGTTCGGTCTGATCGCCATTCCCGCTCCTCCTGAATGTTGTGGGCCGCTCTCTAGGTGGCGTCCGTACCCCGACGACTCGTCCGGGTGCCGCCCCCGCTCCGCTGTGGCCTTCAGGGCCGATCGTGGCTACCGATGTGCAAACTGCGGACCCATGTGTGCAGCATCGCGAGAATCTCGTCGCGCGATCACGTGATTGCGACGCAATCACACGTACGCTGCATCGAGGGAATCGCTCCGGGCAAGTGGCGGGCCGCTGCGGAGTATATTCCCCGCCATGTCGCTCGCAATCCGTCTGCTCGGCACCGCGGCCTCGCGCCCCACGGTCGAACGCAACGTGGCATCCGTCGCGATCGTGCGCGAGGGGGAGACGCTGCTGATCGACTGCGGCGAGGGGACGCAGCGCCAGATGATGCGCTATGGCGTGTCGTTCGGACTCGCGGATCTGTTCTTCACGCACTTCCACGCCGACCACGTGATCGGCGTGATCGGCTTGATGCGAACGATGTCGCTGCAGGGGCGCACGGAGCCCCTGCGCTTCTGGGGCCCCAAGGGCGCGACGCGCATGCTGCGGCGCGCCGAGGAGTTCGGGATGGACCGTCTGAGCTTCCCGATCGAGGTGACGGAGCTCGAGCCGGGCCAGCGCCTCGAGCGGGGCGACTACGACATCGTCCCGTTCCCGGTGGATCACCGCGGCGCGCGGGCACTCGGTTACGCGCTCGTGGAGCACGACCGGAAGGGGCGGTTCAATCCGGAGCTGGCGCGGTCACTCGGTGTGCCGGAAGGCCCGTTGTGGGGGGAGATTCATCGCGGCCGCGCCGTGACGCTCGCCGACGGCCGCGTGATCGAGCCCTCGGTGCTCGTGGGCGCGCCGCGTCCCGGGCGTCGAATAATTGTGACGGGGGACACACGACCATGCGCCGAAACGGTGGCAGCGGCGCGCGGCGCGGACCTGCTGGTGCACGAAGCGACGTTCGGCGACGAGGAAGCGGCGCGCGCGGTGGAGACGGGACACTCGACGGCGCGCGAGGCGGCGATCGTGGCGCGCGACGCGGGAGTCGGCACGCTCCTGCTGACGCACCTCTCGGCGCGCTACTCGCGCGACGCGTCGGAGCTCGGCCGAGAGGCGCGGGAGTGCTTCGAGCGGACGATCGTGGGGAAGGATGGGCTGCTGATCGAGGTACCGTACGGGGAGTGAACGGCAACTGCCGGTAGCGAGTAGCGGGTACGGGGTAGCGGGACTGGCATGGTTGCCACCGGGAGCCATGGAGGGCGCGCTCGCTCGCGCGGGCAGTGCGTACGGCGTTGGGAAACGCGTCAGTCGATGGCGTTCTCCGCGGGCTCCGCGGCTCGGCGTGAGCTACTCCGAACGAGGCGGCCGTACCCGCTACCTGTACTGGGTACCGACTACGGCCGTGTCCCTCCCGCTCGCGCTCCGTCCACGGCTCCCAGTGAGCGGTATGCCATTCCCGCTGCCAGGTACCCGCTACCCCCTACTCGCCGTTGCCGTTCAATCACCCCTGACCGGCTCCGGCCCCTTCAGCGGGTCCTTTCTGCTCACCGGCATCGACCGGTGGAAGAGCCGCATGATGGTGCCGGCGTCGAGCTGGTCGAGGACGCGGGCGGGGTCGAGGCGGGCGGTGACGCTCCGGGCCTCGGGGCCTCGGTTGATGATCCAGTTGTAGCGGTCGAGGCGCGAGGTGCGGCCGTCGGGGTGACGGAAGTAGATCATCGCGTTGCTCGCGCCGGGCGTCTGCACCGAGACGCCCCACGTGACGCCATCGGGAGCGGTGTAGCTCTTGGATCGTGCCATGTCAGTCGGAAGGTCAGCCGACGAGTGAAGGAGAGAGCGGGCGACGGCCGGCGAAGCCGGAGTCCTCGTCGTGCCAGAACTGCACGGCAGGCTCGCCGAGTCGCCAGCAGAGGAGCACGCGCCGGCCATCGAGCTCGCTCGGGAAGTCGACGAGGCCGATCCGGCGGTCCTTGAGCTGGATGCCGAGCGCTTCGAGCTCCGCCTGGAAGGCATCGATCTCGGCGGCGATGCGCTGGGCCTCGCGCTCGCACGCGACGATCCGCGGATCGGGCAGATCGGAGCGCGCTTCGGCGGCGAGCACGTCGAGCTCCGCGATCGTCTCCTGCCAGCGCTGATGCTCGCGCACGACGTCCTCGACGATGCGCCGGACGAGCGGGAGCGTGCGGTTGGCGTGATCGACGGTGAAGAGATGCATGATTTTCAAGTTAACCGCATCGGAAGTGCCGGGAGAGCGGTGTGTCGGTGTGTCGGTGTGTTGGTGTGTTGGTCGTACCGTCGAAAGCGGGCCGTTGCTCTCTCCGCGTGCACGTGCTCAGGGTCGGTGGGCTGCTTCGGTGGCGCGGAGCTCGGCGAGGGCCGCCTCGCGGCGGGCGGCGGCCTGGGCGTGGAGGGCGCGGTCTTCGTCGGTCTCGAGGAGAAGCGCGGGGACGGGGGCTGGCTTGCCCATCTGATCGAGATGGACGAAGGTGAGCCAGCATTCGTTCGTGTGCCGCCGCTCCCCGCTGGCGATGTGCTCGGCGTAGACGTTGGCGAGGACGGACATGGACGTTCGGCCGACCTGAACGACACGCGAGCGGACCTCGACCAGCTCGCCGACGTGGATCGGCTCCTTGAACAGGATCCGATCGATGGAGAGGGTGGTCGCCTGCCCGCCGGCATGGCGCATGGCGCTGAGCGCCGCGCAGCGGTCGACCATGCTCATGATGACGCCGCCGAACACGGAGGGGCGCCGCAGCCCGTTCGCCTGGTGCGGCATCATGAGGTCGGCCACGATGGCCTCGGAGGCGCGAGGAGTCTTCGGGGCGGAGGGATCGTGGTGCACGGGGGTCAGGTCCGGACGCGGCGAGGAAGGTGGGGGGCGCCGGCGCCCTGGCGCCGGGCCCGAGCCAGCCGAACGAAGGGGTGTGGCGCGCGGCGATGGGACGCCGTGGAACGAGCCGCCTCGTCGTAGAGGCCGGACTCGTCGAAGGCGCGGTCGAGGGCGCGACGCGTGAGGGAATCGATCGGCGGGTCGTCGAGCCAGAGGATCCGGAGCGCAGGCAGCGGAACCCTGCCGAGCGTCCACTCGCGCGAGGTACTGTCGCGAAGGAGGAGGCGCGCCATGGACGAGCCCGGGTCGTGCCGGGCCACGACCTCGTAGCGTCCGCGGCGCCAGACGTCGCGCGAGCCGTCGGACGAGCTGACCGGGATGGTCGCGGCAGCGTCGCGCCACCAGGACGGCTCACCGACCGGAATCGGGGGGAGCTCGAGCAGGTGGCCGGCCTCGCCGCTTCCAGAGCCGCTCAGCGCGTACTCCACGGCGGGTTGGCCGTCGACGGTGGTGAGGGTGAAGCCGTCGGGCTCGAGGTGATACGCGTGGAGCAGCGCCTCGGTGCGAGCGCGGTCGATCCGGTCGCCGCCGGATCGAACGGAATCGAGGACGGCCGCCGCAGCGACGGTCCGGTGCTCCCGGACCGGCGCGACGTTGCCGCCGGCGACGCGCGCGAGCGATGCGGCGCGACCGGTCTCGAGGTCGATCACGCCACGCCGGGTGGTGTGCCAGGGAGTGCGGTCGTCGCGCTCGACGTCGGCGTGGAGGGTGAACGAGAGGAAGGGACCCTGGAGGCCGACGAGGTCGACGGTGGTGGTGGCGCGCCAGAGCGGGTCGTCGCTCGCATCGTCGTCGGGACCGAGCCGCTCGTCGTCCGGGTGGAGGCGATGGTACGCGGCGGCGAGGCGCGGCACGATCGTGTCCTCGAAGACGAGCAGCGAATCGCCGGAGAGCAGATCGCGGCGATAGATGCGCTGGCCGAGGAGCACGGCGTCCTCGTACGAGCGGTCGTCGTCGACGACATAGAGCTCGTAGAACCGCCGGCCGATCCGCGCGAGCTCGAGCGGGGCGCCACGGAGGCGGACGTCGCCGCCCTCGCTCGTGACCCAGTACGACGAGTCGCCCGCCGCGAGCACGAACTCGGCGGCGGGGGGATGGGCCGACGGGCGCGGCGCGGGCTCGCGACACGCGGCGGCTCCCGCGACCAGTGCGACGGTGAGCAGGGTGCGGGGACAGCGGGGGAGGAGGGGGCGAGGCATCCGCCAACAATATACGCTCCCCGGGCGGCGGCATCGGGCGCGAAAGGTGCGCGGCCGGTGTACACTCATCGGCCCATCGCCTCGGGCGCGCTCGCGCTCCGTCCCGCTTCCCACGCCGACCGTGTTCTCGCGCTCACATCGTCCGCTCGTCACCTTCGCAGTGGCCTCGCTCGCCCTCGGCTGTACGGCCGTGTCCGAGCAGGGCGCCAATGGGCCGCGAGCACCGGTCGCAACGGCTACGGCGGCCCGCGCGAGGGCGGGCGACACGACGACGCGGGCCGCGGCGCGGGCCGACAGCGCGCGGCAATCCGTCGCACAGGCGGCGCACTCGGCGAGAGGAACGGCGGCACCGGTTGCATCGGGTCGCGTCGTCGCGCCGATCGACGTCGAGAAGGAGTTCCCAGTCGTGCGCGCGCTCTACGTCAACCGATTCGCGGCGCAGAGCACGAAGCGGATGCGCCAGCTCATCGCGATGGCGGACGAGACGGAGATCAATGCGCTCGTCATCGACATGAAGGACGAGTTCGGGCTGAACTACCGGACGGCGAACGCCGAGTTCACGCGCAACGCGGGGAACGCGGGAGTGGTGCGCGACCTGCCCGCGCTGCTCGACACGCTGCGAGCACACGGGATCCTGCCGATCGCGCGCATCGTCGTGTTCAAGGATTCGGTGACGGCGCGCGTGCACCCCGAATGGACGATCCGCCGCGAGGACGGCTCGATCTGGCGCGACAAGAAAGGGCTCGCGTGGGTGAACCCGTACCACCACGAGCTGTGGCGCTACAACATCGGGGTCGGCGAGGAGCTGGCGAAGCTGGGGTTCGGCGAGATCCAGTTCGATTACATCCGCTTCCCCGAGCCGTACGCGTCGCTGCCGAAGCAGGTCTTCCCCGGCAGCACGGGGCAGAGCAAGCCGCAAGTGCTCGCGCAGTTCCTGAAGCAGGCGAACGCGCGCTACGACTCGCTCGGCGTGCGGACCACGGCGGACGTCTTCGGGCTCGTGACGACGGTGGCCGGTCCGCTCGAGGTGGGCCAGGAGTGGGAGAAGATATCGCCCTCGGTCGACGTCGTGCTGCCGATGGTGTATCCGTCGCACTACCCGCACGGCGCGTTCGGCATCCCGGTCCCGAACGCGGAGCCGTACAAGGTGATCGACATCGCGCTCACCCGAGCGCGCGAGCGCGACCGGAAGCTCGGGATCACCGCGCCGGAGCACGTGCGTCCGTGGCTGCAGGCGTTCTCGCTCGGGAAGCTCGAGTACGGCCCCGCGCAGATCCAGGCGCAGAAGCGCGCGACGTACGACGCGGGGTACGACGGGTGGGTGCTGTGGAGTCCCGGATCGAAGTACGAGCCGTTCGTGCCGGCGCTGGAGAAGACGCTCGTCTCTCGAAAGAAGCGCTGATGGGTGGTGCGTGGTGCGTGGCTGCAGGGAATGGCTCGTCCGCGCCGGGGCTCAACTGCCTCCAAGCGGATCGGGCGGATGACGGCACGGATCAGGCGGATCCCCACTACTGGCTTGGAGGCGTCCACCGCCGGCCCGAAGGAGCACTCTCGCCGGCGCAGGGATCTCGGCGCCGCACCCGAGGACTCGGGGGTGCGGAGGGAGAGGAGTGCTGCGCCGGTGCATGGATCTCGCCCCCGCAGCCATGGAAGAGTTTGGGCTGTGGATGGAGAGGAACCCCGTTTCCGCACACGGAGCGCGACCCGGAGAGGAGCAGATCCGCTTGATCCGTGCTGTCATCCGCCCGATCCGCATGAAGCAGTTCAGCAGTTGCCCAAGCGAGCCCGCCGCGAAGAGGGAAGGACGCGTGTGTCCTCAGGGTGATCGCGTGAGGACGATCATTCGCGCGTCGTCGGCGGCGACGGTGCGGAACCAGTCGATGAGCCCCTTCACCGCCTCGGGTGGCTGCACGCCCGTCGTACCTTCGACGTGGCGCGCGAGGCGGAGCACGTTGCCCTGCTGCGTGTACTCGGAGCGGTAGATCCCGAACGGGCTGGGCGCGTTCACGCTCTTCGGCAGCTCGGCGTGCCAGCCGGCGGGGAGGGTGAGCAGATACTCGATGTCGTTCACGCGCCGCCCCCAGAACTTCCGCGGATCGATCGGGAACTTGCGCTTGTCTCCGGTCTCGAGCTCGCGCGCGGCCGACGCGAGGACGCCCATGCTGCCGAACGGCATGTGCAGGATCACGGTCGACCCGTTCACCGTCGCGGCGCGGCCGTGCCTGACGTGCAGACGCACCATCGGACGCGCCTGCAGATCGCGTCCGTCGAACCCGACGAGGCTGTCGCCCTGCGCGCCCTCGAAGAGCTTCTCGGCGAGGGCATCGGAGAACTTCGCGCGCTGGAGCGAGTCGAGCGGATCGTAGAACACGGAGCGCATCCCGTACTGCTGCGCGCCGAGCGCGAGCTCCTCGTACTGGCCGTCGACCATCCCGGTGCTGTCGATCGTGCCGACGAATCGCGTCGTCGACGAGTTGAACGACGCCGGCTGGAGCGGGAGGGTGACGACCTCGCTCGAGCCGTCAGTGCGCACGACGAGGCCGAACTCTCCCTGCTCGTCCGGCGGCAGCTCGCCGTACGGCGTCGCGCCGGCGGTGAGATCGGCGAACTGCCAGCCGCCGTTCTCGCGCACCGCCGCGATCTCGTGGTCGAGCTGGTGGATACTCGGCATCTCGCGCCGCACCCCGCCGGAGGAGTTGAGCAGCACGGGATACGCTTCGATCCCGAGATGGCCGAGCGCCGCGACGAACAGGCTCGCCTTGTCCTTGCAGTCGCCGAAGCCGGTCTTCACGACCTGCTCCGGCGTCCGCGGCTGGTAGCCGCTCATGCCGAGGTCGATCGCGACGTAGCGAACGTCCTGCGCGACCCACTTGTGCACCGCGCGGATCGAGTCGAGCCGCGTGCGCGCGCCGCGGACGACGCTGTCGACCCGCTGCGCGACGAGCGGCGTCATCACGACGTTCGGACGCGCGAGGTCCGCGTACCAGTGCGCGATCTGCCCCCACGTGATCGGCGCGGTGAGGAGGATCGACTGATACACCTCGTTGGAGTCCGCGGCGAGCGGCTCGCCCTTGACGCGCGGGACGTTCGTCGTCGCCCAGGTGTAGACGTGCCGCCCGCCCGCGGTGCGCTCGAGGCGGGCGAAGCCGAGGTTGCGCTCGTAGACGTGCGGCGCGACGCCGGCCGGCAGGTCGACGACGTAGCGCGACCGCGCGACCTGCAGTCCCGAGTTCACCGACCATTGGGCGAGGAAGTCGCGCGGAAGAAATGGCTTGAGCTCCTCCGTCGTGACGCTGTAGTCGACGATCGTGCCCGGCGCGACACCGCTCAGCGACACGCGGCGCACCCGCTGGTCGGAGTACACGGGATCGTCGGTCGACGCGGGAACGTCGGCTTCCTGCACGTGCGTCGGCTCGGCGCTCACGACGGTGCCGTCGGGGCGGACGACGCGGATCCAGTTCACGGTGAGCTTCTCGTGCGCGGGCGACCAGGAGAACGAGTGCTCCTGATAACGCTCGACGGCGCTCTGCCGGAGGATCTGCACGATCTGGCGATACGTGCGCGTCCCGCGGCCGTCTGCCTCGAGGCGGATCACGCCGTCGTCGAGCAGGAAGACGGCGTCCTCTTCGGGGAACTTCGCCGCGTCGACGGCGAGCTTGTAGATGCTGTCGGCGCGCACCGTGGGATCGCCCGTCTTCCCGATGCGCGGGGCCTGGGCGGAGAGGGGTGACGCGAGGAGCGCCGCGATCGCGGCAGCGAGGAGGGAGCGGAGACGGCGGCGCATGGCGGCGGGCGCGGTGTGAAGGGCGAGTCGGCCACCTCGGCGCGACGGCTGGGGTGCGACGCCCGCACAGTGCGACGGACCCGCCGCCGAGTCAAGCTGGGCTCGCCAGCTTGGCGTCCGGGATCGGGACAGGATGTCCCGCGAGGCGTGTCAGCCCCGTGTTCCGCCGATCTCCACCCCCGCCCACTGCTCCACGAGCTTCACCGCCTCGACGTGGTCGGCCTCTTCGCCGAGTGCGACGTGCGCCATCCGGAAGAGCTCCGCGGTGAGCTGGAGCAGCGGCGTCGCCACCTTCCATTCTCTGGCGACGCCGGCGGCGATGCCGACGTCCTTGTCGAGCAGCGCGAGGCGGAAGGTACGCGGGAAGGCTCGGCCGAGCACGCGCTCGGGGAAGAGGTTCATCGAGGCGTTCGAGCGTCCGCTCGATGCGTTGATCACGTCGAGCGCGACGTCGGCGCGCACGCCCGCGCGCTCGAGCGCGGCCAGTCCCTCCGCCGTGCTCCACACGTGCACGGCGAGCAGCGCGTTGTTCACCGATTTGAGCGCGTCGCCGGTGCCGACGCCGCCGCAATGGACGATCTTCTTGCCGAACGCGCCGATCACGGGACGCACGCGCTCGAGCAGGTCGGCGTGTCCGCCGACCATGACGGTGAGCGTCCCCTGTTCCGCGCCGATGGTGCCGCCGCTCACCGGCGCGTCGAGGAAGCCGACGCCCACGTCCGCGAGACGCGCGGCGATCCGGCGCGACGTCGCCGGATCGCCCGAGGTGCAGTCGACGAGGATCGCGCCGCGGGAGAATCCGGCGATGAGGCCGTCGGGCCCGTCGAGCAGGGCTTCGACGTCGGCCGACACGGGCAGGCAGGTGATCACGACGTCGGCGCCGCGCGCGGCATCGGCGGGCGAGGCGGCGTGGCGGGCGCGATGCGCGGCGGCGAAGTCGCGCGCCCGCGCGGCCGTGCGGTTCCACACCGTGAGATCGACGTCGGCCGCGGCGGCGAGGCGGGCGGCCATCGGCCGGCCGATCGCGCCGAGCCCGAGAAAGGCGACGGTAGGCATGTGCCCAAGCTAACATTCGCCCGATGCACGTGCGCCTTCGCGTTCACGGGATGACCAGCCGGCACTGCGTGCGCGCCGTCTTCACCGCGCTCACGCCGGTGGAGGGGGTGCTCTCGGCCGACGTCGCCATCGGCCGCGTGGACGTGGAGCACGACGGGCGCACGACGGTCGACGCGCTGCGCGCGGCGATCGCGGTGGCCGGCTACGACGCGGTGGTCGAGCGCGAGGAGCGGCGGCGCCTGCGGGTGATGGGGCCCGCGCCGGACGACGCGTAGCGCGCGGCGCGCGCGTAGCGCGCGGCTCGCGCCTTCGCGGCGAAGCGCGCGATGCGCGCTTGTGTGGTTCGGCGGTCCCGTCCTAGTTTGACGGCTCGCCGCCACGATCGACGCCGAGGACGCGCATGACGCCAACGCATCACAACCCGGGGGAGCGTCCGCTCGGCGCCCTGCTCGCGCCGGACATCCTCGCGCTCCTCGAGGAGTCGCCGGCGATGATCGCGCCCGAGACCGAGGAGATGCACCCCGCGGATCTGGCCGACGTGGCCGAGGCGATGCCGTTCGAACAGGTGCCGGTGTTCCTCGCCGCGCTGCCGCGCGACCGCGCCGCCGACGTGCTGGAGTACCTCGACGAGGATCTCCGCACCGAGGTGCTCGAAGCGATGTCGGCGCAGCAGGCGGCGGCGCTCGTCACGGAGATGAATCCGGACGAGCGGGCCGACGTCCTCGAGGAGCTCGACGAGGAGCGCGCCGAGGAGATCGTCGAGGAGATGCCGGCGGAGGCTCGGCGCGAGACCGAGCAGCTGCGCCGGTACGATCCGGACTCCGCGGGCGGCATCATGACCACCGAGGTCGTGAAGGTGGCGGCGACGACGACGGTGGAAGAGGCGCTGAAGCGGGTGCGGGAGATCGCGCGGAGCGGGAAGCGCGAGGCGATGCACGCGATCTATACGACGGATGAGGAGGGGCGGCTGGCGGGGGTGCTCTCGCTCCGCGAGCTGCTCGCGGCACCCGAGGGGGCGACGCTCTCCGACGTGGCGTGGACCGAGCCGCAGAGCGTGTCGCCGTTCGCGGACCGCGAGGAGGTGGCGCGGGTCATCTCGAACTACGATCTCGTCGCCGTGCCGGTGGTGAGCGAATCGAACCACGTGATCGGCGTGATCACGGTGGACGACGTGATCGACGCGATTCAGGAAGAGCAGACCGAGGACGTCCAGAAGCTCGGCGGCATGGAGGCGCTGGACGAGCCGTACAACTCGATCGGCTTCTGGCGGATGATCCGGAAGCGGGCGGGGTGGCTCAGCGCGCTGTTCATCGGCGAGATGTTCACGGCGACGGCGCTCGGCGTCTACCAGAAGGAGATCGACGCGGCGACGGTGCTGGCGATCTTCCTTCCGCTCATCGTGAGCTCGGGAGGGAACTCGGGGTCGCAAGGGACGTCGTTGATCATCCGCGCCCTCGCGCTGCGTGAGGTGTCGCTGAAGGACTGGTGGCAGGTGGCGCTGCGCGAGCTGTCGACGGGAGTGACGCTCGGCGTCATTCTCGCGGTGATCGGGTTCCTGCGGATCGAGCTGTGGCAGTGGATGGCGGAGCACAACATCTCCGCGCTGGGGATGGCGCTCGGTCACGATTACAGCTGCGTCTCGCAGGGTCCCGGGCTCGTGGCGCAATGCGGTGTGATGAACCCGCACCTGGTGGCGCTGACGGTGGCGTTGTCACTGGTGGGGGTGGTGATGTTCGGCACGCTCGCGGGTGCGATGCTGCCCTTTCTCATGCGCCGGCTCGGCTTCGATCCGGCGAGCGCGTCGGCGCCGTTCATCGCGACGTTCGTGGACGTGACGGGGCTGATCATCTACTTCAACGTCGCGCTGCACCTGCTGTTGCGCTGACGGGCCCGCTCGGCGCGAGGCGCTCGGCGCGGGATGCGCGGGATGCGCGGGATGCGCGGGATGCGCGGGATGCGCGGCGCGCCGGTTGCGAGCCGGAGCGAGCTGCGCCGAGCGAAACTTCAGTGACGTGCGCGGGGTTTCACCTCACACCATTCGGGAGACGAGCGATGGAGGCGGTGCATCTGGAGATCGAGGGGATGACGTGCAGCCACTGCGTGCGCGCGGTGGACACCAGGCTCCGCAACACGCCAGGCGTCCAGGTGGATCGCGTGGTGGTGGGCGGGGTAGATCTGCACTACGACAAATCGCGGATCACGCTCGACGAGATCAGCGAGCTGATTTCGGACGAGGGGTACACGGTGGCTTAGAACTGCCAACTGCGGTACCGAGTAGGTCGTACCCGGTACAGCAGTTGGCAGTTGCCTTTCCTTTCACCACAGACACCCATGCGCAACTCATTTCTTCTTCTCGGATCTCTCGCGTCGCTCGTCGCGACGAGCGCATGCGCCTCATTGAACAAGAAGGAGACGGGCGCGATCATCGGGGCGGCGTCGGGGGCGGCGGTCGGCGGAGTGGTTGGACGCGCGAACGGATCGACGGCGAAGGGGGCGATCATCGGCGCGGCGGTCGGTGGCGCGGCGGGAGCGGTGATCGGGCACCAGATGGACCAGCAGGCCAAGGAGATCAAGCAGAACATTCCCGGCGCGGTGGTCGAGCGGGTAGGCGAGGGGCTGCAGGTGACCTTCGAGTCCGGGCTGCTCTTCGACTACGACTCCGACGTCCTCCGCCCAGCGGCGCGCCAGAATCTCGCGACGCTCGCCTCGAGCCTCGAGAAGTATCCGAACACGGATCTCCTCATCGTGGGACACACCGATTCGATCGGCTCCGACGTGTACAACCAGGGCCTCTCGGAGCGCCGCGCCGCGGCGGCGGCGAACTATCTCGCCGGCCAGGGCGTCACCCGCACCCGACTCCGCTCCACCGGCCGCGGCGAGAGCGAGCCCGTGGTCCCGAACGACACGGACGCCGACCGCCAGAAGAACCGGCGAGTGGAAGTGGCGATCTATGCGAGCGAGGCGATGAAGGAGGCGGCGAAGAACCAGTGATGGGTGTGTGAGTGTGTGGGTGTGTGCGTGAACGGCCTCGGGAAGCTTCTGCCTCCCGAGGCCGTGTTCAGTTACTCACACACTCACGCACTCACGCACTCACACACCGCCCTCACGCCCCCACCCCCTCCACCTTCCGCAATTCCTGCGTCGCCCGTCCCCCGGGGCCGCCGCTCGGGGCGGGGCGTTCTTCCATGATGCCGACGATTCCCTGCTCGAGCCATTCGTGCTGGCCGGCGAGGACGTGCTGGGAGACGCGGTAGATCGCGCCGTCGTTCGGACCGTAGAAGTGATCGAACGCGGTACGGATCCGGTCGCGCGCGACGCGGCAGAAGAGATCGGCGAGCTCGATCGCCTCGGCGTTGCCCTGCGCGGCGAGCATGTTCGCGCGTACGCACGACGCGGCCATGGCGAACAGCTCGGCGCCGATGTCGACGCCGCGGAACAGCACCATCTGTCGCCGTTCGAGCTTCGGGCCGAAGCGCACCATGGCATGGAAGAGCATGCGGCCCAGGTGGCGCGTGCGACGCTCCGCCCACCGAAGGTGCTTCGCGAGGGGACCGAAGTCGCCATAGCTGCCGGGCACGTCCCCGCGGCCGAGCCAGCGCGCGAGATACCATCCCGGATAGAACCGGGCCACGCGCCGGAGCGCGGCGAACTTCTCGCCGCTCGACGAGTCCTTGTCGACGAGCGCGAACGCGGTCTTGAAGTGATGGTCCACCGCCTCGCGCGCGATGAACAGCCGCATGATCTCCGATGAGCCCTCGAAGATCAGGTTGATGCGCGCGTCGCGCATCGCGCGCTCCACGGGGATGCCGGCCTCACCACGTCCGCGAAGCGAGTCGGCGGTCTCGTAGCCGCGGCCGCCGCGGATCTGCAGCGTGTCGTCGACGATGCGCCAGCCCTTCTCCGTATTCCACATCTTGGCGATCGCCGCCTCGAGGCGGATGTCGTAGTGTCCGCGCTCCGCGAGCGCCACCGCGAGCTCGGCCACCGCCTCCATGGCGAAGGTGTCCGCCGCCATGAGCGCGAGCTTCTGCGCGACTGCCTCGTGCTTGCCGATCGGCTGGCCCCACTGCACCCGCTCCTTCGCCCACGTGCGCGCGACCTGGAGCATCGCCTTGCCGCCGCCGGCGCAGCTCGCGGGGAGCGTCAGCCGCCCGGTGTTCAGCGTGATGAGCGCGAGCTTGAGCCCCTTCCCCTCGCCCCAGAGGATGTTCTCGCTCGGCACGCGGACGTTCGTGAACCGGATCACGCCGTTCTCGATCGCCTTGAGCCCCATGAAGCGGCAGCGATGCACGACCTCGACGCCCGGCGCGTTTCCCTCGACGATGAACGCCGTGATCTGCTTGCGCGGCTTCCCGTTCACCACGACGTCGGCCGTGCGCGCCATGACGACGAACAGCTCGGCGCGCGTCCCGTTGGTGCACCACAGCTTCTCGCCGTTCAGCGTCCAGTACGATCCGTCGGCGCTCGGCGTCGCGCTGGTACGCAGGTTCGCGGGATCGGAGCCGGCGTCGACCTCGGTGAGCGCGAAGGCGGAGATCGCCCCCTTCGCGAGCCGCGGGAAGTAGCGCGCCTTCTGCTCCGGCGTGCCGAACAGCTTGAGCGGCTGCGGCAACCCGATCGACTGGTGCGCCGAGAGCAGCGCGGTGAGCGAGCCGTCCTTGCTCGTCACCATCGCCATCGCCCGCGTGTAGCTCGCGTACGAGAGCCCGAGCCCGCCGTACTCGGTCGGTATCTTGATCCCGAACGCGCCCATCTCCCGCAGCTCGTCGACGTACTCCTCGGGGATCTGCCCGGTGCGGTCGATCAGGTCGGAGTCGACCTCCTCGAGAAACGCTCGCAGCCGCGCGAAGAAGGCGAGGGCGCGCACCTGTTCATCCGCGTCGACGGTCACGGGGTGCGGATGGATGAGGTCGAGGCGGAAGCGGCCGAGGAAGAGCTCGCGGACGAAGCTGGGTCCCGACCACTCGCTCTCGCGCGCCGCTTCGGCGACGTCGCGTGCTTCCTTCTCGGTGGCGGGAGACGACCCCGCGGTGGCGTTCGTGCGGTCGGTCATGGGATGCTCTGCGCTGTGCGTGACGAGAGGCTAGGGTCCGCTCGGACCAGTTGCATCGGGCGGGCCGCGAAGGCCCTCCTTCCAGCTCGTGCCGCGCCGCTCGCGCGCGACCACCAGCGCCGCGCCGACGAGCGCGATCACCGCGAAGGAGAACCACTGCAGCGCGTAGCTGCGATGCGGCCCTTCGTCGAGCGCCGGGATCAACCGCCGCGCCGGATGCGGGCCGTCGGCGCTGTCGCTGGTCTGGACCAGGTAGTACGGCGCGAGCGGATACGGGAATCGGCCGGCGACCTCGCTCCGGCTGACGCGCCTCACGAGCCGCGGCTCGGCGGCCACACGGGTGACGCCGGCGTCGGGGGCGTAGACCTCGACGTAGCCGGCGACGCGCGCCGAGTCGCGCTCCCGCCAGCGGGCGTGATCGACCGTCGCGCCGTCGGGGGAGTAGACCCAGCCCCGGTTCACGAGGATGGCGGTGTCGGTGCCGGGAAGCCGGAGGGGGGTGAGGAGGTCGACGCCCGGCGCCCCCTCGTGGGTCCGCGCACCGAGGGCGACCTCGTTGGCGTAGTCGAAGACGCCGGTCGCGACGGCCGGCCGGTAGTGCGCTCCGGCCGTATCTCGCGGCAACGTAGCGAGCTGGACCGGTGGATCGCTCTGCTGGGCGGTGATCGCGGCATTCCGCCGCAGTTTCTCGGCGAGTCTTGCAAGCTGCCAGACCCCCAGCCGAACGAAGACCGCGGCGGCCACCACGGCGAGCACGCAGAAGACGATGCCACGGCGAGACATAGCTCAAAGCTACCGCCGCGCTCGGCGGTCGGCACGCTTTGCGCACTTGGGCCCGCCATGTCGCGCATGTCTGCTTCCGCCCATCTGGTCATTCCGGCCCCCGAACCGGTCCGCCTCGCCGCGCACGCCGTGACGCGCCGGCGCCGCACGGAGCAGGCGCGCGAGCTCGCCGGCCATGGCCATTCGGTGCAGTTCTACGAGGACGACCGCTACCTGGTGGAAACGGTGGTGGACTTCTTCGCCGCGGGGATGGTCGAAGGCCAGCGGGCGGTCGCGCTCGTGACGCGGGAGCACGCGGAGGCGATTTCGAACGGCCTCCACGAGAAAGGGTTCGACGTCGACCGCACGCGGACGAACGGACAGCTCATCCTGCTCGACGCGGACGAGCTGCTGGCGAACGTGATGACCGGGCCGGCGCCGGACGCGGGCCGGTTCCGGCGCGCGATGGACGGGGTGCTCGGCAGCCACACGCGCTTCGGCGACGGGGCGCGCGAGCGGCGGCCGGTACTCGCCTTCTCCGAGCTCGTCGACCTGCTGTGCCGGCAGGAGAACCTCGACGGCGCGATCCGGATCGAGGAGCTGTGGAACGAGCTCGCGGAGTCGTACACCTTCTCGATGCTGTGCGCGTACTCGCTGGCGTCGTTCGACGAGGACACGCACGACTCGGCGCTGCGCGCGATCTGCAACCAGCACGCGCACGTGCTGCCGACGGAGCGCTACATGCGCGCCGACGACGGGGCGCGGCTGCGTGAGATCGCGCTGCTGCAGCAGCGGGCGCTCGCGCTGGAGACGGAGCTCGAGCGGCGGCGCGGCCTCGAGGCCGAGCTGCGCGACGCGCTGCGTGCGGCGCAGGCGGCCAGCCGCGCGAAGAGCGACTTCCTCACCGTCATGTCGCACGAGCTGCGCACCCCGCTCAACGCGATCGGCGGCCACGTCCAGCTCCTCGAGATGGAGCTGCACGGCCCGATCAACGGTGCGCAGCGCGAGGCGCTGGGCCGCGTGCAGCGCAGCCAGCGGCATCTGCTGGCGATGATCAACGACCTGCTCAATCTCTCGGAGGTCGACGCGGGGCGGGTGCGCTACGACATCGTGCACGTGCCGGTCGGGCCGGCGCTGCAGAGCGTGGCCACGCTGCTCGCGCCGCACGCGCAGGCGAACGGGCTGCCGGTGCTCGTCGCGCCGCTCGTGGACGGCGACGAGGAGCTGGCCGTGCAGGCGGACGCGGAGAAGCTGCGGCAGATCCTGCTCAACCTGGTGAGCAACGCGGTGAAGTTCTCGGCGCCGGGCGGCCGCATCGTCATCGACGCGCTGCGCTGCCCGACGGACGCGTCGCTCGTGGAGATCCGCGTGCACGACCGCGGCGTCGGGATGCCGGCGGCGCAGCTCGCGACGATCTTCGAGCCCTTCGTGCAGCTCGGCGTGCCGGTGCACGGCCAGCGCGACGGAATCGGGCTGGGGCTGTCGATCAGCCGGATGCTCGCGCGCGGGATGGGCGGCGATCTGACGGCGGAGAGCGAGGAAGGCGCCGGCTCGACGTTCACGCTGACGGTGCCGCTGGCCTGATCGGCCGGCGCGCGGCGCTCACGGCAGCCGCGGGGGGACCACGTCGACGTCGAACGCCGCGGTGCGCACGGTGTCGCGCACGCGAAGCTGCACCCACACGCGATAGGCGCCTCCGGTCGGGAAGGCGTACGGGAAGTCGATCTCGCGCCGCGCCTCCGGCGCGGCGGTCGCCATCGGCATGGTGTTCATGCGGAGCCGGCCTTCGGCGGTCGTGTCGCCGCGATCGCGCAGCGCGAAAGCGAGCTCGGAGGCCATCGTCGACGAGCCGGACGGATGCAGGTGCACGTACACCCCGCCGTCGCGCCGCTGCACGAAGGCGTGGCCCGCCATGCCGAGGTAGGGCTGCACGATCACCGAGTCGCCGGATTCGTGACGCAGCGCGAACCGCAGCGCACCCGTTCGGCCGGCGATGGGCAGCTTCGGGCCGAGCCAGCCGACCGTCACGCCGCCACCGACACGCGACGTCGCGCCCGCACGAGTGACGTGCGCCACCGGGCCGAGGAACCACGCGTCGTCGGGATCGAGGCTGGCGACGCCGGCATCGGACGTCGGCCGGCCGAGCCGGAGCGAATCGACGAGCGTGCGCTCGAAGCCGGTCTCGTGGACGACGTCGGCGAAGATGCGGTAGCGCCCAGCGGGGAGCGGCGGCAGCGCGGTGCGCATCGTGGCGACGTCGGGCATCGTCGGATGCAGGTGCGCCAACACACCCGACGAATCGATGCGCACGAGCACGAGGTGCACGAGCTTCCCGTGATCGGGCATGAGCGCCGGCTGGCGATCCTCGCGCCAGAGTGTGTCGACGACGTGCAGCGTGAGCAGCGGCACCCCGAGCGAGTCGCGCAGCGCGGCCGTGGTGTGCATGGGCCGGTAGAGCGTGCGGGTGTACGCCTTCGCTTCGGCGCGCCACCAGCGCGCACCGCCGAGCACGAGCAGCGCCACGACCGCCGCGCCGACGCTCGCCACGACGCGTGCATGCCGTCGCCGCGAGGGTGGGAGCGTCTCACCCGGCGGCGCCTGGCTCTCACCCGCTGCAGCGTAGACGGCCGTCACCACGCCGGCGACGAGCAGCGCGCCGAGCAATCCGAGCAGCACCTTCAATCCGGGCGACAGCGCGAGCTGCCCGGTGGCGAGCGCGGCGACGGGGACGACGGCGGTCCCCTGCCCCGCGCGTCCCGACACGCCGACGTGCACGCTGTACGAGCCGGACGCCATGAGCCAGAGCCGCCCGCTGTACGAGCCCGGCGCACCCACGACGGGCCGAGCTTCGTCGGCGCTCGGCGCGCCCTTGCTGCCGGCGCGCCAGTACACGGGGCGCACGGTCACGCGCTCGACGCCGGGCGCGGTGGTGTGCACGAGGATCTCGGCGATGCCGGGAACGACGCGCGGCGCGCGGATGACGACGTCGATCGGGTACGGGCCCGCGTTGCCGGTCCAGAAGACGTCGGGGCTGCCGACGTGGGCGGGGAGCAGCACGGCCATCGCGAGCGCGAGCGCGACTCGGAGAGTGCGGCGCGCGAAGCGCCGCACGGTGCGACGAGCCATCGGCGTCAGCGCTGGACGCGCGTCATCCAGCGGCCCCACACGCGGCCGACGGCGCTCGCCGCGCTCGCCCAGACGAGCGCCATGCCGAGGCCGGCGGCGAGCGAGGGGTCACCAGGACGCGGCGGGAAGAAGCGGAAGGCCCACTGCTCGGAGCTCTTCGGGCGCCAGTAGACGAAGTTGTCGATGTGGAAGAACCAGTTGCGGCCGTGGGTCATGAGGAACTCGGAGAACGGCCACTGCGCGGCGACGAGCGCGGCGAGGAACGCCGCGCCGAGCGCGGGCGACGCGATCCACCAAGGCCGGTCGCGCACGGCGCGCCAGACGAGATCGATCGCGAGCGCGGGCACGACGAGGAGGAGGGGAAAGTCGAGCGGGACATAGTGCGTGACGTCCTGATAGATCGGCCCCAGCTTCGGCGTGGCGGGAAAGAGCATGAGGATCCAGCTCGTGCCCGCGAGCACGATCATGTACACGAGCGCCGCGGTCGTGGCGGGCCACGACCGCCGGCCTGCGACCGCGACGGCGACGAGGATGAGCGGGAGCACGCGAGACAGCGTGCGATAGAAGCCGCCCGAGTGCATCGCGCCGCGCGCCGAATTCTCGAGCAGGAGCACGGCGAGAATCGTGAGGAAGAAGCCCGACGACGCGGCGAACAGCATCGCCGCGCGCTCGCGCACCTCGCCGTCGCTGGCGTTCTGCAGGGCGAGGGTGCGCAGCAGCGCGCCGAGCACGATCCCCATCATGCCGAGGCCGAGCAGGATGTGGGGCGGGCTGACGATGCGGACGTCGAGCCCGTAGGCGTTGTGCCACCAGTCGTCGAACGGCGCCGAGGTGAGCATCGCGAGGCAGCCGAGCACGCAGACCCACGCGCCGAGCGGCGCACGGAAGCCCCAGAAGGAGACGGCGCTCGCCTTCGCCTCCGGCGAGCCGCGGAAGGTGGTGTGCAGCGCGAGCAGCCCCGAGCTCACGCCGGCGAGCAGGCCGCCGCCCTGGATGAGCAGGTGCGCGGGCGTCCAGAACGTGTCGCGGCCGATGGACATGTGCCACGAGATGTCCCAGAGCAGGCCGACGACGACCATCGCCGCGGCGGCGACGACGGCGTAGGCGTGCCACGCCCAGTCCAGCACGACGGAGCGCGACGAGACGGGGGAGTAGGCGGGAACCGCGGTCGAAGGGAGCGTGGAAGCCATGATCGCGTTCAGAAGAGCGACATCTGCTCGCCGAGGTCCGACGGGTCCACGGGTGTCAGTCCGAGCAATCGTTGCAATTCCCGCGCGCTCTCGGGCGAATGGCCGGCGAAGTGATTGTTCACGTACCCGTACACCTTGACCTTCAATTCGGCCAACGGCCACAGCACGCCCGCCCACGCTTCGAGCTCCTGGGTGCGGTCGACCTGGATGCGGGAGTAGTCGACGATGTCGCGGTCGGGCCCCATCCACCTGACATACACGAAGTCGGTGGTAGGGCGGGTGGCGAGCGAGAGCATCTGCTTGCGCGGGATCCAGCGCGCATCGGAGAGCGCGAGCGCGACGGCGTGTTCGGCGAGGAGGGCGAGCACGCCGTCGTTGATCCAGCCGCGCTGGCGGAACTCGACGGCGAAGCGGATGTCGCGCGGAAGCTTCGGCAGCAGGTTCGCGAGCGCGGGAAGCTCGGCGGGCCCGAAATCCGGGCCGAGCTGGATGAGCACGGGCCCGAGCTTGTCGCCGAGCTCGCGCGCGCGATCGTAGAACGGCTCGAGCACGTCGTCCGCGTCGCGCAGGCGGCGCTCGTGCGTGACCTCCTGCGGCAGCTTGAGCGCGAAGGTGAAGCCGCTCGGCGTGCGCTCGTACCAGCCGCGTACCGTCTTCGCGGCGGGGACGGCGTAGAAGGTGGAGTCGACCTCCACCGTGTCGAACGCACGGGCGTAGACGGTGAGATAGTCGGCGGGGCGGGTCCCCGACGGAAAGAAGGGACCGACCCAGGCGTCGTAGTTCCAGCCCTGCGTGCCGATGCGGATGGGCGCGCTCATGTGCGGAATCGGCGCACGCCGCCTGGCGATGTCAAGCGTGCAACGCGGGCGTGGTGCCGAACTTGCTTTGCCACCCGCCATGCTCGATCACCATCACCCGGAGATCACCTCATGGACAACAGAGATCTGAACGACTCGACGGACGGCCGCATCGAGCGCGCGAAGGATCAGGCGCTCGGCAAGCACGACGACAACCCGAGCGTTGCCGACGAGGTCGGCGAGGGCGTCGGCGGGATCGGCGGAATGCTCGCGGGAGCGGCGATCGGCACGGCGGGCGGACCGATCGGGACGCTGATCGGCGGGATCGCGGGCGCGGTGGGCGGCTGGTGGGCCGGCCGTGCGGTGACGGAAGCGGCGAGCGCGATGTCGGACGACGACGACGCGTACTATCGCTCGCACTACGAGTCGTCGCCGAACCGGCTCGCGGACCGCGGCTACGAGGACGTGCGTCCCGCGTACCAACTCGGCCACGTCGCGTCGCGCAATCCGGACTACGCGAACCGGAGCTGGACGGACGTCGAGTCCGATCTTCAGCACGGCTGGAGCGGCGACACGAGCCGCCGCTACGGCGAGTGGTCGACCGTCCGCAGCTACGCCAACGAAGGGTTCAACCGCGGACGCGCCAGCGCGAGCGGCGTCGCCGAACGCACGGATCGCACGATGGACCGTGCGGGCGATGCGGCCGAGAACGCGTGGGACCGCACCAAGGCGGGCGCCGAGCGGCTCGGCGACCGGATCGCGGACAAGGCCGACGACATGAAGGACCGGATGGACGGCAACCCGGCGTCGCGGCCGGGCGTCGACGCCACCGACTCGCCGCGGCGGTCGGAGCGCTGACGACGGAGCGGCGCGCGATCGCGCCGGCTCACCGGTACGTCTCGAAGAACCCCGCTCCCGATCCGGCGAGCGGGGTTCCTCGTATTCGCCCACCGATCGTCGCCGTGCCCTTCATCTGCACGAAGTAGGGGCGTGCGATCTCGCGCCGCGCGGGTCCCTCGCCACGCTCGGCGCCGCTCGCGCGCGTGTCGCTCGCCGAGGCGTCCTCGATCGTGAGCGCGATGCGCAGCGTGTCGTCGCCGCGGACATCGGTCATCTCGGCGGTGGACGGCGTGCGGATCGCGACGCCGTTCACGACCGTGACGCGGCCGTCGACGTAGCGGATCTCGCGCGGGCGAAAGACGGCGAGGAACCCGAGCGAGTCGACGAGGTAGACGATGAGCGGCGGCGCGGAGGCGATGCTGTCGGGGGGCTCGACGCGCCCGTAGAGAAAGGTGTACCGGCCGGCGCGCGCGGCGCCCCACTCCCAGGTGACGCCGCGCCACACGCCCCAGTTGTGATCGTGATACGCCTGGACGCCGTCGTAGCGGGTGCACGCGCCGGCGACGCAGATGGAGCCCGTCGCGTCGGCGCGAAGCGCGGGAACGACGTATCCGCTCACCACGCCGCTCGTGAGCGACGCACCGGGAAAGTACGCGCCCTCGGCGGGCGAGATCACGAGATCGAGCGAGAGCGGCGTGCCGCTGCCGTCTCCGCGGGCGCTGCCGTGAATCGCGTAGCGCCCGTCGGACAACACGCGCACGGTCGCGGAGCCGACGTCGAGATCGGCGCGGGTCGTCGACCAGCGAACGTCGGCCGAACGCGCGGTCGCGGTGAAGCGGCGCGCCGGCCTCCCCTGCTCGTGCAGCGTGACGAGCAGCTGGCCGCCCCACTTTTCCGGATCACCGCCGACGTCGCCCGCGAGGATGAACGAGATGAACGCCCAGTGCCGGCGGTCGGGGGTGACCACGTTGAAGTAGTGCCACTCCGCCCACGTCGGATCGCCGGCGACCTCCGGCGGCGGAGCGTGGAAGTGATCGATGTCGTCGCGCAGCTCGGCCGGCGTCGGCGAGCGCCAGCGGCGGTCGAGCGAATCGTCGGACCACGAGCCGGCAACGATCATCGGTGCGGCGCCGACCGCCGCGGTGCGCGACGGGATGTCACCCGAGGCACGCACGGCGCGCTCGCGGCCGTCGGCGGTGCGGAGGTACACGAGCTTTCCTTCGATCTGCGGCGACGCGGCGCGCACCACGTCGGCGAGACGCGGCCCGGCGAGGAGCTGGCGATAGATGAAGCGCGCGTGATCGATCGAGAAGAAGAGGCCGCCGAGCCCGCCGGTCTTGAGCACCTCGATGTCGACGCCTTCGGGGAGCACGGTGATCTCGCCCCCGCCGACGAGGCGCTCGTCCTTCGACTGGTCGAGCAGCGCCTCGCCGATGGAGAGGAGCACGATCATCACCGCGACGCCCATGCTGAAGCCGAGGAGGAGGAAGAGGCTTCGCCACGGCTTCAGCGTGAGATTGCGGAGCGCGAGCAGGCGGATCATCGTGCCGTCTCCGCGCCCGCGAGGGCGGTCGCCTCGTTCACGATCTCGCCGTCGCGCATGTGGACGACGCGCTTCGCCGCGCGCGCGAGCTGCTCGTCGTGCGTGACGACGACGATCGTCGTGCCGTCGGCGTTCAACCGCGCGAGCAGGGCGATCATGTCGGCGCCCGTGCGCGCGTCGAGCTCGCCGGTGGGCTCGTCGGCGAGCAGCAGCGCGGGACGATTGGCGAGAGCGCGGGCGATCGCGACCCGTTGCTGCTCGCCGCCGGACAGTTGCGCCGGACGGTGACGTGCGCGCCCGCCGAGGCCGACGTACTCGAGCAGCTCGAGCGCGCGCGCGCGACGCTCGGCGCGCCCCAGTCCCGCTTCGGCGAGGGGGAGCTCCACGTTCTCGCTCGCCGTGAGCGCCTGCATGAGATAGAAGCGCTGGAAGACGAAGCCGATGCGGTGCAGGCGGAAGTCCGTCGCGCGCGCGTCGGAGAGCCCGTCGACGCGCTCACCGGCGATCGTCACCGTGCCGGACGTCGGCCGGTCGATGACGCCGAGCAGGTTGAGCAGCGTGCTCTTGCCGCAGCCGGACGGGCCGACGATCGCCACGTACTCTCCCTCGCCGACGGTGAGCGTGACGCCTCTGAGCGCGCGCACGCGGTCGTCGCCCATGCGGTACTCCCGTACGAGGTCGCGCGCCTCGACGATGGGGCTCACCCGACCGCCTCCTGGCGCAACGTCGTGGCGATCGGCTGCGATGCGCCGCGCCACGACGGATACACGCCGGCGAGGATGCCGCAGAGCGCGAGCAGCCCGAGCGACGACCACGCCGCGCTCGGCTGGAAGAGGAAGAAGTCGATCCGCTCGGGGAGCCCGGGGAAGTGTGCGAGGATCGAGTTGAGCCAGCGCGCGGTCACGAGCCCGAGCGCCAGGCCGAGCGGCGCGGCGACGAGCATGATCGCCGCGGCCTCGAGCACGATCTGCGCGACGACGCGCCAGCGCCGCACGCCGATGGCGCGCATCACGGAGATCTCCCCGAGCCGCTCGTTGACCGAGACGGTGACGAGCGTCGTCACGAGGAGGAAGCCGACGACGAGACTCACGGCGCCAAGGATGACGGCGAGCTGGCGGAAGTAGCTCAGCCGCTGATCCATCTGACGGAGCGCCTCGGCCGTGGAGATCACGGTGACGCGCGGGAAGCTCGCTTCGATCGCCGCGCGCTCGCGCTCGACGTCGGCGCCGGGCTTGAGCCGGATCATCGCCAGCGAGGTGCGGCCGGCCCATTCGGGTCCGTTCATCGCGCGCAGCGTCGCGATCGGCAGCGCGACGGCCCGCTGGTCGAGGGCGAGGTAGATGAACCGCACGCGCCCCACGATGCGAAGCGTGCGCTCGCCCGAGAGGGTACGGAGCTGTGGATCGTAGCCCGCGGCGGCGCGCACGGTGTCGCCCACGGCGCGGCCGAGCGCGCGGAGCATCGCGTCGTTCGCGACGATCTCGCCGGGCGCCTGGGGGCTTCGTCCGGAGACGAGCTCGTAATCCCCCTGCACCGCCGGATCGATGCCGAGCGCGGTCGCGGTCACGGCGCGCGACGGAAAGTGCAACTGACCGCCGAGCACCGGGCTCACGCGCTCGACGCCGGGTCGCGCGCGAAGCTCGGCGACGAGGGTGTCGGCGCCACGGATGGTCGCTTCGGTATCGAACGGCAGCGTGCCGCGCGGGGAGAGGCGGAGCTGGAAGCCCTGCGAGAGGAGCAGGCCGCGAAACGACTCGCGCATCCCCGTCGCGAGCATCACCATGTCGAGCAGCATCGCGGCGGAGACAGCGACGCCGAGGATGGCGAGCGCGGTCCGCGCGCGATGGCGGAGGAGCGACGCGGCGGCGAGCGTGCCGATCACGTCAGCGGCCGAACAGCGCGAGCGGGGGCA
>DATJGU010000030.1:0-60595 GCA_035494615.1 Gemmatimonadaceae bacterium
CCGCGGCGAGCATCACGACGGACGTCGCGGCGGCCGTCGCGAGGAGCTTCGGGTAGGCGAGGGCGCGGCGGAGGGCGTCGCGCGTGCTGCCGGCGTCGCACACGTGTGCGGCCCGGCGCAGCGCGGTCGCGAGCCCGGTGCCTCGCTCCCCATCGCGAATGATCGCCGTCGCCCGGGCGCACATCGGGAGGCCCGCGTCGACCAGGGCATCGGCGAGCCCGCGCCGCGCGCGGACTCCCTCGCGCACGCTCGGCACCATCTCGGCGACGCGTGCCGGCACCGCGCCCTCGAGCACGACGAGCGCCTGCGACAACGGGAGGTTTGCGTCGAGCACGTCGGCGAGTGCGCCGAGCAGGAGCGCGAAGTCCGCCCGCGAGAGCGTGGGGGTCCGCACCAGGACGAGGCGGTCCGTCGCCGCGCGCTCGGGCGACTCCGCGATGCGCTCGGCGGGCGACTGCGACGCCCGCAGCGGAACCGCCGAATGTGGTGTGTAGCTGGTGCCGGCTGGCGCGCGGTCGACGCTCTGGAGTTGGCTGCTCATGACACGGTGGGTCGCACTCCCTCCTCGGGTCGCGCACCACTCCGGCGTCGGAGCGGAGGCCGCGGCGTTCGAGGGACGGCTGGAGCTGGTGGGCCTACTCGGCGCGTTCGGAGGGCGAGTCGCGCACAAGGTGGAACACCGCGTCACAGGAGCGTCATACGGCGGCGGGCGAGGACTTCCCGACGAGCCCGGATCGCGGCGGCCATGATATCGCGCCGACCGAAGCGGACCGAAAGGACCAGAATCGGACATGGCAGGGCATTCTCGGACACGACCGCGGCTTGCGGCGAATGCCCTATGCCTCCACTCTCCTGCGATTTGTCCGCGGACCGCCCGTGTCGCCGCCTCCGCCCATCCTGCGCTCCTTTCGCATGCAGCGACCCGAGATCACGCAGTCGGCCGAGGCACGCGCGACGCGAGCGAACGCCACGGTCGCTCCTCCGACGTTGGCGATCGGCGTGCTGCTGCAGTCGAGCTTCGCCGCCCGGGTCGCCGGCGCGCTGGCGGGAGTCGCTTCGCTGCGCGATCTGGTGGACATCCGTCCCGACGAATCGCTCGACCTGCTCGTCGTAGACCCGCGCCTGCTGCCGAAGCACCCACGGGCCGCGGCCGCGTCGCGGCGGTTCGTGCAGGCACAGATCCCGCTCGTGTACTACACGTCGCTCAGCCGCGACGCGATGCTCGCGGCGACGGACGATCACGACCTGGTATCGGCGCGGCTCGTGATGCACGGCGAGGACGACGCGCCCGCCACGCTCCGTGAGCTCGTCGAGATCGCGCCGCGCCTGCGCCATGTCCGCCTGCTGCGCCGGCATCTCGACGAGCTGCTGGAGCCGCTGTCGCCGCCGGTGCGCGCATCGATGGAAGCGGTCGTGAGCGCACCCGAGCGCTTCTACGACGCGAGCGACGTGGCGACGCGCGCCGGCGTCTCGCGACGACACGCCGACCGCTCGCTCGCCGCCGCGGGGCTCGCGCCGACGAAGCGGTGGGTCATCGGCGCGCGCGCGTGGCATGCGGCGCGCCTGCTCGCCTGTCCCGGATGCTCGGTGGAAGCGGTCGCCGCACGGCTCGGCTATCGCGACAGCAAGACGCTCCGGCGGCACCTCCGGGCGGTGTGGGGCATCACTCCCTCCGCCCTCGCCGGCGCGGACCTCTCTGCGCTGCTCGCGCAGCTCATCGCCTTCCTCGGCGGCTGACGCAAACGGTCGACCTTTCGCCGCCCCGAACCCCGCGCCAAGAATAGAACGCCGCCCGGCGCCGTCAACGCTCGGAACGGGCGGCTCGGCGCATGGCGAACTGACGAGGTGAGCGGCGGGTGATCGACGCGAACGACCGGGCGGAGGCGCTCCGCACTTCCGCATTCTACGACCGCGCGGCGGCGAGCTACGACGCCGACGTCGACGGGACGCCGGTCAATCGCGCGCTCCGCGACGCGTTCCGCGCCCGCGTCGCGCTCCTCGCCGGCCAGGCGGGCACGATCCTCGACTTCGGCGCGGGTACGGGCACGGACGCGGCGTGGTACGCCGAGCGCGGTCACCGCGTCGTCGCGTACGATCCCTCGGCCGGCATGATGGCGGCGCTCGAGCGGCGCTGCGCCGCCGAGATCGCGCGCTGCACGATCGTCCCGGTGCTCGGCGACGTCGACCAGTTCGAGCGTGCGCTGGGCGCCGTCGCGCCGGTGGACGTCGTGGCGGCGAACTTCGCCGTGCTGAATCACGTCCGCGATCTCGGCCCGCTCCTCGCGACCCTCGGCGCGGCGCTCCGGCCCGGCGGCGCGCTCGTCGCGTGCCTCCTCAACCCGCTCCACCGCGCCGACCTGCGCCGTCCGGGATGGTGGCGCGTGCTCGCCCTCTCGCTGGCGACGGGACGCGTCACGGCGACGGGTGCGGTGACGACGCACCGGCACTTCACCTGGAGCGTGCGGCGCATGGCGTGGCCGGCGTTCGAGCTGGTCGAGCGCGGGCGGCTCGACGGAGACGGAGGCTGGACGACCGACCCGACGCCGTGGCGCGAGCTCACCAGCCGCGAGTTCCACGTCGTCGTGCTGCGACGGCGCGCGTGAAGCGGCTCGCCTCGGCGCTCTGGCACGGCAAGGGGCTCCGCCATCTGCCGATCGCCGTCGGCGCGGACGATGCGCCGCCGGTGCGCCTCGAGCTCGAGCGCGCCGGCCACGCCCCGCTCGACGTCAGCGCCGCGCACGTGCCCGTCTCGATGCGCCCGCTCGTCCTCGGCGTGCGGCTCGACGACGCACGTCGCGACGCGCCGACGGCGCGATGCACGCTCGCCGTGCGCGACGCGGCGTCCGGCGCGCGGCTCGGCGAGATCACGCTCGACCCGGTGGGCGAGGTGCCGCTCGCCGCGGGCACGCTCTCGCTCTTCCGCACCGTCGCGTGCCGGAACGCGACCGCGCCGGCGCACGTGCGGCGGTGGCGCTACGCGCTCGCGTGGCGACACGCCGTGCGTGCGCCCGCGCGGGGCGACGGCCTCTGCATGAGCGCGGCCGATCTGCGCTGCCTGAACGTGTACTACACGTGGCCGCGCCGGGTCTTCCTCGTCGGCGCCGCCTTCGAGGGTCGCACGAACCTCTTTCCGATGGATCTCGTCGGCCGCGTCTCCCCCGACGACTTTACCCTCGCGCTCCGCGCCACCAGCCCGGCGATCGAGCTGATGGAGCGCTCGCGCGTCATCGCGATGAGCGCCGCCCCCGCCGAGCATCTCACCGAGGTCTACGCGCTCGGCGTGCACCACCGGAAGCCGACCGTCGACACGAGCACGCTCCCGTTCGACGTGCGCGCATCGGCGCTGCACGGGCTGCCGGTGCTCGCGCAGGGATTCACGCGCGAGCTCACCGTGCGCGCGGTGCACCGCGTCGGGTCGCACGTGCTGTTCGTCTGCCGAGTGGACGCCGAGCGGGGGAGGACGACGCGACAGATCGCACACGTCAGCCAGATGTACGCGGAGTGGCTGGCGAAGCGGGGACGCGCGCTCGATCGACTGGGATGAGGGGACGGGCCGGACTCCCGAGTCGGTGTTATCTTTCATCGACGTACACAGCGAGCCTTCCATGCTGCAACGACGGGTCAGAATTCGCCCGCTGCACGACCCGGCGGCCGCGAGCGAAGACGCCGAGTTCTGGCGCAGCCGCCCTCCGGCGGAACGACTCGAGGCCGTCGAACGACTTCGCCGCCAGGTCTATGGAGCCTCCACGCGACTTCTGCGAGTTGCTCGAGTGCTTCAACGCGAATCGCGTTAGGTATCTCGTCGTCGGCGCGTACGCGCTCGCCTTTCACGGCGTGCCGCGGATGACCGGCGACCTCGATCTCCTGATCGATCCGTCACCGGACAACGCCGATCGGGTGATGCTGGCGCTCACGGCGTTCGGCTTCGGCGACGTCGGCCTCGACGCCACTGACTTTCAGAAGACGGACGTGGTCGTCCAGCTCGGCGTGCCGCCGGCGCGTGTCGACCTGCTCACGGGAATCTCTGGCGTCGCGTGGGCCGAGGCGTGGAGCGGGCGCGTCGAGGGAGAGTTCGGCGGTGTACCGGCGGGCTTTCTCGGAGCCGCCGAGCTTCGCACGAACAAGCGCGCGACCGGCAGAAAGAAGGACCTGGCCGATCTGGAGGCGCTGGGCGAGCCATGACCGCGGCGCGGATCTACCCGCGGCGCATTCTCAGCGCGCTCGCTCCGGCAACCCGTACGCGACGATCGCGTCTCCCGCGCCGAACGGCCCGCCGCCGTCGCCCCCCGCGCTGATCACGACGAGCTGACGCCCCGACGCCGTGCGGAAGGTCATCGGCGTCGCCTTCCCCGACGCGGGGAGCGTCGCGTGCCACAGCTCGCGGCCGGTGCGCGTGTCGAACGCGCGGAACTGCCGGTCCACGGTCGCGGCGACGAAGGTGAGCCCGCCCGCCGTCGTGATCGCGCCGCCGAGGTTGGGCGCGCCCATCGGGGTGGACGACATCGCGCCGAGCGGGACGCGCCAGGCGATCGCGCCGCGGCGGAGGTCCACGCCGACGAGGGCGCCGAAGGGGGGCGGGGTGCACGGCACGAGGGTCGGCAACAGCAGCAGCTCGCGGTACATGGCGTACGGCGTGCCGCGCTGCGGTGCGAACTCGGCGCCGATGCGGTTCCCCGCGCCGCCGCGCCGCACCGAGTCGAACGCGGCGCGCGGGATCAGCTTCACGACCGCGGCGACGGTGTTCACCGGCACGACGGCGATCTGCGCCGAGGGATCGAACGCGACGCCGCCCCAGTGCGCGCCGCCGACGTTCGACGGCAGCACGAGCGATCCCTCGAGGCTCGGCGGCGTGAACGGCCCTTCGTTGCGGAGCGGCGCGATCGCGGCGCGGCACGCGGCGCGGTCCGCCTCGGTCGGGCCCCACACGCTGTCCGGATCGAGCCGCTGCGGCGAGAGCGGGCCGATGGCGCTCTGCGGCTGCGTCGGCGACGTCTCCTCGCCGGCGATCGTGCTCTTCGGCACCGGCATCTCGGTGACGGGAACGATCGGCGCGCCCGTCTCGCGGTCGAGCACGAAGAGCTGGCCGGTCTTGGTCGCCTGGAGCACGGCGTCGCGCGCACGTCCGCCGTACTCCACCGTCACGAGCGCGGGAGGCGACGCGTTGTCGTAGTCCCACACGTCGTGGTGCACGGTCTGGAACGACCATACCACTTTTCCGGTGGACGCGCGCAGCGCGGTGATGGAGTTGGCGTAGCGGTTGTCGCCGAGCCGCTCGCCGCCGTAATAGTCGGGGCTCGGGCTGCCGGTGGGAACGAACACGAGGTCGCGCGCCGGATCGGCGGCGAGCACCGACCACGCGTTCGCCGCGCCGGTGCGGTGCGCGCGCGGACCGCGCCACGTGGCGTACGCCGGATCGCCCGGATCCTGCGGCACGGGGTGCCACGTCCACCGCAGCGCGCCGGTGCGCGCGTCGAACGCGCGCACCTCGCCGCTCGCCGCCTCGGCCTGCTGGTTGTCGGCGATGCCGGAGCCGACGACGACGAGGTCGTGCACGACGAGCGGGGGCGAGGTCTCCTCGTACTCCGCCCGTTCGAACGGCGGCGTGCGCAGCCCGACGCGAAGGTCGACGACGCCGTGGTCACCGAAATCGGGGCAGAGCGCTCCGGTCGCCGCGTCGATCGAGAGAAGCCGCGCGTCGACCGTGGCGGCGACGATGCGCCGCCGGCACGGCGCGCCGGCCGCGCGCGTCGAGTCGAGCCAGGTGGAGACGCCCCGGCTCGTGTGGTCGCCGAAGCCGATCGTGCGGTCGAGCCGCGCATCGTACACCCACCGCTCGCGCCCCGTCTCGGGATCGAGCGCGACGATCCGGCCGATCGGCGTGATGAGGTACATCGTCCCGTCGACGACGATCGGCGTCGCTTCGAGCGATCGCCGGTTCCTCGTCTGCACCGCGGGCGGGAGCTCGCCGGTGTGGTACGTCCACACGGGCTCGAGCCCTACGACGTTGCTCGTGTCGATCTGCGTCAGCGCCGAGTGGCGCCCGCCGAGCACGTCGCGGCCGTAGGCGGTCCACTCGGTGCCATCATCGATTGCGCGAGCGGTCGTCGATGGGCGCGCATGCATTGCGCACGCGGCGAGCGAGAGACACGAGAGGGCGGCGAGCAGGCGCATGGGCGATCGGTCGTTGGGGACCGAAAGCTAGCACTCCGCGGAGAAGATCGGCGGAGCTCCCCCGTCATTCCGAGCGAGCGAAGCTCCCTCCTCGTCATTCCGAGCGAGCGAAGCTCCCTCCTCGTCATTCCGAGCGAGCGAAGCTCTCTCGTTGTCATTCCGAGCGAGCGAAGCTCTCTCGTTGTCATTGCGAGCGAGCGAAGCTCTCTCGTTGTCATTCCGAGCGAGCGAAGCGAGTCGAGGAATCAGCGTGCAGGCCGCTACCGCAACGCGTTCCACGCGGAGGCGTGAAGTCGCGGAGTGCGCTTCTACCGCCGGTGATTCCACGCGGAGGCGCGGAGGACGCGCGGAGGCGCGGGGAACTGCTCGGCGAGTGAGCAACACGAGGGAGGCCGAGCTTTTCCCATCGGAATCACTGCGCCGGCCACTACTCCTCTCCCTCCAGGGCCCCGAGGATCCTGGAGGTCGCAAGGTCGAGATCCGTGTGCTGGCGAGAGATGCTTGCAGGGAAAGCCGTTGCTGCTGCCGTTGCCGTGGCGGTCCCGCGCCTCCGCGCATTCCTCGCGCCTCCGCGTGGAAGCTCGTGCGGGAGCTCGCTACGCCCGCGCCAATCGAGACGCCACGAGCGTGATCCGACGCGCCGCCTCGCGCAGCCCGCTCGCCTGCCCGGATCGCGCCCGGAGAAGCTCGGCCGTCTGCTCGGCACGGCCGGAGGCGCGCTGCACGCCGGCGTCGAGGCCGGCGATCGCTTCGGACAGCGTGCCGATGCGCGCCGATTGCGTGCGCGAGACTTCCGTCGTCTCGGCGACGATCGCCGTCACCCGCTCGATGCTCGTCGAGATCGCGCCGAGGGCGTCGGTCGCCTGGAGTGCGACGGCGCCGACGTCGCCGACCTCCTGCTCGTTCGTGAGGAGGAGCTGCGTCACCTCGCCCATGTGGGCGCGCACGTCGCCGACGGTGCTCTGGATCTCGCGCGCCGCGCGCTCGCTCTCGTTCGCGAGCTTGCGCACTTCCTCCGCCACGACGGCGAAGCCCTTCCCCTGCTCGCCGGCGCGCGCCGCCTCGATCGCCGCGTTGAGCGCGAGCAGGTTCGTCTGCCTGGCGAGCCGCGTGATCCGGTCGACGAATCCCCCGATCCGGTCCGACACCTCGTCGAGCGTGCGCACGCGGTCCGCGCTCGCGCGCACCCGGTCGCCCATGCTCACGAGCGTGTGGGACGCGCGGCCGATCGCGTCGCGGCTCGAGGCCGCCGCGGTGGTCAGCTGTCCGATCGCTTCCTCCATCGCGTGCGCCCGCTCGCGCAGCCGCTCCGCCGCGTCGCGCGCGTCGCGCACCTGGCGCGTGCCGTCGAGCGTGAAGCTCCGCTGGCGCTCGAGCTCGAGCGTCAGCTCCTCGAGCGTGGTCGAGAATGCGCGTCCCATCTCCTCCATCTCGCCCACCGAGCCGGTGAGCGTCTGCGCCACCGCGGTCGCTTCGGCCGCCTCGTCGTCGAGCGTCGGCGGATGATCGGCGCTCGCCGCCTGGGTGCGCGCGGCGGTCTCGCCGGCGGCGGCGTTCGCGGCGGCGAGGAGCGCGGCGCCGGCCACGGCGAGCAGCACGAGCGCGCCGATCGCGTCGGCGGCCGCACCGGCGGGGAGACGGCCCATCGACGCACGCACGACGAGCGAGACGCCGTACGCCACGAGCCCCGCGACCAGCGCGATCACCGGCGCGGCGCGCCGCGCGTGCACGGCGACGAACGCGACGAACAGCGCGACGATCGCCGCGGTCGGAAAGCCGACGGCGAGCGCGCCGAGCGCCGCGGCGTCGACCATCGCCGCGGTGGCGTCGTTCGGCCGGTCGCCGACGGCGAAGCGCGCGAGCACGAGGATCGATCCCGCGGCGACGAGCCCGATGGCCGTCCAGCGCAGGTCCGAGGGATCGGCGCCGACGAGGAGCCGCGGCAGCACCGCGATGGCGACGCCCGCGCCGAGCGCGAGGCGCGTCGTCAGCGACGAGGAGGATGCGGAAGGAGACACCGGACCGGTCACCAGAGGGAAGGGTCGCGCCGGAAGAGGAGGCGCACGCGGAAGGGGCGCTCGCCCACGTACACGGTCTTGTCGAGGAAGATGTCCTCGCCGATCACCTGCGCCGTGACGGGGCGCGGCGTGCGGCCCGCCGTGGGCGCCGGAACGAACGTCAGCGTCCTGCCATTCCCGGAGTATCGGCCGACGGAGAGCTCGTCGCGCGCGGGCGGATTCGTGAGCGGGAGGCGCATGTCCACCACTTCCTGCGCGTAGCGGTAGCTCAGCGTGAACCGGCCGTTCGGGGAGAGGCGCAGCACGGCGAGGTCGAGGCGCGCCCAGTGCACGAGCCCCTTCACCGCGGGCACCTGGGTCGTCCACGGGAGCTTCTGCCCGTTCGCCAGCACGGCGACGTACGATCCGGTCGGCAGCTCGCCGTGCTTCGCGAGCACGCGCTCCGCGCGGGGCGGCGACGCGCGCAACACCGGTGTGGCCGGCGCGTTGCCGGCGGCATCGAACGCGAGCAGCGGCGCGCAGCAGGCGAGGAGCGCGGCGCGGCGTGCGAGGGAGGGGCGCGTGGAGGACGCTGTCGTCACGGCGGGGACTGGGTCGGCCGGCGCGGCCGGCCTCATTCCATGGGACGAACGGCGGCGCGATTCGTTCCGGCGCGCGTCGCCGGCGGCCTCGGCGGGCGCACCGCTTGCGGTGCACCCCCGCCACCCCCAGCTTCGCGCCGCACTCTCGAGCGCGACGGACATGGCCGACGACGATCCCACGCAGGTCGAACAGCTGCCGGCCGACAGCGTCGCCTCCTACGACGCGGTGTTCGGAGAGCTTCCCGTGATCGTCGCGCTCCACCGGCAGGGCCGCGTGCTCTACCTCAACCGGGCGGGCGAGCGGGGCATCGGCGCCACCTCGCGCGACCAGTGGCTCGGCCGAGAGCTCGAGACCTTCTCGCCGGCCGACGAGCACGCGCTCGTGCGCTCACGCCTCGGCGCGGCGCGCGAATCGCGCGTGACGGCGCCGCTCCGGCACGCCCGGCTGCGCCGGCTCGACGGCACGCTGTTCGACGTCGACGTCATGACGGTGCCGGTGACGATCGGCGGCGTCGAGGTGGCGCAGAGCGTCGCGACCGCGGGCACGGTCGTCGAACGGCCCGACGAGAAGTTCGCGACCGCGTTCCGCGCGAGCCCGGACGGGATCGTGATCGTGCGGCTCCGCGATTTCGCGATCCTCGACGCGAATCCCGCGTGGTGCGCGCTCGCCGGCGCGGAGCTCGAGGCGATCGCCGGCCGCGCGCTCGACGCGCTGCCCGTGATCGTGAGGAGCGAGGGGCGGCGCGAGCTCGTCGCGCGGCTCCAGCGCGAGGGCCGCGCGCGCGACCTCGCGCTCGAGTATCGCCGGGTGGGCAGCCCCGAGTGGCGCCATCTGCTCGTGTCGGCGGAGACGCTCGACGCCGACGGCGAGCGATGCGTGCTCGCCATCGCGCGCGACGTCACCGAGGACCGGCTGCTTCAGGCGCGGCTCCGCCAGTCGCAGAAGATGGACGCCGTCGGGCAGCTCGCCGGCGGGATCGCGCACGACTTCAACAACCTGCTCACGGTGATCCGCGCGAACGCCGAGCTCGTGATCGACGACCTCGCGCCGACGGAGCCGAGCCACGAGGATCTCGGCTCGATCGTCGCCGCGTGCGACCGCGCGGCCGCGCTCACGCGCCAGCTCCTCGCGTTCAGCCGCACGCAGGCGCTCGACATCCGCGACGTCGATCTCAACGACACGCTGCGGACCGCCGGCGGGATGATCTCGCGCCTCCTCGGCCCGTCGATCGCGCTCGACTGGCGGCTCGGCGACGTGCGCCCCGTGCTCGCCGATCGCGGCCAGGTCGAGCAGATCCTGATGAACCTCCTCGTGAACGCGCGCGACGCGATGCCCGACGGCGGCGTCATCTCGATCGAGACGGCGCCCGCCGCCGTCACGCACGAGACCTTTCGCGAGCACGTGACCGGGATCGCCGCGGTGCCGGGCGACTACGTGCGCTGGACCGTGACCGACCGTGGGGAAGGGATGCCTCCCGAGACGCTCGCCCACGCGTTCGAGCCCTTCTTCACGACGAAGCCCGCGGGCACCGGCACGGGGCTCGGCCTCGCGACGGTGTACGGGATCGTGAAGCAGTCCCAGGGCTACATCTGGATCGACAGCACGCCCGGCGCCGGAACGTCCGTGCACGTGTATCTGCCCGTGGCCGCGCGCCGCGATTGAACGACTCGCGCGTGCGGCGCGCGGGCTCAGGGCGCGGACACCTCGCTCACGTGGCCGCCCGCGACGCGCCATCTCCCGTCGCCCTCGCGCGCCCACACGCGCGTGTAGCGGTAGATCCCCTCGACGACCGCTCCGCCGACTTCCACGGCGAGCCGAGCGCACAGCGCGACCACGGCGACGTCGGCGCCGACGCGGCGGATGCGGAGCTCCTGCGGCTCGTGCCTTCGAAGGCGGATCGCGCCGGAGCCGTGCGCCTCGAGATCCTGCTGCTTCGTGCCGAGCCGCCCGTCGGGGCCGGTGAACAGCAACTCTTCGGCGATCAACCGATCGAGCGCGGCGACGTCGGCGTCGAGCTGCGCGGCGCGGATCGCCGACTCGAGCGCGACGATCTCCTCGTCGGGCGGTCCGACGAGCGCCGCGCGCATCGCGCTACCGTCCATACGCCAGCTCGTCCATCATCTCGGCGAAGTTCGACCACTGAATGCGCTTGCGCGTGTGCCGGTTGCGCCCGTACCAGAAGAGCGATCCCTGCCCCATCTCCATCTCGCCGATCTTCTCGCCGCGCGCATAGAGCTGGAGGTTGAGCGAGCTGCCTGCGCGGGTGAGCTCGGGGATGCTCAACGACGCGCGCACGGAGTGCGTCTTTCGCGGCGCGCGGGTCTTCGTGGTGCGCTTCCTGGTGCGCTTCTTCGTCGAGGCCATGGTCGGTGCTCGGTGAGAGAGAAGATCGGGAGCCGCGGGCGTGCTCCATCGAATGAAGCTCGTGAGATCAGTGTTCGAGCGCCGCGCGCTCCGCAAGCCATGCGGCACCATCGGCGATCGCCGCGTCCTCGCAGGACCGCGGGAGGCTCGTCGCCGGTTCACTCATGGGGCGCCCATCGGAGAGCGGCGAGAGTGTGCCATCCAGGTGCACCATCATCCAGACCATCCG
This sequence comes from Gemmatimonadaceae bacterium, assembly GCA_035494615.1. Lineage (GTDB taxonomy): Bacteria > Gemmatimonadota > Gemmatimonadetes > Gemmatimonadales > Gemmatimonadaceae > AG11. The sequence goes on from DATJGU010000030.1 coordinate 11,365, forward strand.
ATGTGCCTCCGGCCGTGATTCCGTGGTCGTGTAGCCGCGCAGGCTGGCGACGAATCGCTCGGGGCCGTCCCAGTCGGAGACCCACGGCGTGAAGCCCGAGCGCAGCGAGTCGGGACGTCGAACGATCGCGATCCGGCGCAGGAGCCGCGCCGGCACGGCGGCGTGGGGCACGCACAGGTAGAACATCGCGTGCTCCCGATCCGACAGCGCCGCCCCGCCGTCCGGAAAGCGCGCCAGACCGGTCGGCTCCCTGACGGTGGCGAACACTGCCAGGGCGATCGAATCGGTGCCGCGCCGCACGACGTGATTGGCGACGCGGACCATGGAGACCGGCGGAGCGTAGGTGCAGGCCGATGGCAATCCGGCGACCGCGCCGAACGCGATCACCCGCACCAACCAACCCGTCGTCCGTTCGATGCGCCGCGACCGCTCGATCTCCACCGAAGACCTCCGACCCGCCCGCCGATGCCGACTCACCCCCGCCGCTGCACCGCCTCCCGCACCGCCGTCACGAGCGATTCCGTCGAGAACGGCTTCGCGAGAAACGCCACGCGCGGGTCCGCGATCCCGCGCCGCGTCATCTCGTCGTCCGAGTACCCGGACATGAAGAGGACGGGGAGGTCGGGGCGCGAGGCGAGCAGCTCGGTCGCCAGCTCGCGTCCCCCCAGCTCCGGCATCACGAGATCGGTCACGACGACGTCGATCTCCGACGCATGCTCCCGCCAGAGCAGGAGCGCGTCGGCACCGTGGCGCGCCACGAGCACACGGAAGCCCGCACGCTCGAGAATCCGTTTCGCCAGCATGCGCACGCCGCTCTCGTCCTCGGCGAGCAACACGGTCGCCGGCACCGCCGGCGGCGCAGGTTCCGTCGCGGCGGCGGCCGGCTCCGGCATCGCGTCGGTCGCGAGCGGGAGATAGACCCGGAACCGCGTGCCGGCACCCAGCGTCGTGTCGACCTCGATCCGGCCCCCTGCCCCCTCGACGATGCCGTACACGGTCGACAGCCCGAGCCCGGTGCCCGCTTCCCCCTTGGTCGTGAAGAAGGGCTCGAAGATGTGCGGCAGCGTGGCGTCGTCGATGCCGCAGCCGGTGTCCGACACGGTGAGCAGCACGCACTCCGCGCGCGGCTCGCCGGCGCGCGCGGCAGCCACCGCGCGCGACGTCTCGATGCTCACGCTCCCGCCCTGCAACATGGCGTCGCGCGCGTTGACGGCGAGGTTCACGAGGATCTGATCGAGCTCGCTCGGGTCCATGTGCACGACGGCGCCCGCCGCGCCCTGCTGCACGGTGAGCTGGATCGGCTCGCCGAGCAGCTGCGACAGCAGCCCCTCGGTCTCCCGCACGACGGCGTCCACCTCCACGAAGGTGGGCCGGCGGATCTGGCGCCGCCCGAAGGCGAGGAGCTGCCGCGTGAGCTGGGCCGCGCGCTGTGCCGCCTTCCGGATCTCCTCGATCTCCGCCCGGACGCCGCTCGTGTCGTGCGCGTCCATGAGCGCGAGATCGGCGTAGCCGAGGATGGCGCAGAGCAGGTTGTTGAAGTCGTGCGCGACGCCGCCGGCGAGGCGGCCGACCGCTTCCATCTTCTGCGATTCGCGGAGCTGCGCCTCGAGCTGCCGCCGCTCGCGTTCGGCCGTCACGAGCCCCGTCACGTCGACGCAGTACACGAAGGTGCCCGACCGCGTGCCGTCGAGGTTCTCCATCGGCTGCACGACGACGTTGAGGTAGCGCTCGGCGATCTCGCCGTGCGGCGCCGCCGCGATCGAGACCGGCAAGGCGCTCGCGACGAACGGCTGGCCGGTCGCGAGCACGTCGTCGAGGATCGCGAGCAGCCCCTGCGCGGCGATCTCCGGGATCAGCTCCCGCACCGATCGGCCGATGACGTCCTCGCGCCCGATCAGCCGGCGACACTGCTCGTTCGCCATCTCGTACACGTGATCGGGCGCGCGCAGCGTGCAGATGATCGAGGGCGCGCGCTCGAGCAGCTCGGCGAGCCGGGCGCGCTCGCGCCGCTGTGCCGTTTCGACGTCCTTGCGCGCCGTGACGTCGAGCATCTGGCCGAGCAGATAGAGCGGCTTGCCCGCCGCGTCCCGCACCATCCGCGCGCTCAGATCGGCGTGTACCACGTGCCCGTCCGCGTGGATGAACCGCTTCTCGATGCGGTGCCCGACGAGCTCTCCTCGCACGAGCGCGTCGCGGCGCTCGTCGCTGGCCGCGCGGTCGTCCGGATGCGTGATCCCGCGAAAGGTCGTCTCGACGAGCTGGGCCTCGGTGAGCCCGAGCATCGCGCAGAACGCCGCGTTCACCCTGATGATGGCGCCGTCGAGATGCGTGAGCACCGTCGGCGCGAGACTCTGCTCGAACAGTCCGCGGAAGCGTGCCTCGCTCGCCTCGAGCTCGGCCCGGGCCAGTCGCTGCTCGGTGAGGTCCTCGTTCTCGATCAGGACCTCGCCCGCGGCCGAGCGCATGTACGACGTTCGGAACCAGCGCGGCTCGCCCGTGCTGCGCAGCCGGTACTGGTGCTCGATGCGCCGCGGCATGCCGTCGTCGAGCGTCGCGAGGACGTACCGCGCGACGTCGGGGTCGTGCCGGTCGAACAGCTCGTGCAGCTCGCCGCCGATCAGCGCGAGCACCTCGCCCTGCGTCTCGCGGCGGCCCGCCGCGTTGGCGAAGACGAGCCATACCCGACCGTCCGCGTGGCGGCGCCACACGTAGACGGGATTGTCGATCGCGTCCAGAAGCTCGTAGCTCCGCTCCGCGCCGGCCGCACCGGTATACGGCGCGGTCGGGAAACCGGGAACGGCGGCGGCGGAACGGCTGGTCATGGCTCTCGAGTATCGACGTCGGTCCGCCGGCCGGTGAGCCGCGCGGCTACTTCACCAGCTCTCCTCGACCGATGACGGTGTCGTCGTACCCGTACATCTCGAGGCTGCGCGCCCGGCCATCCGCCACGCGGAAGGCGAAGATCATCCCGGGCTCGGTGTACGGCCTCCCATTGAACGAGCCGACCTCGGCGTACGCAACGTGAAACCGCCCGTCGGCCACCGGGACCATGAGGAGATCCTCGTCGAGCACGTCCGCCGGCCTGGAGCTGATGCGGAGCGCCCCGTCGGCCTCGTGGACCGTGAAGTCCGCATCGAACGCCGGACGGCCGGCGGGGGTGATGCGCACGCGATAGGTCCCCACGTACATCGGGAGCTCGTCGGCGGGGAGCGACACGAGCCTCGGCAGCTCGACCCCGATCCGCAGCGGGATCATCGTCGTGCCCCAGTGCATGCGCAGCGTCACGCCGTCCGGACGCACGACCGGCATGTACCAGAGCAGCGCCTCCATGTGCATCCCCTGCTCGGGCTTCACCGACACGTGCAGCTGCTCGTCGGCCGCGCCGGGCGGCCGCGTGTGGAACCGTTTCGCCACCCGCGAGAAGGAGAGGGTCCATGCCGCCGGCGGCGCCTGCGGCGTGAGCCAGAGCGAGTACTTCCCCTTCGGGAGCGTCTGCCCCTCGACGGTCACGTCACGGTCGACGTCGATCGTCGTCGCCCAGTTCGCGCCCGGCGTCCAGACCTCGCCCCACTTCACCACCGCTCCCGGCCCGAACAGGGTGCGGCCGCGCGCGACGGGCCGGTCGTATTCCATCGAGAGCGTCGTCGTGCTGACGCGCTGCGTCATGGTCGCGTGCTCGCTCGCCCGGATCTGCGCGCAGGCGATGGCGGGGACCGCGGCGGCGGCGAGCAGGCCGGCGAGAACGAAGCGGAGTCTCATGGGAGCGCTCACTGGGTGAACCGGTCGTCGATCGCGGCGCGAATCTCGTCGAGCGTCTGTCCCGCCTCGTGCATCGTGAACGCGAGCCGCGCTTCGCCCTGGCAGATGTGACAGTGCTGCGCCATGCCGTCGGCCTCGTAGCACGAGAGCAGCGAGTAGAACTCCGGATCGTCCGCGCAGCCGCACTGGCAGCGGATGCCGTCGGCGACCTGGGGGATCTTCCGCACCATGTCGAACACGGACGCGGCCTTGGGGTTCTCGGTGAGCTGGTCGGCCTTCAGCACCCTGGACGCGTCGATGCCGGGGCGCGGCGTCGGATGCGGGCCCTTCGCTCCTCGCCGCGGCCTTGCGCCGAGCGCGGCCCACGCATCGCGCGGCGTGAGCAGCGCGAGCGCCGCGAGCGCGCGGGCCGTGCTCGCGAGAAATGCTCGGCGCGTCGGCGCGCTCACCGGCGGCCCGCTCACGGCGACGCTCCGATCCAGCCGTGCCGGCGCATCCACGCCTCCGCGAGCCCGGGCCACGCCGAGAGCACGGGGTCGGCGGGCGCGAGGCCGAAGCCGTGCGGCCCATGGTCGAACACGTGCAGCTCGGCGGCGACGCCGGCGCGCTGTAGCGCGTCGTAGAACATCAGCGAGTTCTGCACGGGTACCGTGCGATCGTCGAAGGTGTGCACGAGGAACGCGGGCGGAGTCTGCGCCGTCACCCGGGTCTCGTTGGAGAGCAGCCGCACGAGCTCGGGCGACGGATCCGCGCCGAGCAGGGCGAGTCGGGAACCGGCGTGCGTCGTCGAGTCGCCGCGCATCGTGATCACGGGGTAGATCAGCATCATGAAGTCCGGCCGCGAGCTCGCGCGCTCGATCGGATCCGCGTTCGACGCCGCCCCCGCGTCGAAGTGCGTCCCCGCCGTCGACGCGAGGTGCCCGCCCGCCGAGAAGCCGATGATCCCGACGCGCGCCGGATCGACGCCCCACTCGGCAGCGCGCGCGCGCACGGTGCGAATCGCGCGCTGCGCGTCGTCGAGCATCGCCGGATGGTGATACGCCGGCCCGAGCCGGTACTGTACGACGAACGCGGTGACTCCCGTGCTCGCGAGCCAGTTGGCGACGTCGCTCCCTTCCTTCACCATCGAGAGGTGCGTGTAGCCGCCGCCGGGGAAGACGACGACCGCGGTGCCGTTGGCGTGCCCCTCGGGCGGGAGATACGGCGTCATCGTCGGCCGGTCGGTCGGCGCGGACCCGAGCGCGCCCGGCGCGCCGTTCGCCCAGAGCGGGAAACCCGGCCGGGCACGCGCGACGATCGGGCGCGCCGCGCCTGCGGCACGAGCGGGAGCCGACGCGTTGCTCGCCGGCGAGGACGCGGGCGCGCTCGCGCATCCGGCGATCGCGCCGGCCAGGAGTGCCGCGGAGAACAGGGGCGAGCAGCGGGTCATCGAGTCTCGAGTGCGGGAATGGCCGGCGGTAGGATGCTGTCGCGCGCCGTGTGGGCGACGGTGCGGTCGGGGAGCGGCGGCGAATCGGCCAGGCGCACCTGCTCGACGTCGCGCAGCACGAGGGCGGGGACGTGCGGCGCCGGCTCGGTGCGCACGCCGCGCAGCGTGACGTCGCGCGCGTCGTCGAGCACGATCGCGGGACGCGTGTCGCGCGCCGAGACGCCGAGCGTCACGCCGTCGAGCGTGATGCCGGCCGCGTGGCGGACGTAGAGCCCGTACGCCGGCAGCACGCCGAACTGGCTCGGCTCCGGGTACATCGTCTCGCGCTCGGGCACGGCGTACGGCTCGCGCGCACCGGTGCCGCCGGCCGGACGGAAGAAGCTGTTGACGAGGTTCGCCGGCTGCTCGGCCGCCGCGGCGAGGGAGAGCCCGCCGCGCGAGACGATCCGGATGTCGCTCAGCCGCACGTCCTCCACCGGATGGCCAGGAATGCCGGCGATGATCGACGGATAGCGCGGGTCGGCATCCGAGACGACCACGTGGCTGATGGAGACGCGCCGCAGCGCACCGACGGGCGTGCCCGCGGGGCCGCGCATCCGCCTCGCGAGCCGGAGGAAGATCGGCGCGTTCGACACCTCGCGCATCGTGACGTTCGACACGGTCACGTCCTCGAGCGTCGCGCCGTCCACCGTCTCGAGCGCGAGCCCGCGCGAGCGCACGAACACGACGTTCGAGATGGTGATGTTGCGGAACGCGCCGTTCGACTCGGTGCCGAGCTTGATGCGGCCCGTCGGTCCATCGCGGTCGGGGGCGGCGACGCTCGTGCGGCCGTAGCTGCCGTCGAGTACCGTGCCGACGTCGAACCCGCTCACGATGCTGTTCGTGATCGTGACGTCCTCCGTGGCGCGCGGCGCGCCGAGCGCGTACGAGCTCTTGAGCACGATCGCGTCGTCGTTCGGCGCATTGACCGCGGTGTTCGAGATGCGCACGGTGCGGCATGCGTCGACGTCGATGCCGTCGCGGTTCGTGTCGATCGTGAGATGATCGATCGTGAGATCGGTCACGCCGGTGGCGAGAACCGCCATGTGCCCGCCGCGGAAGATCGTGACGTCGCGGAGCAGCACGTGACGCGCGTTCTCGAGCGCGATCGCCTTGTTCGCCTCGCCGGGCCGCGTGTCGCGATCGGCCGCGCGCGCACCGAGCCCGCGGCTCAACCCTTTCCCGTCGATGCGGCCGGTGCCGGTGATGGCGACGTCCTCGACGTCCTCGCCCCAGATCAGGCTGTTGTGCCAGTGGCTGTGGCCGAAGTCCTGATATGCGTTGGCCGGCCCGGGCTCGGCGGGATCGTAGCCGCGGCCGTTCGCCGTGTCGGCGGCGAGGAGCACGGCGCCCGGCTCGAGCCGGAGCTCGACGTGGCTCCGGAGGTGGATCGAGTAGCTCGCGTAGGTGCCCGCGGGAACGACGATGACACCGCCCCCGGAGGTGGCGACGGCCGTGATGGCGCGGTTGATCGCGTCGCTGTCGATCGTCGTGCCGTCCCCCTTCGCGCCGAAGTCGCGCACGTTCGCCGCGCGGACGTCCGCGCTCACGGAGCGGTCCGGGACGGGCGTCGATCGGGCCGCGGTGGACACGGTCGCGGGTACGGCCGCGGCGGCCGCGGCGGCCGCGGGAGATCGGATCGCGTGGGTGCACGCGAGCGAGAGCGTCGCGAGCAGGCTCAGCGCGCGTACGCCATCCGGTGGTGCGAGCCGACGCTGCCTCACTCGAGGTGGAACACCTCGCGCAGGGGCGTGCTGCGCGGGCTGTCGTCGGGGTTGGTCGGCATGATGTCGCGCATGTGCGTCCACCACTTCCGGCACACCGGCGTGGCGGCGATCGCCTCCCAGCGCGCCTCGTCCTCGATCTCGACGTAGCCGAACAGGCTCCCGTCGCGTTCGTCGAGGAAGATCGAGTAGTCGTGCACGCCATGCGCGCGCAGCACGTCGCGCAGCTCCGGCCAGATCGGCGAGTGTCGGCGCTCGTACTCGGCCGACTCCATCGGGTTGACCGCCATGCGGAATGCCTTGCGAATCATCTGGGCGGGGTGAGGCGGCGCGAGGGCGGGACCGGGAAGTCGGTAGAACTACCCCGCCCCCGCACGCTGTCAAGCGCGCACACACGCGACGCGGTTGCCGCACATCTGTTCGCTCATCATCTTGGGCGCGATGCCTCGGCCGCGCTCCGCCCCCGATCTCTACCTGCTCAGCAAGGTCAGCACGCTGTACTACCTGCGCGACCAGACGCAGCAGGAGATCGCCGACCGGCTCCGGCTCTCGCGGCCGGCAGTGTCGCGGCTGCTGCGCGAGGCCCAGGATCAGGGGATCGTCCAGATCACCATCTCCCCGCCGCGCGGGCTCCACATCGACCTGGAGTCGCGGCTCGAGGAGCGGTTCGGGCTCGGCGTCGTCCGCGTCGTGCCCGCCGAGCCGGGCACGAGCCCCGACCTGCTGCGCCGGCAGATCGGGGCCGCCTCGGCCGCCTACTTCGCCCGCACCGTGCACTCGGGCGACACGATCGGCCTCGCCTGGGGGACGACGTTGAGCGCGATGGTCCAGGCGATGGCCCCGCTTCCCACCGAGGGAGTGCACGTCGTCCAGACCCTCGGCGGCGTCGGGCCACCGGCCGCCGAGGCGTACGCGGCGGAGGTCGTCCGCCGGCTGGCGCAGCTCCTCGGCGCGGCGCCCGTGCTCTTTCCCGTCCCGGGGATCGTCGCGACGACGGAAGTGCGCGACGTGCTCCTCCGCGACTCGCACGTCCAGGCCGCGCTGCGCTACTTCGACCGGCTGGACACGGTGTACGTCGGCATCGGCGGCATCCGCACGAACGCGCTCCTCGCCGACACCGACGCGCTGCCCCCGGGGACGGCGGAGTCGCTCGTGCGGGCAGGTGCCGTGGGCGACATCGCGCTCCGCTTCTTCGACGCCGAGGGCGCGCCGGTGCGCTCCGCGCTCGACGAGCGCATTCTCGGCATCACCGCGGAGCAGCTCCACAAGGTGCCGCGCGTCGTCGCCATCGCCGGCGGCGCGGAGAAGGTCGACGCGATCCAGGCGGCGCTCCGGTCGAAGATGGTCGACGTGCTGATCACCGATCAGCAGACGGCCGAGGAGCTCGGCCGCCGGTAGCTTGAGCGCTCCGTGATCCATCGGTAACCTTCGCGTCCTGGCGTGAGCCGCGCGCGTGCCGCGCGCATCCGCCACGCCATCTCCCTCTCACCGACGACGCGGGCGAGCGACTCATGACGAGAGCTGTCACCCTGTTCACCGGCCAGTGGGCCGACCTCCCCCTCGAGACCGTCGCGAAGAAAGCAAAGGAGTTCGGCTTCGACGGGCTCGAGCTCGCCTGCTGGGGCGACCACTTCGACGTGCGCCGCGCGCTCGCCGAGGACGGCTACGTGAAGAGCCGCCGCGACATCCTCGACAGGTACGGGTTGCAGGTGTTCGCGATCAGCAACCATCTCGTCGGCCAGGCGGTGTGCGACGCGATCGACGAGCGCCACAAGTCGATCATCCCGCCGCACGTGTGGGGGAACGGGGATCCGGAAGGCGTGCGCTCGCGCGCGGCGAAGGAGATGGCGGACACCGCGCGCGCCGCGGCGAAGCTCGGCGTGAAGACCGTGGCGGGCTTCACCGGCTCGTCGATCTGGCCGCTCCTCTACAGCTTCCCGCCCGTGCCCGACGCGATGGTGGACGCCGGCTACGCGGACTTCGCCAAGCGGTGGAACCCGATCCTCGACGTGTTCGACGAGGTCGGCGTGCGGTTCGCGCTCGAGGTGCACCCGACGGAGATCGCGTTCGACGTGTCGTCGGCGCAGCGCGCCCTCGAGGCGGTGGGAAAGCGCGAGGCGTTCGGGTTCAACTACGACCCGAGCCACTTCGGCTATCAGGGCGCCGACTATCTCGCGTTCATCGACCGCTTCCCCGATCGGATCTACCACGTGCACATGAAGGACGTGTGGTGGTCGGACCGCCCGCGTCCGTCCGGCGTGTTCGGGGGGCATCTCCCGTTCGGGCATCCGGACCGGTACTGGGAGTTCCGCTCGATCGGCCGCGGCAAGATCCAGTTCGAGGAGATCATCCGGCACCTGAACGCGGCGCACTACGACGGTCCGCTCTCGATCGAATGGGAGGACATCGGGATGGATCGCGAGGCGGGCGCACACGAGGCGTGCGCATTCGTGAAGCGCGTCGACTTCGCACCGCCGCACGCGGCGTTCGACTCCGCGTTCGCGCGTGAGTGACGCCTCTCCCGCCGAGCGTACCGCCGCCGCGCCGATCGATCGCGCGGCGCAGGCGGTGCGTGTCGGGGGGAGGGGGGCGCTGCTCGCGGGGATCGTCTTCCTCGCGACGATCGCCTACACCTTCGGCTTTCTCTTCGCGCGCGGGCTGAGCACGGAGATGTTCAACTCGCCGGCGGCGCTGCTGCCCTGGATCCACGCCAACACGGTGGCCTACGTGGGGCTGTGGTGGATCTTCACGCTCCACTTCATCTGCCTGCTCCCCGCGCCGGCGGGGCTCGCGGTGATCGCCGGCGCCGAGCGCGCTGTCGTGCGCATGGCGACGGCGGCGGGAGTCGCCGGCGCGGTGGTGGGTATGATCGCCGCGGCGGAGGTCATCGCCACCGCCCCTCTGCTCGCCAACGCCTCGTCGTACACCGTCCCCGCGCTGCTCCCCACGGTCTGGCTGGAGAGCGTGGTCGCCGGCGGGATCGCGCTCCAGCTCCGGATGCTGTCCGATCTGCTCGTGGCGGTCTGGCTCACCGTCACCGGGCTCACCCTCGTGCGCACGACGGGCTGGCGCGCGCTCGGCGCCGCGCAGCTCGCCGTGTCGGCGCTGGTGCTCGTGGTGTTCGTCGGCAAGCCGTTCGACTGGCTCGATCTCGAGCCGTCGCTCGGGTTCGTACTCGCGCTGGTGTATCTCTGGATGGGGATTCAGCTGCTGCGATCGGCGCGGTAGAGCGATCGATTCGGAGCGACGGACCGCGAAATCGACGACGGAACGCGGATCCGGGAGCGGCGATCACGCGGAAGAGGCGGGATCGGCTCCTCTCCCACGTGAAGCTCGCATGACTCGAGGCGCCGGTATGCGCGGACGCGCGAGTACCGACAGCCGTCGTCCCCGAGCCTACTTGAGCTTCGCCAGCTCCGCCGCCGTCCACGGCGTGGAACGGGACGCGGTGGCCGCGCGGATCTTGGCGACGGTGGCCGCGGTGATCGGCTGCGCCTTGTTCCCCCACGAGCTGCGCACGTAGGTGAGCACGGCGGCGATGTCGTCGTCCTTCAGGACGGGACCCCACGCCGGCATCATCCCGGAATACGTCTCTCCCGCCACCTCGAGCGGCCCGCTCACGCCGTTCAGGACGATGCGCACGACCTTGGCGTCGTCGCCGTTCACCCATTCGCTGCCGGCGAGCGGCGGGTACGTGCCCTCGACCCCCTCGCCCGCGGCCTGATGGCAGGCGGCGCAGGTGGTCGAATAGACCTGCTTGCCGTCGGCGGCCTGCGCGTGGATCGGCGGCCCGTGCGGCGCGCGCGCCTCGGCGGCGGGAAGGGTGCGCAGCGCGCCGATGCTCCCTGCGGCGACGAGCGCGATGACGGCGAGCGCCGAGCCCCGGCGCGTGACGACTGATCGAGACATCGGTGATCTGCTGGTGGTGGTCGACGTGGAGCGGAAAGCCGCGCGGAATCGAGCGTCGAGCTGCATACACCGATCCCGCCCGATGGTGCGCCGCCGAGGCACGAAACGACCTCGGCGGCTCGGCAATGCGCTGTGGTGTCGCGGTTTACGATTCCGTCATTCCGAGCGAGCGCAGCCTCGACCCGTCATTCCGAGCGAGCGCAGCGAGTCGAGGAATCGCGCGGCTCCCGACCGAGGGGCCACTCTACCCGGACGATCGCGATTCCTCGACTCAGGGCCTGCGGCCCTCCGCTCGGAATGACGAAGCGGCCCTACGCCGCGCGCTTGGCGGCGGCGTCCGCCGGTTCGGTCGCGTCCACCCGATCGTGGAAGGCGAACGTGAAGAACAGGAGCACCGCCGCGGCGAACGCGGCCGGAAGCCACCAGAACCGGTTCCACTGCGCGAGCGTGAGGTTCTGCCCGCCGGCAGCGAGGAAGCGGTTGAACACGTTGCCGGCGATCCACGCGCCGATCAGCATGCCGACGCCGTACGTGACGAGCACGAAGAAGCCCTGCGCCTGGCCGCGAATCGCCGCCGTGGACTTCTTGTCGACGTAGATCTGCCCGGTCACGAAGAAGAAGTCGTAGCAGACGCCATGGAGCAGGATGCCGAGCGCGATCATCCAGAAGACGGCGTTCGGCGCCGCGCTCGCGAACAGCGCGTAGCGAACCACCCACGCCGACATGCCGAGCACCAGCATCCACTTCACGCCGAGCCGCCGGAACATGAGCGGCATCGCCAGCATGAAGAGCATCTCGGACATCTGCCCCAGCGTCTGCGTCGCCGCGATGTTCTTCACCTGCGCCGCTTCGAGGAAGAGCTGGGTGTAGTTGTAGTACGCCGCGAGCGGGATGCAGATCAGCAGCGCGCTGATGATGAACACCCAGAACGGCTTGCTCCCGAGCTGCCGCATGGCATCCAGGCCTGCAATGCTGCGGAACGACACGGGCTGCCCCGCCGCCGAAGGCGGCGTGTGCGGCAGCGAGAAGCTGTACACGCCGAGCACGAGGCTCGTGACGGCCGCGAGATTCAGCGGCCACGCGGTCTGCTCCGCGGTCACCCCCATCGGGAGCATCCGGGTCAGGACGAAGCTGATGACCAGCCCCGCGATGATCCAGCCGATCGTCCCCCACACGCGGATGCGCGGGAACTGGCGCTCCTGATCCTCGATGTGATGGAATGCCAGCGAGCTCGTGAGACCGAGCGTCGGCATGTAGCAGAGGTTGTAGATCAACAGCAGGACGATGAACAGCGTCGGATTGGCCGCGGTACGCGGGACCGCCAGCAGCACGAACCCGCCGATGAGGTGCAGCACACCGAGCGCCTTCTGCGTGGCGAAGTACCGGTCCGCGACGAGCCCGACGAAGAAAGGCGCGGCGATCGCCGCGATCGGGTTCACCCTGAACGGCCAGGAGTTGAGCGTCGCCATGCCGTGGTTGCTCATGTACACGGCGATGGTGGTGTACCACGCACCCCAGATGAAGAACTCGAGGAACATCATGGCGCCGAGGCGCGTGCCGATTGATCGCATGACCGGTTGGTTGGTGTGCGCTGCGTGCCGCGCCTACTTGCAGGCGGCGGGGTCGTGCTTGACGAAGTACGGACGATAGGTCGACGAGCGGGGATCCATGCACCCCTCCAGGTTCAGCACCTCGACCTTCCGGAAGTCGATCTCCGCCGTCTCCGCCTGGAGCGAGATGGTGCCGCCCGTGATCCCCTTCCCTGGTACGAGCACGCCCGGCTTGGTGTTGTTCGCCGCGCCGCCCCCCATCTCGGGCTTCCGGTAGACGAGCACGGTGTCGCCGTTGGCGATGTGCTTGATCACCGAGTCGCCGAGCGCGAGCGCCTCCACGCGCACCCACTGGTCGCCGTCGTACGTCTTCGACGTCGAGTTGATGCAGTGCTCGGTGACGAGCGAGTCGTCGAAATGCACGTTGGTGCCGGGCGTGCAGAGGTTCGCCGTCGAGCGGGCCTTCCCGTCGGAGAGTCCGCCGAGGAGCTGCACCTCGAGCGAGATCGGGAAGTCCTGATCGAGCCCCATGCTCTCCGCCGTCTGGCCGTCGATCATGATGCCGTTGTTGCGCAGCGCCCACGAGAGGTTCGGACCCGCCCCCTTCACCTGGCCTCCGACGAAGCGGTACTCCGCCGCGACCAGGTAGTACGAGAACGGCTTCTTATAGAAGATGTGGCCGAACTCGCCCTTGAAGCCGTCCCACTTGTCGTAGCGCACCTCCAGCATCCCGTTCTCGACGCGGAAGGTGTCGTTGAAGTTCTCACCGAGCGGATGGTGGGCGAACTTGATGTCCCAGTCGGAGAGGTCGCGTCCGTTGAAGAGCTGGATCCAGTCCGACTTCGGGGCGCTGGCGATGCTCGCGCGCGGACCGCTGGCGATGAACTGGCCGGAGCCGGCGAGCCCGCCGCCGCGACCCGCCGACGCACCCGCGCACGCGGCGAGCGCCGCCGCGACGAGCGCCGCGAAGGCGAATCGGGGGAGCCGCGCGGCGCGCACGGTTCCTTCGTGATCTCGTGAGTCTCGCATCGTGATCGGATCCTAGGCGAGGAGCCGCCGAAGGTAGTCGATGCTCGCGGTGATGCTCGCGAGCGAGCCGCCGGGATACTGCGCCGCGCTGTCGTGCTCGACGAAGAAGTGCCGGAGCCCCGACTGCTGCGCGTGCGCGAAGATCGTCTTGAAGTCGATCGTGCCCTGCCCTACCGGCGCCATCCCCTTGGAAGTGCCGGACACGGTCATGTCCTTCACGTGCCACATGGCGAACCGGCCGGGATACTTCGCGAACAGCGCGAGCGGATCCTGGCCGGCGAAGGTGGCCCAGTAGAGGTCGAGCTCGAAGTCGACGAGCGCGGGATCGGTCTCGCGCGCGAGCACGTCGAAGCCGGTGGTCCCGTCGAGCGGCGCGAACTCGAAGTTGTGGTTGTGATAGGCGAACCGGAGGCCGGCGTCGCGGCACATCGCTCCCCACGTGTCGAACCGCTTCGCCGCGCTCTTCCAGCTCTCGAGGGAGCCGCGGGTGAAGTTGTACGAGGGGAGCGTGATGTACTGCTGCCCGATCGTCTTCGCGGCGCGGATCTGCGCGGCGGCGTCCTGCTGCATCAGCTGCCCGCCGATGTGCGAGCTGGTGGAGACGAGCTGGAACTTGTCGAGGAGGGCGCGCACCGCCTCGGGCGTCCGGTCGTAGTAGCCGGCGAACTCGAGATTCCGGTAGCCGATCCGGGCCACCTGCTCGACCGTCCCCTCGAAGTCCTTCGCGAGGAGGTCGCGCACGGTGTACATCTGGAGCCCGATCAGCTCTCGGCTCGTCGCTCCGCCGGCGCCCGCGACCGCTCGCGCGCACGACGCCAGCAGGCCGCCGCTCGCCCCCATCGCCGCCAGTTGGATCAGGAAGGTGCGACGGCTCGGCCCTCTCCCCTCGTCGTGCTCGCCCACGGGTTCTCCTCGGATGGCTGACGGCAGAAACTCGGCGCCCGCGCGCGGCGGCGCAATGCGTCGCACGCGTGCGGGCGCCAGCGATACGACCGGCGCCAGCGATACGACCGACGTCAGCCGGATGGTCGTGCGGCTCGGACCGACGAGCCCGCCGCGCGCGTCAGCGCCGGCAGGCCGACGGGTCGGACTTCACGTAGTACCGCTTGTAGTTCGACGCGCGGGGATCCATGCACCCCTCGAGGTTCAAGAGACGCACGTTGCGGAAGTCCACCGGATGGCCCTCCGCCTGGAGCGCCACGTAGCCGGAGGAGAGCGGCTTCCCTTCGGTGAGCTGCGCCGGATCGTAGCCGAACACGACCCCCGCCGCCTGCCGCGGATGCGTGTACACGAGCACGGTGTCGTGGTCGATGATGTGCTTCACGATCGAATCGCCGAGCACGAGCGTCTCGGAGAGCACCCATTGATCGCCGTCGTAGGTCTCCGACGTCGAGTTGATGCAGTGGCGGGTGTCGGGCGTCCCCGCGAAGTCGATCATCGTGCCCGGCGAGCACATGTTGCCCGTCGGCCTCGGCTTCCCGTCACTCAGACCGCCCAGCAACTGATCTTCCACCGAGATCGGGAAGTTCTGGTTGCGCGGCATGGTGCGCGGGTCCTGCGAGTGGATCATCACGCCGCTGTTTCGCAGCGTGTAGCTCGGCGCGCCGGGATACAGGTCGCCGACGAAGCGGTACTCCACCGAAAGCAGGTAGTACGAGAAGGGCCGGTCGTAGTAGAGATGGCCGAACTGCGCGTCGTAGTTCCCGCCGTAGCCGTCGTATCGCGCCTGGATCGTTCCGTCGACGACGCGGAAGGTGTTGGCGAAGTTCTCGCCGACGTCGTGCTTCGCGATCTTCGCCGTCCAGCCGCCGAGATTCCGGCCGTTGAACAGGTCGATCCACTCCTTCGCGTCCGGATCGCGCACGGCGGGGCCCCGGTGGACGCCATGCGGCGCGCAGGCCGCGAAGAGTAGTGCGCCGCCGCCGATCGCGATTCGCGTGGCGACGGCACGCGCCTGCCGCCATGGGCGAGCGATTCGTGATGTGGTCATCGGGTGCGTGTCGTCGTGATGCCGCCGGGCCGAACGCCCGGTGCGACGAACAGTGTCGCACCGGGCGCCGCGCATCGTCAGGAGCTCAGTAGCCCGGGTTCTGGGTGAGGTTCGGGTTGAGGTCGATCTGCGCCTGCGGAATCGGCCAGACCATCCGGGTCGGCTGGATGTTCGCCGGGATCACGGTGGGGTCGGTCGCCTCGGCCGTCTGGAAGACGGTGAACCCCTGCCGCACGAGGTCGAACCAGCGCTTCCCCTCGAACGCGAGCTCCCACTTCCGCTCGTCGAAGATCGCCGCGCGCGCGTCGGCCTGGCTCAGCGACGCCGACAGATCGGCCGGCTCGGCGCGATTCTCCGAGCCCGTGCCGTTCCGCGCCCGCGCGCGCACCATGTTCACGTACCCGATCGCCGCGGGCGTCTGCCCCTGCTCGTTCAGTGCCTCCGCGTACATGAGGAGGACGTCGGCATACCGATAGATCGGCCAGTTCACGTCCTGCTGTCCCGGGCGCGCCGTGGGACGGTACTTGTACACGTGCGGAAGGAACGTCACGACGTTGCCGCTCGGATCGATGCCACTCGTGAAGAAGCTGACCTCCTTCCGGTAATCGCCGGCGGGGTACGAATCGATGAACGATTGCAGCGGCTGCCACGTTCCCCATCCGCCGTTGGAGTTGGGGTTCATGGCGCGCGGATACTCCCACGCGGCGATGTCGATCGCCGGCGCCCCCGTGACGCTCGACGACTGCGCGGCGAAGATCTCCTCGCTCCGGTTCTGCGAGCCGGGAAGGAACGCGTCGATGTAGTTCGGCACGAGGTCGTACACGCCGCTGTCGATGATCTTCTTCGCGAAGAGCGCGGCGTTGGCCCAGTCGCCCCGCCAGAGATACTGCTCGGCGAGCAGCGCCTCCGCTGCGCCCTGCGTGGCGCGCCCCTTGTCGGACGAGCCCCAGCTCTGCGGCAGCACCGCTTCGGCTTCGGTCGCGTCCTGCACGATCTGCGCGAAGACGTCCGCCTGCGGCGCCCGCGGTCCGAGCGCCGCCTGGTCCTCGGGCGTGAGGACGAGCGGCACGTCGCCGTAGAGCCGCACCAGATAGAAGTAGCCGAGCGCGCGGAGGAACTTCGCCTCGCCGAGCATCTGGGCCTTCTGCGTCTCGTCCATCGTGATGGCCGGGACGCGGGCGAGCACGAGGTTGGCGCGCGTGATCATCTGATACAGTCCGCCCCATGCGCCGCCGGCCGAGTTCGAGCCGGCGATGTACGGGTTCGTCGTCGTCCAGGCGAGCTGGGTGAGGGCGACGATGTTCGGGTTCTCCTCCTCCGGGCCGACGCGTGACTCGTCGGTCGCCGCCATGAGCGGCCACTGCAGGTTGATCCCCCACAGCGACTGGGTGGAGAGCGGGCGATAGGTCGCCGCGAGCGCCGCCTTCGCGTCGGCGGCGGTCTGGAAGAACGCGTCGGTGCTGATGCGGTCCTTCGGCCGCTCCGTGAGCAGATCGGTGCACGCGGAGGCCGCGCCGACCAGCACGAGCGCCAGGGCCAGGAGTCCGGCCCGGGGGACGAGCGAATGTCGCGTCATGATGGAGTGATTCCTCATTCGGTGAACGATCGGGGCGCGCGCCGTCGGCCGGCCGCGCTCCCGCTCCGGGTCAGAAGGTCAGGTTGAGACCGAGGGTCCAGCTGCGCGCGCGCGGATAGGCGCCGAGATCGATGCCGCGCGCCCGCGCGTCGCCGCCGAAGCTGTTCACCTCCGGATCGAACCCGGAATAGTCGGTCCAGACGTGCAGGTTCTGGCCGGTGAGCACGACACGGGCGTTGTCGGCGCGCGGGACGAGCCGCTCGGGAAGCCTGTAGGCGATCGAGAGCGACTGCAGCCGGATGAAGCTTCCGTCCTCCACGTGCACGTCGTACAGCTCGCGCGGACGGTTCACGTTCGCGCGCGGCACGTTCGTGTTCGTGTTCGTCGGGGTCCAGCGGTTCAGCGCGTCCGTCGTCTGGTTCGAGAGGTTGCTCACGTTCCGGTCGTTGATCGCCGGCCCGTTGAGGATCTCGTTGCCGAACGAGCCCTGAAGGAAGACGTTGACGTTGACCGGGCCGGCGGTGAAGTCGTTCGAGAGCCCGCCGTACCAGTCGGGCTGGCCGTTGCCGAGGATCACGCGGTCGTTCGCGTCGATCTTTCCGTCGCCGTTCGTGTCGACGTACTTGTACTCGCCGGGCACGCAGTCGAGCGTCGGACGCAACGTGGTGAGCGGGCAGGGATCGCCCTGCTGATACAGCCCGTTCGTGCGCAGGCCGTAGAAGCTCGCCAGCGGCTCGCCGACCTTGATCACCATCACGGCACCGCCGGTCTGGCCGCTGATCCCCTTGTCGCCGGTGAACGGGATCTGCTTGGCGACGCCGAGGTCGAGCACCTTGTTCTTGTTCTTCGCCGCACTGAGGCTGCTCCGCCAGCCGAACCGCTCGGTGGCGAAGTTCACCGTGTTGAGCTGCAGCTCGAGGCCGGTGTTCTGCACCGAGCCGACGTTCCGGAGCTGCGTCTGATAGCCGGACTGCGCCGGCAGGTCGACGCTGAGCAGCAGGTCGCGCGTCGTGGAGCGGTACGCGTCGACCGACGCGGTGATGCGATCGTCCAGCCAGCCCATGTCGAAGCCGACGTTCGTCTGGCGCGTCGTCTCCCACTTGAGATCGGGGTTCGGCGCGGCCGAGTTCGTGGCGTAGCCGACGACGGTCGTACCGCCGAACGCGTAGTTGTTGCCCGAGAGCGTGGCGAGCGAGTTGTAGAGGCCGATCTCCTGGTTTCCCGTCACGCCGTAGCTGAGCCGGATCTTGAGATCGCTGAACAACTTCTGGTGCTTCATGAACGGCTCCTCGATCAACCGCCACGCGACGGCGGCCGACGGGAAGAAGCCCCACTTGTTGTTCTCGCCGAACCGGCTCGAGCCGTCGGCGCGGCCGGTGAGGGTGACGAGATACTTGTCGGCGACGTTGTAGTTGACGCGGCCCAGGTAGGAGAGCAGCGCCGATTCGCTGTACGGCGAGTTCTGGATGACGGGCTGCGTGCCGGTCGGCAGGCCGTACACGCCGAGGAGGTCGTTCGAGAAGCGCGTGTTGCGCGCGTCGATCGACTCGCCGCGCGAGCGCTGGACGGTGAAGCCGCCGAGCAGATCGAGCGCGTTGCCGAGCACCTGCCGGCGGTAGTCGATCGTGTTCTCGTTGACGACGGTGTAGTTCTCACCCGACTGGTTCTGGGCGCTCCCCTGCGCGGACGCGCCGCCCGGGATCGTGCGCGGCGCGAAGAACCGGAACCGATCGAACGATGCCGTCAGACCGACCGAGCTGCGCAGCTTCAGCGCGTCCATGAGGTCGTACTCGGCGAACACGTTGCCGATCGTGTTGAAGATCGTGCGCTGCTGGTTCAGCCCGACGGTGTTGGCGACCGGATTCTCGATCGGCCAGGTCACCGGCGAGTTGAGGACGTACGAGCCGTCCGGGTTCGTGACCGGCGACGCGGGGTTGAACCAGAGCGCTCCCATCACGGTGGAGTTGCCGAGCGACTGGTCGCTCGACTGGATCCTGTTGGTCGTCCGCGAGATGGTGAGGTTCGTGCCGGCGAGGAATCGCTTGCTGACGTTGCGCTCGAGATTCACTCGGCCCGAGTAGCGGTCGAAGCCGGAGTTGATGACGATGCCGCCCTGCTGGAAGTAGCCGCCCGAGAGCAGGTAGCGCGTGACGTCGTCGCCGCCGCTCGTGCCGATGTTGTAGTTCTGCTGGGTGGCGTCCTGGAGGACGAGGTCCTGCCAGTCGGTGCCGAGCCCGCCGTTCGGGATCGCGGCGATGGCCGAGTCGGTGTAGAAGGGAACGCCGCCGATGTTGGCGCGCCCTTCGTTCGCCAGCTCGGCGAACTGGCGGCCGTTGAGCATGTCGATCGTGTGGCCCGGGGTGAGTGTGCCGTAGGAGGCGTCGAGCGTGACGCGATTCTGGCCGCGCTGCCCGCGTTTGGTCGTGATGAGCACCACGCCGGCCGCGCCGCGCGCGCCGTAGATGGCCGTGGACGACGCGTCCTTCAGCACCTCGATGCTCTCGATGTCGTTCGGGCTGATCGACGAGAGCGGATTCTGGTAGGGATCGTTCGACGAGGTGCCGGTGATCGCCGGGATGCCGTCGATGACGTAGAGCGGCTCGCTGTTGGCCGCGATGGAGTTGGTGCCGCGCACGCGGATCGAGAGTCCGCCACCGGGCGCGCCGTTGTTCTGCGTCACCTGGGCACCGGCGACGCGCCCCTCGAGCATCTGGCCGAGGTTGGCGGTGACGTTGACGGGCACGTCGGCGACCTCCACCGACGATACCGCGCCCGTGAGATCGCGGCGGCGCTGGGTGCCGTAGCCGACGGTCACCACGGGAGCGAGCTGCACCGACTGCGCGGCGAGGGCGAAGTCGACGGTCACCGCCTGGCCGGCGATGGTGAGCGTGCGCGACTGCGGCGCGAAGCCGATGAGCATCGCGCGGATGGTCTGGGCGCCGTCGGGCACGCCGGCCAGCGAGTAGCGGCCGTCGGCTGCCGAGAGGGCTCGGATCTGGGTGCCGACGACGAACACCTGCGCGTTGGCGAGGGGCCGTCCGTTGGCGTCGGTGACGTGGCCGGACACGGTGGCGGCCACGGCATGCGCGGAGGCGGCGCGATCGACTCGAGGGACGGCTGCCGCGGTGCTGGCGCCGAGCGTGAGCGCGGCGGCGGCGTAGAGCAGGGTGAGCCTTGTCATCATCGTGTGGCTGAGGGTGGAACACAGCGGGCGGGAAGTCGGGCGACTGCGTCGCTGGATGGTTCGGCGGCTGGCCAGGCCGATGTCGGGCCGCGTCGGGTCTCGCGGAGGCGGTGAATGGAAGCGCACTGAGCTTTTGTCCAACTGAGAGAATTTGTTCACTAACACGCGTGCGAAAGTGAGAATTTGTGCGCGTGGGCCGCGTCGAGCCGCGACCTGCGCGCCAGTGCACCTCACTGGCGAATCAGTCGCTGACGCGGTGAGTCAGTGTGCTGGGTACGGCTGCCGGACGAGTGCAGGGGCCGCGACGAGACCTCGCGTCCACCCATCGCCGGCGGCGACGGACGATCCTCGCCCGTCACTGTCCGTCTCTCGCTGCCCGATCGCCGTCGATCGAGCCAGCGCGTACCGCTCGGCGGGTCCACGGACCCCGAGAGTCCGATGCCCCGTCACGAGGCTCGGCTAACCTATCCACCGGACGTCGCGCCGCCAGGTGGCGCGCGCGCCGAAGCCGTCGTCGCTTCGATCTCAGCGCGCGACGAGTCCGCGGATCACTTCGGTACGCCCCGGCGACAACCGGTGCTCGGTCACGTTCGCGCCTGCCCGGACGCGAACCGTGCGCGGCCGCCGAGCAGTGAGCGTCGCCTGCGTCAGCGCGCCCGCCTTCCACTCGATGCCGACCTCGACGCCGCCGCGCGCCCGCAGCCCCCGCACTCGGCCCTCCGGCCACGCCGACGGGAGCGCCGGCAGCAGGTGGATCACGCCTGCATGGCTCTGCACGAGCATCTCGGCGATTCCGGCCGTCGCGCCGAAGTTGCCGTCGATCTGGAAGGGCGGGTGCGCGTCGAGGAGGTTCGCGTACACGCCGCCGCCGCGCGTGGAGTGCGAGGCGCCGCTCCACGCCGGCCGCAACAGGTTGGAGAGCAACAGGTGCGCGTGGTCGCCGTCACGCATTCGCGCCCAGAAGTTGATCTTCCAGGCCATCGACCAACCCGTTGCCTCGTCGCCGCGGATCTCCATCGCGCGCCGGGCCGCCGCGAACAGTGCCGGGGTCCCCTCCGGCGTGAGCTCGCGCCCGGGATACACGCCGAACAGGTGCGAGAAGTGGCGGTGTCGCGGGTCCTGCTCCTCGAAGTCGAGCGCCCATTCCTGGAGGTTGCCCCGCTTTCCGATCTGATAGGGAATGAGCCTGGCACGCGCGCGCCGGACGCGCTCGCGGAAATCGGCGTCGATGCCGAGCACGGTCGACGCCTCGATCACGTTGGTGAAGAGATCCCACACGAGCGCCCGGTCCATCGTCGCACCGGCGCTCAGCGCGGCCACCCCGCCGCCCGGCACCTTGAACTTCAGCTCGGGCGACGCCGACGGCGACGTCACGAGATGGCCCTGCGCGTCCGGCACGAGGAAGTCGAGGTAGAACTCCGCCGCGCCCTTCATCACGGGGTATGCGCGCCGCCGCAGATACTCGACGTCGCCGCCGTACGCGTAGTGCTCCCACAGGTGCCGTGACAGCCACGCCGAGCCACCGCTCCAGTTGGCCCAGACGGGATCGCCCGACCCATACGCGCCCACCGGGGCCGACTGCGCCCAGATGTCGCTGTTGTGATGGGCCACCCAGCCGCGCGCGCGGTAGTTCACGCGCGCCGTCTCGTGCCCGTTCACCGCGACGTGCTCGATGAAGTCGACGAACGGCTCGTGCAGCTCGGCGAGGTTGGTGTTCTCCGCCGGCCAGTAGTTCATCTCGGCGTTGATGTTGATCGTGTAGTTCGAGCTCCACGGCGGCCGCGTCTGATCGTTCCAGATCCCCTGCAGGTTCGCGGGCTGCGTGCCGGCCCTCGAGCTCGCGATCAGGAGATACCGGCCATACTGGAAGAACATCGTGACGAGCTGCAGGTCCTTCGCGCCGAGCGCGTCGATGCGCTGGTCGGTGGGCAGATCCTGCGGCGATTTCTCGAGCGGCACCGGCGGCACGAGCTCGAGCGAGACGCGCTCGAACAGCGCGCGATGGTCGGCCTCGTGCGCGGCCCGCAGCTCGGCGTACGGCTTTCGCAGCGCGGCGCGGAGCCGTGCCGCCGCGATCGGGCCCGGCTCGCGCCCCTCGCGCGCGGGCTGTTTGTCGAAGCCGGCGAAGCTCGTCGCCGCGGCGAGGCGAAGCACCACCTCGTCGGCGCCGCGCACGTGGAGGCCGCTGTCGTCGCACCAGAGCCGCCCACCCACGGTCGTCGCGCCGAGGTGCGCCTCGAAGGTCATCCCCGCGTCGTCGGCGTAGGCGATCGGCGTCGGCGAGACGTCGTGATAGCTCGGGTCCGCGTTCGCCGGTGCACGTCCGGTGAGCTTCAACACGTCGCCGTCGCGACGCGTCGTCGAGCGCAGGAGGCTGTCGAGCGATGCCGTGAAGGAGATGCGCCCTGGCCGATCCGCGGAGAGGCGCACGACGAGCACCTGATCCGGGTGCGACACGAAGCTCGCGCGCACGTAGTTCGTGTCGCCGACGTGATAGCGCACCTCGGCGACGGCGCTCGCGAGATCGAGCTGGCGCCGGTACGGCCGCGCCACGTCGCCGTGCTCGAAGGTGATCGTGAGATCGCCGAGCGGCTCGTACGACTGCGTGAACGGACCCTGCATGCCGTGCGCGGCCGCGTCGGCTTCCACGTACTTCCCCTCGGCGATCAGCCGGCGCACCTCGGCGAGCACCTCGGGTGCCTTCGGGTTGTTCCAGTCGCGCGGACCGCCGGACCAGAGCGTGTCTTCGTTGAGCTGGATCCGCTCGCGCTCGACGCGGCCGAACATCATCGCGCCGAGCCGCCCATTCCCGAGCGGCAGTGCTTCCACCCACTGTTCGGCGGGCCGCGCGTACCAGAGTGTGAGCGCGCCGGCGACGTCGCTCGCGTGCACGCCGGACGCCGAGTCGCCGGCGCGCGGCGCGGGCGCCGCGGCGAGCACGGGCGCGGCGGCGCCGAGCGACCCGGTGGCGAGCGCTCCGCCGGCGAGCGCGGCGCCGCGGAGCATGAAGTCGCGGCGCGTGAGGCCGTTCGGATCGCCGGTCATGGATCTCGAGTG
Source organism: Gemmatimonadaceae bacterium (assembly GCA_035494615.1). GTDB lineage: Bacteria > Gemmatimonadota > Gemmatimonadetes > Gemmatimonadales > Gemmatimonadaceae > AG11. The sequence goes on from DATJGU010000030.1 coordinate 34,611, forward strand.
ATGATGCGATGCGGTGTGCCGGTCACGGTCGGAGCGCGCGCACCTCGCGCCATACCGTGTCGTCGACGTCGACGCCGGATTCGAGGCTCTCGCGACGCGTCTCGAGCGTGCGCTCGCCGGGATAGCGCGCCGACTCACCGTTCGCCGCGGCGCCTTCGTGCAGTGCGTCCACGATCCGGCCGGCGATCTCGTCGGCCTCGTCGGCATCGCCGAGCGATGCGGGGTCGAGCGCGACGAAGAGCTGCGACTGCCCGGACTCTTCTTCGGGGACGAGCGAGAAGTCGTGTGTCGCGCGGCCGCCGGCGAGCACCGCCGCCACCATGTCGAGGACGATGGCGAGGCCGGAGCCCTTCCAGTAGCCCACGGGGAGCAGGCGCTGCGTGCGCTCGATCGCGGCGGGATCGCGCGTGAGCTCGCCGCGCTCGTCGTAGCCGCCGGGCACCGGCAGCTCGCGTCCGCGCATGCGGTGCACGGCGAGCGCCCCGTACGAGAACTGCGACATCGCCATGTCGAGCACGACGTGTCCCGCCGCGCGCGGGATGGCGACGACGAGCGGATTGTTGCCGATGAGCGGCACGCTCGTGCCCCACGCCGGCACGTTCGGGAGCGTGTTCGACCAGCAGATGCCGATCATCCCCGCGTCCGCCGCCTGCCAGCCGTACGCGCCGCCACGCATCCAGTGGTTGCTGTTCCCGAGCGCGACCGTGCCGACGCCGTGCGCGCTCGCGAGCTCGATCGCGCGCGTCATGCACGCATGCGCGTTGAGGTTGCCCGGTCCGCGCCGGCCGTCCCACCGCTCCAGCGCCCCCGCCGCGGCGACCCGAACGGGCCGCGCGTGCACGTCCACCATCCCGTTCCGGATCATCGCCACGAACCGTCCGAACCGGTTGAGTCCGTGCGACGGGAACCCGTCGCGGCTCGCGCCGGCGAACAGCGTCGCACAGCGGTCGGCGCGGTCGGCGTCCATGCCGAGGGAGAGCAGGACGTCGCGCATCGTGGCGTGCAGCTCGGCGAACGGAACTCGCACGGACGCTTGGCGGGTGGTGGTGAGCGCGCCGCCGAACGCTTCGGCGGCGCGCGACGTACAGTGTGGCGAGGCGCGCGGCCCGACGATAGTGATGGGGCGTCACGCGCTCGCCCGCGCGTTCGTACTACGCCATGCCGCGACACGTCCATCGTCACGCCACGCGCGCCGCCTGCGCGCTCCGCAGCACGCTGCCGCTCGCGCTCGGTCTCGCGCTCGGTCTCGCGCTCGCCGTGTCGTCCGCGCGCGCGCAGTCCGCGCCGGATTCGCTCGCGCTCGGCTTTCGCGATCCGCCGGCGAGCGCACGGCCGCGCACCTGGTGGCACTGGACGCGGAGCAACGTCACGAAGGACGGGATCACGAAGGACCTCGAGTGGATGCGCCGCGTCGGCATCGGCGGCGCGCAGCTCGCCGACGTGAACTTCGGCGGCGGCCAGAGCGTCGAGCCGAAGGTCGTCTTCGGCACGCCGGCGTGGCTCGACGCGGTGCGCCACGCGGCGGCCGAGTCGCAGCGCCTCGGGCTCGAGCTCGACCTGTTCGCCTCGCCCGGCTGGAGCCTCACGGGCGGCCCGTGGGTGAAGCCCGAGCAGGCGATGAAGAAACTGGTGTGGAGCGAGGCACACGTGGACGGAGCGCGGCACGTCACGCTCTCCCTTCCGCATCCGCCCGTGGTCAACGGACCGATCCGCGATCTCGCGCGCGGCGGCCAGTCGACGGCCGACCCGACGTTCTACGGCGACGACGCCGTGATCGCGTATCCCACGCCGAGCGACGAGCGCGACCTCGCGGCGCTCCACCCCGTGGTGACGACGAACGCCGGCACCGTGGACGGCGCGGCCTTGCTCGACGACGATCTCAACACGGCGCTCGTCGTGCGGCCGGCGGGGGATGGAAGCCCCGCGTGGATCCAGCTCGCCTTCCCCTCGCCGGTGACGGTGCGCGCGATCTCCCTCGCGGCGCGCGGGAGCATCCCCTTCGGGCGCCTGCTCGCGAGCGACGACGGCGCTCACTTCCGCACGCTCGCCACGCTGCCGGGCGCGCAGCAGTACCGGCCGAGCGGCGTGCGCACCTACGCGGTGTCGCCGGCGACGGCGCGCGTGCTCCGGCTCGAGCTCACCGGCGCGCCGCCGAGCCCCGCGCAGGTGATGGCGCAAGCCGTGCCGGCGCCGGCGCGCGAGTACGCGATCACCGAGCTCGCGCCGCACGCCGGGGCGCGCGTGCACCGCTGGGAGGAGAAGGCGGGGTTCAACTTTCTGTTCGAGTACGAGTCGTCGCCCACGCCGGCGGTCGCGGCGACGTCCGTGATCCCGCGCGCGCGCGTCGTCGACCTGACGTCGCGCATGCGCGCCGACGGCACGCTCGACTGGGACGCGCCGCCGGGACGCTGGACGATCCTCCGCTTCGGCCGCTCGCTCACCGGCGCGAAGAACCGTCCCGCGGTGCCCGCGGGCTCGGGCTACGAGGTGGACAAGCTCAACCGCGCGCACGTCGAGCAGTACCTGCGCGACTATACCGGCCCGATCGCGCGCGCACTCGGCCCGCTCTGGGGGACGAGCGTGCGCCACGTGCTGCTCGACAGCTGGGAAGCGGGGATCCAGAACTGGACCGACGGCATGATCGGCGAGTTCCGCGCGCGGCGCGGCTACGACCCGACGCCCTTTCTCCCCGCGCTCGCCGGCCGTGTCGTGGAGAGCGCGGACGCGAGCGACCGCTTTCTCTGGGACTTCCGGCGCACCCTCGTCGACATGTTCGCCGAGAACCATTACGGCACCGCAACCCGCTTCCTGCACGCGCAGGGGATCGGCACCTACGGCGAGGCGAGCGGCGTGTCGCTCGAGCCGCTCGAGGACGCGCTCCTGAACAAGAAGCAGGTCGACGTACCGATGGGCGAGTTCTGGTTCCGGTCGCTGCACCCGTGGCTCATGTACTACGTCGACGTGCGCGGCGCGGCGGCGGCGGCGCACCTGTATGGCAAACCGATCGTCGCGGCGGAATCGTGGACGGGCGGCGGCTACGAGTCGCCCGCGGCGTTGAAGCGTATCGGCGACTACTGGCTCGCGCAGGGGATCAATCGGATCGTCTTCCACACGTCGGCGCACCAACCGCTCGACACGAAGCCCGGCAACACGATGGTCGGCACGCACGTGAACCGGAACATCACCTGGGCCGACGAGGCCGCGCCGTTCATGACGTACCTCGCGCGCAGCTCGTACATGCTGCAGCGCGGGAAGCCCGCCGCCGACCTGCTCTATCTGCTGAACGAAGGCGCTCCGTCGACGATGCCCTTCTGGGGCGCGGGGCTCGAGCCCGCCCCGCCGCGCGGCTACGACTACGATTACGCCAACGCCGACGCGCTGCTCACCCGCGTGTCCGTGAGCGGTGACGGCTCGCTCGTGCTCCCCGACGGGGTGCGGTATCGCGTGCTCGTGCTCCCGCCGACCGACCGGATGACGCTTCCCGTACTGAGGAAGATCGCCGAGCTCGTGCGCGGCGGCGCGACCGTGGTCGGTGCGCGGCCGGCCGCGTCGCCGAGTCTCGTGGGGGGTGCCGCGGCCGACTCGGCACACGCCGCGCTCGTCGCGGACGTGTGGGGAGATCTCGACGGCACGAGCCGCACGCGGCGCAGCTACGGACGCGGCGTCGTGGTGTGGGGCGAGCAGCTCGCGCGCGTGCTCGGCGACGCCGGCATCGTCCCCGACGTGGAGTACGCCGCGCCGCTCGGGGATTCACTCGTGTGGATCCATCGCCGGCTCGGCGACGGCGACGTGTATTACGTCGCCAGCTTCGCCGATACCGCGACGGATGTCGACGTGCGGTTCCGCGTCGCGGGGAAGGCGTCCGAGCTCTGGCGCGCCGAGACGGGCGCGATGGAACCCGCGTCGTACCACGCCGACAGCGCGCGCACGACCGTGCGGCTGCATCTCGCGGCCCACGACGCGCTGTTCGTCGTGTTTCGTCGGCCGGCAGCGGAGCGCGTTCGCGAGGTGCCGGTGCCGTCGCGCCGTCCCCTGGCCGCACTCGGAGGTCCGTGGACCGTGCGCTTTCCGCCCGGGCTCGGCGCGCCGGCGTCGATCACCCTGCCAGCGCTCGCGTCGTGGACGGCGAACGCGGATTCCGGCGTGCGGTACTTCTCCGGCACGGCGACGTACGAGCGCACGGTGCGCGCGCCGGCGAGCTGGTTCGCGCCCGGGCGGCGACTCGTGCTCTCGCTCGGCGACGTGCGCGATCTCGCCCAGGTCGTCGTGAACGGCACCGCGCTGCCCGTGGTGTGGACGGCACCGTTCGAGGTGGACGTCACGCGCGCGCTGCACGCCGGCACGAACCGCGTGGAGATCCGCGTCACCAACGAATGGACCAACCGCCTGATCGGCGACCGCGCGACGACACCGGAGCATCGCGTCCTCGCGCCGGGCGCACCCGCACCGTTCGGTCCCCCGCCGCCGCTGAGCGAGTCGGGACTGCTCGGTCCCGTCATCATCGACTCGATCATGCTCCCATGAGTCTTCACCGTTCACCCGACACTTCGATGCCGATTCTCGTTCGGCGCGTCGCGACGCTCGTCGCGCTCGGTGCGCTGCTCGGCGCTCGCACGGAGCGAGCGGCGGCGCAGGGCGCGACCCCCGCCACCCCCGCGCCGGCCCCAGCGCAGCAGGCGCCACCGGCGGTCGTCGCCGGCATTCCGGTGAACTACGACGAAGCGAAGGTCGGCACGTACACGCTCCCCGACCCGCTCGTGACGGCGAGCGGCGCGCGCGTGACCGACGCGGCCACGTGGTGGCGCGTGCGCCGGCCCGAGATCCTGCACATGATCGAGACGACGCAGTTCGGCCGAGCAGCGGCGAAGCCGGCGTCGGTGATCGTCGATCGATTCGATCGCGGCACGCCGGCGCTCGGTGGCAAGGCGATCCGCCGGCAGACGACGCTCTACTTCACGCCGGATCGCAAAGGCCCCAAGGCGGAAGTGCTGTCGTACGTGCCGGCCGACGCGAAGGGCCCGGTGCCCCTGCTCCTCGAGATCAGCTTCTCCCCCAACTCGAACGTCGTCGACGACCCCGGCATCCGCCCCGGGACGATGTGGAACCGCGACAAGCAGCGCGTGCCCGCTCCGGCGAGGAGCCCGTTCGGCCGCGTCGACGTATTGCCCTTCCTCGCGAACGGAATCGGCTTCGCGACCGTGTATTACGGTGACATCGAGCCCGACGTCCGGGGCGGCATCCCGTACGGGATTCGTGGCGTGTACCTGAAGCCCGGACGGACGGAGCCGGCGGCCGACGAATGGGGCGCGATCGCGGCGTGGGCGTGGGGGCTGAGCCGCGTGCTGGACTATCTCGAGACGGAGCCGTCGGTCGACGCGAAGCGCGTCGCGCTGCTCGGCTCGTCGCGGCTCGGAAAGACGGTACTCTGGACGGCGGCGAACGACCAGCGCTTCGCCGCGGTGATCGCGAGCGTGTCGGGCGAGGGAGGTGCGGCGCTCAGCCGGCGCAACTACGGCGAGACGATCGCGCACATCACGGACTCGACGCGCTACGCGTATCAGTTCGCGCACGCGTACCAGACGTACGGCAACCGCGTCAGCGAGCTCCCGTTCGACGGCCACATGCTCGTCTCGCTGATCGCGCCGCGTCCGCTCCTGCTGCAGACGGGGAGCACGGACTACTGGAGCGATCCGAAGGGCGAGTATCTCGCCGCCGTCGCCGCGTCACCGGTGTGGAAGCTCCTCGGCGCCGAGGGACTCGCGACCGATCACTACCCCGCCGCCGGCGAGCGCGTGCTCAGCACCCTCGGCTACTACATGCACGAGGGGCGGCACGGGATCCTGCCGGGAGATTGGCCGGTCTTCGTTGATTTTCTCAGGGCGAAGCTGGGGGGATTTCAACGGCAACAGCCGAGTAGGGAGTAGCGAGTACCAGGCAGCGGGACACGAGACGGCCTCGGACGACAGGAGCTTCCCGAGGCCGTTGCCGTTCTCTCGCTACCAGACTCGCTGCTCCCTACTTCCTACTGGCTGTTGTCGTTCCGAACGACAGGGAATGCCGCGATGCGCAACCGCGCCGCCCCCATCGGGATCAGGCGCAGCGGTGTGACGGGCTCCGTCGAGGCGACGGGACTCTGCGGCAGCACGGCGCAGAGGCCGTGCTCGTCGATCCCCCACTGCGGCAGCCGCTTGCCAGGCACGCGGAGCTCGATCGGCGCGGCATCCGGCGTGAATGGGTTTCCATCCGTGGGCCACGACTTCCGCACGACGGAGAACGAGCTCGCCGGATCGGCGTCGTCGAGCAGGAGCCCGTAATTCCAGTCCGACGCGGGGTGGATCTCGTACGCCGGCCACTTCGTCGCGTCGGCGCCGGGCTGCCAGCGCGCGTCGGCCTGCGCCGTTTCCTTGCTGTCACGCGTGTCGTAGCGCTCGGCGATGGCGAGCGAGAAGGTGAGCGGGCCGTAATCGACGCTCACGCTGTTCTTGTTCTTCCGCCACTCGCGCACGCCGAGCGACATCGGGAGATCGAGCGTGACGCGGTCGCCGCGCTGCCAGCGTCGTGCGACCCGCAGATATTCGCCCGGCCGTGCCTCGACGTCGACACGGCGGCCATTCACGTGCAGCGCCGCCGAGCGGCACCAGCGCGGGATGCGCAGGTAGAGCGGGAACGACGCCGGCTCGGGGGTGTCGATCATGAGCCGCACCCGCTCGTCGAACGGGTAGTGCGTGCTCGAGACGATGCGCACGTCGCTCCCGTCGCCGACGCGGGCGCGCACCTCGCCCTCGCCGTAGAGCTGCGCCGCGAGGCCGTCGTCCGGCGTCGCCATCCAGCTGTTCTCCGAGTAGTAGACCCAGCCGGCCGAGTGATTGTGCTGGCAGCAGCGGCTGCTGAACGGATTCATCATGAGGAACGGGCCGTCGTTCTCGATCCCCGGGTGATGATCGCGCCCGTCGCTCACCACCATGTTCGGCGCGGTGAGATAGCGAAGCGCCCGATAGTCCGCCGTGAACGCGGCGGGAAACATGTTGAACGCGACGTCTTCCGTGTGATCGGCCCAGCGCGTGTCGCCGGTGAAGCGGAGGAGCAGTCCGTTCGACGTCATCTGCTCGACCATGCCGCAGGTCTCGATCGCCTGGCGCGGGTCGTCGTAGCCGGGCCGCGCGTCCTCGTCGGCGCCGAACATCCCGCCGGGCACCTGGCCGTACAGCTCGCGCACGAGATCGAAGTCGGCGTAGGTCGCGTTCAGGTCCGTGGCGTCGTGGCTCTGCAGCCAGTACGTCGCCGGCTCGCGGAACGACTGCGCGACGTTGACGTTGTGCCAGTTGGGAAGCGTTCCTCTCTGCCGCCAGTTCGCCGTGTTGCGGTGGAGCTTCGTCGCGAGATCGAGGAGTGAGGCGTCGCCCGTGCGATTGTACAGCCAGTACACGCTGTACAGGTTGTCGCCGCCGCGGCTGTGCTCCCAGTAGTCCTCGAGGAAGCGCTCGTCGGGGATCATGCGCTGCCACGCGAAGTAGCGCTGCATCAGCGTCAGCACGCGCGGATCGCCGGTGTGCTCGTGGTACGACTGCAGGCAGAACAGCATCGGCATGTTCGTCCACAGGTCGCGGTTCCCCTTCTTGAACACCGCGGGCCCGAAGTCGCCATTCTCGCGCTGGTTCGCGAGCACGGCGTCGATCCAGAAGCGCGCTTCGCGGATCATCGCCTCGTCGCCGAGGACGTAGCCGATGTTCGCGTAGCCCTTGAGCCAGTAGGGGAGCTCCTCCCAGCCGTGCTTTCCCTGGCCGGCGGGGTCGAGCCACGCGTTGTCCTGCTTCGAGAGCCAGATGCTGATCTCGCCGAGGTGTCCGGTGAGCCCGTCGCGCTGCAGCTCGAGCTGGCGCCGCAGCCATCCGCCGGGCTTCACGCTGCCGACGGGGAGCTTGACGAAATACTCGGGATGGAGTGGCGCGCGGTTGCTGGGGTAGTGCCGGTTGCGGCTCGCCGTCGGTGGACGGCGGACGCTGCGCACGTCGTCCGCGCCCGACCCGCGCGTGAGGAGCGCCCGTTCGACCAGCTCGTGCGCGCGCGCCTGCGCCGCTCCGTCACCGAATGCGGGAGCCAGCACGGCCCCCGCGAGCGTGCCCACGAACTGCCGCCGATCGATGCTCATGATGTCGCCCGTGAGGATGGGAGAGTCTTCGCTTTGGTAGCGCGACTCCATCGATTGCACCGCGATTCGCGCCACTCTCATACTCGGACAACAGCGCCACGCCCGCAACGTGTTTCAGTCGCTACCGCAACGTGTCCACTCGCGGGAGCCGCGGAGCCACGAAGAACTGCCGCTCGGGTCGGCACCTACCGCAAGGTTTTCCACGCGGAGGCGCGGGGGAACTGGCGGAGGCGCGGAGAACTGCTCAGCGAGCGAGCGGCGCGTGACGGGGGCGCTTCCCGGGGTCGCGATGCGCGCACCGGGCATGGTACTCTCCATCCACAGCCTCCAAAAAGGCTCTTTGACATTGCGGGGCCGAGAGCCATGCGCTGGCGAGAGCTGCTCGCAGAGCAAGCCGTTGCCGTTGCCGTTGCTGTTGTAGTTCCCCGCGCCTCCGCGCATCCTCCGCGCGGAACCACGTTGCGGTAGGGGCGTCCCGCATCTCCGTGACTTCGCGTGGAGACACGTTGCGGTAGGAGCGTCCCCGATCTCCGTGACTTCGCGTGGAAACACGCTGCAGTACTAGGCGGCCCGAGCGGCGGTTCTTCGCGGCTACCCGGCCCTCCGCTCGCCCAACATCGTCGATCGCCAGCGCATGAGGTCCACGCGCGCCCGGTCGAGCTGGCGCGGCGACCAGGGGTCCTCCCGCTGCGAGAGGCGGAGCGGCACCGTCACGAGCGTGAAGTCGCGGGGCACCGCGCCGGCGCGAAGCTCGCCCCAGTCGAGGGGCGTCGACACCGTGGCCGAGGCGGTCGGCCGCGCCGAGTACGCGCCGGCGAGAGTGTGGCCGGCGGAGTTCTGGTTGAAGTCGAGCAGCACCGTGCCCCGCGGACGGTTCGCGATCCGGTATTCCGTCGTGAAGAGTCGCGGATCGCGCGCGGCGATCGCGAGCGCCAGATCGCGCGCGACGGCGTGCACCTCGCGCTGCGTCGGACCGCGCACGATCGGCACGAACAGGTGCAGCCCGGTCGCTCCCGACGTCTTCACGAACGCCGGCAGTCCCCATGCGTCGAGCGCTTCCTTCACGCGGAGCGCCGCCGTGCGGACTTTCTCGAACCGCGTCCCCTCCGTCGGATCGAGGTCGATGACGAGGAAGTCCGGCTTGGCCGGCGCGGAGCACCGCGCGTACCACGGGTGCAGCTCGATCGCGCCGAGGTTCGCCACCCATGCGAGCGCGGCGGTCGACTCGATTCGCAGGAACGTCAGCTCCTTCGGCGGCTTGATCGACGTCGTGCACGTCGTCATCCAGGCGGGGCGCTGTTCCGGCGCGCGCTGCACGTAGAATCCCTTCGTGCCGGCGCCGTCGGGATAGCGCGTCAGCACCACGGGCCGCTCGGCGAGGTGCGGCAGGATCACCGGAGCGACGGCGAGATAGTAGCGGACCAGGTCGCCCTTGCACTGCGCGCCGGGACCGCCCTGCGGGAAGTATCGCTTCGTGAGATTCGTGAGCGTCACCGCGCGACCGTCCGCCTCGATCGCGAGCGCGTCGGTGCCGTGGGCGAGCGCGTCGTCGAGCAGGTCGACGAGCGCGCTCGCCTCCGCGTCGATCGGCACGGGGCGGCTGGAGAGGAGCACCGGATGCGGCCGGCGCGCCGCGCGCGTGCGCGGCCACTCGCTCCGGCGCGTCGTCATCGGCGCCTCGTCAGTGCGAGCCGAAGCGGCGCCGGTCGCGCCCGCCGAACCGCGCCGAGCCGTGGGGCGAGCGCCGGTCGCGGAATGGGGGCGCCCGGAAGGGAAGCTCGCGCGTGTCGCCCAGCGTCGCCGCGGCTGGCGGCGCCGGCGGCGCGAGATCGAGGGCGAGTTGCACCGCGTCGGGCGACGCCTCCATGGGCTCGTCGCCCAGCCGGCGAAGCAGGTGCTCGTAGCGGAAGAGCTGGATCGGCGCGCGGAGCGACGCGGGCGGCAGCTGCGCCATCGTGATCGCTTCGCGACGCACCGTGGCCGGCACGAAGCGGTACGCTTCGTCGTCGTCGAGCAGGGCGAGAACCCGGTCGACGTCGCGCCGCTCGATCGCGGCGTGGATCGCGTCGAGCCGCGCGAGCAGCCGCTCGCGAATGCGGCGCGCACGGTAGCGCGCGAGATCCACCGCGTCCGCGCCGCGCTCGGTCTCCGCTCCCGTTTCCGCCTCCGCGCCGGCCTCGGCGCGGATCTCGTCTTCGGCTCTGCTCATGGCTCCGGCCCTCCGCTCTCGACGCCCCGACGGTCACGCCGTCCGCCGCCGGGTGGACTTCGCGGCCGACTTCTGGGCCGCCCTGCCCTGCTTCGCCGCGCGCGAGCGCTTCCCTCCCGCGCTCGCCTCGAGGCTCTCCTGCAACCGGCTCACGAGGTCGACCACCTTCGTCTGTTCCGGCTCGGCCACGTCGGGGACGGTGATCTTCTTCCCCTTCGCCTTGGCCTTGATGATCGCGTGCAGCTTGTCCTCGTACTCGTCGTGGTACTTCGACGGGTCGAAGGGCTCCGCGAGATTCTCGATGAGCTGGATCGCCATGGCGCGCTCCTGCGGGCGCACCTTCACGGACTCGGAGTCGGGGAACTTCATGTCCTCCGGATCCACGAGCTCGGCCTGGAAGCGCATGAGCTCGAGCACGAGCGCATCGCCCATCGGCTTCACCGCGGCGAGGTGCTGCTTGTTGCGCATCGCGAACGTGCCGATCCCCACCTTGTTCGTTTCGGCGAGCGCGTCGCGCAGCAGCGCGTACGCCTTGTCGCCTCCCTCGCGGGGCACGAGGAAGTAGGGCGATTCGAAATAGCGCGGGTCGATCGACTCGGCGGGAACGAAGTCCGTCATCTCGAGCACGCGCGACATCTCCACCGCGGCCGACTCGAAGTCCTTGTCGTCGAGCACGATGAACTTTCCCTTCGAGAGCTCGTAGCCCTTGACGATGTCGCCCCAGGGGACGGTCTTCCCGTCCACCGAGGAGACGCGCTCGTACTTGATCGGCTGGTGGTGCTTCCGATCGAGCTGGCGAAAGGAGAGCTTCTCCGCGCTGCGCACCGCGGAGCGGAGCTCCACGGGGATGTTGACGAGCCCGAACGCCAGGGCGCCTTTCCAGATGGATGCCATAGTGCCACCCGGATGAGGCAGCCCGCGTGCTATCCATCACCTTTGCACATTCCTCCACAATCCCGCCGGCCTCTACCGTACGCAGCCTTGACGAGCGCCCGAGTCCGGCTCAGGCTATCCGATCCCGGCTCGTCGCTTGCACTACGGTCGCGTCGAGCCGACGACGGGAGGAGAGGCGAGATGACCGACGAGCGGACCGAGACGCTACACTGCGTGGATTGTGGAACGAGCGGCGAGGCCGCGCGAATCGCGCTGCACCCGGGCGCTGTGAGCGCGCCCAGCGACGAGGGCCACGTGCGCTACACGCAGATCGCGCTCTGCGCCGCGTGCGCTTCGCGCCGCGTCGCGGTCCAGGAGCCCACCTTCGTCTGAACGAGCGCCGACCCGCGTCGGCGCTCGTTTCTTTCGGCGCGTCGACGGTCGCGCTCAGTCCAGCAGGTTCGCCGGCACGCGTCCGCCGTTCTCCGACAGCTTGCGCAACACCTGCTTGTGCAGCCAGATGTTCATCGTCGCGGTGTCGTTCGTGTCGCCCGTGTAGCCGAGCTCCTTGGCGAGCTCCCGGCGGTTGGCGAGGCTGCTGTCGATCCCGACCAGCTTCATCAGATCGACGATCGAATTCCGCCAATCCAGCTTCTGCCCCGCACCGGCGGCCTTCGTCTCCAGCACGAGCTCGACGTCGACGGCCGGCGGCACCGGCGCCGTACTCGCCGCGCCCGGCGATCCGGCCGATGGGGCGGGCGCGGGCGGGGCGGCGGCACGCGATGCGGCCATCGTCGCATTCTCGTTCGCCGCTTCCTCGCGTGCGCTGTGTCCGAGGATCTTGGACATCAACGATCCGAGTACGCTCATCGTTCTCTCCCGCGTGGCGCGCGTGTGCGACACGCGCGCGTCTGGTGGGCCCGCGACGGGAACGTCGCGGGCGGTGGAGCACAGCCCTTGAGCAAGGAGCGGACCCGGCGCGCTCGCCCGGTGTACCGGGGTCGGTTCCGTACTTCCGCCGAAGTCTGCTGACGTGAACGCATTCGAACACGACCACGCACCGCCGGCAGCCCCGCTCGCGCCCGAGTGGGCCGCGCGCGGGCTGCTCGCGTTCATCGTGCTGAGCCTCGCGGCGCTCATCGTCATCCCCTGGGCCACGGCGCGTCATCTCCAGCCGATCCAGCACGAGATGAATCAGCTCGCCGATCCCGGACGCGGGCTGGTCACGCGTCTGCACCTCTTCATCGCCCAGGAGCGCGACGCGCTCGACGACTACATCGACGACCGCGACTCGCTCTCGCACCACCGTTTCGAGGTCGCGGCGACGGGTACGCGCGCGGCCAATGCGGAGCTCACCCCGATCGTCGCCGAGCTCGGCCCCGAGCCGCGGCAGCGCATGGAAGCGCTCCTCGACCTCGAGGAACGCTGGCATCAGTCCGTCGACTCGGGCGTGTGGAACCGTCCGCCAAACGCCGAGCTGGGCCACGATTCGAAGCGCGAGGACCTGTACGACGATCTGCTCATCGCCGCCGCGAACCTGGACGAGGCAATCAGCCAGGCGGGACGTGAGCGACGCACGCGGATCAGCGAGATCGAATCGATCCAGCAGTCCACGAGCGCGCTGCTCGGCCTCCTCGCGCTCGCCGCCGCGGTCGCCACGTGGCGCCTCAGCCAGCGCGTGCGCCGCTACGCGCTCGACGCCGAGGAGCGCCGCGCCGCGCTCGCCGAAGCGCTCAGCGCGCGTGCGCGGCTCATGCGCGGCGTGAGCCACGACCTCAAGAACCCGATCCACGCGATCGACGGCCACGCCCAGCTGCTCGAGGAAGGGATGCGCGGCCCGCTCACCCCGGAGCAGCGCGACAGCGTGGCGCGCATCCGCCGCTCCGCGCACGCCATGACCGGCCTCATCACCGACCTCCTCGAGCTCGCGCGCGCCGAGGCGGGGCAGCTCACGGTGCGGCTCGATCGGGTCGTGCTGCGCGACGTCGTGCACGACGCGGTGGAAGAGCATCGCGCCGCCGCCGAATTCGCAGGGCTCACGCTCGTGCAGAACTCGACCGACGGCGATGTCGTCGTCACGACCGACCCCGCGCGGCTCACGCAGGTGCTCGGCAACCTCATCTCCAACGCGATCAAGTACACACCCGCCGGCGGCCGCGTCGACGTCGAGGCCGAGCTGCTCAACCGCCGCTCGGAGGACGGCGCCGCGTCGCGGCTCGCCATCCACGTCGCCGACACCGGGCCCGGCATCCCCGCCGACAAGCGCGAAGAGATCTTCGGCGAATTCACGCGGCTCGCCGCGCACGAGAACAAGCCAGGCGCCGGCCTCGGCCTCTCGATCGCGCGCCGGATCGCACGCCTGCTCGGCGGCGACATCACGGTGGGCGCGCGGCGCGGGGGCGGCGCGTGCTTCACGCTCTGGCTCCCGACGAGCGGGGCGCCTGATCGCGGCGCGACGTCAGCTCACTGAGCGCGCGGCCTCACCCGTCACGAGACAGCTCGTGCGCCGCTCGCAGCAGCCGCGGCCGCGCCGGATCGCCGAAGTCCAGCCAGTCCCACGGGATCTCGGAGCGCGCGTAGCCGGTCAGCCGCGCCAATCGGCGCCCCAGATGCTGGACGAAGCGTCCCGTCGCGATCACGTCCAGCACGCCGAATCGCCCCACGCTCACGCTCGTGACGACGTAGTCGTTGCCGTCGCCGTGCAGGTCGATCTCGGCGTTGAGCTCCTCGATCCGCCCGATCGATGTCCCGTTCGTGTCGCGGACCGTGCGTCCGAGGAGATCGCAGAGGGCGATCGTTCGCGTGCTCACTTGCTCGCTCCGCTCGCGCCGGGAATCCGGCAGATGACGTGGTCGCCCAGCCAGCGCTCGAAGTGCTCGGACTCGAGCGCGCGCTCCTCGACGTCGAGCTGGATGGTGTCGCCGATGCGGCGCACGGCGCTGAACGGGATGCGGCTCTCGTGCTCGGCGCGGATGCCGGCGAGCGCGCGCAGCGCGCGCCGCGTCGCCGCGAACCAGCCGCCCACGCGCCTCGCCCGCGCCGCCGCGCCGATCACGATCGTCGCCACGCGCAGCGGCTTGCCCGGCTCCGCCTCCAGCAGCAGCGCGTCGACGCGGCCGATCTTCTGCTCGTGCCGGTCCACGAGCTGCGAGTCGACGACCTCGTAAGCGAGATGCACCGCACCCATCGTCAGCCACCTCCGAGCAGTTGGAGCGGCAACGCCGCGACGAGCAGCACGACCGAGAGCAGGGCGATCACCACCAGCGCCGTGTTGGAGATCCACCCATTGACGTGCGTGTCGAGCACGTCGCCGTCGTTCATCAACACGAGCAGCGGGATCACCGTCACCGGCAGGCTCGCCGCGGTCACGACCATCGAGAGGTTGGTGAGCTGGAGCGGATCGGCGCCGAGCGCGATCGGCACCGCGGCAAGGACGATGAGCACGGTGTACGACGTGCTGAATCGCGCGTCCTTCCCCGGCTTCAGGTTCTCGCTCCACTGCCAGCCGAATCCCTGCGCGAGCAGATACGCGATGGCGAGCGCGATCTCGAGCGTCGAGCCGAAGCAGGTGATGCACAGCGTCGCGATGAACAGCACGAGCCCCGCGCGGCCGAGCGGCGTGGCGAGGACCAGCGCGATCTGCTCGTAGCGGTCCACCTGGATCCCGCGAGGCTCGAACACCAGCGCCGCCGTCACGAGCGCCGCGATGGCCAGTCCACCGCCGAACAGGTTGCCGAGGCCCGCGGTGATCCGGTTCACGCTCAGGTACTCGATCGTCCACGCGTCCTCGATCGCGCCGGCGGAGTAGAAGAGGTAGAGGTACGGGCTGATCGATGCGCCCAGCATGCTCACGGCGATGTACCAGTAGCGCGCCGAATCGCGGGACGGCGTCGAAGGGAGGAGCGCGCGGCCGAGCGTTCCCCAGTCGGGATGCAGCTTCACGGCGCCTACGGCGAACGTGAGCGCGACGAGGCCGAGCATCGCGGTCCCCTGCTCCACGATGCTGAACGTGCCGCGCCAGAGCAGCAGCCATCCGATCAGCGCGATCGGGATCGCCCACCATCGGAACGCGATCCCCGTCGCGAGCTGGAGCGCGATGGCCACGCCGCCGATCTCCGACGTGAGCACGAGCAGGCTCACGATGAACACCGCGAGGAGCGGCACGACGAAGAAGCGATAGCCGAACCGCTCGCGCAGCAGATCGGCGTACGTGCGCCGGCTCACCGCGGCGAGCCGGCCGGTCATCTCCATCAGGAAGGCGAGGCTCGCGGTGCCGAGCACGAGCACCCACGCGAGCTGGAAGTGGAAGATCGCTCCCCCCTGCACCGAGGTCGCGATCGAGCCGACCTCGAGGAAGCCGCCGATGCTCGTGACGACGCCGAGCGCGATCTCCCCCCACTTCTTCACCGGCCGGTCTCCGCGTCGAGCTGGCGGATGGCGCCGCGCAGGGAGTCGAGCGCGTCGGCCGCATACGAGGAATCGATGCGCGAGTGCACGGCGTGCCCGATCTGCTGCTCCGTCTTCCCGAGCGCGGAGCGGGCCGCGTCGGCGAGCTGGGTCGCGTACGTCGTGCTGATCGCGGCCGCGCCATGACGCTCCTTCGCCAGCTCGAGCGTCGCCGTCCACGACGACAGCGTCTCCAGCTGCTGGTCGAGCTCCGGCGCCGCGCCGCAGCCGGCGATCGCCGCGCCGACGACGAGAGCGAGCGCTGCACGGCGGGCGCTGGCCGACTGGAGCATGTCCCGGCCGGAGCGCAGGAAGCATACCGAGCAGTGTGGCGCGACCGCGTGCCCGATTCGTCGGCGACGCTGTTTCTGCGGCCAGGCGCATCGACGGCCGAGCCGTTGGAACGCGCATTGCTCAGCATCGCCTCGTTGCCTCTTTCCGGAGACTCAGATGGCCAGACAGTACGAGACCGAGGATGGCGTTCGCATTGCGCCGCTCAGCGACCTGCGCGACTTCGAGGTCGCCGAGGGTTACCCCGACATCCGCGGCTGGCGCGTCGACTCCGCCGACGGCCGCGAGGTCGGCAAGGTGCACGACCTCCTGATCGACATCGACAACATGCGCACGCGCTATCTCGACGTGCGGCTCACGAAGGAGCTGGCGGCATCGCCGGAGGACCGCGACGTGCTCGTGCCGATCGGTACGGCCCAGATCGTCGACGACGGCAATCGCGTGCGCGTTCCGCTCTCGGCCGAGCGTGTGGGGCTGCTGCCGATGTACGATCACGAGCGTCTCACCCGCGCCGACGAGCTCGAGGTGCGCCGCCACTTCTCGCTCGGCGAGGTGGCCGTCGCGGGCGCGGCGGGCGCGGCGGGCGCGGCGGGCGCGGCGTCGCGCTCGTTCTACGACGACGAGGGCTACAACGACCGCCGCTTCTTCGGCGCCCGCCGCGAGGCGCGCGCGGAGGCGCGCGCGGACGCGCGGGCCGAGGCCGATCGCGCCGACGTGAAGCGTGAGGCGCAGCGCGCCGAGCGTGAGGCGAGGACCGAACGCGACGCGGCCGAACGGGAACGCGAGCGCGAGCGCGCCGAGCACGATCGGGTGGAGCGCGAGATCCGCGCGAGCGACGGCGAGGTTCGCGTCCCGATCCACCGCGACGAGAGCGTCGTGCTCCGCCGCGGCGACGACGGTCAGGACGAGATCATCATCCGGCGTCCCGTGCGCGACGAGGGCGACCGCCCGCGTCCGTAGCACGCACGCGATGGGTGCCGGCTACGGCACCCATCGCGTGAGCGCCTGTGCGCTGGTCTTCCTCGGGCCCGGCGGGACCTCCGCCGGCTCGCCGACGTTCACGACGGCGACGATGCGCTCGTGCTCGGCCACGCCCGCCGCGGCGCGCGCCGCGGCGTCGCTCATCACACCCCCCGTGCGCACCGCGGTGCCGAGTCCGAGCTCGAGGGCACGAAGCGCGATGTTCTCCACCGCCATCATCGTGGCCGCGTAGTCCTCCTCGCGGACCTCCGGGTTCTCGCTCGTCACCACGGCGACGACGATCATCGCCGGCAGCGCGCGATGCTCCTGCGCCACGCGCTCGCGCAGCGTGCGTGCCTGCTCCGGATCCTCGATCTTGCGCGCCTTCCGCTCGCCGAGCGCGAGCCCGTACGCGTACCGCGCCTCCGGCCCGAGCACGCAGAACCGCCACGGCTCCGTGAGCCGATGATTCGGCGCCAGCACCGCGGCGTCGAGCAACGCCTCGATCTCCTCGCGCGAAACCTCGCGCCCCGTGAACCGTTTGATCGACCGGCGCTGCTTCAGAGCGTCTGAGACTCGCATGGCCAGGGGCGGTGCGTGAGTGCGTGAGTGCGTGAGCGCGTGGGTGTGTGGGTCGGGAGTGCACTCACACACCCACACACTAACACACCGACACACCAGAACTCACCGTCTCACCAGCCGCTCCACGAACGCCAGCCATCCCAACAGCATCCCCACCATCGCCGATGCCGCGGCGATCCAGGCGCGCACCAGGCGCACGCGCGCGAACGCGCCGTCGTACTCCCCCTCTGCTCCTTCGCTCCTCGTGTGCCCCTTCGCTCGACCTCGCACCGCTCCCCTCCATGCTCCGGTTCCCGTTCGTCGCCGCCCTCCGGCGACCACGTGAACAGAGCACCGGCGCGTGACGTCGCCCGGCGTCAGCCGCGCGCGCCGTGCGGGCACCAGCGCAGCACCACGGTGCCGACCACCGTGCGGTCGTCGCGCGGCACGACGATCGGCGGGAACGCCGCGTTCAGCGACTGCAGCTCG
Organism: Gemmatimonadaceae bacterium; assembly: GCA_035494615.1. Taxonomy (GTDB): domain Bacteria; phylum Gemmatimonadota; class Gemmatimonadetes; order Gemmatimonadales; family Gemmatimonadaceae; genus AG11. Next base: position 52,589 of record DATJGU010000030.1, read on the forward strand.
AGCTCGGCGCGCGACACCTTCGCCACGCGCTTCACCACGTAGCCCGCGTCGGGAACGCGCGCGAGCACCACGGTGTCGCGCGCGACGGCGGGGCCGATCTGCACGAGCACCGAGTCGCCCGTGTGCAGCAGCGGATCCATGCTCTCCCCCACCACCTGCAGCGAGACGTAGCTCCCCGGCGCCGCGTCGTCGGGCACGCGCACCCACTGCTCGCACGGCTCGTCCCACAGGTCACGCCCCACGCCGGCGGCCGCGCCCAGCTCGAGCTGCGGTGCGTACCGACGCGCCCGCGCCGGCTCGAGCACGTCGGCGATCATCCCGCGCACCGCGGCACGCTCCACCGGCGGCGCCCCCGCGAGCCGCACCTTCAGCCGCGCCGCCTCGGCGTGCACGCGCAGCCGGGCCGCCTCGGCGTGCACGCGCGCCGGCGCCCAGCCGTCGCCGGAGCGGTGCGACGAGCTCACCTCGTGCGCGAGCCACGCGGTCAGGAACGGATCGGTGTAGTACGGCGAATCGCGCCGCGTCATCTCCGCCCGCGCCGCGAGCTCCGCCAGCAGCTGCTGGCCGCGGATGGTCGCCAGTCGCTCGTCGCGCGGCGTGTCGTCGGTGGAACGTGTCATGGTCGAACCCTCGGATGACGAGGCGCCGTCGCCTCGTGACTCGGCGTCTCCGCCGGAGACGCATCGGCCGCGCGCGCGCCGATCCGCGCTCGGCATCGGTGGAAGAACCGCTGCAGCTCACGCGCGTCGTCCGGCTCGAGCGTCGTGGCGTACTGCATGGCGACCTCGGTGAGCCGCGCGCGCAGCCGCTCCAGCCGCTTGCGTGCGACGGCGTACGACACGCCGAGCCAGTCGGCGACCTCGCGCTGCGGAATGTTCTCCGCCACCGCGACGAGGAGCTGTCGCTCGTCCGGCCGGAGCGCGTCGCTCAGCCGGCCGGCGAGCCGCTCGATGGCGCGCGGCAACGGCGCGCGCTCCCACGCCTCGCCATGGCTCGCGCGCAGCATCGCCTCGGAGCAGCCGGCCGCGCGCTCGCCGTTCGCGCCGTCGGATGCGTACGCGGCGTGCGCTGCTTCGGCGACGACGCGCTGGCGCCGCTCGCGTGCCCGCTTCCGGTTGAGCAGCCTGTGCCGGAACGCCGAGAGCAGATAGAGCCGCGGGTTCTGCGGCGGCGCACCGCCGCGCGTCATGAGCTGCATCGCTACGTCGTCGAGCAGCTCGCTCACCAACTCGTCGCGCTCCACCGCGTCGACGATACCCGCGCGGCGCGCGTAATCGAGGAGGATCCGATGAAAGCGCTCCACGAACCACGCGAACGCCGCCGGCTCGCCGCGCCGCATGGCGACGACGATGTCGTAGTCGCGACGTGCCTCCGCGGGCATCGAGCGGCTCGTGCGTGTGCCGGGCACGTCGTCGTCCGCTCGCTGCTCGTTCTCCCGCGGTTCCGCCTCGTGCATCGACGACGTCCCTTCGTTGCTCGGCCTCGACCGCGGCCAGCGACGTCGCTGATCGTCGGCTGCCCGGCCGCCTCCAGTGAGCAAGGCACCGGGGTGTGACACGCGGGCGCTCCTAGTGCCCGTGCGGGCGGTGACGGACCATCCACGCGCGCACGCGCCGCTCGAGCCGCATCAGGCGGCGCGGCGCGAGGTCGGTGCGGAGCGCCGCGGCGCGCAGCGTGCCGCTCCGGCGCTCCGGGAAGCCGATCGCCTCGGCGCGCTCGAGCAGGCCGAGCACGTCGTGCACGGCGTTGGCGCGGCGCTGCAGCGGGTCGCCGTCGAGCGCGATCGGACGCGCGCTCCGCGGCTCGGCCACGACGCCGGCGAGTGTCGCGAGACGCATCCGTCGTCGTGCCGCGAGCTCCATCTCCTCGCGACTCGGCCGACGGCTCGACGCCGTGAAGCCGAGGTTCGCGAGCGCACGCCCGACGGCGGAGGTTTCCGTGTTCTCGAGGCACGCCACGCGATTGATCTCGCCGTCGCCTTCGCGCTCGGACGCCCAGCCCGTGGCCGCCGGCTCCGTGTCCGCCGGTCCCCGGAAGACGAGCGCGCGAAAGGTGACCTCCCGCTCCGTGCGCGAGTGCAGCTCCGTCACGATCCGCCCGCTGGGATAGCGCTGGTAGAACAGCGTGATCCGATCCGCGACCAGCGCATACTCGGCCAGATCCCGTTCTCCGAACCGCGACTCGACCATTGGCTCCTCCTTGCGGATCCCGCATCGGGGGAGCAACATTATCCCGAAGAAAGACCGAAAGCAACCCGCGGCCCGATCCTCCGCACCTCTAACCATCGCGGGTCTATGGGTGCATCTATTTGATGGCCTCACCCGCCGTTCGATCCCGCTACCAGGTACTCGCTACCCGCTACCACCTACGGGCGGTTGCAGTTCAGACGCCGAGCCCATGCCCTCAATCCAGTCCAGCCGCACCCTCGTCCTCGTCGGCACCACCAAGGGTGCCTTCCTCTTCTCGTCGGATGCGACGCGCGAGCGCTGGACGGTAGACGGCCCGCACTTCCCCGGCGAGGCGGTCTACTCGATCGCCTTCGACCAGCGCGCGGGGCGCTCGCGATTGCTCGTGGGCGTGCACAGCAACCACTGGGGCGCGACGATCCGGTTGAGCGACGACCTCGGCGCCACATGGACCGGCCCCGAGCGCCAGGCGGTGCGCTTCCCCGAAGACTCGGGACTCTCGCTCGCGCAGGTCTGGCAGATCATGCCGGGGCGCGCCGATGAGCCGGACGTCGTGTACTGCGGCGTCGAGCCGGCGGCGCTCTTCCGCTCCGACGACGCGGGCGAGAGCTGGGCGCCCGTGGAAGGGCTGCTCCGTCACGAGCACCGGCCCCGCTGGATGCCGGGCGGCGGCGGCCTCTGTCTCCACACCATCGTGCTCGATCCGAAGAACCGGGACCGGATGGCGATCGCGATCTCCACGGCGGGCTTCTACCGCACCGACGACGGCGGCGCGACCTGGCGTCCCCGCAACGGCGGCGTGCGCTGCGTCTTCCTCCCGGACAAGTATCCCGAGTTCGGCCAGTGCGTGCACAAGGTGACGCACCACGCGTCGCGCCCGGAGCGGCTCTTTCTCCAGAATCACTGGGGCCTCTATCGGAGCGACGACTGGGGCGACTCCTGGCACGACATCGCCAACGGCGTTCCCTCCGACTTCGGCTTCGCCATCCAGTCGCACCCGCACGAGCCGGACACGGTCTACGCGATCCCGATCCAGTCCGACGAGTTCCGCGTCGTGCCGGGCGGCCAGCTTCGCGTCTTCCGCTCGCGCGACGCCGGCGGCTCGTGGCAGCCGCTCGGCAGCGGGCTGCCGCAGGCCAACGCGTACGAGAGCGTCCTCCGCGACGGCCTCGCGGTCGACACGCACGATCCGGCCGGCGTGTACTTCGGGACGCGGAGCGGGAAGCTCTACGGCTCGGCGACCGCGGGCGAGCAGTGGACGGAGCTCGCCGACTCGCTGCCGCCGATCTGCTGCGTGAAGACGGCGGTCGTCGCCTGACGCAGGCCGCGCGCATGGCCGTCTCCGTCGTTCTCCCTCGGGCGCTCACGCCGTACGCGCGCGGGCTGGGCACCATCGAGTTGGCGGAGCCATGCGCCACGGTGCGCGATGCTCTCGCGACGGTGTCGGCTCGGTGGCCCGCCGTCATCGACCGAGTGCTCACCGAGCAGGGTGAGCTCAGGCGACACGTCAACGTGTTCCTCGGCGACGAGAGCATCGCCTTCCTCGACGGGCTCGACACGGTCATCGCCAACGACGTCACGATCACCATCGTACCCGCGGTGAGCGGCGGTTGACCGTCGGCGGCCGAGGACTTGCCCGGCCCGCCCCTGTCCGACCCAGTGGAGCTTGCACGTGATCCAGGCCAGACCTCTCATCGAGTGGCCGGAGCCGATCGTGGAGTACCTCGGCTTCCTCGCCCAGTTCGTCGCGCTCGGCGCCGTCGGCCTCCGGTACGCCGCCGTCCGCGACCGGCTCCGCACGGGCTCGGGAGACGGCGACGTCGGCGCCTTCTACGCCGACGCCTGCGCACGCGCCGCGCGCATCGGCGCGCTCGGAGCGCTCCTCTCGCTGATCCTCTTCGCCTTCCGCGTCCCCGAAGGCGCCGCCCGCGCGCACACGACCGCGCTGATCTTTCTCACGCACAACCTCGGCTCCGGCCTCCAGGCGCTCGGATTCCTGATCGCCCTCCTCGGCCTCGCGCTCGCCGCCGCCCGCATCGGCTGGGGCTGGCCGGTCGCCGTACTCGGCGTCGTGGGGCGGCCGTTGTCGGGCATCATCTCGGGCGACTGGACGCGGCTCGTGAATCCCGTGCACCGGCTCGCCGGCGGTCTGTGGATCGGCACGTTGTTCATTCTCGTCGTCGCCGCGTTGGCGCCGCTGCTCCGTCGCGGGCCGGCGGGCGAGCGACGAGGCGCGATCGCAGCGGATCTGGTGAACGGGTTCTCTCCACTGGCGCTGGTCTGTGCCGGCATCCTCGTGCTCTCCGGACTCACCACGGCGTACCGCCATCTGCACCCGCTGTCCTCGCTGTTCACGACGCCCTATGGATGGACGCTGCTCGTGAAGCTGACGCTGGTGACCGTGGTGTTCGCGTTGGGCGCATGGAACTGGCGCCGGCAGCGACCGCGGCTCGGCAGCGAGGGCGCCGCGGTATCCATCCGCCGTTCGGCGACCCGGGAGCTCGTCGCCGCGGCGCTCGTGCTCGCCGCCACGGCGATCCTCGTCAGCCTGCCCTCGCCGCGACAGGCGCGTCCACCGGCGCAGGCCGCACCGCGGAGTGCGCCGCCGGCGGCAGCCCCGCCCGGGATGCAGCCGTCCTGAGCGCCGGCGCGATCAGCAACAGCCGTCGCCGCACCGCACGTTCCCTCGCACCCCCTCGACCCCCTCGAGCGCGATGATCGGAACCATGGCCAGTGCGGAGACGGGGTCGGCCCACCACCAGCCGAGCAGCGCGTTCAGCGCCACTCCGGCCAGTGCGATCACCGACAGGTAGGCGCAGAGCGACGTCTGCATCGCGTCGGCCTCGAGTGCGCGACTCGACATCGCGCGCGCCACGCGCCGCTTCGCGCGGGCGAGCCAGGGCATCACGACGGCGGACAGCGCGAGCAGCACGAGTCCCACCACGCTCCGCTCTGGTGCGTCGCGACGCACGAGGGTCTCGATGCCCTCGAATGCGACGTACGCCGCGAGTGCGAGAAACGACCAGCCGATGATCCGCTCCGTCGCGCGCTCCGCACGCTCGCGGCGGTCCCTGTCGACGTCCGCTCGCAGACGCCATTGCGCGGCGCCGCTCGCCGTCACCTCGATGACGCTGTCGAAGCCGAAGCCCACCAACGCCACGCTGCCGGCGATCAGACCGGCCATCACGGCAACGATCGCCTCGAGCACGTTGTAGCCGATGCCGATCCAGTTGAGCAGGAGGCCGCGGCGTACGAGCAGAGCGCGCGGTCGGTCGATGTCGCGTACTTCCATGGATGCTCCGTTCGGCGCGCCGCACAAACATCTCGCGGCCGGATCGCGCATGCAAGTCGCGGCTGGTGCGTCCGCGTCGCCGCGTCGGTCCTCGGACGCGCGTATCAGCTGGCGCACGAAGGTCGGATCGCGCACGTACCGGTGGCGCACGTCGCGCCGCACCTCGGGCGACGCACGGCGCTCGCCTGGCCCATCGGCGACACCGCCCGTCCATGACGCGACGCGGGGCGACGATGTGCATCGTCGCCCCGCGTCCAATGGTCGCGCGCGTGAGTCGGGGCGTCGTGTCTACTTCCCGCCCGCCGACGGCGTCTTGGCACGGTACGCCTGCAGCTGCGGCGCGTACTGGCTCTCGACGCGCATGATCTGGATCGCGTCCACCAGCCGCGGTGCGAGGGCCGCATCGGCCCACGCTGCGTCGAGCACGGGCGCGACCTTCTCGCGCACCTCGGCCGGCGCCCGCTGGGAGCGCACGGCCTGCAGCAGCACCGCGTAGGCGAGCGTGCGCTGCGACGGGTCGCCCGAGCGCGCGAGGTCGAGGAAGTAGTCGAGCTGGCCGAAGCGCAGCCGCTCACCGACCCACCGGCGCCACGCCGCCTCGATCGGATCGGTGCTCGTCGTCGCACCGGCGCGCGGCGTCAGACGCGCGAAGATCGCCGTCGCTTCGTTGCGCCCGTCGTCGCCCGGCATCTGCGCGAGCGCGGTGAGCAGCTTGGCGCGCGACGCGGCGGCGACGGTGGTGTCGAACACCGCCGCGCGCGCGAGCGGCAGCGTCGCGGCGTCGAACGTCGTCTCACCCGCGAGCAGCTCGACCACCGCGTCGTGGAGCGCGCCGCCCCTGGCGTCGAGCTGCGCGATCACCGGCACCGCGGCCGGCGTGATGCCGGAGGTGCCGAGGAGCGCGCCGAGGAGCGCGCCGCGCTGCGGATCGCTCGGCCCGACGGCGACCAGCAGGGCACGCGATCCCGCGGGCAGCACGCGGTTCGCGACGTACAGGTCGATGAGCTGCGTCGCGTCGTCACCGCTCGCGGCGACGAGGGCCCGCCGCAGCACGGGGAGGATTCGTGCGCTCTCCTCCCATGTCACCGGCGTGAAGTAGGGGCCCATCGTCGATGGATGCGTCCCCCACCACTCGCCCTTCCACGGTCCTTCCGTGTTGTAGAGCCGGGCGAGCGTCGCGACCAGCTCGCGGCGCACCGCGGGATCCTGCGTGCGCTCCGTCGCGGCGAGGAGCGCCGAGACCGTCGCGCCGTCGTGCATCTGCTGAAGGACGAAGCGCGCCCGCGTTCGCAGGTCGGGGGTCGAGCCCGCGTCGGTGAGCGCGCCGAGCGCGACGTCGCGCGCGCCGAGCGCCACGAGCGCCTGCACCGCGAGGTGCGCGAGGGCGGAGTCCGGGCTCGTGAGGAGCGGGACGATCGCCGGTGCGCGGTCGCGCGCGTCGAGTCGCACGAGACCGTTCAGCGCCGCGGCGCGCACGGCGAGGTCGGTGTCCGAGAGCGCCTGTACGTAGAGCGCGACGGGAACGTTGGCGAGCTGCCGCTTGTCGTCCGTGAGCAGGTGCAGCGCGAGCTCGCGCATCGCCGGCTCGGCGGCCACGCGCTGGATCGTCGGGTTCGCGCGCGCGCCGGCGAGCAGCTTGAGCGTGAACATCGCCGCGGCGCGGCCTTCGCGCGTGCGGGTGCGGTTGAGCGCCAGGCGCTGGAGCCGCGTGAGCGTGGCGGGTTTGGCGCCGCGGTGCACGAGCTCGCGCTGCGCCCAGAGCCGGTGCACCGCGTTGTCCGACACCAGCTCGTCGAGCAGCTGCGCGTCGGTGCGGGTCGCCGGCTCGAGCGCGGCCGACGGTGTCTTCCCCGGATAGCTCACGCGCACGATCGCGCCGACCGTGTCGCCGGCGTAGTTGAACACGCCGCCGATGAGGCTCCCCACGAACAGGTGCGACCGGTCGTCCATCGCGATGTCGATCGCGTGCGGCACGGTCATGAAGTCGTGCTGCTCGATCGCGTAGCTGGCGCCCTTCGGCGTCAGCACGTGGTGGTACACGCGGTTCGTCGTCCAGTCGCCGGTGTAGAGCGAGTTGTTCCACTGGGCGGGGAGCCCCGGATCCTGCACCCACAGCCCGGCGGTGCCGGAGCCGCCGCCGTAGTCGGCGATGGAGGGCATGTGCTCGTCGCGGAAGTACCGGAAGAGGGACGGATATCCCATGTTCGCGCCGGGCGCGAGCCAGTGGAATCGCGTGTCCCAGCCACCGCCGTCGTTCGTGTTGTCGCGCGTGAACGCGTGGCCGAATGGATCGAGCCCGATGTCGTAGATGTTGCGCGTGCCGACGGTGACGATCTCGAGCCCGGTGCCATCGGGGCGCACGCGCACGAGGCTCCCGCCATGGCGTGAGATGGCGTTGCCGTCCTTGCCGACAGCCTTCAGGTACCCGTAGTCGCCGACCGCGATGTAGATCCAGCCGTCGGGGCCCAGCGTGATGTTGTTCGTCGCGTGATCTTCGCTGCGTTGGTCGAGGCTGACGCCGATCCCCTT
>DATJGU010000031.1:0-121611 GCA_035494615.1 Gemmatimonadaceae bacterium
CGCCGGCCGATTCGCATTATCTTCTCCGCCATGACGTCCTCCTGGCAGGTGCGAGGCCGCACGCTCTCGACGACGGCGCCGCTGGTGATGGGGATCGTGAACGTCACGCCCGACAGCTTCAGCGACGGCGGCGCGCTGGCGACGGTCGACGACGCCATCGCGCGCGCGGCGTCGCTGCTCGAGGAGGGAGCGGACATCCTCGACGTGGGCGGCGAGTCGACGCGGCCCGGCGCGGACGAGGTGGGGGCCGACGAGGAGCTCGCGCGGGTGCTGCCAGTCGTACGCGAGCTGGCGCGGCGGTTTCCCGAGGTCTCGCTCTCCATCGACACGGTGAAGAGCGTGGTGGCCGCCGCGGCGATCGACGAGGGGGTCCACATCGTCAACGACGTCTCCGGCCTGCGGCTGGATCCGGAGATGGCGTCGGTGTGCGCCTCGCGCGAGAGCGGGGTGGTGCTGATGCACTCGCGCGGCGTCGTGGCCGACATGGCGACCTACGCCCACGCGGTGTACGCGGGCGATCCGATGGACGAGGTGCTCGACGAGCTACGGGAGCGCGCCGACGACGCGATCGCGCGCGGCGTGGACGCGCGGCGCATCGCGGTGGACCCGGGGATCGGGTTCGCGAAGCGCGCCGAGCATTCGCTGCGCGTGCTCGGAACGCTGGACCGGCTCGCGGCGCTCGGGTTCCCCGTCGTGGTGGGTGCGTCACGCAAGCGGTTCATCGGGCAGATCACGGGGGAGACGCGCCCCTCGGCGCGCCTGCACGGGAGCGTCGGCGCGGCGGTGGCCGCGTTCGAGCGTGGCGCGCGGATCCTGCGCGTCCACGACGTGGCCGCGACGCGGCAGGCGCTCGACGTCGCGGCGGCGATCCGCGCGGCGGGTGCGGCGTGAACGAGCTGGCCCAGCTCCGGCTGCTGCATCCGGGTTGGCGCGACGTCGTCGAGGTCGTGGTGGTTGCGTACGCACTCTATCGCGTGCTGCGGCTCTTCCACGGCACGCGCACGCTGCAGATCGTGACGGGGCTCGCGATGCTCCTGGTGATCTACGCCGCCGCGTTTCTGCTCAAGCTCGAGATGATCACGTACGTTCTCGGCTTCGTGTTCCAGTATGGCGCGATCGCACTGCTCGTCGTCTTCGCACCCGAGCTGCGCTCGGCGCTGGCGCATCTCGGACAGGCGCGCTTCGGCGGGATGTTCCGCGCGATGCAGCAGCGCGAGGTGGCGGAGGAGATCGCCGAAGCGATCGAGCGCTTGAGCCGCTCGGGGATCGGCGCGATCGTCGCGATCGAGCGCGAGGTCTCGCTCGATCCGTACGCGGAGTCGGGCTCGCCGATGCAGGCCAAGGTCTCGGCCGATCTGCTCGCGACGATCTTCACGCCGTACACGCCGCTGCACGACGGCGCGGTGCTCGTGCGCGGCGACACGATCGTCGCGGCGGGGTGCATCCTGCCGCTCTCGCAGCAGGCGCTCGCCGACCGCACGCTCGGCACGCGCCACCGCGCGGCGCTCGGATTGAGCGACGAGACCGACGCGCTCGTCGTGGTCGTGAGCGAGGAGCGCTCGTCGGTGTCCGTGGCGGAGCGTGGCGAGCTGTGGGTGGACGTCACGGCGGGCGAGCTGCGCGAGCTGCTGGCGGGGCGCGCGCCGGACCGGGGCGTGCTGCAGGTGGCCGGAGCGCCGATCTGACGCCGCGTCGCGCGGCGTGGGTCGCCGGCGCGGCGCTCCTCGTCCTGTACGCGCTCACGCTCGCGCCGAGCGTCACCTTCTGGGACGCGGGCGAGTTGATCGCCGCGGCGCACGCGCTGGGAATTCCTCACCCGCCGGGCACGCCGCTCTACGTCGCGCTCGCGCATGCGTGGTCGACGGCGCTCGCCCCCCTGTTCGGCTTCGCGCGCGCGACGAACCTGCTGTCCGCGGCATGCACCGCGGGTGCCGGCGCGGCGACGGCGTGGACGATCGCGCGGCGGGTCGGCGGCACCGACGGAGGATGGACCGGCGCGATCGGCGGACTCGCCGCGGGCACGATGATGTCCGCGTGGTCGAACGCGACGGAGAGCGAAGTCTACGCGCTCGCGCTGCTGCACGCTGTGCTGATGCTGCTCGCTGCGGCGCGCGCCGGGGAGGAAGACGCATCGGCCGGCGATCGCTGGACGCTCGTCACCGCGTACGCGATCGCGCTGGCGCCCGCGTCGCACCTGAGCGTCCTGGTCGCCGCGCCGGCGGCGATCGTGCTCGCGGCACGGCGGCCACGGCTCGCGGGTTCCGCGGCACGCGCGGCGCCGTGGCGCATCGACCGCGTGCTGATGCTCGGCGGCGTGCTGGTGGCCAGCGCGGGAGTCGGCCGTATGCAGTGGCCGATCGTGCTGCTCGGGGCGGCGATCGCGGCGAGTGCGGTGCGTGGCGGCGCACCGCGCGCGCGGCGGCTCGCCGTCGCGACGCTGCCGATCTTCGTGATCGGATGCAGCGCGCTCCTCGTGCTGCTCGTTCGCGCGAGGCTGGAGCCGGCGATCGATCAGGGAAGCCCCTCGACGCTGCACGCGCTCGCGGACGTCGTTGCGCGGCGACAGTACGACGTCGCGCCCCTGCTTCCGAGATCGGCACCCGTATGGCTGCAGGCGGCGAACGTGCTCCAGTACGTCGACTGGCAGGCAGCGATGGGGTGGGGCGACGGCGTGATGACGTCGCCCGCGCGCGTGCTGGCGACGCTGGGCTGGCTCGCGCTCGCCTGGGCGGGGGCGCGCGCGCTGCGCCGCCGAGCGCCGGAGCTCCGGCTCGCGCTCGTCGTGCTCGCGGCGTGCGGCACGCTCGGCGTCGCGACGTACCTCAACCTCAAGGCGGGGGCGTCGCTCGGATGGGGTCTGCTCGCCGACGCGGCACCACACGAGGCACGGGAGCGCGACTACTTCTTCGTGCTCGGGTTCTGGGCATGGGGCTGCTTCGCCGGCGCGGGCGCGGTGTGGCTCGCACAGCGGCTCGGACGCCACGCCGCGCTGGCGATCCTCGCGGTCGCGCTGCCGGTCGCGGGCAACTGGCGCGCGGCGAACCGCGCGCGCGAGCCGGAGGCGTCGGCGCCGCGGCGGTTCGGCCTCGCGCTTCTCGATGCGGCCCCGCGCGACGCGGTGCTCTTCCTCGACGGGGACAACGACAGCTACCCGATCTGGTACCTGCAGGAGGTCGAGGGAATCCGCCGAGACGTGCTCCCGGTCACCGTGCCGCTTCTGCCGGCCGACTGGTATCCGGCGCAGATCGCTCGACGGAGCGGCCTTCGATGGTCCGACGACCCGATCCCTGGGGTGCGAGCGCTCTCGGAGCTGCGCGCGGCTCGGATCGCGGGATCGGCCGCGGCGGCCGGCCGACCGGTGGCCGCGTCCCCCGCGCTCCCCGCGCGTGAACGCGCGCTGCTCGGCGCGGATTGGGTCCTGCGCGGGCCGGTGTACGTCGCCATGGCGGGCGGAAGGGGCGGGGTGAGCGCGCGGGTGGACAGCGCGGCGGCGAGGGCGTGGGCGAGGGGCAGTCCGGCGTGGCCGTCGAGCGCTCGCGGAGCGGGTGGCGACGACGTCGCGCGCATCATGATTCGGCTTCTCGAGTGCCCCGGCGCGCTGGTGCGCGCGGAGCCGTCGCCGGTCCGGAGGGACTCGCTTGAAGTGAGGTGCAACCTTCGGTAAATTCGCGTGTTATGCCTTTTCAGGACCTGCCGCGCCGGCTCGGCGAGGTTCGCGCGCGGATCGACGGCGCGATCGCCCGCGGCGGGCACGGCCAGACCGTCACGATCGTCGCGGTCACGAAGACCTACGGGCCGGAGGCCCCGGCGGCCGCGTGGGAGGCCGGAGTCCGCGACGTCGGGGAGAACAAGGTCCAGGAAGCGCTCGGCAAGATCCCCAGGGTGGAGGCGCCGGTTCGGTGGCACCTGATCGGCCACCTGCAACGGAACAAGGTGCGGCAGGTCGACCCGTTTCACCTCATCCATTCCGTGGACAGCCCCCGTCTCGCCGATGCGCTCGCCGCGCATGGGGCCGCCCGCGGCCGTGCCGTCGACGTCCTGATGCAGGTCAACGTGTCGGGGGAGGAAACGAAAGGGGGCTACGAACCGTCTGCGATCGAACGCGAAGGCGAGCGGCTGCGCGGGCTCGAGGGCTTGACCGTGCACGGCGTGATGACGATGGCGCCGATCGACGCGGACGAGCGGACGCTTCGTTCGGTGTTCGGCGGAGCCCGCCGGTGCGCGGAGGGGCTGCGCGCGGCGGGACACCCCGCGGTGGAGCTGTCGATGGGAATGTCCGGAGACTACGAAGTCGCTGTCGAAGAGGGCGCCACACTGGTGCGCCTCGGAACCGTGCTGTTCGGAGCGAGATCGGCCTAATGGACGAGACCTTTCACCTCACCGCGCTCGACGTGCGACGCTACGACTTCGGGCGCGCGCTGCGCGGCTACGATCCCGAGCGCGTCGAGCAGTTCCGCGAACAGGTGGCGGAGGAGCTGGAGCGGCTGACGCGACAGACGCAGGAGCTCGAGTCGAAGGCGCGCGGCTTCCACGAGCAGCTTCGTGCGTTCAGGGAGCGGGACAAGGCGCTCAACGACGCCCTCGTGAGCGCGCAGCAGCTGCGGGGCGAGATCCGCGAGCAGTCGGAGCGCGAGGCCCAGCTCATCCTCCGCGAAGCGCGCGGCGAGGCGGAGCGATTCCTCGAGGGGAGCAGGAACGAGATCCGGCATCTGCACGCGCACATCGCCGAGCTCGAGCGCGCGCGCCGCAACCACCTCGCGCAGCTTCGCGTGATGGTCGAGCGCCAGCTCGCCGATCTCATCGCGGCGGAGCAGGTGCCGGCGCCGCCGGTGCCCATGCCGCCGCCTGGAATCACCGTACCGGCCGAACCGCAGGTCGCCGCGACGGCGCGCGCCGCGGAGGAGTGACCGGCGTGGCGTACGGAGTCGCCTCCGAGCCGCTCGGCGCGCATCGGCTCGAGTCCATCGCGGCCGCCGCCGACGTCGTGCGTGCGCGGTTCACCGCGGTGCCCGACGTGGCGATCGTGCTGGGCACCGGGCTCGGTGGTCTCGCGCGCGAGATCGACGTCGCCGCCGTCGTGGAGTACGTCGACATCCCCGGGTTCCCGCTCTCGACCGTGGAGAGCCACGCGGGGCGGCTGCTCTGCGGCACGCTCGGCGGGCGGACGGTCGTCGCGATGCAGGGGCGGTTCCATCGGTACGAGGGGTACACGCTCCAGCAGGTGACCTTCCCCGTCCGCGTGCTGCGCGCGCTGGGCGCGGCGTCGCTCGTGGTGTCGAACGCGTGCGGCGGGATGCGCGAGGACTGGGCGCCGGGCGAGCTGATGCTCATCGCCGACCACATCAACCTGCTGGGCGACAATCCGCTGGTCGGCGAGAACGACGACCGGCTCGGCCCCCGGTTTCCGGACATGTCGGCGCCGTACGACGCGGGCCTGCGCGCGCTGGCGCGCGACGTCGCGGCGGAGCAGGGAACCGTGCTGCGCGAAGGCGTCTATGTCGCCGTGCCTGGACCGAGCCTCGAGACGCGCGCCGAGTACCGAATGCTGCGGACGATCGGTGCCGACGTGGTCGGGATGAGCACCGTGCCGGAGGTGATCGTCGCCGTGCACGGCGGGATGCGCGTGCTCGGCGTCTCGATCATCACCGACCAGTGCATTCCGGAGACGCTCGTGCCGGCGGAGCTGGCGACGATCATCGCGACGGCGGGACGCGCGGAGCCGACGCTGACCGCGCTCGTGCGCGGCGTGCTGGAGCGCATGTGACGGCGGGAGCGGAGATGCAGCGCTACGCAGTCGTGCCGGCCGACCAACCGGCGGACGCGCTCGAGCTGGCGCTTCTCGCGCGCTGGCGCGAGGAGGATCTGTTCGCGCGCACCCTCGCGGCGCGCGCGGGTGCGGAGCCGTTCGTGTTCTTCGAGGGACCGCCCACGGCGAACGGGAAGCCCGGCATCCATCACGTGTTCGCGCGCACGATCAAGGATCTCTTCTGCCGCCACCGCGCGATGAAGGGGTACCTCGTGGACCGGAAGGCCGGGTGGGACACGCACGGGCTGCCGGTGGAGATCGAGGTCGAGAAGCGGCTCGGCATCAGCGGCAAGCAGGACATCGAGACGCTCGGCGTCGCCGAGTTCAACCGGTTGTGCCGCGAGAGCGTGTTCACCTACCGCGGCGACTGGGAGCGGCTGAGCGAGCGGATCGGCTACTGGCTCGACTACGAGCATCCGTACGTCACGTACTCCGCGGACTACGTCGAGAGCGTGTGGTGGGCGCTCGCGACGCTGTATCGCAAGGGGCTGCTCTATCGGGGTCACAAGATCCTGCCGTACTGCCCGCGCTGCGGCACGGCGCTCTCGAGCCACGAGGTGGCGCAGGGATACGAGGACGTCGAGGACCCGAGCGTGTACGTCGCCCTCGACCTCGCCGAGGTCGGCGGCGAGCGGGTGCCCGTCGCGCCGGCCACGCCGGGTCGGAGCGAACGGCGCATCCTCGTGTGGACGACGACGCCGTGGACGCTCGTGTCGAACGTCGCGCTCGCCGTGCATCCCGATCTCGAGTACGTCGAGCTCCGCAAGACGACGAGCGCCGATCCGCGCACGATCATCCTCGCCGCGGCGCGCGCGCCGGCGGTGCTGGGCGACGACTACGCGACGCGGTGGACGCAGGTGCGGACGCTCCGCGGCGCGGAGCTCGTGGGCGCGCGCTATCGCCGGCCGATCGACTGGGTGCCGTATCCCGAGGGGACGAACCACGAGATCATCGTGGGCGAAAGCTTCGTGAGCGCGGACGACGGATCGGGTGTGGTACACATGGCGCCGGCGTTCGGCGCGGACGATTACGCCGCGGGACGCCGCCACGACCTCGCGTTCCTGCAGCCGGTGGATGCGCGCGGACGGTTCCCCGCCGACCTGCCGCTCGTGGGCGGCACCTTCGTGAAGGACGCCGATGCCGCGCTGATCGAGGAGCTCGAGCGTCGCGGCGTGCTGTGGAAGGCGGCGACGATGACGCACGCGTACCCGCACTGCTGGCGCTGCGGCACGCCGCTGCTCTACTACGCGCGGACGTCGTGGTTCGTGCGCACGTCGTCGTACAAGGAGGCGATGCTCTCGCGCAACGCGCGCGTCGGGTGGCATCCGCCGATGGTCGGTTCCGGCCGGTTCGGCGAGTGGCTCGAGAACAACATCGACTGGGCCATCTCGCGCGACCGCTACTGGGGCACGCCGCTGCCGGTGTGGGTGTGCTCGGAGAATGCCGAGCACGTCGACGTCCTCGGAAGCTACGCCGAGCTGGAAGAGCGCACGGGCGGAGCGCTCGCCGCGCAGTTCGATCCGCACAAGCCGCAGGTGGACGACCACGCGTGGTCGAGCCGGGAGCGCGGGTGCAGGGGCACGATGCGGCGGACGCCGGAGGTGATCGACACCTGGTTCGACTCGGGATCGATGCCGTTCGCGCAGTGGCACTATCCGTTCGAGCATCGCGACGCGCTCGCCACGCGGTACCCGGGCGATTTCATCGCCGAAGGGCTGGATCAGACGCGGGGCTGGTTCTACTCGCTCCTCGCGATCGCCACGGGGCTGGGCGACGCGCTGCCGAACAACCCGGACGACGGCGCCGCGCCGTACCGGTCCGTGGTGGTGAACGATCTCGTGCTCGACGCCGACGGGCGGAAGATGTCGAAGAGCCGCGGGAACGTCGTCGATCCGTGGTCGGTGTTCGGTCGCCATGGCGTGGACGCGGTGCGGCTCTTCCTCGTGAGCAGCAGCAAGGTGTGGGAGCCGCGCTCGTTCGACGAGAACCTGATCCGGCAGGGCGCGGGCAAGTTTCTCCAGCAACTCAAGAGCATCTACAGCGGGATGTTCGCGCAGTACGCGAACTTCGGCTGGTCGCCGTCGGCGGCGGATCCGGCGCCGGCGGAGCGCCCGCTGCTCGACCGCTGGGTGCTCTCGCGGCTCGCGACCGTCGAGCGCGTGGCCGACGACGCGCTGCTCGACTACGATGCCACCGTCGCGGTGCGCGCCGTGCTGGAGTTCGTGGACGGCGACGTCGCGAACTGGTACGTGCGCCGGTCGCGCTCGCGGTTCTACGAGGTGGACACGGCGGACAACCGCGCCGCCTTCGCGACGCTGCACGAGGTGCTGGTCGTCGTGTGCCGGCTGCTCGCGCCGTTCGCGCCGTTCGTCACCGACTGGCTGCACCGCCAGCTCACGGGCGAATCGGTGCACCTCGCGTCGTACGCCCGCGACGGCGCGGCTCCGCCGGACGCCGAGCTCGAGGCGCAGATGGCGAGCATCCGCACGCTCGCGACGCTCGGGCGCGCCGCGCGCGAGCAGGCGGGGATCAACGTGCGCCAGCCGCTCGCGCGCATGGTGTGTGTCGCGCCCGGCCAGCACGCGGACGCGCTGGAGCCGCTGCTGCCGATCCTCGCGTCGGAGCTCAACGTGAAGCGGATCGAGCTGGCGACGAGCGCCGATGCGCTCGTGACACTCGAGGCGAAGCCCAACTTCCGCTCGCTGGGCAAGAAGTTCGGCAAGCAGACGCCGCTGGCGGCGGACGCGGTGACGCGGTTCACGAGCGAGCATCTGCGCGCGTTCGAGCAGGGCGCGCCGCTCGTGGTCACGGTGGACGGCGACACGCACCAGCTCGCGCCCGACGACGTCACGATCGTTCGCCGCGCGTCGGGTGCGCTGGTGGTGGAGGAGGAGCACGGCTCCTTCGCCGCGATCGATCCCACGGTGACGCCCGAGCTCCGCCGCGAAGGGATGGCACGAGAGCTCATCAGTCGGGTACAGCGTATGCGAAGGGACGCCGGCCTGGCCGTGAGCGATCGGATCCGGCTCGCCATCGGCGGCGATCCGGACGTGGTCGATGCGGCGGCGGTGCACCGTGCGTGGATCGCGGCAGAGGTGCTCGCGACCGAGATCGTCCTCGGTGGCGATGTGGAGGGGAACACGCTGGCGAGGCAGCGGCTGGATCTCGACGGGATCCGCGTTGACCTCGCCCTAACCAGGGACGAGTAGCGATGCCCACGTCAGAGAACACGGCGAAGAAGTCGAAGCCGATGTCGAAGAAGATGTTGCAGCACTTCGAGAAGCGGCTCATGGAGGAGCGGCGGCGCGCCGTGAAGGAGCTCGGCAACTACGGCGAAGCGTTCGGCGCGACGTCGCAGGAGTCGGACGGCGATCTGAGCAGCTATTCGTTCCACATGGCCGATCAGGGGACGGACGCCATGGAGCGCGAGAAGGCATTCCTCTTCGCGAGCCAGGAAGGCCGGTTCCTGTGGCACATCGACGAGGCGCTGCGACGGTTGTACCGCTCGCCGGAGACGTTCGGCAAGTGTCACAACTGCGGCAACGACATCGCCTTCGAGCGGCTGGACGCGCTCCCGCACGCGCGCTACTGCATCCAGTGCAAGCAGCGCGAGGAAGATGCGAAATCGAAGTAACGCGGCGCTGTTCTGGCCGATCACGGTCGCGGTCGTCGCCGCCGACGTCGTCACGAAGGCGATCGCGGAGCGCACGCTCCTGCGCGGAATCCCGCGCGAAGTGGTCGGCGACTCGGTCCGGCTGACGCTCGTGTACAATCCCGGCGCGGCGTTCGGGCTGAACCTCGGCGCGCAGTCGCGCTGGATCTTCGCCGCGCTCACGCTGGTGGCGCTCGCGATTCTCGTGCGGCTCTACCGCACGACGCGTCCGGCGGACGCCGCGCGCGTGGTCGCGCTCGCGCTCGTGTGCGCGGGCGCGCTCGGCAACCTGTTCGACCGGGTGCGCTCGCCGTTCGGCGTGGTGGACTTCCTCGACGTCGGGCTCGGCGACTCGCGCTGGCCGACGTTCAACGTGGCCGACATGGCGGTGAGCGTCGGGGCCGCCCTGCTGGCGTGGGTGCTCTGGCAGGAGGATCGCGCCGCGCGGAGCGTGACCGCGCCGCTGCCCTCCTCGGTCATGCCCGCAGCGGCGTCCGGCGGCGAGCCGGGCGACCTCGTCTGACCGGCACCCCGCCGCTCGAGCGCGCGAGCGCGCGCCTGTTCTGGGGCACCGCCGCCTCGGTGATCGTCGTCGACCAGATCACCAAGCTGCTCGCCGAGCACTATCTCGTGCCGCGGTATCTGCCGCACCGGATCATCGGCGACGTGGTGCGGTTCACGCTCGCCTACAATCCCGGCGCGGCGTTCAGCATGTCGCTGGGGCAGTACTCGCGGTTCATCTTCGGCGGATTCGCCGTGATCGCGCTGGTGGTGCTCTGGCGGCTGTACCGGTTGTCCGGACCCGGCAAGCGGTCGGGCGACGGATTGCGCATCCTCGCGCTCGGACTGGCGTGGGGAGGCGCGGCGGGCAACCTGATCGACCGGATCCGCTCGCCGTACGGCGTGGTGGACTTCATCGACATCGGCGTGAGCAGCTGGCGGTTCTGGACGTTCAACGTCGCCGATTCCGCCGTGACGATAGGAGCGCTCGTGCTGGCCTGGTCGCTCTCGCGGGAGGAACGCGAGGAGCGCCAGGCACGCGAGGCGGCGGCTCCGCGCGACGCGGTGGAGCGCGACGCACGGGGAGCGCCGGGCCCCGAGGCGTGAACGGCGCGGGCGCCGGCGAGTCCGGCGCGCGCCACGAGCTCGTCGTCCCGGCCGGCGCGCCGCGGTTGGACCTCTACGTCGCCGGTGCGCTCGACCTCTCGCGCACTCAGGCGGCCACGCTGATCGCTACCGGGAGCGTCCAGGTGAACGGCCGCGCCGAGCGGGCGAGCTATCGGCCCGCCGAGGGCGAGCGCGTCGTGGTGGAGGTCCCTCGGCGGCCGGCGCGCGCCGTGGCGGCCGAGTCGATCCCGCTCGCCGTGGCGTACGAGGACGACGAGGTGCTCGTCGTCGACAAGCCGGCGGGGATGGTCGTGCATCCGGCGCCGGGGAACTGGAGCGGTACGCTGGTGAATGCGCTCAAGGGGCGCGGCGGTCCGCTCTCGGGAGTCGGCGGCGAGGAGCGGGAGGGGATCGTCCATCGACTGGACAAGGAGACCTCGGGGCTCCTGCTCGTGGCGAAGACCGATCGGGCGCACCGGATCCTCGGCGCGGCGATGAGCCGGCGTGAGATCGTCCGGCGCTACGCGGCGTTGAGCTGGGGCCACCTCGACGCCGACCGGGTGACGGTCGACCGGCCGATCGCCCGGGACCCGCGAGACCGAAAGCGCATGGCGATCGTCAGTACCGGGCGGGCGGCACGGACGGACTTCGTGCGGCTCGCCCGCTTCGACGCCGTGGACCTGCTTCGGGCGCACCTGCACACGGGACGCACGCATCAGATCAGAG
The DNA here is from genome assembly GCA_035494615.1 of Gemmatimonadaceae bacterium. Taxonomy (GTDB): domain Bacteria; phylum Gemmatimonadota; class Gemmatimonadetes; order Gemmatimonadales; family Gemmatimonadaceae; genus AG11. Next base: position 11,292 of record DATJGU010000031.1, read on the forward strand.
TACATCTCTCGGCACTGGGCCATCCGGTGGTGGGGGACGACACGTACGGCGGCGGCGGTGGGAGACGACTGATCCCGCTGCCGCCGAAGCGACATTTCCTGCACGCGGCGTGGCTCCGCTTCCGGCACCCGGCCACGGGAGTGCCGATCGAGCTGCGCTCGCCGCTGCCGCAGGAGCTGGTGCAGGCGCTCACCGCCGCGGCGGGTGCCCGCGTCGGCAGCGAGGACCTCGAACCGCTGGACTTCCTTGGCTTCTTCGGAGACGCTTCCTGATTCGCGAGCGACCGCGCGCACGCTGCTGTTCCGCGTGGCGGGGAAGGTGTATGGCTGCGACATCGATGCGGTTCGGGAAATCATCCCATATCGGCGCGCGACGCGTTTGCCGGGCGCGCCCCCATTCGTCCAGGGCCTGATCAACCTGCGCGGTACGATCGTGACCGTGCTGGACCTGGGCACGCGCCTCGACCCGGCGCGCTCGCCGGTGCGGGACGGGTCGATCATTCTCGCCACGCACGGATCGCGCGCCGTCGGCGTCGCCGTGGACGAGGTGATGGACGTGCAGGCCATCTCGGAAGAGCACGTGGAGGCGCACGGTGGCGCGCGCGACGCGCTGATCCGCGGCCTCGGCCACCTGGAGAACGAGGTCGTCGTTCTCATCGACATTCACACGTTGGTCACGCAGGTCCTGCTCTAAAGGGGGCAATCGAGTGAGTCATACGGTTCTCATCTGCGACGACGCGATCTTCATGCGCACGATGGTCGGCGACATCCTGCAACAGGCGGGATTCGAGATCGTCGGCGAGGCGGAGACGGGCGTGCAGGCCGTGGAGAAGTACAAGCAGCTCCGTCCCGATCTCGTCACGATGGACATCGTGATGCCCGACATGGGGGGCATCGACGCGGTCCGCGAGATCACGAAGTTCGATCCCGCCGCCAAGGTCCTGATGTGCAGCGCGATGGGGCAGCAGGCGCTCGTCGTCGAGGCCATTCAGGCGGGGGCGAAGGATTTCGTCGTGAAGCCGTTCCAGCCGAGCCGGGTCCTCGAAGCCGTTCAGCGCGTCCTCGGGTGACGCGGCCGGCGTCGCTCCGCAGCACCCGCAGCACCCGCAGCACCCTCGGCGCGTCGCCGCGCGTCGAATTCAAGCCACACGGCCGCCTCGGGCGGCCGACCCCCCTCCTCCCTGCCGACTGACGCGCGTGGACAGCGCCCAGTACGCCGAGCTCTTTCTGACGGAGAGCCGCGAGCACGTCTCCGCCATCAACCTCTCGCTGCTCGAGCTCGAGCGCGGGACGGGTGGCGACGAGCCCGTGGGCGCGATCTTCCGCAGCGTACACACGATCAAGGGGATGAGCGCGACGATGGGCTACACCGCCGTCGCGTCGCTGTCGCACGAGCTGGAGACGCTGCTCGACCGCGTACGGCGCGGCGAGCGCGCCGTGGACGCGCGCCTCATGGACCTGCTCTTCCGATCGGCCGATCTGCTCGAGCGCGCGATCGAAGCGGCCGTGAGCGGCGTGGAGTCGGTGGACGTGCTGCCGATGGTCCACCAGCTCCAGGCGGAGGCGACGCGCGGCACGCCGGCGTTCTCCTCGCTCGCGGTGACGAGCGAGTTCCCGACGATGACGCAGGAGTTCCAGATCACGGCCACGGACGCGTGGACGGCGCCCGCACCGGCCGGCGAGGGAATGCTCGTGCGCGTGCGGCTGATCGCCGGCACGCCGCTCAAGGGTGTTCGCGCCTACCTCGTGATCGAGGCGGCGAAGAAGCTCGGACAGGTGGGTGCGGTATCGCCCGGGCTCGAGGCACTCCAGGCGGACGAGTTCGACCACGATTTCGCGGTACGCCTCACGACGGACCTCGGCGAAGACGACGTCGTGGCGGCGCTGCGCCGCGCGGGCGACGTCGACGAGGTGCGCGCCGGCGCCGACGCGGTGGCCGCCGCGATGCCGCCGGCGGCGCGGAGCGCGGCGCCGGCTGGCGCGCCGGCGAACGGCGCGGGGGCGAACGGCGGCGGATCGGGCAACGGATCGACCGGGTCGAACGGCGCGGCGGGCTCGGTGCGCCAGCAGCGCAGCGTGCGCATCGACCTTCGCCGGCTCGACAACCTGATGAACCTGATCGGCGAGCTGGTGATCACGCGCGGCCGGTTGATGCAGCTCACCGGCGGGGTCGACGACCCGGCGCTCGCCGAGACCGTCGCGCAGACCTCGCGGCTGGTGGCGGATCTGCAGGACGAGATCATGACGAGCCGCATGGTTCCGGTCTGGCAGGTGTTCGACCGATTCCCGCGCCTCGTGCGCGACGCCGCGCGCTCGGTGGGCAAGGCGGTGGAGTTCACGATCGAGGGGAAGGAGGTGGAGCTCGACCGGTCGATGCTCGACGAGGTCGGCGATCCGATCGTGCATCTGCTGCGCAACGCGATCGATCACGGGATCGAAGCGCCCGAGGTGCGGCGTGCGCAGGGGAAGCCGGAAGCGGGGCAGCTCACGTTGAGCGCCGTGCGCGACCGGTCGGCCGTCGCCATCCGGGTGACGGACGACGGCCGCGGGATCGACCGCGAGAAGGTGCTCGATCGCGCGAAGCAGCACGGGCTGGTCGAGGCGACGAAGACGGAGCTCACCGACGAGGAGCTCTTCCGGATCATCTCGCAGGCGGGATTCTCGACGGCGGACCGCGTGACCGATCTCTCCGGCCGCGGCGTCGGCATCGACGCGGTGCACAACCGCGTCCGCGCGCTCGGCGGGTCGGTCGACATGCGCACGACGCCGGGCCAGGGAACGACGGTCACGCTGCGGCTCCCGCTGACGCTGGCGATCCTTCGCGCGCTCCTCGCGCGGATCGGCGACGAGACCTACGCGATCCCGATGACGCACGTGAGCGAGACGGTCGAGCTGCAGCCGGACATCCTGCACACGCTGAAGGGCCGCGAGGTGCTGATGATCCGCGAGGACGTGCTGCCGCTGATCCGGCTGCGCGGGCTGCTCGGGTACGACGGGGCCGCGCCCCGTGGCCTGGAACAGGTCGTCGTCGTCGAGATGGCGGACCGGCGCGCGGCGCTCGTGGTGGACGCCCTCATCGGGCAGCAGGAGATCGTCGTGAAGCAGTTCGACAGCGTGCAGCAGGGGCTCACGCTGTTCGGCGGGGCGACGATTCTCGGCGACGGAGCACCAGCGCTGATCCTCGATGTCAGCAGTCTCCTTTAACGGCACTCCCATGGATGACATTCGGTCTCTGAAGGCGCTGCAGCTGGACGCGCTTCGAGAAGTCGCGAACATCGGCGCGGGCCACGCGGCCACGGCGCTGTCGCAGATGATCGGGGGGACGATCATGATCAGCGTCCCGACGATCAACGTGTCGCGGCTCGAGGAAGTCCCGCCGCAGGTCTCGGCGCCGGAGGAGCCGGTGGCGGCCGTCCTGATGCACATGCTGGGCGACCTCACCGGGCGGACGCTGCTCGTCTTCCCGAAGCCGACGGCGGCGCGGCTCGCTGCGCTGATGCTGCATCGGCCGGCGGGGAACTCGGAGGAGCTCGGCGAGATGGAGCAGTCCGCGATCAAGGAGGCCGGCAACATCCTGAGCAGCGCCTACATGAACGCCCTGAGCGATTTCATGGGGATGATGCTCCTCCCGTCGCCGCCGAGCCTGGCGATCGACATGAGCACCGCCGTCCTCACGACGGCGTACCTGCAGTTCGGCACCGACCGCGACTACGTGTTCTGCGTGGAGAGCGAGTTCTACATGACGGACGTCGAGGAGAAGCTCCGCGGATTCTTCCTCCTGCTCCCCGATCCCGCCTCGCTGCAAGCGATCCTGCGCGCCGTCCGCGTCGCGTAGGCCGGCCACGCCGACCGACCGATGTCCCCGAGCCTCACTTCCGAGCGCGACCGCGAGGTGCTCCGGTCGTTCGCCCGGCGGATCGATCCGTCGGACGCGGGGGCGCACAACAATCTCGGAGTCCTCTACTACAACAAGGGGCTGTACGAGGAGGCGGTCGCCGCCTTCATGCGCGCGCTGGAGCTCGACCCGAAGATGCAGGTCGCGCAGCGCAACCTCGAGATCGCCTACTTCAACACGGGCTACTACGACCGGCGCGTCGCGGAGCTCGAGGAGCGTCTGCGGGCACGCCCCGACGACCGCGAGGCGCGGTGGGAGCTCGGCCGCACGCACGCGCTGCTCGGTCAGACCGCCGACGCGGTCCAGCAGTTCACCGAGTTGCTGCGCTACCACCCCAGCGACATTCCCGCGCTCGTGCAGCTCGGGCTGGCCGAGCGCACGAACGGCGACCTCGATCGCGCGCTCGGATACCTCGAGCGGGCGCTCTCGCTCGACCCGTCGAGCTCCGGCGTCAACTTCTACATCGGCGAGGTCCTCTACAACCGCGGCGTGAACGAGGGCGCGCTCGCCGCGCTGCGCCGCGCGGTGGAGCTGAATCCGCACAACCCGGACGCGTACTACCTCATGGGCTTCGTGCTCGGCGACATGGGCCGGCACGAGGAGGCGCGCGACGTCACGCGGCGCGCCATCCAGCTCAACCCCACGCTGTCGCGCGCGCAGGCGAACCTGGCGATCGAGCAGAACCGCGAGCGCGGCGCGGAGGAGCGCGCGATGGGTGCGGTACGCTCCGAGGCGCGCGGCGCGCAGATGGAGGTCCACGCCGACGGACAGCTCGCGCACTTCAACCTCGGCCTCGCATTTCGCCAGAAGGGCTACTACGGCGAAGCGCTGCGCGAGTACGCGAAGGCGCTCGAGCGCGGTGAGGACCGGCAGCTCGTGCAGCAGGCGATGGCCGAAGTGCACCTGCTGCGCCGCGAAGCGAAGGCCGCCGTCGAGCTGTACGACGAGCTGCTCGCGCACCAGCCGGACAGCCCGAAGCTGTGGAACGAGCGCGGCGTCGCGCTGCACCAGGACGGAAAGTTCGCCGAGGCGGAGGAATCGTACCGGCGCGCCGTGCAGGCGGAGCTGGGGTACGCGCTCGCGCACAACAACCTGGGCGTCGCGCTCTATCACCGCGGCGACACCGACGAGGCGATCGCCGCGTTCCGCGTCGCGCTCGACGCGCAGCCGACGTTCACCAAGGCGCGCCTCAACCTCGCGCTGCTGCTCAGCAAGGGGAAGCGCTTCCAGCAGGCGCTGGAGGCATACCGGGCCGTGCTGCAGACCGCGCCGGAAGATCCCGCGGCATGGAACGGCGTCGGGCTCGTGCTCTCCGAGCTGCGCAAGTACGAGGATGCGCGCAACGCATTCGCGCGAGCGGTGCAGGCGCGCCCCGACTACGCCGAAGCGCACTACAACCTGAGCTTCGCGCTGTCCAACCTCGGCGACTTCGAGGGCGCGCTGCGCGAGACGAAGCGCGCGCTCGAGCTCGATCCGTACTACGTCGCGCAGAAGTTCGAGCTGGCGATCGATCTCGAGTACGAGGATCCCGACCTTTCCATCCAGCCCGATCTCGGCGCGGTGCACCGCACCGAGGAGAACGTGGAGGACTTCGCGTTCGACGCGGGGGTGCTCGACTCGCTGTTCACGTCGCTCGCGCCGCCGCCGGCGGGATCCGACGGGGCCGACGCGGCGCGCGAAGGCGACGCGTACGCCATGGCGGCGGACTATCTCGCGATGGGACTGTACGAGCGGGCGGCGGCGGAGGCGAGCCGCGCGCTGGTCCGCGGCGCCCCGCGCGCCGAAGGCTTCACGCTGCTCGGCGACATCTACGCGAGGCAGGGGCTCCATGGGGAAGCACTGGAGCGCTACCGCGAGGCGAAGCGCGAAGCGGGGACGAGCGTGCGGCCCGCGATCGGCGAAGCCACGTCGCTCCTCGCGATGGAGCGCGGCGCCGAAGCGCGCCCGATCGCCGAGGCGCTCCTCGCCGCCAGCCCGCCGGACATCGAGGTGCTCATGCTCGTCGCCGCGGCCCGCGCCGACACCGGCGATCCGGCGGCGGCGCTCGATGCGCTCGAGCAGGCGCGCCGGCTCGCGCCGCTCCGCGCGGACGTGCATCAGCGCACCGGGGACATCGCGGCGTCGCTCGGCGATTTCGACGGCGCGATCGCGGCATACCGGCACGCGCTCGAGCTCGACCAGGATTTCGCCGTCGTGCGCTATCAGCTCGCGCGGCTCCTTCGCGCCAAGGGGATGCTGCGCGAAGCGGAGTCGGAGCTGGAGGGCGCGCTCGACGCGGTGCCGACGTACGCCGAGGCGACGCTCGAGCTGAGCTCGATGCGGCGCGCGGCGGGACGCGCGGACGAGGCGCTCGATCTGCTCATCACCCTTCTCGAGCGCGATCCCTACCACTTCGACGCACTGCTCGCGCTGGCGGAGACGCTCCTCGCCATCGGGCGGAAGCGCGACGCGGCGACGGCGATCCGGCGCATCCTGCGCTTCGATCCGCAGCACGTGGGCGCGCTGTACTACGACGGCATCCTCCTCACCGACCAGAAGCGGTTCCGGGACGCGATCGACCGGTGGCGGCAGGTGATCGAGCTCGATCCGTCGAGTGAGTTCGCGCGGCGCGCGCGGCGCGAGGCGCGCACGGCGATGGATCTCGACACGATCTTCGCCGCGACCGCGGCCGCGGGGGTCTGAGCGATGCCGATCGAGGGACCGCTTCGCGAGCTCGGGATCCACGACGTCTTCCAGCTCCTCGACCTGAGCCGGAAGACCGGGGCGCTGCGCGTCACGTCCGATCTGCGCGACGACGAGGGCGTCGTGCTGTTCGACGGGGGACGCGTCATCCACGCGAGCGTCCGCAGCCATCCGACGTCGATCGAGCGGATCCTGCGCCAGGCGGGAAAGCTGTCGGACGAGGATCTCGCGGCGGCGGCGACGCTCGAGACGCTGCCCGGCGAGGGGCTCGGCGAGCGGCTCGTGCGCTCCGGCGCGATCACGCAGCGCGAGCTCGAGCGGCAGCTCCGGCTCGCGATCGAGAGCGTCGTGTTCGAGCTGCTGTCGTGGCAGGAGGGATTCTTCTCGTTCGAGGAGCGCGCCGTCGCCGACGTGCCGCTCGACGCGCGCATCCGGATCTCCACCGAGTCGCTGCTCATGGAGGGCGCGCGGCGGATCGACGAGTGGTCACGGATCGCCGACAAGGTGCCGAGCCTCAGCGTCGTGCCGATGCTCGCGCCGGTGGACGACGACCGCGCGTCGGTGCTCGACCTCCTGCCGCACGAGTGGGAGGTGCTGATGATGATCGACACCGCGCGCGACCTGCGCGGCATCGCCGCGGCGCTCGGGCGCAGCGAGTTCGAGATCGCGAAGATCGCGTACGGGCTCGTGTCCACCGGGGTGGTGGAGCTCGCGCAGGGTCCGACGGGCCGGCCCTCGGGCGAAGCGTCGCTCGGGGCCGAGCCGATGCTCGAGCGCGCCCGCTCCGCGCTGGACGGTCGGCGCGCGGAGGAGGCGCTGACGAGCGCGCGGAACGCGCTCAAGTGCGATCCCGCGTCGACCGAGGCGCGCCTGCTCGCCGCGCGCGCGCTGAACCGGCTCGCGCGATACCCGGACGCCGTGGACGAGCTGCGGCGCGCGGTGCAGAGCGATCCGCTCACCCCCGCGGTGCATCTCGATCTCGGCTTCGCGGCCGTGCGCGTCGGCGACTACGCGACCGCGCACGCGAGCTGGGAGCACTACCTGCGGCTCGCGCCGAACGCCCCGGACGCCCCGCGCGCGCGCGCCGCGCTCGAGACGTCGACGCGGTTGATGCATCTGTGCGAGGCCCACGCCGATGGGTGACGACGTCCGCCGCCTGAGCGACGAGCTCGCCCGCGATCCGGGGAGCCGCGTGTTCGTTCCCCTCGGCGAGGCGCTGCGGCGGCAGGGGCAGCACGACCTCGCGCTCCGCGTCACGATGCGCGGGCTCGAGCGGCATCCGCACTTCGCCGATGGCCACGATCTGCTCGCCCGCCTCGCCGTCGATCGCGGGGAGCTCGAGCGGGCATTCGACGAATGGGACATGGTGCTGCGGCTGACCCCCGGGCATCTCGGCGCGCTCAAGGGGATGGGGTTCGTCTGCTTCCAGCAGGGTCGGCTCGCGCAGGCGGAGGAGTATCTCGCCGCCGCGGAGGCGCACGGCGACGGCGACGAGGAGGTGGCCGCGGCCCTCGCGCACGTGCGCGACGCGCGGCGCGAGCTCGCGGGGCAGCCGCGCGAGCCGAGCCGCCTGCCGACGGGCACGGCGCACGACCCGCGGTTCCTCTTCGCCGACGTGCTGAGCGAGGCCGAGCAGACCGCCCTCCTCCTCGATCGCGACGGGCTCGTGCTCGCGGGCGCGTACGTCGCCTGGGACGGACGCGACGTCGGGCAGGAGGTGGGCGCGGAGCTGAGCGGCGTGACCGACGAGGCGCGGCGGACGACGCACCACCTCGCGCTCGGCGAGTGGACGTCGATCGTGTTCGAGACCGAGGTCGCCGTCGTCGCGATGACGCCGACCGCGGGGGACGGCCTGCTCGTGCTCGCGACGTCGCGCGCGACGCCGCTCGGGCTCGTCCGCCGGCTGCTCGACCGGTGCGCCGACCGCGCACGGCGGTGGCAGGGAGGCCGGCTGTGAGCGCGCGCCCGTTCGCGTCGATCCTCGACACGCTCACGCGGCAGCGCTGGGTCACCGCGGCGCTCGTCGTGAGCGAGCGCGATGGGATCGTCGTGGAGTCGAACCTCCAGATCGGGCAGTCGGGGGACAAGGTCGCCGCGCTCGCCGGCTCGCTCTATCGCAAGGCGCGGCTCTCGGCGCAGGCGGCGGGGCTGGGGGCGGTGTCGTTCATGCAGCTCGAGGCGCCGCAGGGCCGGCTGTGCGCCGTCGGGGCAGGTGACCTCGTGCTCGTCGTCGTCGCCGAGCCGGCGGTGAACGTCGGACTGGTCCGTGTCGAGCTGCTGCGGGCGGTGGGCGAGCTGCTCGCGGTGGGCGGCGAGGCGCGCGATTGATGCAGATGACCGTGGTGGAGGCGTGGATCGAGGGACCGCTCAAGCGGTTCGTCGACGACGCGGGCGCCGAGCTCGCACTCCTGCTCCATCCCAGCGGTCAGGTGCTCGCCCAGCACGGCTTCGCGCGCGCGGTGGACGTCATGTCCGCCTGCGCGCTCGCGGCGGGGATCCACGCGTCGTCGGCCGAGCTCGGCCGGCTGCTCGACGGACGCCCCTTCCGAGGGTTGCACCACGCCGGACGTACTCGTCAGATATTTCTAGCGGAGGCTCAGTCGCCACGTGGAGCATACGTCTTCCTGACCGTGTTCGGTCAGGGAAGCTCCCTGGGGTTGGTGCGCCTCTACTTCGAGGAGCTCGTGGCCGGGCTGGCCGCCGCGGCACCCCCCCTGGACACGTCGTCCGGGCCAGCGCTGGCCGAGCACTTCGAACGCGACCTGAATCGCAACCTCGCCGCGCTGTTCGGTCGCGCCTAGCCTCACCGCCCCTCCCGCCCCTCCGTGTCGCTCGTCAACTACGCCACGCGCGAGATCACCTGCAAGATCGTCTACTACGGGCCGGGCCGCTCGGGGAAGACGTCGAATCTGCATTACATCTACGGGCAGGTGCCGGAGGATCGGAAGGGGAAGATGGTCTCGCTCGCCACGCAGACCGACCGCACGCTCTTCTTCGATTTCCTCCCGCTCGACCTCGGCACGATCTCGGGGTTCACGACCAAGTTCCAGCTCTACACCGTGCCGGGTCAGGTCTACTACCAGACCACCCGCAAGCTCGTGCTGCAGGGCGCGGACGGCGTGGTGTTCGTGGCCGACAGCCAGTCGCGCCAGCTCGACGAGAACATCGAGAGCTTCCAGGACCTGCACGCGAACCTCAGCGAGCAGGGGATCGACCCCCGCGCGATGCCGCTCGTCGTGCAGTACAACAAGCAGGACCTGCCGCGCGAGCTGATCCTCCCCGTGCCGGAGCTGTCCGACGCGATCAACTTCCGCAACGTGCCGGAGTTCGCCGCCGACGCGCTGCACGGACCGGGCGTGTTCGAGACGCTGCGCGGCATCTCGGAGATCGTGCTGCGCCGGTTGAGCGCCGCTGGGTCGCAACCCGCGGGCGCCGGCAGCACGTAGCGCATGCAGGTCGAGCCCCGCTCCCGCTTCGACAACTACGTCGTCGGCTCGGCCAACCGGCTCGCCGTCGCGGCGGCGCGCGCGGTGGCGGAGTCGCCGGGCGGGGTGTACAACCCGCTCTTCGTCTACGGCGCATCGGGGCTCGGCAAGACGCATCTCATCGGCGCGATCGGCAACGAGGCGGTGGCGCGCGCGCCCGAGCTGAGCGTCGAGTATCTCTCGCTCGAGGACTTCATCGAGCAGATCCACGCGGCGGTCGCCGTGGGCGAGATGGAGCGGTTCAAGCAGCGCTACGGCCGCGTCGACGTGCTGCTGCTCGACGACATGCAGTTCCTCACGGGGCGGCGCGAGACGCAGAGCGAGCTGCTCCGGCTGCTCAACGCGCTCCAGGGGAGCGGGCGGCAGATCGTCATGACGAGCGACCGCCCCCCGTCCGAGATCTCCGACGTCGACGAGCGGCTGCTCAGCCGGTTGAGTGGGGGACTGATCGTCGACATCGGCGCGCCGGACTTCGAGACGCGCGTGGCGATCCTCCGGAGCAAGGCCGAGGAGCGCGGCGTGAGCTTCGCGCCGGGGGTGATCGAAGAGCTGGCGCGCGTCGAGATCTCGAGCGTCCGCGAGCTGCAGGGGGCGATGAACCGGCTCGTGGCGCAGCAGTCGCTCGACGGCACGCTCACGCCGGCGCAGGCGCGCTCGGTGCTCGGCGTCGATGGCGGCGACCCCGCGCGGGACGCCCCGCCGTCACCCGCGTCGTTTCCCGACGCGGCGCCGGCAGCTCCGACGTTCGACGAGGCCCGCACGCCCGCCCCGCTCGTCGAGGCGTCGTCGGGGATCTCGTCCGGCGAATCGCCGCTCACGTCGGGCGCACCGACGGCCGTGGCGGCCCCCGTGCCGGACGAGTTCTTCAGCTTCGTGAGCAACATCGCCACGGCGGTGGCGACGCACGTCGAGCCGTGGAAGATGCGCGTCGGCGAGACGGTCGCGTACTGGGCGGGCGAGGGCTATCGCACCGCGGCGCTCGAGCGGCTGATGGCCGAGCCGGTGGCGCCGCCGAACTACGAGGCGCTGCTGCGGGGCTACGGGCACGCGGTGGAGCAGCTTCGCCAGCTCGAGGCGCGCGTGACGACGGTGGACCCCGCGCTCGGCGGCACGGAGCTGTTCCGGGATCCCGAGCGGCTGGCCGACGCGGCGGCGTTCGTCGAGCGTGCGCTCACCGGCGCCGTGCCGCCGCAGGGGCCGCAGGCGGCGTTCGAGCGGCGGATCTTCCAGGAGAGCGCCTCGAACCAGATGGCCGTACGCGCCGCGGACACGGTGATCGCCGAGCCGGGCACGCGCTACAACCCGCTCGTCATCGCGGGGCCGAGCGGCACGGGGAAGACGCACCTGCTGAACGCGATCGGCAACGAGCTCGCGCGCCGCGGTGACGGCACGGCGCGCGTGGCGTGCGTCGGCGCGCAGCTGTTCATCGACGAGCTGATCGCCGCGCTGCAGGAGGGGCAGATCGAGCGGTTCCGCGCGCGCTATCGCGCCGCGGATGCGCTCCTCATCGACGACGTGCAGTTCGTCGCCGGCAAGGAGCGGACGCAGGAGGAGCTGTTCCACGTCTTCAACCACTACCACTCGGCGGGCAAGCAGCTCGTGCTGGTGAGCGACCTGCCGCCGAAGGCGATCGAGGGGCTGGAGGAGCGGCTTCGCTCGCGCTTCGAGGGCGGGCTCGTCGCCGAGCTCGAGGCGCCCGATCGCGCGCTGCGCGAGAAGCTGCTGGCGAAGTACCTCGCGGATGCGGGCGCGGCGTCGGACGCGGACATGCTCGGCTATCTCGCCGAGCGGCACGTGGCGAGCGTGCGCGAGCTGATCGGCGTCGTGCACCGGCTGCAGGCCGCGGCGGAGGCCGCGGGCGAGCCGCTCTCGCTCGCGCTGGCGCGCCGCGAGCTCGAGCCGGCGGGTACCGCGGCGACGGCGCCCCCGGTGACCGTGCGCCAGGCGGCCGACGTCTTCTTCCTCGACGACGAGAAGATCGTGTGGGAGTGGCCCGATCCCGTCGGACGTCTCGTCGAGGAGCTGCGCTGATGGCGATCAAGGGCAGTCTCAAGGAGGCGAGCCTCCCCGACGTGCTGCAGCTCCTCGCGATGGGGAAGAAGACGGGCTGTCTGGCCGTCACCCATCGCAACAACTTCGGCTACATCTACTTCGACAAGGGCCGGATCTGCTACGCGTCGATCGTGAACCGGCGCGACCGGCTCGGGGACAGCCTCGTCAAGGCCGGGTCGATCACGAAGGCGCAGCTCGACACGGCGATCGCGGCGCAGGCCGCGCACCGCGACAAGCGACTCGGCGAGCTGCTCGTGGCGCAGGGCGCGATCACGCGCGACGCGCTGCACGAGCAGATCCGCACCCAGATCGAGGAAGCGGTCTACTTCCTGTTCACGTGGATGCAGGGAACGTTCAACTTCGAGGGCGACGTGCTGCCCGAGGAGCAGGACTTCCTCGTCTCGATCAATCCGGAATCGCTCCTGCTCGAGGGCGCGCGCCGCGTCGACGAATGGAGTCTGATCGAGAAGAAGATCCCGAGCTTCGATCTCATCTTCGAGCTCGATCGCAAGAAGGTGGCGGAGCGTGAGGTCGAGCTGACGCGCGAGCAGGAGGTCGTGCTCGCGCTGATCGACGGGCGGCGCGACGTGGCCACGGTGATCGAGGAGTCGGGGCTCGGCGAGTTCGACGTCGGCAAGTCGATCTACGGGCTGATCACGGCCGGCTACGTCCACAAGGTGGGCCGCTCGAAGCCGGCGGAGCCCGCGGTGAGCGACTCGCGCGTCGACGAGCATCGCAACCTCGGGGTCGCGTTCTACAAGACGGGGATGCTCGACGAAGCGATGCGCGAGTTCCGTCGCGTGGCGGAGTTGCGCGAGCACGACGCGCCGTCGCGGTTCTACATCGGGCTCGCGCTGTCGCGGCAGGGCAAGTGGGAGGAGGCGGTGGCCGCGTTCACCGAGTGCGTGGCGCAGCCCGGCGCCCGTGCGTCGGCGCTGCACAACCTCGCGTACGCGCTCGAGCGGCTGGGGCGCTACGACGACGCGCGCACCGCGCTCGACGAGGCGGTGCGCCGCGGGGGCGCCAAGGATCCGCGCATCCAGACCTCGGTGGGCGTGGTCGCGCTCCGGATGGGCGACGTGGCGGGCGCGGACCGGGCGCTCCAGGTGGCGCGCCCGCTGTTCGGCACCCGTCCGCCCACGGCGGCCTGGTTCCACTTCGCCGCGCTCACCGCCGCGCTGCTCGGCGAGCTCGATCGTGCCGTGACCCTGTTGCAGGAGGGGATCGCGGCGCATCCGCACGCAGCGGTGCTGCACAACAACCTCGCGGCGGTGCACGAACGGCGCGGCTACCACCCGGACGCGCTGCAGGCCGCGGAGCGCGGGGTGCTCGAGGATGCCGGGATCGCGCAGCTGCACAAGAATCTCGGCGACTGCCAGTATCGCGCGGCGCGCTACGACGACGCCCTCGAGGCGTATCAGCGCGCCGTGAAGATCAACCCGCAGCTCGGCGACGACGTCTGGCTCAAGCTCGGCAACATCCGCTTCAAGCGGCAGGAGCGCGAGGAGGCGGTGCGGTGCTGGGAGGAAGCGCTCGCGCTCGATCCGGGGAACGCGATCGTGCGCACCAACCTCGACGCGGTGCGGCAGGTCCTGTGATCGCCGCCGACCTCTCCGACGCCGCCTTCGTGGCGCTCACGGCGAAGATCGCGGCCGACCGCGGCTTCGGCTGCGCGAGCTACAAGGACAAGTGCCTGCGCCGCCGGATCGCCGTGCGCATGCGCGCCCGTGGCGTGCACACGTACGCCGAGTACGCGCGCGTGCTCGACGACGACCACGCCGAGTACGACAAGCTGCTCGACGCGCTCACGATCAACGTCACGAAGCTCTTCCGGAACTGGGAGACGTACGCCGTGCTGCGCGAGCGCGTGGTGCCGATGCTCTGGGCGCTCCCCGACCCGGTGATCCGCGTGTGGAGCGCGGGCTGCTCGTCGGGCGAGGAGCCGTATTCGCTCGCCGCGCTCTTTCACGAGCACGCGACGCGGCTCGGCCAGGGCACCACCGTCGAGCACCGGGTGCAGGTGCTCGGGAGCGACATCGACGCGCGCTCGCTCGACGCGGCCGAGCGCGGCACGTTCGAGGAGAGCGACTTCAGCGAGACGCCCGACGAGCTGCGTCGGCGGTACTTCGCGCCCGCGGCGCCGTTCACCGTCGTGCCCGAGGTGCGGCGCATGGTGCGCTTCGAGCGGCGCGATCTCCTCGCCGAGGCACCGCCGGCGGGGCCGCACCATCTCATCTGCTGCCGCAACGTGCTGATCTACTTCGATCGCGAGACGCAGGAGCGTCTCTTCCAGAAGTTCCGCGACGCGCTCGCCCCGACCGGGATCCTCGTGCTGGGGAAGGTCGAGACGCTGCTCGGCGCGGCACGCAACCGCTTCGCCGCCCTCGACGGGCGCGAACGCATCTTCCGGCCCCTGTGACCAGCCTCCTCGCCGACGTGCGCGTCAAGGTCGCCGACTATGCGGTGCGGCGCGGCTCCGACATCCTGGCCACGATCGGACTCGGATCGTGCGTCGCGATCGCGCTCTACGACCCGCACTCGAAGACCGGCGGCCTCGCGCACATCCTGCTCCCGAGCATGTCGATGTCGCGCGAGACGTCGAACCCGGCGAAGTTCCCCGAGACGATCGTGCCGATCATGCTCTCGGAGATGCGCGCGCTCGGCATGACGTCCGGCGCCCGCGTCTGCGCGAAGATCGCCGGCGGCGCGAGCATGTTCGGCCAGCTCGTGAACGGCACCGGGATCAACGTCGGCGAGCGGAACATCGCCGCGACGAAAGAGGCGCTCGCCGCGGCGGGCATCCATCTCGTGGGCGAGGACACGGGGCTCGACTACGGGCGCAGCGTCTACTTCCACCTCGCCGACGGCCGCATGGAGGTGCGGTCGCTCAAGATGGGAGACCGTGTCCTCTAACGGTCGCTCGACCGTCCTCGTCGTCGACGACAGCGCCTTCATGCGGCGCCTCATCACCGAGATCGTCGACGGCTCGCCGGACTTCCGGGTCGTCGGCACGGCGCGCAACGGGCACGACGCGCTCCGGCAGATCCACGCGCTCGAGCCGGACATCGTCACCCTCGACGTGGAGATGCCGGAGCTCGACGGCCTCCAGACGCTCGGGTACATCATGAGCGAGACGCCCCGCGCCGTCGTGATGCTCAGCGCGGCGGGAACGCAGGGCGGGGTCGACCTCACGCTCCGCTGCCTCGAGCTGGGCGCGGTGGACTTCGTGCGCAAGCCGTCGGGTCCGATCAGCCCGGACATCGGGTCCGTCGCGGCGACGCTGCTCGCCGCGCTGCGCGCCGCGCAGCAGGTGAACCTGAAGGGGGTGCAGCTCCTCGCGCGGCCGCGCTTCGTGACGGCGCCCCCCGCGGTGCGCTCGCGGAGCGACGCGACGGTGGCCGTGGCGATCGCGAGCTCCACGGGCGGCCCGCGCGCGCTCGCCGAAGTGGTGCCCGCGCTTCCGGCCGATCTCCTCGCGGCGGTGCTCGTCGTGCAGCACATGCCGGCCGGCTTCACGCGCAGTCTCGCCAACCGGCTCGACGGCATGAGTGAATTGCGCGTGACGGAAGCGGAGCACGGGGAGCCGGTCGTCGTCAACCGCGTGTACCTCGCGCCCGGCGGCCTCCACATGCGCGTCGTCGGCAATGGTCCCGGCGCATGGACGATCGCCCTCGACGACACCCCGGCGCTCCACGGCGTCCGTCCGTCCGCCGACCGGCTGTTCGACTCGGTCGCCGAGCAGTTCGGGCGGTCGAGCATCGGCGTCGTGCTCACCGGGATGGGGAAGGACGGTGCCGACGGGCTGAAGGCGATCCGTCAGGCGGGCGGGCTCGGGATCGTGCAGGACAAGGCCACGTCGACGATCTACGGGATGCCGCAGGCGGCGCTCCAGCGGGCGGGCGCGGAGCGCGTCGTCGGCCTCCCCGAGGTGGCCCCCGCGGTCGTGTCGCTGCTCGCCGAGCGAGCGGCGGGCCGGGCGCCGTAACGTGCGACGGCGGGTGCTCGTCGTCAGTGAGGCAGCGCCGTCGTCCGGAGCGCGGCGGGAATCGATCCCGCCGGCCCGGGCGAGCCTGCGCGTTCAGGTGGACCCCATGGAGACGGGCGTTCGGTCATGAAGAGGAAGCCCCGCCGGAGCGAGCCGGCTGCATCGGCGCCGGTGCCCGCCGTCGAGCACGAGCCGGCGCCGGCATCGAGCACGCGCGACCACGAGCCCAGCGAGCTGGCCGAGACGCTGGCCGCGATCGAGGCACGCGCCGCGGCGGCGCATGCCCGCGAGCTCGCCGACGCCGAAGCGCTCGCGGTCGCGGCCGCGGTGACGGCGGACGACGAGCCCTCGCCCGCGGTTCTCGCGAGCCGGCTCGCCTCGGCGCGCCCGTACGCGCTCCACGACGACGACGACGACGAGGACGACGAGGACGCGTACGACGACCGCTGGGACGACGAGGAGTACGCGCATCACCACGGGCCGCGCCGGCCGCTGCGCGAGCGCGCGCGCGGACGGCTCGGCACGGCCGAGCTGCTGATGTTCCGGATCGCGCGCGAGCGGTTCGCCGTCGAGCTGGCGTGTGTGGAGGAGGCGATCGACCTCCCCGAGGTGCATCACGTGCCCGAGATGCCTCCCGCGATGCTCGGCGTGATCAGCGTACGCGGCGCGCTCACCCCCGTGTTCACGCCCGAGGACGCGCTCGGCGTGCCGGTGGAGGGGCGCACCGCGGCGCTCGTCTTCCGCTCGGCGAGCGGCCGGTTCGCGCTCGCGATCGACGACGTCGACGACGTGCTCTCGCTCGATCTCGCCACGCTGCGCGAGGCGCCCGGCGCCGACGGCAGCGATTCGGTGGTGCTCGGCGTCGCGCTCCACGCCGGCGCGATCGTCGCGCTCGTCGACGCGGACATGCTGATCGAGTCCTGCCAGGCCATTCCCGTACCGGAGCTCGCATGAAAATCGAGGCGAACAAGCTCGTCACCTTCCGGCTCGGCGATGACCTCTTCGCCGCCGACATCTTCTCGGTCGAGCGCGTGCTGCGCTACACCGCCCCCACGACGGTGCCCGACATGCCCGACTACATCGAGGGCGTGATCGACTATCAGGGACGCGTGGTGCCGATCGTGAACCTGCGCCGCCGGTTCGAGATGTCCGAGGGCGAGGTGCGCAACGAGACGCGCATTCTCGTGCTGCACGGCGGAGGGGAGTGGATCGGGGTCGTGGTGGACGGGGTGACCGCGGTGACGGCGTTCGATCCGGCGAGCGTCGCGCCGCCGCCGAAGCTCTTTCGCGGGCTGACGGCGGAGTACCTCAAGGGAATCGTCCGCATGGGCGAGCGGCTGGTGATCTTCCTCGACGTCGAGCGACTGCTGTCGTCCACGGAGCGCATCGCGCTCGACCGCGCCGGCACGGAGGCGCTGGCGCATGGGTGAGCTGGCCACCGCGTACCGCGAGCGCGTGCACGCGCTCGCGGCGCGGTTGGACGCACCCGACGCCGCCGAGCAGCGCGACGCCCTCCGCGGGGAGCTGATCGCACTCGGGAAGGCGCTCGAGCAGGATCTGTCCGAGTTGACGCACCTCAAGGACGAGGCGAAGTGCCTCGTCGAGAAGTGGAAGGGGCTGAAGATGACCTCCGCGCCGGCGTTCAGCGCGGAGCGCCCCGTGGTCGCCGATCACATCGGCGCGTCGACGTTCATCGAGAAGGGCTGGAGCCGCATCTCGCTCGGCGACTACGCGGGGGCGGAGGAGTCGCTCACGAAGGCGCTCACGCTGTCGCCCAACGACCCGCAGGCGGAATCGCTGCTCGGGTGGGCGCAGATGCTCCAGGAGAAGTACGACGACGCGCTGATGCAGTTCCAGAAGGTGCTGATGCGCGAGCCGGGCAACGCGCTGGCGCGCATCAACGTCGGCTACATCTGCCTGAAGAAGGGGATCTTCGGAGAAGCGATCGAGCATCTGTCGAAAGCCATCCGGCTCGACAACGACCGCAAGGCGACGCTGTACGCGCACTTCTATCTCGGGCTGGTGTACCTCGAGCGGGACATGTTCGAGGATGCGCAGACGTTCTTCCAGAAGTCGCTCGCCCTCGGACCGAACCTCATCGAAGCGTACTACGAGCTCGGGCGCGCCTTCTGGTTCAACGGCCAGCGTGACGCGGCGATGCAGACGTGGCGCGACGGATACGCGGCGAACAAGTTCAATCCGTGGGGAAAGCGCTGCGCCGAAGTGCTGCAGATCGTCGAGCAGGGGGGCGCCCCGTAAGCTGCGCCCGCTGGCTGCGCCGCGCCGCGGTGCCGCTGGTCCTTCTGCTGGCGACGGGCCGGCCCGTCGCGGCCCAGGACGACGCGCCTCGCCGCCTCGACGTCGGACGGTTCACGGCGGTGTACTTCCCGCAGGACGACCGGCTCGCGCACAGCCTGCTCCAGTCCGCGGTGCGAACCGACTCCTTTCCCTGGCTGCCGCGGCCGCGCCAGCGCGTGCTCATCGCCATCGCGCCGGACGAGCGCCGCTTCCGCGAGTGGGCAGGGCCCGGCGCACCGGAGTGGGGGGTCGCCCTCGCCTTTCCCGGCTCGCGGCGGGTGATCCTGCAGGGGCGCGCCGCGGGCTCCGACGCGGGGGACCCCTCGGAAACGCTCCGGCACGAGCTGGCGCACCTCGCGCTGCACGAGCGCCTCGGCGACCGCCCGCCTCGCTGGTTCGACGAGGGGTATGCGAGCGTCGCGGCGCGCGAGTGGCGGCGCGAGGACGTGCTCGCCGCGAACGTCGCGCTCGCGCTGCGCGGCGCGCCGACGCTCGACCAGCTCGAGGCGAGCTTCGCGGAGGGACCAACCGCCGCCCAGTCCGCGTACGCGCTCAGCTATCGCGCCGTGATGGAGCTCGCCTCGCTCGATCCCGAGCGCGGGCTCACGCTGATGTTCCAGTACTGGGAGCAGGGAAAGAACCTCGACCAAGCCGTGCGGCGCGCGTTCGGCATCACGCTGAGCGGATTCGAGAAGGAGTTTCAGCGGCGGACTCGGCACCGGTACGGCGCGCTCGCGCTGTTCGCCGATCTCACCCTCGTCTTCTTCGTGACGGCGGTGTTCATGCTGCCGTTCATCCTCGCTCGTCGCTCGCGCGACCGTCGCCGGCTCCGCGAGCTGCTCGCCGCGGACGCGGCCGCCGAACGGGCGGAGCAGGAGTCGATCCTCGCCCTCCTGCTCGCCGTGGGCGCGACGACCGGCGGGGCCGCCGGCGAGCGCACCGATACAGGCTCGGAGCCGTCCCCGGCGAGCACGCCGGAGCGCGCCGCGGACGTCCCGACGGACGAAGACGAGAGCGCGTAAGCGGTGGCGTGACCGTTGCTTGACACTGTTTGGAGGGGCGCGTACACTCGGTCATGGCACAAACGGATACGACGGCTCAAGCGCGACAGTGGCTCTGGTGGGGGCTCGCGGCCGCGGCGATCGTGCTCGGTTTCGCCGATCTCGCGCGAGGCGGCACCACGATCGCACCGATTTTGCTTGTGCTTGGCTATTGTGTCCTCGTGCCCATCGCGATCCTGAAGTAGCGGTCGGGCACGGCCGGCTCAATACAAATAGGAGGAAAAAAGGCGAGCGCGGCCGGCGCGGGCTTCGCTCGTCCACTCGTTTCGGGCGAATAGCTCAGCTGGTCAGAGCGCCTGCCTTACACGCAGGATGTCGGGGGTTCGAGTCCCTCTTCGCCCATGGCAGTGGGCTCGCCCGGGCGATCTGCGGACCCCGTGGCGGCACGTCGGTGTACAGTCGAGTCGGTGTTCCCCTGGTCAACGCTTTGGAGGTTACGACTGTGAAGGTTTCGCATCGCTTTGCGATCTCGGCCCTCGGGCTCGCCGCGGTGGCTGCCCTGGCGGCCTTCCCGTCGGTGGCACGTGCCCAGATGCGCGAGGGTCCGACCAAGGACACCAAGCGCGTGGTCGTCACGGCCTTCCGGGGTGACCCCGAGGCCGGCGTCCAGCTCGCCGATGAGATCCGCAAGCGGATCTCCAGCGACTTCAGCATCCGAACCCTCATGCCGGTGTCCAAGAAGGACATCGACAACACGCTCGTCTCCTCGGGTTACAAGCCCGACTCGGCGCTGAACCCGAACGACGTCAAGGAGCTCTCGAAGCTCGTTCGTGGCGATGAGGTCATCGACGGCGAGGTGCGACGCTCGGGGAACGGCTACCGCGTCACGGCGCGGATGTTCCTGCCGCGCGACGTCGGCCTCTCCCAGCCGCTGATCCGCACCGAGGGGTCGAACCTCGGCGACATCGCGAAGCAGATCGTCCACGAGTACGACCTCGCGCGCAAGCAGATCCCGTCGAACCAGGACTGCGAGAACCAGATGCGCGCGCAGAAGTACGACGCGGCCATCGCCGCGGCGCGCAAGGGGATCCAGAGCTACTCCAAGGCGACCATCGCGCGGCTCTGCCTCGCGAGCGCGTACCAGGCGTTCAAGAACACCCCCGATTCGGCGAGCCGCCACTGGCAGGACTCCGTGCTCGCGATCACGAAGGCCATCGACGCGATCGACAACGCGAGCAAGCTCGCGGCGACGCTGCAGTACGACGTCTACAAGGCGCGCCACGACACGGCCAACGCGATGGAATCGCTGGTCAAGATGATGAACGCCGATCCGACCAACAGCTCGCTGCGCGAGCAGGTGGTCGCGGAGCTGGTGAACTCGGGCCAGGCCGACAAGGCGATCCCGTTCGTGAAGAAGCTCGTCGAGGACAACCCCGGCGATCCCCAGTTCATGCGCACCTACTGGCTCGTGCTCCGCGCCGCGAAGCACTACAAGGAGGCGGTGGCGGCGGGCGAGGCGTACGTGAAGGCCGATCCCACGGCCGCGGACACCGCGTACTACTATCGCCAGATCAGCGATCTGAACGACGACAGCTCGTACGCGAAGGCGGCCGAGATGGCGGCGACGGCGGTCGCGAAGTACCCGAAGGCGACGGATCTGTACCTCATGAAGGCGCAGAACGAGCTGAAGGCGGGCCAGCTCCCCGCGGCGCAGGAATCGCTGCGGCGCGCGCTGGCGATCGATCCGAAGGCGAAGAACGCGAACATGCTGCGCGCGCAGATCTTCGTCGGCATGAACCAGGTGGACAGCGCGCTGGCGGCGGTCAAGTCGGACATCGCCTCCGACGCCTCTAACAAGGAGCGCGACGCGCAGTATCTGCTCGGCCTCGCGAGCACGAGCTATCGCGCGGCGGCCGCATCGAAGAAAGCCGAGGACTTCCAGAAGGCGATGCTGCTCGCCCAGGGATCGGACGAGGTCAACCCGACGCCGCAGGCCAAGTTCATCGCCGCCGTCTCGGCGTGGCAGCAGCTCGCGCAGAGCCTCCAGCAGGGCAAGAACTGGAAGTGCACCGACGCCCGCGCGGCGGAGGGGAACCTGACCGTCGTGAGCACGCTGATGCCGGGCGGCGGCTCGGTCGACGCCGCTACCGCGGGGCAGATCATGAGCGCCGTCCCGCAGGCGCAGCAGTACATCGACGCGCAGAACAAGCGGCTCTGCAAGTAGCCCCATCCATGGCTGCACGAACGCCCGGCGTCTCATGAAGACGCCGGGCGTTCGTGCGCCGGTCGCGCGCGCGTTCCGTGCGCCCGTCGTGTCGCGCCCGACTGCACGGATCGCTGACTTACGTCTCCTCCGGCTCCTCGCCCGGCAGGTGCAGCACGTGCACCAGGAGATCGGCGCGTCGTGCGCGATAATCGCAGACCTGTGCCTGCACCGACTCACCGTCGAGATTCACGGTGAGCGGCTCGGAGCCCGTCACCTTGAGCCAGGGGAGCTGCGCGTAGTGCACGCCCGGCAGCCCGACGTGCTCGCCGTGGCGCGCGTGGACCGCGAGCCGCGCGAAGTCGCGCCGCGACATGTCCTCGATGACGCAGAGGTCGAGGAGGCCGTCGGTGACGCTCGCGTCCGGGGTCATGAGCGTGCCGCCGCCGGTCATCCTCGCGCTCCCCACGGCGAACGCGAGAAAATCGGTCTCGAGCTCGAAGCCCGGACCCGCGAAGGCCGCGCGCCGCGCCGAGTCGCTCCCGGCGAGCTTGCGCACCGCGGTGATCGCGTACGCGAGCGTCCCGAGGGATGCCTTGAAGTCCGCGGGAGTCTCCGCCGTCGCTTCGGCGCCGACGCCTCCCGTCGACACGTTCACGAATCGCCGTCCGTTCATCGACGCGGTGTCGATGCGCACGGGCTTGCGCCGGAGGATAACATCCATGGCATGATCCGCGTCCTCCGGGATCCCCGTCTGCCGAGCGAAGTCGTTCGCCGTGCCGAGCGGCACGACGCCGAGCGGGACCTCGCGGCCGTCGAGACCGTTCACCACTTCGTTGAGGGTGCCGTCGCCGCCGCACGCGATCACGACGTCGGTGCCGCGGTCGGCGGCCTCGGCCGCGAGGTGGATGCCGTCGCCGGTGTCCCAGGTGACGCGGACGTCGACGGCGTGGCCGCGCTCGCGCACCCACGACACGACGTGGCGCAGCTCGGGGCGGTCGGCGCGCGCGCCGTGAACGACGAAGGTCAGGTGGAGGCGAGCAGCCATCGGGATGCGGCGTGACCGGAGCGCTCGCGACCATTCGCGTGCGTCCCGAAGTATGAGCGCCGGATCGGCCGGCATCCACCACGACGCGCGCTGGGACAGCGAGTATCACTCGCCGGCGCTCGCGGCAGACGTCGTCGAGTTGCTCGGCGGCTCCGCGCTCGTCCTCGACGGGACCCTCGGTGGCGGCGGCCACGCGGCCGCGCTCCTGGCGAGCGGCGTCGAGCGCGTGGTCGGGCTCGATCGGGATCCGGATGCGCTCGCTTCGGCCGGTGGGCGGCTGGCCGAGTACGCGGCGGGGGGCCGCTTCGCCGCCTACCTGGGGAACTACGCGGCCCTCGACGCCATCCCCGCCCTCGCCGCGCTTCGCTTCACCGGGATCCTCCTCGACCTTGGCATCTCCTCGCATCAGATCGACGACGCCGGGCGCGGCTTCTCCTTCCGGGAGGGCGCGCCGCTCGACATGCGGATGGGCGACGACGCGCCGCGCTCCGCGGGCGAGCTGCTCGGAGCGGACACGGAGGAGGAGCTCGCGCGCATCTTCCGCGAGTACGGCGACGAGCCACGAGCGCAGCGACTCGCGCGCGAGATCGTGCGTCGCCGCGGGCGGGCGCCGTTCGCCACGAGCGACGATCTCGTCGGCGCGATCCGCGGCGCGCTCGGCCCGCGGACCGGGCCGGCCGAGTTCGCGCGGCTCTTCCAGGCCGTCCGCATCGCCGTCAACGACGAGCTGGCGGGCCTCGGCCGCGCGCTTCCCGCGCTGCGCGACCGTCTCGCGCCGCGTGGAGTGTTCGCGGTGATCGCCTACCACTCGGGCGAGGACCGGCTGGTGAAGCACGCGTTCCGCGCGTGGAGCACGGCGTGCATCTGTCCGCCGCGGCAGCCCGTGTGCACGTGCGGCGGCGACCGCGCGCTGGGTGAGGTGCTCACCCGCCGTGCCATCACCGCCTCGCCGGAGGAGATCGCGCGGAACCCGCGGTCGCGAAGCGCGAGGCTGCGCGCATGGCGCGCACGGTAGCCCGGAGCGGGCGGCTCAGGTTCGCCCTCGTCCTGCTCGGCTTCGTCGTGGTCGCCTCGGTGATCGTGCTGCGGCGCACCTACGGCATCGCCGCCTCGCGCGAGATCCAGGCGATGGAGACGCGGCGCTCGGGACTGGACGCCGAGCGGGCGCGGCTCGAGGCCGACATTCGCATCGCGTCGAGCCGCGCGCGGCTCCAGCCGATCGCCGAGCAGCGGCTCGGCATGCACGTGCCGACCGAGGACCAGGTGGTCTATCTCACGCGCGAAGCGCCGCCGAGCCGTGCGAAGCCCTAGCCGCGTCGGACTCGTGCATCTCGCGCTGGCGCTGTTCGCGCTCGCGCTGCTCGGCCGCGCCGCGAGCGTGCAGCTCCTCCAGGGGAGCCGGTGGACGGCGAGCGCGCAGCACCAGCAGAGCATCGAGACGACGATCCCCGCGCCGCGCGGCGACATCCTCGACGCACTCGGCGAGACGATGGCGCAGAGCCGCGAGACGGTGAAGCTCGAGGTCGCGCCGCGCGACGTGCGCGACCGGCGCGCGCTGCGGACCGCGCTGATCCGCGCCGGCGTGCCTCCCGACTGGGCGGTCCGCGCGACGGACACGGCGCGCAAGTGGGTCACGCTGCCGGGGCGGTACGTCGCGCTCGACGTGGCGTCGATCATCGCCACGCGCGGCGTGCACGCCACGTCGACGATCGAGCGCGCGTACGCCTTCTCGCAGGGGACGCGGCGGATCGTCGGGCGCGTGGATCAGAACGGACAGGCGGTCGATGGCGTCGAGCTCGCGCTCGACTCGCTGCTGCGCGGCGTGCCCGGCGCGGTGACGACGATGCGCGACGGTCGCGGACGCCGGTTCGAGTCGCCGCAGTCGGAGCGGCGCGCGCCGGTGCAGGGGAAGACCGTGGTGCTCACGATCAACCACGAGCTGCAGCAGATCGCCGAGCGTGCCCTCGCCGACGCCGTGTCGAGGTTGAGCGCCGAGGGGGGCGACGTCGTCGTCGTCGACCCGATGGACGGCGAGGTGCTCGCCATGGCCAGCCAGCGCCGCGATCCGCGCGCCACGGCGGCGACCGCCCTCACCGAGCCGTACGAGCCCGGCTCGACGCTCAAACCGTTCATCGCGGCGACACTCCTCGAGCGGGGGCTCGCGCGCGAAACGGACGTCGTGAACACGCACAACGGCGAGTTCGAGATCAACGGCCGCGTGATCACCGACGAGCATCCGGCGGCCAGCTTCTCGCTCGCCGACGTCATCCGGTACTCGAGCAACATCGGCATCGTGCAGTTCGCGATGCGCCTCTCGCCGCGCGAGGAGTACGAGGCGCTGCGCGACTTCGGCTTCGGGACTCCCACGGGCGTGCCGTATCCGGTGGAGGCCTCCGGCACGCTGCGCGAGCCGGCGCGCTGGTCGAAGCAGTCGGCGCAGTCGCTCGCGATGGGCTACGAGATCGCGGTGACGCCGCTGCAGCTCGCCGCCGCGTACGCGGCGATCGCCAACGGCGGCGAGCTGCTCGAGCCCGCGCTCGTGAAGGAGGTGCGCGGGCCGGACGGCCGGGTGCTCTATCACCATCGGCGCCGCGTGGTACGCCGCGTGCTCTCGCCCGACGTCGCGCGGCGCGTGCGCCGGCTGCTCCTCGGCGTCGTGGAGGATGGCGGCACGGCGAAGCTCGCCGACCTGCAGACCTTCACCCTGGCGGGCAAGACGGGCACGGCGCGGCGCACCGTGCACGGACGGTACGCGCCGGGCCAGCACATCCCGACGTTCGTCGGACTCTTTCCAGCGGAGCAGCCGCAGTTCGTGATCCTCGTGAAGCTCGACAACCCCAAGGGGGAGTACTACGGCGGACTGACGGCGGCACCGCTCACGAAGGCGGTGCTCGAGGCGGCGCTGGCCTCGCGCAACGCATCGCTCGATCGGGGGACGCTCGCCGCGACGCGGCAGGATCCGCCCGACACCGCGCGGAGCGCTCGCGCGCCCCTGGACGCGGCCGCCGCGGCGGAGACGCTGCGGACGGCCGCCGCGCGCGAGACGGCGCGCGCGCTCGCCGCCGATCGTGCCGCGCGCGACACGGACGGTACGACGCCGTTCGTCGCGACGCTGCCCGCCCCACGCGCCGCGCGCGCGCCGGCCGCACCGCCGCGCGCGGTGCCCGACGTGACGGGGCTGTCGCTGCGCCAGGCCGTGCACGCGCTCCATGCGGCGGGCTTCCACGTCCAGCTCGAGCGCGGCGCGGTGCTCGCGACCGCGCCGGCGGCAGGCTCGCTCGCGCCGGCGGGAACGGTGGTGCGCCTGGCGGTCGGCTCGTGACGGGAGTGGCGCTCGCCACGATCGCCGACGCGCTGCGCCGCGCGGGGCTGCTCGCCGGCGAACGGGGCACGCTTCCCTCGCGGATCGCGGCGATCACGGACGACAGCCGCACCGTCGCGGCGGGCGCGCTCTTCCTCGCGGTGCGCGGCGCGGAGCGCGACGGCCACACGTTTCTGGCCGTCGCGGCGGACCGCGGCGCGGCGGCGGCGATCGTCGACGATCCGTCGCGCACGACGCTTCCGTCGCTCGTCGTCACCGACACGCGCCGCGCCGCCGCCGTCGCCGCCGCGGCCTATTACGACCAGCCGGCTCGCGAGCTGACGCTCGCCGGCGTGACGGGCACGAACGGCAAGACGACGACCGTCGGAATGCTGCGCCACCTGCTCGAGGACACGCCCGGGACGGCCGCCTCGATCGGCACGCTCGGCGTACTCGTGGGAAGCGAGGGGACGCCGCTCGACGGCGGGTCCGGCCTCACGACGCCCGGCGCGGTCGAGCTCCAGCGCGTGCTCCGCGCGCTCCGCGAGCGCGGCGTGCGCACCGTGGCGATGGAGGCGTCGTCGCACGCGCTGCATCAGCGACGGATCGAGGGACTCGAGTTCGCCGCCGCGGTGTTCACGAACCTCACCCGCGATCACCTCGACTACCACGGCACGATGGAGGCGTACTTCGCCGCGAAGGCGCTGCTCGTCGGCCAGCTCGCGCCGGACGGCGTGGCGGTGGTGAACGCGGACGATCCCGCGTGGACGGCGCTTCCGTCCGCGCCGCGCACGGTGCGCTTCGGGGGGGGCGCCGGCGCCGACGTGCGCGCGAGCGACGTCGCGTGCATGCCCACGGGCAGCCGGTTCCGGCTCGCGCTCGACGACACGACGCACGACGTGACGCTGCCGCTCCTCGGCGACTTCAACGTCGCGAACGCGCTCGCCGCGGCGGCGTGCGCGTGGGCGCTCGGCGTGCGGGGCGACGTGATCGCGAGCCGGCTCGCCTCGATGCCGCAGGTGCCGGGCCGCCTCGAGATCGTGCACGAGCGGCCGACGGTGCTTCGCGACTATGCGCACACCCCCGATGCGCTCGAGCGCGCGATCCACGCCGTGCGCCCGTTCGTCGGCGGACGGCTGATCGTCGTCTTCGGCTGCGGCGGCGATCGCGATCGCGGCAAGCGGCCCGTGATGGGACGCATCGCCGCCGAGCGCGCGGATCTCGCGATCGTCACGAGCGACAATCCGCGCACCGAGGATCCGGAGCGCATCCTCGACGACATCGAAGCGGGGATGGGGAGCGTGCGGCACGAGCGGATCGAGGACCGGCGCGACGCGATCGCGCGCGCGCTCGAGGTCGCGGCGCCCGGCGACATCGTGCTCCTCGCGGGGAAAGGTCACGAGACCTACCAGGTCCGCGGCACGACGCGGCTGCCGTTCGACGAGCGGCGCATCGTCGCGGAGATCATCTCGCAGGGAGTGACCTGATGGCGGACGCCGCGACCCCGCAGGCGAGTGCGCTCGCGCAGCCGCGCTTCTGGACGCTCGACCGGGTGCACGCCGCGCTCGGCGACGGTCCGCGAGGTCCCACCGCGCTGACGCGCATCGCCACCGACACGCGGAGCGTCGGCGCGGGCGACTGCTTCGTCGCGCTGAAGGGAGAGAAGTTCGACGCGCACGACTTCCTCGCCGAGGCGGTGGGGCGCGGCGCCGCGGCGGTCGTGGTGCACGACGCGCGGCGCGCGGCGGGGCTCGGCGTGCCGGTCTACGTCGTCGACGATACGACCCGCGCCCTCGGCCGGCTGGCCCGCTGGCGCCGGCGCGCGTGGGGGCGCCCCGTCGTCGGCGTGGTGGGCACGAACGGAAAGACGAGCACGAAGGAGCTGTTGCGGGCGGCCCTCGGCAGCCGGCTCCGCGTGCACGCCACCGTCGGCAACTACAACAACCTCGTCGGCGTGCCGCAGACGCTGTTCGCCCTTCCCGACGACGCCGACGTCGCCGTGATCGAGATGGGGACGAATCAGCCCGGCGAGGTCGCCGCGCTGCGCGCGATCGTCGAGCCGGACGTCGTGGTCGTGACGTCGATCGCCGAGGAGCACCTCGAGGGGCTCGGCGACCTCGACGGCGTGCTGCGCGAGGAGATCAGCGCGTGCGACGGCGTCGCGCTGGCAATCACGCCGGCGGCGCAGCCCGAGGTGGCCGAGGCGGCACGGTCGCGGGCGCGCCGCACCATCGCGGCGGGGCTCGACGCGGGGGACGTGCGCGCCGACCGATGGTCCCTGGCGTCCGACGGCGCTGGAACGATCGAGCTCGCCGGCACCGAGGTGCGCGTGCCGCTGCGCGGCGTGCACAACCTGCGCAACGCGATGCTCGCGCTGGCGGCGGCACGCGAGGTCGGGATCGCGCTCGACGATGCCGCCCGCGGGATCGCCGCGATGCCCGCGCCGCCGATGCGCGTGGCGTTCGAGTCGCACGGCGGCATCACGGTCATCAACGACGCGTACAACTCCAACCCCGGGTCGGCGCGTGCCGCGCTCGAGCTGCTCGAGCACGCGGGCGCGGGGCGACAGCGCGTCGCCGTGCTCGGCACGATGCTCGAGCTCGGGTCGCAGGCCGACCGATTGCACGACGAGGTCGTGCGCGCGGCACTCGCGTCGCCGATCGAGCTGCTCGTCGCTGTCGGCGGATTCGCCGATGCGCTGGCACGCGTGGCGCCCCGCGAGGGGCGCGCCGTGGGCGGCGCGGATCCGGCCGCCGCGTGGGAGGCGGCGCGTTCGCGCGTCGATCCGGACGCCGTTATCCTGCTCAAGGGCTCACGCGGCGTCCGCCTCGAGCGACTCGTCCCCCTGATCTCGGAGTGGGCGTCGGCGACCACCTGACGCACCGCCCTTCACGTCCACGCCCGCACTCTTGCTCTACTACCTGCTCATCCCGCTCGTCCCGCACTACGGCGCGCTCCGGATCTTCAACTACATCACCTTCCGCGCCGCGGGCGCGGTGGTGACGGCGATCCTGCTCAGCTTCCTCGTCGGGCCGGCCATCCTCCGCCGCCTCGACAACGCCGCGAACTACCAGGTCGTGCGCGAAGGGACGCCGGACTCGCACGCGGCGAAGTCGCGCACCCCCACGATGGGCGGGCTGATCTTCCTCTTCTCCGCCATCGGCGCCACGCTGCTCTGGGCGCGCGTGTTCAGCCACTACGTCGTGCTCGCGTTGATCGTCACGGTGTGGATGGGGGGCATCGGCTTCGTCGACGACCGGTTGAAGCTCCGGCAGAAGCGGCTCGGCCTGAAGAACGAGGGACTCGTGGAGCGCTACAAGCTCGCGGGCCAGGTGAGCATCGGGCTCGCCCTCGGCACCTACCTCTGGCTGCACCCGCTGTCGCCGAACCTGCCGGGCGCGTCGACGACGCTGCCGTTCTACAAGTACGTGCTGCTCACGCCGACGATCCCGTTCCTCTACGTGCTGTTCACGACGTTCATCCTCACCGGGGTGAGCAACGCCGTGAACCTCACGGACGGGTTGGACGGGCTCGCGGCGGGCCTGAGCGCGATCGCCTTCGCCGTGCTGGCGATCTTCGCCTACCTCATCGGCCGCGTGGACGCCTCGCACTATCTCGGCATCTTCTACCTGCGCGACGCGGGCGAGCTCACGATCTACTGCGCGGCGATGTTCGGCGCGCTGATCGGCTTCCTCTGGTACAACACGTTTCCCGCGCAGGTCTTCATGGGCGACACGGGCTCGCTCGCCCTCGGCGGGGCCATGGGCGCAGTGGCGATCCTGCTCAAGTCGGAGTTCCTGCTCGTCTTCCTCGCCGCGGTCTTCCTCGCCGAGACGGTGTCGGTGCTGCTGCAGCGCTTCGTCTTCAAGTACCGCCGGAGGCGCTACGGCGTGGAGTACGCGCGCGAGCACCGCGTCTTTCTGCGAGCACCGCTGCATCACCACTTCGAGGTGAAGGGGTGGAGCGAGCAGCAGGTCGTCGTGCGCTTCTGGATCATCGGGATCATCGGCGCCTTCCTCGCCCTCAGCACGCTCAAGGTCCGCTAGGATGCCGGTGCGGTCGCTCACCGAAGCGCTCCCCGCCGGCTGGACGCGCGGGGAGATCGCCGTCGTCGGGCTCGCGCGAAGCGGGCGTGCCGCGGCGGAGCTGCTCGCGCGCGCCGGAGCAGGCGTGTACGCGAGCGACGCCGGCACGGGCGACGCGGTGCGGCATGCCGCGCGTGCGCTCGAGCCGCTCGGGGTCGCGGTGGAGCAGGGCGGGCACGACCTCGCGCGGATCGCCGCGAGCGCGCTCGTCGTCGCGAGCCCCGGCGTTCCCCCCGACGCGCCCCCCCTTCGTGCCGCGCGCGACGCCGGCCGGCCGGTGGTGAGCGAGCTCGAGATCGCGCTGCAGTTCCTTCCTGTGCAGCGGTACGTCGCGATCACCGGCACGAACGGCAAGACGACGACGACCGCACTCGCGCACCGCCTGCTCGAGGGCCTGGGCTACGAGAGCGTCGCGGCGGGCAACATCGGGACCCCGCTCGCCGAGGTCGCGCTCCGCGAGCGCGCGCCGGAGTGGATCGCGCTGGAGACGTCGTCGTTCCAGCTGCACGACACGCCGAGCATCGCGCCGGCGGCGGGAGTGCTGACCAACCTCTCGGCGAACCACCTCGACCGGTACGCGAGCGTCGAGGAGTACTACGGCGACAAGGGGCTGCTCTTCCGGAACGCGAACGCACACTCGGTGACGGTGTCGAACGCCGACGACCCCGACTCGCGGGCGCTCGTCGAGAGCGTGCCCGGGCGGCATCTCCGTTTCACCGTGGCGCAGGGCGCCGCCGACGGCTCGTTCGATCGCGCACGCGACCGCCTCGTCGTGCTCGGCGAGCCGCTGCTGGCGCGTGCCGATCTCGCGCTCCTCGGCGACCACAACGTCGCCAACGCGCTCGCCGCCGCGCTCGCCGTCATGGGCGCCGACGAGGTGCATCGCACGCCGGAGGCGCGGGCGCGCATCGCCGACGCGCTGCGCGGCTTCCGCGCGCTCGAGCACCGCATCGAGCCGGCGGGCACCTTCGCCGGCGTGGACTGGATCAACGACTCCAAGTCGACGAACGTGGCCTCGACGCTCGTCGCGTTGCGCGGCATGACGAAGCCGACGGTGCTGCTGCTCGGCGGCCGGCACAAGGGCGAGCCGTACACCGCGCTCGCCGGCGAGCTGCGGCGCACCGGTCGCGCGGTGATCGCCTACGGCGAGTCGGCGCCGATCGTCGAAGCCGACCTCGGCGGTGTCGTGCCGCTCGAGCGGCACGGGTCGTCGTTCGAGTCGGTGCTCGCGCGTGCGCGCGAGCTCGCGCGGCCCGGCGACGCGGTGCTGCTCTCTCCCGCCTGCTCCAGCTACGACATGTTCGACAACTACGAGCAGCGCGGCCGCGAGTTCAAGCGACTCGCCGCCGCGCTCGGCGAGTCCGCGGCGTGAGCACCGCCGCCGCGCCGGCGCGCGAGCGCGCGCTCGCCACCGCGCACGTCCGCGAGCGGTGGCGCATGGGCGCCGAAGCGCGCGGGCTCATCCTCGTCATGTCGCTGCTGCTCGCCTTCGGGCTCGCGGTGCTCTACAGCGCCAGCGCGATCGACGCGATGCAGCGCGACAAGCCGAGCTGGTTCTATCTCGCGCGCCAGCTCTCCGGGGTGGGCGCGGGGATGGTCGCCTTCGCGATCGCGGCGAAGCTCGACGCCGAGCGATTCCGGCGGTGGGCGTGGCCGATCATGTGGATCACGATCGTCTCGCTCCTGCTGTGTCTCCTGCTGCCGGAGAGCATCGCGCCGCGCGTCAACGGCTCGCGACGCTTCCTGTTCGGCAGCTCGTTCCAGCCGTCGGAGTTCGGCAAGCTCGCCGTGGTGGTGTGGACGTCGATGCTCATCGTGAAGAAGGGGGACCAGCTCCGCCGGCTCACCAAAGGGGTGCTGCCCTTCTTCGTGATCGTCGGCGCGCTCGACGTGCTCGTCGCGCTCGAGCCCGACCTCTCGGTCGCGATGCTCTACACCCTCATGCTCGCCGTGCTGCTCTTCGCCGGCGGCGTGCGCATCGCGCACTTCGTGACGCTCTTCGCCCTCGCGATCCCGGTGCTCTGGCACAAGATCGAGAAGGTGCAGTACGCCCTCCTCCGCCTCACCGCCTTCCTCGATCCGGGCGGCGCGCCGGCGCAGGTGAACTACCAGCTCAAGCAGTCCCTCATCGCGGTCGGCTCGGGCGGCCTGTTCGGCGTCGGCTTCGGCGAAGGACGACAGCAGTACGGCTTCCTCCCGTTCCCGTACAGCGACTTCATCGCCAGCAACATCGGGGAGGAGTGGGGATTCCTCGGCCTCGCCGCGATCACGATCGCCTTCGCCGCCTACGCGCTGCTCGGCTTCCGCATCGCGCGCCGCGCCCGCTCGCCCTTCCTGCAGCTCGTCGCGCTCGGATTGACGTTCGTCACCGTGATCACGGCCTACCTGCACATCGGGGTCGTGATCGGCCTGCTCCCGACCACGGGGCTCACGCTGCCCTTCGTCTCGTACGGGCGGTCGAACATCGTGCTCACGATGTTCATGACGGGCATCCTCGTGAACATCGGCAGCACGAAGGAGCGCGTGATCGGTTCCGGGGCAACCGATCCCCTGGCCGTACCGCCCGCCCCCGCACCCGCCTGAGGATGGCCGGCGCGCCGAGCGGAGCGACCGTACTGTTCGCCGGCGGAGGGACGGGAGGACATCTCTATCCCGGTCTCGCGATCGCGCGCACGCTCGTCCGCCTCGATCCGCGGGTACGGCCCTACTTCGTCGGGGCGGAGCGGGGAATCGAGAAGCAGGTCCTGCCGAACACCGAGTTTCCCCACCTGCTCCTCGACCTGCATCCCCTCTATCGCTCGCGCCCGTGGGAGAACTGGCGCACCCTGCGGGGCGCCGTCGGGGCATGGCGCTCGCTCGCTCGCCTGGCGGCGACCGAGCATCCGCGGCTCGTCGTCGGCACGGGGGGCTACGCGGCAGGCGTCGCGCTCGCCTACTCCGTGGCGCACCGCGTCCCGATCGTGCAGCAGGCGGGAGACAGTCATCCCGGGCTCACCGCGCGCGCGTTCCGCCGCTGGACCCGGGAGTTCTACCTCGCATTCCCCGAAGCCGCGCGTGTGCTCGGCGGCGACCCCGCGTCGCGGCTCGACACCGGCGCGCCGATCGAGCCGCCCCCGACGCCGCGCCCCGACCGGCGCACCGCCCGCGCGAGCTGGGGATTCCCCGGGGAGGGGGGACACGTGCTCCTCGTCTACGGCGGAAGCCAGGGCTCGCGGGCGATCAATCTCGTCGTCGCCGACTGGGTGCGCGCCGGGATTCCGGGCGACCTGTACCTCATCTGGATGACCGGGCGGGCGAGCTTCTCCGAGTTCGCCTCCCTCGACGGGGGGCGCGTGCGGGTGCGCGAGTACCTCTCGCCGATCGCCGACGCGTACGCGGCGGCCGATCTCGCCCTCGCGCGCGCCGGCGCGATGACGACGGCCGAGCTGTTCGCGTGGGGGATCCCGCCGGTGCTCGTGCCTCTTCCGACTGCCGCGGCGGACCATCAGGCGCACAATGCCCGGGCGCTCGCCGCCGCCGGCGCCGCGGTGCATCTGCCGCAGTCCGCCCTCACGGCGGCCAGCCTCGACGCGACGGTCCGCGGGCTCCTCGCCGACCCCGCGGCGATGGCCCGGCTCGCCGCCGGCGCCGCGGCGCGCGCTCGGCCCGATGCCGCCGAGATGATTGCGCGGCGCATACTTACCCTGCTCGACCTCCAGCAGATTCGCTCTTGAGCGGCGCGCTCGCGGCGGTCTATATTGCGCCGCCGTCATGAACCTCCCCGCCGCCCGCCTCCTCGATCCCGCCGACCCGCGTCCCGTTCATTTCGTCGGCATCGCCGGCGCGGGGATGAGCGCCCTGGCCGAGCTGTTCGCGCTTCGCGGGGTACGGGTCGACGGCTGCGACAACCATCCCGAGAACGCTCCCGACCTCCCGGCGCGCGGCATCACGGTCGAGTCCGGCCACTCGGCGTCGCACGTCGCGGGAGCACGCGCGCTCGTCGTCACGTCGGCGATGCCGAAGGACCATCCCGAGCTCGTCCGCGCGCGGGAGCTCGGCATCCCGGTCATCCGGCGCGCCGAAGCGCTCGGCGAGGCGACCTCGGGAGCGACGCTGATCGGCGTCGCGGGCACGCACGGAAAGTCGACGACGACCGTGATGACGACGGAGGCGCTCGCCGCGGGCGGCCTCGATCCCACCGGTTACGTCGGCGCGCGCGTGACGACCTGGGGAGGCAATCTCCGCGCGGGATGCGCCGAGCGCTTCGTGGTGGAGGCGGACGAGTACGACCGGTCGTTCCTCGCGCTGGCCCCGACGATGGCGATCGTCACGAACGTCGAAGCGGACCATCTCGACATCTACGCCGACCTCGGCGATCTCGAGCGCGCCTTCGCGGAATTCGTCCGGCCGGCGCGATACGTCGTGCTCTGCGCCGACGACGCCGGCGCCAACGCGCTGCCGACGCCGGCGAGTGCGGAGGTGATCCGGTACGGGCTCGCGTCGCCGGACGCGCGGCTGCGCGCCGAGCGCGTACGGCGTGCCGGCCTCGGGAGCGCGTTCACCGTAGTGTACGACGGCGACCAGCTCGGCGAGGTGGAGCTCGCCGTCCCGGGCGAGCACAACGTGCGCAACGCGCTCGCCGCGCTCGGAGCGGGGCTCGCCTTCGGGCTCACCGTGCCCGCGATGGCGCCGGGCCTCGCGGCGTTCCGAGGCGTCGAGCGGCGGTTCCAGCTGCTCGGCGAGACGGGCGGCGCGCTGCTCGTGGACGACTACGCGCACCACCCCACCGAGGTGCGCGCGACGATCCAGGCGGCGCGCGCGGCCGCGCCGGAGCGACGGCTCGTCGTCGCCTTCCAGCCCCATCTCTTCTCGCGTACGCGAGACTTCGCCGAGCAGTTCGCCGACGCGCTGCTCCTCGCCGACGCCGTGTATCTCGCCGACATCTATCCGGCGCGCGAGCAGCCGATGCCCGGCGTGACGAGCGATCTGATCGGAGCGCGGATGACCGAGCTCGGGCACCCACCGGCGTGGCGCGGCGGGGTGGCGACGCTCGCGCCGGTGCTGGCGGGCGCGCTCCGCGAGGGCGACCTCGTCGTCACGATGGGCGCCGGCGACGTGACGCGCGTCGGGCCGGCCGTGCTCGCGGCGCGCGGCGCACGGGGCTCGTGAGCGGCGACCGGTCGCCAGACGAGGGAACGCCCCCCGGGCCGCGACGCCGGCTGCGCTTCGCCCTCGGCTCGGTCGTCGCGCTCGCGCTCCTCGCCTCACCCTTCTGGGCGCCGCCGCTCCTTCGCCGGCTCTCCTTCTTCCGCATTCGGCGCGTCGAGATCCTCGGCGCCCGCTACACGCCTCCCGCCGATCTGCTCCAGCGGCTTCGCGTCGACACGACGCGCAGCGTGTGGGACCCGCTCGAGCCGCTCGCGGACCGGGTGCGCACACATCCGCAGGTCGAGAGCGTGACCGTCTCGCGCCGGCTGCCGGGCACGATCGTGGTGCGGGTGACCGAGCGGCGTCCGGTCGCGCTCGTGAGCGGGCCGGGCGGACTTCGCGCCGTCGACGAGCATGGACGCCGGCTGCCCCTCGATCCGAGCCGCACGCCGGTGGACGCGCCGATCATCACGTCGGCGCCGCGTGACACGATGGTGTATCATCTACTCGGCGCGATGCGGCGCGAAACGCCGCAGTTGTACGCGCGGCTCAGCTCGATTCGCGCCATCGGCGCCGACGAGATGGTGTTACAGATCGCCGATCTCCCCGTCCGGGCGATGACGAGCGTCACACTCGAGCGTCTGGGTGACATCGAGCCCGTCCAGAGAGACCTCGCGCGGCGCCAGCTGCGCCCCGCCGAACTCGATCTCCGCTACCGCGACCAAGTGATCGCCAGACTGCCATGAACTCGGACCGCCTCGTCGCAGGACTGGACATCGGCTCGGCCAAGACCACCGCCATCATCGCCGAAGTCGTGGGGGACCTGCCGAAGCATCCGGCGATCAAGGTGCTCGGCGTCGGCCAGGCGCGCACCACGGGGATGCGGCGCGGCGTGGTGAGCGACATCGAGGAGACCACGCGCTCGATCCGGAAGGCGCTGCAGGACGCGGAGCGGATGGCCGGCGCGACCATCTCCGAGGTCTACACCGGCATCGCGGGCGAGCACGTGCAGGCGATGACGTCGAAGGGGATCGTCGCCGTGAGCAACGACGAGATCGCGAAGTCCGACGTCGACCGCGCGAACGAGGTCGCGCGCGCGCAGGCCATCCCGCAGGACCGCGAGCTGCTGCACGCCATCCCGCAGGAGTACACCGTCGACAAGGACACCGGCATCCGCGATCCGATCGGGATGAGCGGCACGCGTCTCGAGACGGAGATGTATCTCGTCACGATCGGCTCCTCGCCGGCGATCAACCTGCGGAAGAGCGTCGAGCGCGCCGGTTACAAGGTGCGCGAGCTCGTGCTCGAGCCGCTGGCGAGCGCGCTCGCCGTGCTCACCGAGGACGAGAAGGAGCTCGGCGTCGCGCTCGTGGAGATGGGCGCCGGCACGACCGATCTCGCCGTCTTTCACGAAGGGAAGATCCGGCATCTCGGCACGGTCGCCTTCGGCGGGAACAACGTGACGAGCGACATCGTGCACGGCCTCGGCGTGACGCAGGCGGACGCGGAGCGGCTGAAGGAGAAGTACGGCTGCGCGTACGAGCCGCTCGTGGATCCGAGCGAGATCATCCAGCTCCCGAGCACGGTCGCGCAGGGCGACCGGCAGATCCCGCGCGAGCTGCTGGCGCACATCATCCACCAGCGGATGGACGAGATCTTCGATCTCGTGCAGCGCGACGTCGCGTCGGCGGGGTTCGCCGGGAAGCTCGCGGCGGGCTGCGTGCTCACCGGCGGCGCGGCGGCGATGCAGGGGAGCGCCGAGCTGGCGAGCGACGTGTTCGGCACGGGGGTGCGCGTCGGCACGCCGTCGGAGCAGATCGGTGGGCTGAGCGACTCGGTGGATGCGCCGAGGTTCGCGACCGTGGTGGGTCTCGCGCAGTACGGCGCGCATCGCATCGCGCTCGGTGGCGCGACGGCGACGGCGAAGCGGATCAAGCTGCCGTCGAGCGGCGGGATGGACAAGCTCGGCGAGAGGATCCGCTTCTGGCTGCAGGATTTCTTCTGATCGGGACGCCGCGGCGCGTGCGGATCGGAGCACCGCGTCGCGTGTCGTCACTCACGTGAAATCATAAAGCTGTTGTCTGCAATGTCGCTGTGGAAAACATGACGGCATTGCATCTGTAATCTTTTGCATTCTCACTCGTCATTCAGCATCGAGACAGGGCTGGCCGGATTCGAGTGGCCGGTTATATTGCCCATCGTTTCACGGGCCTCCGGTTCTCGATGTTCCTCCCGCGCCACCGTGGCAGTGCCCAGCAGCTTCCGCCTTCCAGTCTCACCCTCGCACACCTCGTCGTAGGGGAGTGTCGTCTTCCATGATCTTCGAATTCGAAGAGAGCGCGGCGCAGAACGCTCGCATGAAAGTCGTCGGTGTCGGGGGCGGCGGGGGAAACGCCGTCAACCGGATGATCGACGAGCATCTCGAGGGCGTCGAGTTCATCTCGGTGAACACGGATGCGCAGGCGCTGCTCTCGTCCAAGTCGGACATCAAGATCCAGATCGGCAAGAAGCTGACGCGCGGGCTCGGCGCGGGGGCGCGACCGGAGGTGGGGCGGCAGGCGATCGAGGAGAGTCGCGAGGAGATGGCGAAGGCGGTCTCCGGTGCGGACCTCGTGTTCATCACCTGCGGCATGGGCGGCGGCACCGGCACGGGGGCGGCGCCCGAGATCTGCGCACTGGCGCGCGAGGCGGGGGCGCTCACGGTCGGCATCGTGACGCGCCCCTTCCTGTTCGAGGGACGCAAGCGCATGCGCCAGGCGGAGCAGGGGATCGCCGAGATGCGCAAGCACGTCGACACGATGATCGTCGTGCCGAACGAGCGGCTGCTCGCGGTGGTCGGCAAGGGGATCCCCTTCCAGGATGCGCTCAAGAAGGCAGACGAGGTGCTGCTCCACGCCACGCAGGGGATCTCGTCGCTGATCAGCGTGACGGGCCTCGTGAACGTGGACTTCGCCGACGTCCGCACCGTGATGCAGAGCGGCGGCTCGGCGCTCATGGGCACCGGGATCGGCCGCGGCGAGAACCGCGCGATGGAGGCGGCGCAGCAGGCGATCGCCAGCCCGCTCCTCGACAACATCAGCATCTCCGGCGCGTCGGGCGTGCTCGTGAACATCACGGGGGGCGCCGACCTCACGCTCGGCGAGGTGCACCAGATCAACGAGATCATCCACGACGCCGTGGGCGACGAGGCGGAGATCATCTTCGGCGCCGTGCACGAGCCGGCGATGCAGGGTGAGATTCGCGTCACCGTCATCGCGACCGGCTTCGACAAGGCGGTGCAGCCCGGTCTCGTCACGCCGGCGCACGACAGCCCCGCCGTGGCGGTGCCCAAGGGCGCGCCCGTGATCCCGTTTCCCGGCACGCGTCCCGCCCGCGTCGGCGGCATCCCGCCGCGCGCCGCGCCGGAAGCACCGCCGCGCGCGCCGCGCGCGCCCAACGTCACGCCGCCGCACGGCACGGGCTCGCAGGATCTCAGCGACATGGAGATCCCGACCTTCATTCGGAGACAGATGGATTGAAGAACTTCGGCGTTCGCGCCACCACCTCCCTGGTGGTGGCGCTCCTTCTCGTTCTCGCTCTCCGGTACACGCCGGAGATCCCGGACCGTCGGCCCGCCGAAGTCCTCCAGCAGGCAACCCCGCTCGCCGTCGCGAGACCGAGTCCCGCGGCGCCGCGCGCGCCGCTCGTCGCGCGCACCGAGCACCTCGCCCGCGGTGAGACCCTCACCGCGCTGCTCATGCGCGCCGGCATCTCGGAGGACGCCGCGCTCGAGGTGATCCGCGCCGCCACCGCGTCCGCGCTCAACACGCGCTACCTGCGCGCCGGCATGTCCGTCGACGTCCGCGCCGACAGCGCGGGCGCCACGCCGCGCGAGCTCGTGCTGCACCTCGGCATCGACCGGCTGCTCCGGCTCCAGCGCTCCGACTCCGGCTGGTTCGGCAAGGAGGAGCGCCTCCCGTGGACGACGGACACCGTGGTCGTCGGCGGCACGATCCACTCGAACCTGTACCAGGCGATGGACGCCTCCGCGGAGACCTTCTTCCCCGGACACGCGACCGACGAGCTCACGTGGGCGCTGGCCGACATCTTCGAGTACAAGGTCGACATGAGCCGCGACCTGCAGGACGGCGACAGCTTCCACGCCGTCGTCGAGCGCGAGGTCGCGCCCACCGGCGTGACGCGCGTCGGCAAGGTGCTCGCCGCCTCGTTCTCGCTCTCCGGCTCCGACGTCTCCGCCTTCCGGTTCGAGGGCAAGGGGTCGAGCGCTCGGTACTACGACGCGAACGGCAAGTCGCTGCGCGCCCAGTTCCTCCGCGCGCCGCTGGAATTCCGCCGCATCTCGAGCACCTTCGGCGTGCGTTATCATCCGATCCTCGGCCGCTGGAAGGCGCACAAGGGGACGGACTACGCCGCGGCGCCCGGCACGCCCGTGCGCGCCATCGGCGACGCGACCGTCGTGCGCGCCGGCTGGTCCGGCGGCTATGGCAACCTGCTCGAGCTGAGGCATCGCAACGGCTACGTTACGCGGTATGGACACCTGCGCGGGTTCGCCAAGGGGATCCGTGCGGGGGCGCACGTCACCATCGGCCAGACGGTGGCGTACGTCGGCACCACGGGACTCAGCACCGGCCCGCACCTCCACTTCGAGGTGCTCGTGGGCGGCAGGCAGC
Source organism: Gemmatimonadaceae bacterium (assembly GCA_035494615.1). Taxonomy (GTDB): domain Bacteria; phylum Gemmatimonadota; class Gemmatimonadetes; order Gemmatimonadales; family Gemmatimonadaceae; genus AG11. The sequence goes on from DATJGU010000031.1 coordinate 51,123, forward strand.
GCGACTCCCGCGTCGCCCTGCGCTCCATCGCCGGCGAGCCGCTGGCCCGCGGCGAGCGCGCCGACTTCGACCGGCTCCGCGACCGGCTCCTCGCGACCCTCGACGACGCGCCCGGCGTCGTGGAGCTCGCCCAGCAGTGACGCTCGCGCGGTAGCGACGGCGCCGAGCCTCCGGCCGGCGCCGCGGCTCGCCTCCCCGTTCGTGCGCACCGCCGGCGTCGCGCGCCCAGCACGACCGCTCCGGCGCGCGTAGGCGGGCAATGGCGCTCTGGCTCATCGCTCTCCTGCTCGGCCTCGCCGCGGCGGCGCTGCAGTACGGCTCACGCGCGCGTCGTCCGCGCGTGCTTCCACTCGCGGCGCTCCGCGCCCTTGCCGTCGCCATCGTCGCCGCGCTCCTGCTCGGCGCACCGGGCGGGCGCAGCGCACCGCTCGCGGCCGACGTCGCCCTCGACGGCTCCGAGAGCTGGCTCCGGGCCCGCGCCGCCGGCTGCGATCCGTGGCGCGCCGCGCTCGATTCCGCGGCGCGGGCCGGCCGCGCCGCACGGCTCCGGTTCGGCGATTCGCTCCGCGCCGACGCGAGCGACGCACCCCCCACCGACCGCGCCTCGCGGCTCCGGCCGGTCGCCGACCGCGCGTCGGGCTCGGGGCATCCGGTGATCGTCGTCACCGACGGAGAGCTCGACGATCCGGAAGTGCTCGACGCACTTCCGCGCGGCTCGCGCGCGATCGTGATCGGCTGCCCCGCTCGTCCCGACCTCGCCGTCACCGCGCTCGATGCGCCGCGCAGCCTGCTCGCCGGCGACACGGTGACCGCCCGCGTGACGCTCGCCGCCGGTGGTGCCGGCGCTCCCGCCGGATCGCTCGCGCTCCGGCTCGACGACCAGTCGCTCGCCACGGAGAACGTGCCGGCGCTCGGCGCGTTCGGCGAGCAGAGCGTCGTGCTCCGTGGCGTCGCCGGCGGCGTGGAGCGCGCGGCGGTGCTGCGCGCCGTGTTCACCGGCGCCGGTGACGCGGAGCCCAGGAACGACACGCTCGCGCTGGGCGTGGACGTGTCGCGCGCCGCGGCGGCGGTGTTCGTCTCCACCGCGCCGGACTTCGACGCCCGCGAAGCGGTGGCCGCGCTCCGCGGCGTCACCTCGCTGCCGACGCGCGCGTACTACCGCGTCGCCCCGGGCGCGTGGCGCAGCGACGGCGCCCTCGCGCGCGTGGGCGAGGACGAGGTGCGCTCCGCGGTACGCGATGCGCCGATCGTCATCCTGCACGGCGACACCGCGCTGTTCGGCGCTCCACGCGCGTTCACGCGCGGCGCGCTGCTGCTGTTCGCGCCCCCCGCCGGCGATCAGGGAGACTGGCTCGCCGCGGCAGCGCCCGCGTCGCCCCTCGCGCCGGCGCTCGCGTCGCTCCCCTTCGACAGCCTGCCGCCGATCACCGTGGCGCCCACCGTACCCCGCGGCGAGTGGCAGGGGCTCGTGGCGCGCGAGCCCGGGGCGGGGGGCGAGCGGCGCGTCGTCCTCACCGGCACCGAAACGCCGCGCCGCGTGGCGGTGCTGGGCGCATCGGGCTTCTGGCGCTGGCGGTTCCGCGGCGGACTTCCCGCCGACGCGTACGGCACGCTGTTCGGCACCCTGTTCGACTGGCTCGCCGCGGGCCGAAGCGACCGGCGCGCCGCGGTGCCCGACGCCGGCGTCGTGCGGGCCGGTGCTCCGCTCCGCTGGCGGCGCGGAGCGCCCGCGGATTCGGTGGTGACGGTCGTGCTGGCGCGGCGGGGTGCTCCCGCGCGCGTGGATTCGGTGACGCTCCGCTTCCTCGGCGGCGCTACCATCGCGGAGTCGCCGTCGGCGCCACCTGGCGTCTACGACGTCCGGGTCGCCGGTGGGGCGACGGTGATCGCGGTGAACGAGTCGGCCGAGCTGCTGCCTCGGCGCGCGACGGTCAAAGGCGGGCGCATCGGCGGGAGCCCGAGCCTGGCCGATGCGCCGCTCGCGCGCGACCTCGGCTGGCTGTACGCGCTCGCGGTCGGGGCGCTGTGCGCGGAATGGCTGCTCCGGAGGCGCGCCGGCTTGCGCTGACGGCCGGCGGTCAACGGCGTGCCGCACGCCCGCGCCCCTCACTAGACTCCACTGGATGCGGATCCTTCGTAAGGCGGGCGACGTTCCGAAGCGTTCGCTCTGGCAGAAGATCAAGGACGTGGCGCTCACCGACGTGGGCGTCCTGGTGCGTGGCGGGGTCGCGCCGGGCAACCTCGAGCGGCTCGAGGAGATCCTGCTCGAGGCGGACATCGGCGTGCCGACCACGTTGCGGCTCGTCGAGGAGGTGGAGCGGCGCGCGCAGCGCGGCTTCGCGAAGACCCAGGACGAGTTCCTCGGTGCGCTACGCGACGGGATCACCGAGGCGTTGAACTCGGGGCGGAGCGATCCCTCGCTCGCCCGAGCCGCGTCGCCGCCCACGGTGATCCTCGTCGTCGGCGTCAACGGGGCGGGGAAGACCACCTTCATCGGCAAGCTGGCGGCGCGGCTCGGAGGCGAGGGGGAGCGCGTCGTCGTCGCGGCGGGCGACACCTTCCGTGCGGGGGCGATCGATCAGCTTCGCCTGTGGGCCGAGCGCGCCGGCGCGGAGTTCATCGGCGCCGATCCCGGCGCGGATCCCGCCTCCGTCGCCTTCGACGCGATCGACGCCGCCGTCGCGCGCCGCGCCGACGTCCTCATCATCGACACGGCGGGGAGGCTGCACACGAGCGAAGGGTTGATGACGGAGCTCAAGAAGGTGGCCCGCGTGATCGCGAAGCGGATGCCGGACGCGCCGCACGAGACCCTGCTCGTGCTCGACGGGACGATCGGCCAGAACGCGGTGCAGCAGGCGAAGCAGTTCGCCGCCGCCGTGCCGATCACGGGGCTCGTCGTCACGAAGCTCGACGGCACGGCGCGCGGCGGCGTGGTCGTCGCCGTGCACGAGGCGCTCGACGTGCCGGTCAAGTTCCTCGGCGTGGGCGAAGCGAGCGACGATCTGCTCGTCTTCGACCCGGCGGAGTTCGCGCAGGAGTTGCTGGGCGAGGAGTGAAGCGAGCCGCTCCGCGCCAGTCGCGCCTCCGGCTCGACACGCCGGTCACCTACCTCAAGGGGGTTGGTCCGGCGCGAGCCGAGGCGCTGAAGCGGCTCGGCGTGCTCACGGCGGGGGACCTGCTCTACCACATCCCGCATCGCTACGAAGACGCGAGCACCGTCGCGCCGATCGCGTCGCTCGAGACCGGGATGCAGGGCACCGTCGTCGGACGCGTCGTGTCGAAGGGCGTGCTGCCGACGCGCAAGGGACTCCGGATCTTCCAGGCCGTGCTGCGCGACGACACGGGGATGATCGAGGTCGCATGGCCGGGCCAGCCCTTCCTCGATCGCACGATCGCCAAAGGAGATCTGCTCCTCGTGAGCGGGAGCGTGCGGTTCTTCCACGGCCGCCAGCTCCAGCCGCGCGAGTTCGTGAACCTCGGCGACGAGAGCGAGGGGCTCGCGGAAGGGATGGTGCTCTCGGTGTATCCCGCCACCGAAGGGCTCTCGTTCAAGGTGATCCGCGGGATCATCGACGCGCACCTCGACGAGCTGCTCGCGCTCGTCACGGAGTATCTCCCTGGCGACGTCCTGCGGAGCGCCGCGCTGCCGTCGATCACGGACGCGCTGCGCATGGTGCACCGGCCCGCGTCGCTCGGCGAGGCACTGGAGGGACGCGCGCGGCTCGCCTTCGAGGAGCTGCTGTTCGTGCAGCTCCTCCAGCAGCGCGCGAAGGCGCTCGCCCGCGAGGCGCGGCGCGGCATCCGGTTCGAGAACCGCCGCCAGCTCACGACGCGGCTGCGCGAGGTGCTTCCGTTCACGCTCACCGGCGCACAGACGCGCGTGCTGCGCGAGATCGTCGCCGACATGTGCAGCGATCGGCGCATGCAGCGCCTGCTGCAGGGCGACGTCGGCAGCGGGAAGACGATCGTGGCCCTGTTCGCCGGGCTGCTCGCCATGGAGAACGGCTTCCAGGCGGCAGTGATGGCGCCCACCGAGCTGCTGGCCGAGCAGCATGCGCGGTCGATGACGCGGCTGCTCGAGCCGCTCGGCATCGAGCCCGTGCTCGTGACCGGAGGGCTGCGCGCGCGCGAGCGGCGGGAGGTGGCGGCGCGGCTCGCCGATCCCACGCCCGTCCTCGTCGTCGGCACGCACGCGCTCGTGCAGCAGGCGACGGAGTTCGCGCGGCTCGGCCTCGCCGTGGTCGACGAGCAGCACCGGTTCGGGGTCGAGCAGCGGAAGGCGCTCGGTGCCAAGGGTGAGGCACCCGACGTGCTGCTCATGACGGCGACGCCGATCCCGCGCTCGCTCGCCCTCACGCTCTACGGCGACCTCGATCTCTCCGTGCTCGACGAGCGGCCGCCAGGACGGCTTCCCGTCACGACGGCGCTGCGCCCGGAGGCGGCGCGCGAGCGGGTGCTGCAGTTCATCGATCGCGAGGTCGCGGCGGGGCGTCAGGCGTACGTGGTCTACCCGGTCATCGAGGAGTCGGAGAAGTCCGACCTCAAGGCGGCGACGACGATGTTCGACGTGCTCTCCGAGGGTGCGTTCCGCGAGCGGCGCGTGGCGCTGCTCCACGGGCGCGTACCGGCGGACGAGCGCGACGCGATCATGCGCCGCTTCCGCGACGGCGAGATCGACGTCCTCGTCGCGACCACGGTGATCGAGGTGGGGATCGACGTGCCGAATGCGACGGTGATGCTCGTGGAGCATCCCGAGCGCTTCGGCCTCTCGCAGCTCCATCAGTTGCGCGGACGCGTGGGTCGCGGCGCCGAGGCGTCGTACTGCATCCTGCTCGGCGACGTCAGCCCGGAGACGAAGCAGCGACTCGACGTGTTCGTCGGGAGCGACGACGGGTTCGAGATCGCGCGCGAGGACCTGCGCCTGCGCGGCATGGGCGATCTGTTCGGCGAGCGGCAGAGCGGCGTCGCCACCTTCCGCGTGGCGGACCCGCTGCGCGACGAGCTGCTCAACGAATCGGCGCGCGAGGCGGCGGACCGCATGCTCGCCGAGGATCCGGAGCTCGAGTCGCCGGCACATGCGCCGATCCGGCGCGTGCTCGGTGAGCGCTACGCGAGATCGCTGGAGCTGTTCGGCGTGGGCTGAGCGCGCGTCGGCGCGCTACGGCTTGGGACGCGCGAGGCGTCGCTTGATGCGCTCGAGCTCCGCGTTCGCGCGCGCGAGGTCGTCGCGGAGCCGCTGGAGCTCCTCGTCGCGCGCCTTGTCGTCGGGGCGGGCCACCGCGGCCGCCGGCTGCGCGGCGAGCGTCGCGGCGCGCGCGTCGAGCGCCTGCTGCAGCCGGAGCAGCGTCGCCGCCTCGATGCGGTGCAGTCCGGGCACGCTGTCGGCCAGATATCGCTGGAGCAGCGTCACCGCCTCGCGGTTGCCGGCCACGTTCGTGGAGTCGAGCTTCAGCAGCGCGCGCCAGTACGGCACCTCTCGCGATTCGGCGCTGCCGGGGTAGCGCTGCGCGAAGGCGAGGAGCGCACGGTCCGCGGAGTCGAGCTGGCCGGCGCGCGCGGCCGCCATCGTGACGACGTACGTGGCGGGCCACTCGCTCGCCGCGGTCGGCGGCGCCGGCGGCTGCGCGACGTGGCGCGGCGGCACGCACGCGGCGAGCGATCCGACCGTCGCGAGCGCACGGACGAGGCGCGACGTGCGGCTCACGACACCGCCTGGAGCTCGGCGATGCGGTGCTGGCCGGTCCGGCGCCGCGAGAGGACCTCGGTGGGAAGGAGCAGCGTGAAGGTGGTGCCGTGTCCGACCGTGCTGTCGCATCGGATCGTGCCGTGGTGGGCCTCGACGATCTCCTTCGCGATCGCGAGCCCGAGCCCCGAGCCCGACGCCGACGCGGCGCCCTGGTTGTCCGCCTGGTAGAACTTCTCGAAGATGTGCGGGAGCTGGTCGGGGGGAATGCCCGCGCCGCTGTCGTGCACGCGAATCTGAACGTGGTCGTCGGAGGGAGCGGCCGAGAGCTCCACGACGCCGTCGGCGCCGGTGAACTTGAACGCGTTGGACAGCAGGTTGCCCATCACCTCGTTGATCCGGTCGGCATCCCAGTGCACCTCCTCGGGAAGGCCGTCGGCCAGGCTCACGCGGAAGTCGACGCCGCGCTGCACGGCGAGCACGTGGAACGCGCGCTCGAGCTCCTCGAACAGCGTGGCGAGACGCACCGGCCGCGGCTCGATGCGGCCGCCGCCCGCCTCGAAGCGCGTGACGTCGAGCAGGTGCGCCGCCAGCCGCGCGAGCGTGCGCCCCTGCGACTCCACCGTCGCCAGTATCTCGGCCTGCTTCCCGGAGAGCGGCCCGTAGATCCCTTCCTGCATGAGCTGAAGATAGCCGAGGATGACGTTGATCGGCGTCTTGAGCTCGTGGGAGGCGACGGAGACGAATTCCGCCTTGAGCTTGTCCAGCTCCAGGAGCTGAGTGCTCATCGTGCTGAAGCTCTCGGCGAGTCGCCCGAACTCGTCGCGTCGAGCGGGGGAGAGATCGAGCTCGTGCTCGAGCTCTCCGTCGGCGACGGCGCGGAGACCGCGTTCGAGGGCCTGGACGGGACCGCTGATCGAGCGCGTGAGCCAGAGCGCGATGAGCGTGGCGACGGCGAGGGCGATCGCCAGGGCGGCGACCGAGAGCCGCTCGGCGTCGGTGAGCGCGCTCTCGGCCCGATCGACCTTGATCGACGTCGCCACGCGCAGCGACCGCTCGATCGGCTTGAGGAGCCGTTCGGTCTCCTCGAGCGCGGGCGCCATGATGCTCGTCTCGATCGAGTCGGCCTCCGCGTCGCGGCCGGCGCGCCATGCCTCGTACTCGCTGTCGGCGGTGGTCTCCATCAATGCGAGTCGCGAGCGGATCGGCGCGGTCGCACTGTCGGCGATGGTGGTGGCGAGCGAGTCGGCGTGTGCGCGCGCCGAGCGGATCGCCTCGAGCAGCTGGCGGTGCACGGTGTCCGACTTGACGATGCCGAGCGCCACCTGGCGTGCGCGCACCTCGCCGAGGGCGTCGCGGAGGTCCCCGAGCACGAGGGAGGCTCTGAACTCGCGGTCGCGCACCGTACGCACGTCCTCGTGCAACCGCTTCATCGACGCCTGCACGATGAAGAGGGGGACGACGAGGACGACGGCGATGATGGCGAGGCCGAGCGCGAGCCTCGCGCGCAAGGTCATGTGCAAGGCGGGTACGTGCAGGTGGTGAGACGCGTCGCGGTGAGCCCGCCGTCGAGGCCCTTTGCTCCGTCGGCACGGGCGTATAGCATTGTCTGCTCAGCCCGAGACGCGCTGCCGTCGAGTCCGTACCGGCGGACGTGCCCGCTCGGGATTCTAGGCGTGGCGCCGCGCCCGCGCCACTCGCCCGATTCCCGCGACATGCCTTCCGCTCCAGTCGTACGCATCGCCGAGCTGCCGGCGCACGCCGGCACGATGGTCGTCGTTCGTGCGTGGGTCACGCATCTCCGCTCCTCCGGCAAGATCGCCTTCGCCGTGCTTCGAGACGGCACGGGGATCTGCCAGTCCGTGTTCGTGAAGAGCCAGCTCCCCCCGGCGGTCTGGGCCCGGTTCGCCGAGCTGACCACGGAGACCTCGGTGGAAATCACTGGCGAAGCGCGTGCCGAACCGCGCGCGCCGGGCGGGGTCGAGCTCGGTGTGACCGGACTCACAGTGATCGGGCCGAGCCCCAGCGACTACCCGATCCAGCCGAAGGAGCACGGGATCGACTTCCTGCTCGACAACCGGCACCTCTGGCTGCGCTCTCCGCGCCAGCGAGCGATCGCCGTGATCCGGAACGAGGTGGAGCAGGCGATCCACGATTTCTTCTACGAGCGTGGCTTTCTCCGCGTGGACACGCCGATCCTCACCGCGGCGATCGGCGAGCGCTCGGGACTCTTCGCCACGGAGTACTTCGAGGAGGGGAACGCGTACCTCGCGCAGACGGGCCAGCTCTACGGCGAGGCGGCCGCGGCGGCGTTCGGGAAGATCTACACCTTCGGTCCGACGTTCCGCGCCGAGAAGTCGAAGACGCGGCGCCACCTGACGGAGTTCTGGATGATCGAGCCCGAGGTGGCGTGGAACGACTCCGACGCCAACATGCGGTTGCAGGAAGAGTTCGTCTCCCATCTCGTGCAGCGCGTCGTGGAGCGTCGGGGCGCCGAGCTCGCGGAGCTCGAGCGCGACGTCGGCGCGCTGCGCGGCATCGTCCCTCCATTCCCGCGCCTGAACTACACCGACGCCATCGCGCTGGTGCAGCGCAAGGGAAGCGCGACGCAGTGGGGCGAGGACCTCGGCGCGGAGGACGAGGCGCTCATCGTCGCCGACTACGACACGCCGGTGTTCGTCTTCAATTATCCGAAGGAGGCGAAGGCCTTCTACATGAAGGAGAACCCGGACGATCCGCGCACGGTGCTGTGCGACGACCTGCTGGCGCCCGAGGGGTACGGCGAGATCATCGGCGGCTCACAGCGCGAGGACGACTACGACAAGCTCGTGGCGCGCATCGCCGAGGAAGGGCTGCCGCGCGCGGCGTACGAGTGGTACCTCGACCTGCGAAAGTACGGCACCTTCACCCACGCCGGCTTCGGCCTCGGTCTCGAGCGGACGATCGCGTGGATCTGTGGCATCCAGCACGTGCGCGAGGTGATCGCCTTTCCGAGGATGATGCATCGGCTAAGGCCTTGAGGGCGGTGACTTCGTGACTGAGGACTCGGTGACTTGCGATGAACCAGTGACTTGGTGACTTGGATCGTTCGTGACTTGGTCGGTGACTTGGGCCTCGGAACGGCACCGGCCAGCGACACCCAACCAAGTCACGCGGTGCGGACTCCAAGCTGGTTGGGCGCCGGGTCGAGCTCGGGAGGAAGGACAGCAGCAGCGGGGCCTGTCATCTGGATGCACGCCCAGCGCCCGCCCGCCACACAACCACGGTGACTTGGTTCAACTGCTCAGTCGAAGTCGCCGACCAAGTCACCAACGAGCCAAGTCACCAAGTCACTGGTTCATCGCCCAAGTCACCAACCAGCCAAGTCACCAAGTCACGGGTTCATCGCCCCTTCTTCACTTCCTCCCACAACCCGTCCAGCACCGCCAGCCCCGCCGTCTTCACGTCGATCCCGCGCGCTCGCGCGAGCTGCTCGATGGACTGGAAGCGGGTGGCGAACTTGACGTTTGCCTTGTCGAGGGCGAGCGAGGGGTGCACGCCAAGCTTCCGGCAGAGGTTCACCACCGCGAACAGCAGGTCGCCGAGCTCCGATTCGAGCCGCTCGTCGGGGACGCCGTGGGCGTTCGGCGTCGCGCCGCGCGCGACCTCCGCGCGAACCTCCTCGAGCTCCTCCTCGACCTTCTCCGCCGGCCCGCCCGCGTCGGGCCAGTCGAAGCCGACGCCGGCGGCGCGGTCCTGAAGCCGGAAGGCGCGGTGCAGGGCGGGGAGGTCGGCGGGAAGCCCGTCGACGATGCTCGTGCGCTGCCGCGCCTTCATCCCCTCCCAGCTCTGGCGCTCGCCCCCCTCGTACAGGTGCGGGTGGCGCGATTTCATCTTGCGGAGGAAACCTTCCGCCACGTCGCCGAAGTCGAATGCACCGCGCTCCTCGGCGACCACGCTGTGAAAGAGGACCTGGAGGAGCAGGTCGCCGAGCTCCTCGCGCAGGAGCGCGTCGTTGCCCGACCGGATCGCGTCGTCCACCTCGTACGCTTCCTCGAGGAGATATGGGCGGAGCGACTCGTGCGTCTGCGCCGCGTCCCACTCGCAGCGGCGGCGCAGATCCTTCATCAGCTCGAGCGTGTCGTCGAGCCCCGGCTTTTCTTGCATCGCTCTCCTCGGGTCCGTATCTTCTTCCGTCTTCACATGATAGCGCACCGCGCCGTCCGATGACACGCGCCTGGGTGGAGGTGGACCTGGCCGCGCTGCGCCGCAACGGAGCCGCCGTCGCGGCGCGCGCGGCCGTGCCGCTCCTGCCGATGGTGAAGGCGGACGCCTACGGACTCGGCGCGCTGCACGCGGCCCTCGCGCTCGACGAGCTCTCGCCGTGGGGATTCGGCGTCGGCACGGTCGCGGAGGGCGAAGCGCTCCGTCGAGGCGGCATCACGCGCCCGATCGTCGTGTTCACGCCGATCCTCCGCACCGAGATCGACGCGCTCCGCCGATCCGATCTCACACCGGCGCTCGGCGAACCCGCGGTGATCGAGTCGTGGGCGCGCACGGGGCGCGACTGGCATCTGCAGGTCGACACCGGGATGTCGCGCGCCGGCCTGCGCTGGGACGAGGTGGCGCGCCACCGCGAGCTGATCGCGCGCGCGCGGCCGTCCGGCGTGTTCACGCACTTCCATTCCGCGGATCTCGACGACGACAGCCGCGATCGGCAGGAGGCGCGGTTCGACGACGCCCTCGCCGCGATGCCGTTCGTGCCGCCGCTGGTCCACGCCGAGAACGGACCGGCGATCGAAGCCCGCGCGCCGTCGCGGTGGACCCTGTGCCGCCCCGGCATCTTCCTCTACGGCGTGGCGACGCGCGAGTCGGGCCCGCTCGTGCCGGAGCCCGTCGCGGCGATGCGGGCGCGCATCGTCGAGCTGCGCACGATCGCCAAGGGAGACACGGTGAGCTACGGCGCGACCTGGCGCGCGCCGGGAACGCGGAGGATCGCGACCGTGCCCGTGGGATACGCCGACGGATACCGCCGCGCGCTCGGCAACCGCGGCGTGGCGCTGCTCGGTGGACGTCGCATCGGCGTGGCGGGACGCGTGACGATGGACATGACGATGCTCGACGTCACCGGTACGGATGCCGCGCTCGGCGACGTCGTCACCATGCTCGGCCGCGACGGCGGCGACGTCGTCACCGTCTCGGAGCTCGCGGCGCTCGGCGAGCTGTCGCCATACGAGCTGCTCACCGGACTTCGCGAGCGACTGCCGCGTGTGCATCGCGACGCCGACACCGAGGAGGCGGCGGCGTGAGGCGGCGGGCCGTGATCCTCGTTCTCGACGGCGTCGGCATCGGCGCTGCGCCCGACGCCGCGGCGTACGGCGACGAAGGGAGCGACACGCTCGGCCATCTCGCGCACGCCGTGCACGGGCTCGCGCTGCCCAATCTCGGCGTGGCGGGACTCGGCAACGTCGCCCCGATCGAGGGGGTGCCTCCCATCGAGCACCCCGAGGGCGCGTGGGGCACGATGCGTCCCGCCTCGCCGGGAAAGGACAGCACGACCGGCCACTGGGAGATCGCGGGCGTCCATCTCGCGCGTCCCTTCCCGACCTATCCTCGCGGCTTCCCGGCCGACGTCATCGATCGCTTCAGCAGCGCGGTGGGGCGTGGCGTCATCGGGAACGTCGCGGCGAGCGGAACGGAGATTCTCGAGCGCCTCGGCGCCGAGCACGAGGCGACGGGGAAGCTCATCGTCTACACGTCGGCCGATTCGGTCTTCCAGGTGGCGGCGCACGAGCGGGTCGTGCCGGTGGACGAGCTCTACGCGGCGTGCGAGACGGCGCGCGCGCAGCTCGTGGCGCCGAACGACGTGGCGCGCGTGATCGCGCGGCCGTTCGTCGGGAGCTCCGGGGCGTACGTCCGCACCGGGAACCGGCGCGACTACGCGCTCGCGCCACCGGAGGAGACGCTGCTCGACGACCTCGCCGCCGCGGGCGTGCCGCGCGCCGGCGTGGGCAAGGTGGACGACCTCTTCGCCGGCCGGTCGATCCGTGCGCGGCACACGTCGTCGAACGCGGAGGGGATCCGGGCGATCCTCGACTGGCTCCAGGGGGGCGAGGGTGGGTTGCTCCTCGCCAACCTGGTAGATTTCGACACGCTGTACGGGCACCGGAACGACCCCGCCGGATTCGAGCGGGCGCTCCGCGAGCTCGACGATGCCCTGCCGGCGCTCCGCGCCGCCCTCCGCGAGGACGATCTGCTGTTCATCACCGCCGACCACGGAAACGATCCGACGACGCCGTCGACCGACCACGCGCGGGAGTGCGTGCCGCTGCTCGTCCTGGGCGAGCCGGTGCACCCCGTGCCGCTGGGCGAGCGGCCGACGTTCTCGGATCTCGGCGCGACGGTGGCCGAATGGCTGAACGTCGGGTTCCGTGGGAAGGGGACCTCGTTCCTCCCCATGCTGGAGCGGGGCCATTGAGCGCGGCGGCGGCGCGGCACGAGCCCGCGCCGGCGACCTGGACGGGGTTGCGGGAGCGCGCGGCGGCGGCGATGGAGCGCGCCTACGCGCCCTACTCCGGGTTCCGTGTCGGGGCGGCGCTGCTGACCGTGGACGGCACGGTCGTGGAGGGGTGCAACGTGGAGAACGCGTCGTTCCCGGCGGGCTCGTGCGCCGAGCGGGTCGCGGTCGGCGCGGCGGTGGCGCGCGGGGCGCGCGAGTTCGTGGCGCTGGCGCTGGTCACGGATGGGGATCACCCGACCCCTCCGTGTGGTATCTGTCGGCAGGTTCTGCTCGAGTTCGCGCCGGAGCTGCCGGTGCTCAGCGCCACGCGCGCCGGAGAGGTGGCGCGCTGGACGCTGTCGGAGTTGCTGCCTCACGCTTTCACCCCCACGTCCCTGGCGCGCCGATGAGCGCGGACGGGAGCGCGGGACGGAGTGTTCGTCTTGGCTGACCGGATTCTGCGGGGCGCGCTCGCGGCGCTCCTGCTGCTGTTCTCCGCTGCGTGCACGGAAGACCTCACGACCTCGCTGGGCTGCCCGCAGGCGTGCGGCGACCAGAGCGCCGTGCTGCGCGACACCACGCTCACCGGCGTGGTCGTGCAGGACTCGGTGCTGCTCGGCTATCCGCAGCTCGGGTTCACGAAGGATTTCCCGATCATCGCGCAAGGCGACAGCGCGGACGTGCGGCTCGTGATGCGGTTCGACACGCTGCCGAACACCTTCCGCAATCCGAACGCGTCGGTCGACAGCACGGTGACGAAGGTGGACAGCGCGATGCTGACGTTCGTCGTCGACACCTCGATCACGCGCTTCTCCGCGAGCGCACCGGTGACGATCGATGCGTACGACGTCGACACGAACACGGTGGACTCGCTGCGGCTCGAGCTGCTGCCGCTCTTCCGGCCCGACCGGAAGATCGGATCGGTCACCTTCGCGTCGCTGGAGATCTCGGACACGTTGCGGCTGAAGCTGAGCGACTCGGTGGTGCTCGCGAAGGCGACGACGGGCGCCCCGCTGCGCATCGGGCTGCAGGTGCGCTCCGCGCAGGCGGCTCGCGTGCAGGTGTCCGGCTCGACGTTCACGCCGCGCGTCACCTTCCGGATGTCGCCGGACACGCTCGTGCCGACGGACACCGTGCCGGTCGTGTCGCGCACGCCGGTCGAGGACGAGGTGCTCGCGTCGGTGTACGGCGTGTACCCGATCGTCGTGTCGGGCGCGCTCCCCCCGCCGCCGGCGGGCGTGAACGTGGTGGGCGGCGTGACGGGCGCGCGCACGTATCTCCGGTTCGACGTCCCGTCGATCCTGGTCGATTCGGTCCAGGTCGTGCGGGCGTCGTTGCTGCTGCAGCAGGTGCCGTCGCGTGTGCTGGCGAACGCCGCGGACAGCATGGCGATCATCGTGAATCCGGTGCTCGCCGGCTCGCAGATCTCCGACGTGTCGACGATCGTGAACCTCTCGGGTCCGGGCCTCTCGGTCGGGCTCGACTCGGCGCGGCTCGTGCCGGCCGACGCGGGGCTCAAGAGCGTGGAGCTCGTGAGCCTGTTCCGCGTCTGGCGGGCCGTGGGGCCGACGAACAGCATCCGCGGCATCGTGCTGCGCGCGAAGCAGGAAGCGGCGAACCCGGCCGAGCTGGATTTCGTCTCGTCGGAGGGGCCGGTGGACCAGCAGCCACGCCTCCGCATCACCTTCGTGCCGCGCCGCGGTTTCGGTCTCCCATGAGCAAGCCCTTCGTCACGACGCTCCTCGCCTCGCTCGCCGTCGGCGCGCTGTCGCTGGCCGCCTTGCCGCGCGCGGCGCGCGCGCAGGGGACGCTCAGCACACAGGGCTTCGGCTATCCCACCGGCGAGATGAGCGCGCGCGCACTCGGCACCGGCGGTGCGATCGCCGAGTTCGACCCGTACTCGGCGACGAACCCGGGGGCGCTCGCCGGCATCGGCGCGACCGCGCTCTACATGCAGGCGGAGCCCGAGTTCCGCTCGCTGCGCGCCGCCGCCGGCACGCAGAGCGGGATGATCGCGCGCCATCCGCTCACGGGCCTCGCCGTCCCCTTCCACGGCTCGTGGGTGGTGGGGGTCAGCGTGTCGAACCTGCTCGACCGGAGCTTCGAGACGACGGAACGCCGGTCGGAGACCATCGGCGACACCGTGCTCGGCACGACGAACCTGTTCAAGAGCGACGGCGCCATCGGCGACGTGCGGGTCGCGCTCGCGTGGCTGCCGGTGAGCTGGCTGCGGCTCGGCGTCGCGGGCCACGCGATCACGGGCGACAACCGGCTCACGGCGACGGAGCGCTTCGACGACAGCAGCCGCTTCGCGCCGATCGCCGACACGACGACGGTGACGTACGTCGGCACCGCGCTGTCGGCGGGCGTACAGGCCTTCGCCGGATCGGTGCTCGGTGTCGCGGCGTCGTACCGCCGCGGGGGGGGCATGTCCGTCAAGCACGCCGACTCGACACTCGCGTCGGCGAACGTGCCCGATCGGCTCTCGCTCAGCGCGGCGTTCGTCGGCATCAAGGGCACGATGCTCGCCGTGCGCACCTCGCACGACACCTGGACGCGCATGCGCGGGCTCGGCTCGGCAGCCCTGCCGATCAGCGACGCGTGGGACACGAGCGTCGGCGCCGACGTGCTCGGCCCGCGGTGGGGCGACCGATCGATTCAGCTCCGCGCCGGCGGCCGGTGGCGCACGCTTCCGTTCGGGCTCGCGAACTCCGAGGTGAAGGAGACGAGCGTCTCGATGGGGCTCGGCACGCTGCTCGCCCGCGGGCGCATCGGGCTCGATCTCGCGGGGATCCGCGCGTCGCGCTCGCCGGTGTCGAGCACCGTCGACCTGCACGAGACCGCGTGGACCGTGAGCGTCGGCGTGACCGTGCGTCCCTGACCACATGACCGAGCTCGCGCCGCCGCCGCCCGACGCGCCGCTGATCCTCGTCGCGGACGACGTCCCCGCCAACGTGGAGCTCCTGTTCGATCAGCTCCACGTGCTCGGCTTCCGCGCCGTCGCGGCGTACGACGGCCCGTCGGCGCTCGAGGTGTGTGCCGCGCGCCATCCGGACCTGTGCATCCTCGACGTCTCGATGCCCGCCGGCGACCTCGGCGTCGACGATCGCTCGACGGGCTTCGAAGTCTGCCGCCGCATCAAGCGCGATCCGCGCACGGCGCGCATCCCGGTCATCTTCGTCACGGCGCTCAACGACACCACCGATCGCGTCAAGGCGATCGAGGCCGGCGGCGACGACTTCCTCACGAAGCCGCACAACCGGCTCGTGCTCGGCGCGCGCGTGCGGTCGCTGCTCAAGCTCAAGGCGGCCACCGACGCGCTCGAGGAGAGCCTGCGCAAGCAGAAGGAGCTCGAGAAGGTGCGCGACGATCTCATGAAGATGATCGTGCACGATCTCAAGTCGCCGCTGACGTCGATCATCGGCGCGATGGAGATGCTCATCGACGGCGACTTCGGCCCGCTCACCGGCGAGCAGCGCCGCGCGCTCACCGACACGGAGAAGCGCTCCGAGGACCTGCTCGGGCTCATCGAGGACCTGCTCGAGGTCGCACGGCTCGAGGAGTCGCGGCTCGCCCTCAACCTCGCGCCGCTGCAGCCGGCCGCGCTGCTCGCCGACGTCTCGCGCGAGTGGGAGATCCGCGTGCAGCAGGAGCGCGCGCGGCTCGTGCTCGAGGTGGGCGACGACGCGAAAGTCGTCGACGCGGACCAGGCGCTGATCAAGCGCGTGTTCAGCAACCTGATCCAGAACGCGCTCTCGCACTCCGCGCGCGCCGTGACGGTGACGCTCGGCGCGCGCGCCGACGGCACGGGCACGCTGTTCACCGTGGCCGACGACGGGGTGGGCATCCCGCCCGAGTACCACGACATCATCTTCCGCAAGTTCGAGCAGGTGCGCACGCCGCACATCCCGCGCGTGCGCAGCTCGGGGCTCGGCCTCGCGTTCTGCAAGCTCGTCGTCGAGGCGCACGGCGGGCGCATCTGGGTGCAGAGCGGCCCGGAGCGGCAGGGGAGCGCGTTCCACTTCTGGCTTCCCGACCATCCGCCGGCGAGCTCCGCGCCGCTCGGGAGCGGGCTGCCGGGGTGAAGCTGTACCTGCGCACCTTCGGCTGCCGCGCCAACCAGTACGACAGCGAGGCGGTGCGCGCGATGGTGACGGCCGCGGGCGGCACGCTCGTCGGCGCGCCCGAGGAGGCGGACGTCGCCCTGTTCAACAGCTGCGCGGTGACGGCCGACGCGGTGGCCGATCTCCGGCAGCAGGTGCGCCGCGCGGCGCGCGCCAACCCGGGGCTCCGGAGCATCGTCATGGGCTGCGCGCCCGGTCTCGCCGGCGAGACCGCGCGCTCGATCGCTGCCCTTCCGACGGTGGACGCGCTCGTGGCCGGGGCGGATGCGCGCGAGCTCGCGTCCGCCCTCGGCATCGATCCGTCGCGCGCGACGACGCCCCGTCAGTCGGGGGCGCGCGCGCTCCTGCGCATCCAGGACGGCTGCGACGAGCACTGCACCTTCTGCGCGACGACGCTCGCGCGCGGGGCGCACCGCAGCCGTCCGGCCGACGCGCTCGCGGACGAGGCGCGCGCGCTCGCCGAGCATCACGCCGAGATCGTGCTCACGGGGGTGCACATCGGCGGGTGGGGTCGCGAGCGCGGCGAGACGCTCGGCGCGCTCGTCGAGCGACTCGTGCGCGACGTACCGCGGGTGCGCTTTCGCCTCACGTCGATCGAGGCGACGGAAGTCGACGACCGCCTCGCCGATCTGCTGGCCGGCGCATCGCGTCGCGTCGCGCCGCATCTCCACGCGCCGCTGCAGTCCGGTTCTGACCGCATGCTCCGGCGCATGGGGCGCCACTGGTACACGGCCGCGCGGTACGCCGCCGCCGTCGAACGGCTCGCGCGCCGCGCGCCGCTGTTCGCGCTCGGCGCGGACGTCATCGCCGGATTCCCCGGCGAGCGCGAGGAGGATCACGCGGCGACGCTCGCGCTCGTGCGCGCGCTGCCCTTCACGTCGCTTCACGTCTTCCCGTACTCGCCGCGGCCGGGCACCGCCGCCGAGCGCCTTCCCCACGAGGTGACGCCCCGCGTGGCGCGGGCCCGCGCCGCCGAGCTTCGTGCGCTCGGTGAGGCGAAGGCGACGGCACACCGCTCGGCGCGGGTTGGCGGGACCGCGGACGTCGTGGCCGTGGGCACGAGCGCGCGTCGAGCCGGCCTCACGGAGGACTACCTCGAGGTGGCGGTGCCGCACGACGCACCCGGCCGGTTCGACGCCACCCTCGTGTGGCGCGATGGAGCGCTCGTCGCCGAGGCGCGCCACGCCGTGGCCCGTTAGCTTTCGCGCATGTCTCCCGAGCCGCGCCCCACCGTCTACGTCGAGACGTACGGCTGCCAGATGAACGTGAGCGACTCCGAGCTGATGCTCGGCAAGCTCGCGAGCGCCGGCTACGCGCCCGTGGACCGGCCCGACGGCGCCGACGTGATCCTCGTGAACACGTGCGCGATCCGCGATCACGCCGAGCAGCGCGTGATCGGGCGGTTGGGAGAGCTGAAGCGGCACATGAAGGCCGACACCATCATGGGCGTGACCGGGTGCATGGCGCAGCGGCTCGGGCCGACGCTGCTCGAGCAGGCGCGCCACGTGTCGCTCGTCATCGGCCCGGACGGCTACCGCGCGCTGCCCGCGCTCGTGGAGGGCGCCCGCCGCGGCGAGCGCGCGATCGCGACGTCGTTCGATCTCGAGGAGCACTACGAGGACTTCACGCCGCGGCGCTTCGACCGGGTGAAGGCGTGGATCCCCGTGCAGCGCGGCTGCGACTATCGCTGCACGTACTGCATCGTCCCGACGACGCGCGGGTCGGAGCGGAGCCGCCGCCTCGAGGACGTCGTGCGCGAGACGGAGGCGGTCGTCGCCGAGGGGATGACCGAGGTCGTGCTACTGGGCCAGACGGTGAACTCGTACGACGACGGGCGGCACGACTTCGCCGACCTGCTGCGGCGCACGGGCGGTGTGGCTGGCATCCGGCGCGTGCGGTTCACGAGCCCGCACCCGAACGACTTCAGCGACCGCGTGATCGCGGCGCTCGCCGAGGTGCCCGCGGTGTGCGAGCACGTGCACCTGCCGATGCAGAGCGGCTCGACGCGCACGCTGAAGCGCATGCTGCGCCGCTACACGCGCGAGGAGTACCTCGCGTGCGTGGAGCGCTTGCGCGCGGCGGTGCCCGGCGTCGCCCTCACGACGGACGTCATCGTCGGGTTCCCCGGTGAGACCGACGCGGACTTCGAGGAGACGCTGAGCGCGGTGGAGCAGGTGGGCTTCGCCGACGCCTACACGTTCATCTTCTCGCCGCGCGACGGCACGCCGGCCACGCGGCTCCCCGCCGAGCTCACGGTGCCGGCGGAGGTGGCGAGCGAACGCCTCCAGCGGCTGGTGTCGCTCGTGCGCGCCGGCGCGCGGCGGCGCAACCTCGCGCTGCTCGGCACGCGCCACGAGGTGCTCGTCGAGCGCGAGGCGAAGCGCGGCGAAGCGATGCTCATGACGCGCACGCGCGACTTCAAGACGGTCCTCGTCCCGGGCGACGCGTCGATGCTCGGCCGGTATCTCATGGTGGAGCTCACCGGCACCACCGGTTCGACGTTCACCGGCGCGATCGTGCGCGAGCGGCAGCCGCTCCCGATGGCCGGATAGCCTCGCCGGCGCCGGCGCGCGAGATCGCGCCGGTGTGCCACGGGAGGGTGCGGCGGCGCGCGAGCCGCGCGGCATATCTGCGCGATGCCCCTCGTCGCGTGGAGCGCGCTCGCCTACGGCGCCGGTCTGCTCGCCGGCTTCGCCCTCGATGCCCGGGCGGCGAGCGCCGCCGCCGCGCTGCTGCTCGTCGCGGGGGTGCTCGCGCTGCGCACACGCACGCCGTGGCGCGGCGCGGTCGGCCTGCTCGCGGCGGCGGGCGTGCTCGTCGCCGCGGCCGACGTGCGGCACGAGCGCGCCTGCGCCGCGGTGCTCGGCGCGCGCACGAGCTGGGAGCTTCGCGTCGAGGCTCCCGCGGCGGCGGGCGACGTCGCGCGCGGCACGATCGACGCGGAGGGCTGTCGTCGCCGAGCGACCGTGCTGGTGGCCGCCGGCTTCGCCGCACCGGGCGACGTGGCGGCGCTGCACGGCCGCGCCTCGGTCGACGAGCGCACCGTGCTCGTGCAGCAGGGACGCGTCGAGCGGCTGCACGCCGACGCGCCGCTCCCCCGGTTTCGCGCGCGGTCCGCCGCGCGGATCGACCGCCTGTTCGGCGACGACGCCCCGATGGCGCGCGCACTCGTCGTCGCCGACATGAGCGGGATCCCGCCCGACGCGCGCGATCGCTATGCCGACGCGGGGCTCGTGCACATGCTCAGCGTGTCGGGGCTGCACGTCGGGATCATCGCGCTGGCGCTCCAGCTCCTCGGTGCGGCGCTCCGGCTGCCGCGCGGGCCCACGAGCGTCGTGACGCTCGTGCTCCTCGCGGCGTACGTGGCCGCGATCGGCGCGCCCGCGCCGGCGGTGCGCGCCGCCGTGATGCTCGGCGTGTTGCTCGGCACCCGGCTGCGCCAGCGTCCGACGAACGTGTGGGCCATCCTCGCGCTCGGCGGCGCGGTGCCCCTCGCCGATCCACGGACGGTGCTCGACCTCGGCTGGCAGCTCAGCGTCGCGGGCGCGGCGGCGCTCGTCGCCGGAGGCGCGCTGGCCCGGCGGCTCGTGCCGCGCGCATGGCGTGGGCCGAGGCGCGCGCTCGCGACCAGCGCCGTGGTGAGCGTCGTCGCCACGCTCGTCACTGCGCCGCTCGTGGCGTGGGCGTTCGCGCGCGTGTCGCTCGTCGGACCCCTCACCAACCTGCTCGCCGATCCGGTGATGGGGGTGCTCCAGCCCGTGCTCTTCCTCGGGCTCTGCATACCGATCGCACCCGTGGCGCGGCTGTGCGCCGACGCGGCGCACACGTTGCTCGCGGCGTTCGACGGCATCGCGCGCGCGGGCGCGGCGGTGCCGCTCGGCGTGGTGCACGTCGCGCCGACCGCGCTCGGTGCCGTGCTCGCGGCCGTCGCGGCGGCGGCGGCGCTGGTGGCGTGCACGGCGCGCCGGCCGATGCGCGCCATCCTCGCCGCGGGTACCGCGCTCGCGGGTCTCGTCGTGTCGCCGCTCGCGCCGCGGCACGGCGCGCGCACGGAGCTGCACATGCTCGACGTCGGCCAGGGCGATGCGATCGCCATCCACACGCGCGCCGGACGATGGATCCTCATCGACGCCGGACGGAGCTGGCTCGGCGGCGACGCCGGCCGTTCGGTGGTGGTCCCCTATCTGGCGCGCCGAGGAGGCGCGCTCGCGCTGTTCGTGCTGTCGCATCCGCACGCCGATCACGTCGGGGGGGCGGCGTCGGTGTTCGCTGCGCTGCACCCGGCGCGGTTCCTCGACCCGGGATACGTCGGCACCACCCCGCCGTATCTCGCGGCGCTCGGCGAGGCGGCGCGCGACCACATCGCGTGGCAGCGCGTGCGGCCCGGGGATTCGCTCGTCGTCGACGAGGTCACGCTGACGGCGCTCGCCCCCGATTCGGCGTGGGTGGCCGGGCTCACCGACGCGAACCTCGCGAGCGCGGTGCTGGTGGCGCGGGTGGGCGGTGTGCGCATGCTCTTCACCGGCGACGCCGAAGCACCCGAGGAGGCGTGGCTGCTCGCGCACGACCCGGCGGCACTCGCGGCCGACGTGCTCAAGGTGGGGCATCACGGGAGCGCCACGAGCACCACGCCACCCTTTCTCGCCGCGGTGCATCCACGGCTCGCGCTCGTCAGCGTCGGCGCGCACAATGCATACGGTCATCCCGACGCGAGCGTGCTGCGCGCACTGCACGACGCGGGGGCGCAGGTGCTCCGCACCGATCGCGCCGGCACGATCGTCGTACGGACCGATGGCCGAGGACTCGAGGTGGAGGCGCGCGACGAGCGGTGGGCGATCCCGGAGCGGACGACGGAACGAACGACGGAGTGAGCGCCGCGCGCGAGCGGCGCGCGGCACCGGGACTGCTGCGCGCGCTCGCGAGCGGGCTGCTCGGCCGTGCGACGCGGCTCCCCGACGCGCTGCTCCGCGACTATCCCGAGCTGGCCGAGGCGCGCTGGCGGCGCGGCGGACTGCCGCCGCGCATCGGCGGGTGGTGCCTCGGCCGCTCGTCCGTCGCGGCGATCACCCTCGGCCGCACGATCTTTCTCGCGCCGAGAGCGCCGCTCGCTCCGGAATTACTCTTGCACGAGCTCCGCCACGTCCATCAGTTTGCGGCGGACCGGGCCTTCCCGCTGCGGTACCTGTGGGGAAGCCTGCGCCACGGCTACGCGCGCAACCCGTACGAGACCGATGCGTGCCGCTTCGCCGCGCGTCGAGTGAGCGGAGTTCCACCCACCGTGTAGAGGTCTCCCGTGGTCCAGCACAGCGCCACGTCGGTCGTCACGATCGAGCGATTCATCATCGAGCAGGAACGGCTGCACCCCGAGGCCACCGGCGAGCTCTCGGGGATCCTGTACGACCTCGCGCTCGCCGCGAAGATCATCGCCAACAAGGTGCGCCGCGCCGGCCTCGTCGACATCCTCGGCGCCACCACGGACGCGAACGTGCAGGGGGAGATCCAGCAGAAGCTCGACGTCTTCGCCAACGAGACGATCATCAAGGCCGTGGACCACGGCGGCCGGCTGTGCGCCATGGCCTCCGAGGAGGTGCCGGGGATCATCGCGATCCCCGAGGGCTTCAAGTGCGGGAAGTACTGCCTGCTGTTCGATCCCCTCGACGGCTCGTCGAACATCGACGTCAACGTCCCGGTGGGCACGGTGTTCAGCATCGTGCAGAAGATCACGCGCGGGCGCCATGGCGAGATGGAGGATCTGCTCCAGCCCGGGCGCCGGCAGGTCGCCGCCGGCTACGTCATCTACGGCTCGAGCACGATGCTCGTGTACACCACGGGGCAGGGCGTGCACGGGTTCACGCTCGATCCGTCGATCGGCGAGTTCCTGCTCTCGCATCCGAACATCCGGGTCCCCGACGAGGGACAGTTCCTTTCGGTGAACGACTCGTACGAGCAGATCTGGGACGAGCCGACGAAGCAGCTGATGCGCCGCTATCGCGGGCTCGAGGGGGAGCGACGTCCGCTCACGGTGCGCTACGTCGGCTCGCTCGTCGCCGACTTCCACCGCAACCTCCTCGGCGGCGGCGTCTTCTGCTATCCGCCGAGCACGAAGAGCCCGCGCGGCAAGCTGCGGCTCCTCTACGAGGCGAACCCGCTCGCCTTCATCTGCGAGCAGGCGGGGGGCGCGGCGATCGACGGCCGCACCCGCGTGCTCGACATCCAGCCCACCGAGCTGCACGAGCGCGTGCCGTTGTTCATCGGGTCGAAGCAGGACGTCGACCTCGCGCTCCGCACGTACGCACATCACTCCGAGCTCGTGGGCGCCTAGGAGCCCTTCCATCACCGACGAACGCGTCTCCCCTTCGGGATTTCCGATCGCGCCGGTCTATCGGCCGGCCGACGTGGCGGTCGACTACCCGCGCGATCTCGGCGATCCGGGCACGTTCCCGTACACGCGCGGCGTGCAGCCCACGATGTACCGCGGCCGGCTGTGGACGATGCGGCAGTACGCCGGCTTCGGCACGGCGCGGGAGACGAACGAGCGCTTCCGGCTCCTGCTCGAGAAGGGGCAGACCGGGCTCTCCGTCGCCTTCGACCTGCCGACGCAGATGGGGATCGACTCCGACGCGCCGCGCGCGCTCGGCGAGGTGGGACGCGTCGGCGTGGCGATCGATTCCGTCGAGGACATGCACGTGCTGCTCGACGGCATCCCGCTCGACCGCGCGTCGACCTCGATGACGATCAACGCAACGGCGGGGATCCTGCTCGCGATGTACGTCGTCGTGGCGGAGGAGCGCGGGATCGCGCGGGGATCGCTGAGCGGCACGATCCAGAACGACATCCTCAAGGAATACGTCGCGCGCGGCACCTACATCTATCCGCCGGCACCGTCGCTCGCGCTCGTCGCCGAGATCTTCCGCTTCTGTGGCGCCGAGCTGCCGAGCTGGAATCCGATCTCGATCTCGGGCTACCACATCCGTGAGGCGGGTGCCACGGCGGTGCAGGAGCTCGCCTTCACCTTCGGCAACGCGATGGAGTACGTGGCCCGCGCGATCGACGCGGGCCTCGCGGTGGATTCGTTCGCGCCGCGCCTCTCGTTCTTCTTCGCCGCGCACAACGACCTGTTCGAGGAAGTCGCGAAGTTCCGCGCCGCGCGCCGCCTCTATGCTCGGCTCATGCGCGGGCGCTTCGGCGCGACCGACGCGAGCGGCCGCCTGCGCTTCCACACCCAGACCGGCGGCGTCACCCTGCAGGCGCAGCAGCCGTTGAACAACGTCGTCCGCGTCGCCGTGCAGGCGCTCGCCGCGGTGCTCGGCGGCACGCAGTCGCTGCACACCAACGGCTACGACGAAGCGCTCGCGCTTCCCTCCGCCGACGCGGCGACGTTGGCGCTCCGCACCCAGCAGATCGTCGGCTACGAGAGCGGCGCGGCGCTCACCGCCGATCCGCTCGCCGGGAGCTATTACGTGGAGCACCTCACGAACGCGCTGGAGGAGCAGGCGACGGCCCTGCTCGCGCGCGTCGACGCGCTCGGCGGCGCGGCGCGCGCCATCGAGGCGGGATTCCTCCAGGAGGAGATCGCGCGCTCGGCGTACGAGCATCAGCTTCGCGTCGAGCGTGGCGAGACGGTGATCGTCGGCGTGAACCGGTTCGTCGAAGACGCCGAGGTACCCGTGATGCCCGCGCCCGACTACTCCGCGCTCGAGCACGCGCAGGTGGCGCGGGTCGCCGAGCTGCGCGCGCGGCGCGACGACGCGGCCGTTCGCGGCACGCTCGAGCGACTGCGCGACGCCGCGGCGACGTACGCCGCCGATGCCGCAGGCGCGCGCGCCGAGCTGATGCCGTGCATCGTGGACGCCGTGCGGGCGCGCGCGACCGTCGGCGAGATCAGCGACGCGCTGCGCGAGCGGTGGGGGACGTACCGGCCGGCGTAGCGCGCATCGAGCGCGAGATGGTGCGCTCGGGGAGGGCACCGACGCGCCGTGGCTGCGCACTTGTAGCCCCCAACGCGCGCGGCTAGTTTTCCACGCTGCGTTCGCCTCGCCTAAGTCTCACATCGATGCCAACTTACGAGTTCCGTTGTCCGCTCGGCCACGAGTTCGAGCGGTTCTACCGCTCCATGAGCGCGGCCGAGTCGCAGGTGCCCTGTCCGGAATGCGGCCAGATGGCCGAGCGTCAGGTCTCGGGCGGCGCGGGCTTGCTGTTCAAGGGCTCGGGCTTCTACCTCACCGATTACGGCAAGGACGCGCACAAGAAGAAGGCGCCCGGCGACGCGAAGCCCGACGGCGCGAAGAGCGATTCCGGATCGGGCGAGTCGGCCGGCGGCGGCGCGTCTGCCGGTGAATCGAAGACCGAGTCGAAGGCGTCCGAGTCGAAACCCGCCGAGCCCGCGAAGGCGGAGAAGCCGAAGCCGTCCACGCCGAAGCCGAGCGGAGGCGAGTGAGCGGCGCGGCCGACCTCCTCCGGGCCGAGCTCGCCCGCGCGGCGGAGCGGCTTGGCGCGCCCGGGGGAGTCGAACCGGTGCTGGAGCGTCCGCGCGACCCGGCGTTCGGCGATTGGGCGACGAACCTCGCCATGGTGCTCGCGCGGCCCCTCGGCCAGAAGCCGCGCGAGCTCGCGCAGCGGCTCGTCGACGAGATCGATCGGCGCGCGGCGGGTGTCGCGTCGGCGGAGATCGCCGGTCCGGGGTTCATCAACTTCCGCATGGACGCCGCGCGCGTGGCCGAGGGCGTGGCTGCGCTCGTGCGCGCGGGGAGCGACTACGGACGCAGCGAGCGCGGCGAGAGCTGTCCCGTCGTCGTGGAGTTCGTGAGCGCGAACCCCACCGGCCCGCTGCACGTCGGCCACGGCCGGCAGGCCGCGCTCGGCGACGCGATCGCCGCGCTGCTCGAGTGGACCGGGTGGCGCGTATCGCGTGAGTTCTACTACAACGACGCCGGCGTGCAGATCGAGAACCTCGCGCGGAGCACGCAGGCGCGCGTGCGCGAGGGGCGCGGCGCGCCGCTCGAGATTCCCGAGGGCGGCTATCACGGCCTCTACATCGCCGAGATCGCCGAGCGGTACGTCGCCGAGCATCCCCACGATCCGAACGGCGAGGACCTCGACGCGATCCGCGCGTTCGCCGTGCGCGCGCTCCGCGCCGAGCAGGATCTCGATCTGCAGGCCTTCGGCGTGCGGTTCGACACCTACTATCTCGAGTCGTCGCTCTACACCGACGGGCGCGTGGATCGCACGGTCGAGGCGCTCGTCGCCAGTGGGAAGACGTACGAGAAGGACGGCGCGCTCTTCCTGCGCACCACGGACTTCGGCGACGACCAGGATCGCGTGATGCGGAAGAGCGCCGAACGGGGCGGCACCTTCACGTACTTCGTTCCCGACGTCGCGTATCACGTGACGAAATGGGAGCGCGGGTTCACCCGCGCCGTGAACGTGCAGGGGGCGGATCACCACAGCACCGTCACCCGCGTGCGCGCCGGCCTCCAGGCGCTCGGCATCGGGATCCCGGCGGACTATCCGGAGTACGTGTTGCACCAGATGGTGACCGTCATGAAGGGCGGCGAGGAGATGAAGCTCTCCAAGCGCGCGGGGAGCTACGTCACGGTGCGCGATCTCGTCGACGAGGTGGGGCGCGACGCGGTGCGCTACTTCTTCCTCATGCGGAAGGGCGATTCGCAGCTGTCGTTCGACGTCGACCTCGCGCGCTCGCAGAGCGAGGAGAATCCCGTCTACTACATCCAGATGGCGCACGCGCGGCTGTCGGGGATCTTTCGCGTCGGCGACATCGACCCCGAGACGGTCGATCCGGCCGCGGCGGATCTCTCCCTGCTCGCGCTCGAGGAGGAGACGGAGCTCATGAAGGCGCTGCTCGATTTCCCCGCGCTCGTCGCGGGCGCGGCGGAGGCGCTCGAGCCGCACCGCGTCGCGACGTACCTGCACGACACGGCGGGGAAGATTCATCTGTGGTATCACAAGGCGCACGTGCTCAACGAGCCCGAGCCGCTCATGCGCGCGCGGCTCGTGCTCGCGCGCGCGTCGCGCATCGTCCTGCAGAACGGACTGCGCGTGCTCGGCATCACCGCACCCGATCGGATGTAGGACCCGTGGGGCGTGATGCGTGAGGCCGATTCTCACATCGCGCATCACCCACCACGCACCGGCTCCATGCACGACGTTCGTGCTCGTCATACACCCTCACTCGCCGCCCAATGCCCGTGCTCGTCGTCGGCTCCGTCGCGCTCGATTCCGTGGAAACGCCGTTCGGCAAGGCGGAGAACGTGATCGGCGGGTCGGGGACGTTCTTCTCCGCTGCGGCGAGTCATCTCGCGCCCGTGCAGCTCGTCGGCGTCGTGGGCGACGACTATCCGCTCGCCGCGCTGGAGCCGCTGCGCGCGCGGGGCGTCGACATGGCCGGTCTCGAGCAGACGGCAGGCCACTCCTTTCGCTGGCGCGGCCGCTACCGCCACGATCTCAACTCGGCCGAGACGCTCGAGACCCACCTCGGTGTGTTCTCGCACTTCAGCCCGAAGATTCCGGCGCAGTTCCGCGAGGCGCCGTTCGTCTTTCTCGCCAACATCGACCCGCGGCTCCAGCTCGACGTGCTCCGCCAGGTGAAGCGCCCGACGCTCGTGGCGTGCGACACGATGAACTTCTGGATCGAGAGCCGGCGCCCCGATCTGCTGGAGCTGGTCGGCCAGGTGGATCTCATCACGCTGAACGACGGCGAAGCGCGCCAGCTCACCGACTGCACCAACCTCGTCAAGGCGGCGCGCTGGATCATGGAGCGCGGGCCGACGATGGTGATCATCAAGAAGGGGGAGCACGGCGCCTTCCTGTTCAAGGAGCGCTCGGTGTTCTTCGCTCCCGCGTATCCCCTCGAGGACGTATTCGATCCCACCGGCGCCGGCGACTCCTTCGCCGGCGGCTTCATGGGCTACCTCGCGCGCACCGGCGATCTGAGCGACGCGAACCTCCGCCGCGCGGTGGTGTACGGCTCCGCCATGGGCTCCTTCGCGGTGGAGAAGTTCTCCGTGCAGCGGCTTCTCGAGGTCACCCCCGCGGAGATCGCCGAGCGCGTCGCCGACTTTCGCCGGCTCGTCGCGTTCGAGGATGCCGAGGTGCACGCGTGAGCGACGACCGGGTGCCGGAGGGCGCGTCGCTCGACTACGCCACCGCCGGCGTCGACATCGATCGCTCGGACGCGGTCAAGCAGCGCATCCGCGCCGTCGTCGAGTCCACCTTCACCGCCGGGGCGCGCGGCTCGTTCGGCGGCTTCGGCGGCATGTTCCGCATCCCCGCCGATTTCCAGCGTCCCGTGCTCGTCTCGAGCGCCGACGGCGTCGGCACCAAGCTGCGCGTCGCGATCGAGGCGAACCGCCACGACACGGTGGGCCACGATCTCGTGAACCACTGCGCCAACGACATCCTCGTGCAGGGCGCGGTGCCGCTCTTCTTCCTCGACTACTTCGCGGCGGGCCGGCTCGTGCCCGAGGTGGTGGAGGCGGTCGTGCGCGGCGTCGCCGCGGGATGCCGCGAGAACGGTTGCTCGCTCGTCGGCGGGGAGACGGCCGAGATGCCCGGTCTCTACACGCCCCCCGATTACGACCTGGCCGGCTTCATCGTCGGATGCGTGGAGGAAGACCGCATCCTCGGGGCGGATCGGGTGGAGGAGGGGGACGTGATCGTGGGGCTGGCGAGCAGCGGGCTGCACACCAACGGCTACTCGCTGGCGCGGCGGATCGTCGCCGACCGGATGCACCTCGCGGTCGCCGACGAGTTTCCCGGCGAGCACGCGTCCGTCGCCGACGTGCTGCTGCGCGTCCACCGTTCGTATCTCCCCGTGCTG
The DNA here is from genome assembly GCA_035494615.1 of Gemmatimonadaceae bacterium. GTDB lineage: Bacteria > Gemmatimonadota > Gemmatimonadetes > Gemmatimonadales > Gemmatimonadaceae > AG11. The sequence continues at coordinate 79,244 of DATJGU010000031.1, forward strand.
CGGCCGATACTCGGAAAGATCCATGGGATGGCCCACATCACCGGCGGCGGTTTGCCGGGGAACGTCAATCGGGTGATGCCGGACACGCTCGACGCCGTGATCGACGGCGCGAGCTGGCCGGTGCCCAATCTGTTCGTGCAGCTCCAGCGCGCGGGGCAGGTCTCACGCGAGGAGATGATCCGGACGTTCAACATGGGGGTCGGCATGGTGGTCATCGCCGACGAAGCCGGCGCCGCCGCGGTCGAGGCGAGCGCCGCGTCGGCTCACGTCGATGCCTGGCGGCTCGGGCGCACGGTGCGCGGGACCGGCCGGGTGCGAATCACCTAGCGAGGCGGGCATGCGAAAGTCGGTCGCGGTGCTGGCGGGACTCTCGATGATGGCGGTGTCGAACGCGGGCGCGCAGGCGTCGGTCTGTCCGGCGGGCACGGCACTCCAACTCGGCGCGCAGGACGCCTGCCAGATGGCGGTCGACGTCTTCCAGGTCATGGCGCCACAGCTCGGGCTCGCGCTCGCCGGCGGCAACGCCACGCTCGGTCGCGGCAGCGCGCTCGGCGGGCCCGGCCACTTCTCCATCGGCCTCCGCGCCAACGTCTTCAACGGCGATCTGCCGAAGGTCACCTCCTTCCCGACGCCGTCCACCACCGGCGCGGTGCAGCGCACCGGCACGGCCGCGCTGCCCGTCAACCAGCAGGTGGTCGGGCTGCCCACCGCCGACGCCGCGATCGGTCTCTTCGGCGGCGTGCCACTCGGCCTCACCAACGTCGGCGGGATCGATCTGCTCGTCAGCGCCTCGTTCGTTCCGACCGTGGGCGACGAGAACGACGACATCCAGGTGAAGCCCGACCGCAACCTGCAGCTCGGCTACGGCGTGCGCATCGGGCTCCTTCAGGAATCGATCGTCGTCCCTGGGGTGTCGTTCACGTACCTCAAGCGCGACCTGCCGACGACGTCCATCACCGGGACCTCGCCCAACCTCGACGTCTTCATCACCGACGCGACGGTGAAGACGTCGGCGTATCGCGTCGTCGCGAGCAAGGGCCTGCTGCTGTTCGGCGTCGCCGCCGGCGTCGGCCAGGATCGCTACGACCAGTCGACGAACGTGCAGGGCGTGGCGCGCGACGCGCTCGGCGCCACGTACACGTCGGACATCGTGCCGCTCAAGCAGAAGCTCACGAGGACGAACTATTTTCTCGATCTCTCGCTCAACCTTCCCGTGCTCAAGCTGATCGGCGAAGTGGGGCAGGTGTCCGGCGGCACGGTCGACACCTACAACGAGTTCGAGAGCGGCCGAGCGGACAAGTCGCGGACGTACGGCTCGGTGGGACTCCGCCTTGGCTTCTAGCGCATGACGGCCGAGCGGCCGGCGGTGCCGGACGACGGCGCATGGATGCGCCGGGCGCTCGCGCTGGCCGAACGCGGGTGGGGACAGACGGCGCCGAACCCGATGGTCGGCGCCGTCGTCGTGCGGGACGGTGTCGTCGTGGGCGAGGGGTGGCACACGGCCTACGGCGCGCCGCACGCCGAGATCGAGGCGCTCCGCGCGGCGGGTGACCGCGCGCGCGGCGCGACGGTGTACGTCACCCTCGAGCCGTGCGACCACCACGGCAAGACGCCTCCGTGCACCGCGGCGCTCGTCGCCGCGGGGGTGCGCCGAGTGGTCGCCGCGTGCGAGGATCCGAGTCCGGTCGCGCGCGGCGGCGCCGCGCGGCTGCGCGCGGCCGGCATCGAGGTCGACGTCGGCGTCGAAGCGGACGCCGCGCGCGAGCTGAACGCACCCTTCCTTCACGCGCTCGCGAGCGACCGTCCTTTCGTGCGGCTCAAGCTCGCGATGTCGCTCGACGGCGCGATCGCCGACGAGACGCGGCGCCCGGGTTGGCTCACCGGCGAGGCGGCGCGGCGCGAAGTTCACCATCTTCGCGCCGGCTCCGACGCCATCGCCGTCGGGATCGGGACGGTGCTGGCCGACGATCCCGAGCTCACCGTGCGCCACGCGCCGTCGCCGCGCGTGCCCCCCGTCCGCGTCGTCTTCGATGGCGCGGCGCGGCTGCCGCCCTCCTCGCGGCTCGCTCGATCGGCGCGCGAGACCCCCGTCCTCGTCGTCGTCCGGACCCCCGAGCCGGAACGCGCGGCCGCGCTCGAGCGGCTCGGCGTGACGCTCGTGCAGGGGGCAACGCTGCGAGACGCGCTCGTGGCCCTCCGGGCGCGCGGCGTCCGCTCGCTCCTCGTCGAAGGGGGTGCGGCGCTCGCGGGATCGCTCCTCCGGGAGGCGCTCGTGGACCGGCTGGTTATCTTTCGGGCACCGCTCGTGCTCGGCGGCGGCGCCCTCGGCGCCTTTGCCGGCATGCCGCCGGCCCGCGTGGAAGACGCCCCGCGCTGGCGGCTCCTCGAGGCGCGGCGTCTCGAGGACGACGAGCTGACGATCTACGCCCCTCCCGCCTGAGGAGGGGCAAGGGGAAGCGCAGGACATGTTCACCGGACTGGTCGACGACGTCGGCACCGTCGAGCGCGTGGAGCGGACGGACGCGGGGCGCGAGCTCCGCATCGCGTCGCGCTACACCGGGCTCGCCGACGGCGAGAGCGTCGCGGTGAACGGCGCCTGCCTCACCGTGCGCGAGCAGGGCGCCGGCTGGTTCTCCGTCGCCGCGGTCGTCACCACGCTCGACCGGACGACGATCGGCTCCTGGGCGCCGGGCCGCCGCGTCAACCTCGAGCGCGCCCTGCGGCTCGGCGACCGGCTCGGCGGTCACATGGTGCAGGGTCACGTCGACGCCGTCGCGACGGTGGAGTCGGTGCGCCGCCGCGACGACGCGCTGCTCGTCGACGTCCGCCTCCCCGACGAGCTCGAGCCGCTCGTCGTGCCCCACGGCTCCGTGGCCATCGACGGGGTCAGCCTCACGGTGAACGCGCTCCCCGCTCCCGGGATTCTTCAACTATCGCTCATCGAGTACACGTGGACGCACACCACGCTCGGCGTGCTTCGCGCCGGCGACGGCGTGCACGTGGAGGCGGACATGATCGGCAAGTACGTCCGCCAGCTCGTCGCTCCCTACGCCGCCGCGCGATGATCGCCGTCGCGCCGCGCCTGCGCCTTCTTCGCTGACACGCATGCCATTCTCCACGATCGAACAGGCGATCGCCGACTTCGCCGCGGGACGGATCGTCATCGTCGCGGACGACGAGGACCGCGAGAACGAGGGCGATCTCGTCTGCGCGGCGTCGCTCGTGACGCCGGAGCTCATCACCTTCATGGTCAAGAAGGCGGGAGGGCTCATCTGTCTCGCGCTCACCGGCGAGCGCGTCGACCAGCTCGGCCTCGCGCCGATGGCCGAGAGCAACCTCGACGAGTACCGCACCGCGTACACCGTGAGCGTCGACGCCGGCCCGCGCTTCGGCGTGACCACCGGCATCAGCGCGCAGGACCGCGCGACGACGGTGCGCGTCTGCGTCGATCCGGCGACCGTCGCGAGCGACCTGCGCCACGGCGGGCACGTCTTCCCGCTCCGCGCGCGCGACGGCGGCGTGCTCCAGCGGGTCGGGCACACGGAGGCCGCGATCGACCTCGCGCGCCTCGCCGGCGTGTCGCCCGCCGGCGTGATCTGCGAGGTGCTCAACGAGGACGGCAGCACGGCGAAGCGCCCGCAGCTCGAGGCGTTCGCGCGCGACCACGGCCTCGCGTTCATCACGGTGGCGCAGCTCGTGGCGTACCGTCTGCGGAACGAGCGGCTCGTGCACCGCGTGGCGGAGGCGAGACTCCCCACGCCGTACGGCACGTGGAAGGTGTTCGGCTACCGGAACGACGTCGACGCCCACGAGCACATCGCCATCACCTACGGGGACGTCTCCGACGGCGAGGGCGTGCTGGTGCGCATGCACTCCAAGTGCCTCACCGGCGACGTCTTCCACTCGATGCGCTGCGACTGCGGCTGGCAGCTCGAGACGGCGATGCAGATGATCCAGCGCGAGGGCCGCGGCGCGATCGTCTACCTCGATCAGGAAGGGCGCGGCATCGGCCTGCTCAACAAGCTCAAGGCGTACGAGCTGCAGGACGCCGGCGCGGACACGGTGGAGGCGAACGAGCGGCTCGGCTTCGCGCCCGATCTGCGCAACTACGGCATCGGCGCGCAGATCCTCCTCGACCTCGGCCTGCGCTCGATCCGGCCGATCACGAACAACCCGCGCAAGATGGTCGGGCTCGAGGGGTACGGGCTGCGCATCGACGAGCGCGTGCCGATCATCCAGCCCGAGAACGTCGAGAACGCGGGCTACATGGGCGTGAAGCGGGACAAGCTCGGACATCTCCTCGCGTCCTGACCACATGGCGGAATTCAACGGCGTCGTGAGCGGCGAGCACCGGCGGTTCGCCGTGCTCGCCTCGCGCTTCAACCACCACGTCACCGAGCGGCTCGCCGAAGGCGCGATGGACGCGCTCGTGCGCCACGGCGCGGCGGCGGAGGACGTCGATCTGGTCTGGGTGCCGGGCGCGTGGGAGCTGCCGTACGCCGCGCGCCGGCTCGCCGCGACGGAGCGCTACAACGCGCTCGTCGTCGTCGGTGCCGTCGTGCGCGGCGACACGCCGCACTTCGACTACGTCGCCGGCGAGGCGTCGCGCGGGCTCGCGGACGCGAGCGCCGAGTACGAGATCCCGATCGGCTTCGGACTGCTCACCACCGACACGATGGAGCAGGCGGAGGCCCGCGCCGGCGGCGCGCACGGCAACAAGGGATGGGACGCGGCCGTCGCGGCGATGGAGATGGCCGATCTGTTCGAGCGGCTCGATGGCGCGGATGAGGGATGAGACCCGCGCCCGCGCGCGCGTGCTGCAGGCGCTGTACGCGTGGGAGATGCGCGGGGGCACGCCGCTCGAGCGCGTCGCGTCGGAGGTCTGGGACGATCTCGCCCTCACGCCGGCGATCCGCCGCGTCGCCGAGCCGATCGTCCGGACCGTGGCGCGCCGGCAGCACGAGCTCGACGCCGAGCTCGCCGACGTGACCACCAACTGGCGGCTCGAGCGCGTCGGCGCGGTGGAGCGCTGCGTGCTCCGCATGGCCGCCGCCGAGCTCTCGATCGGCGAGACGCCGCCGCGCGTCGTCATCCAGGAAGCGGTGACCCTCGCCGAACGGTTCGGCAGCGCAGGGAGCGCGCGCTTCGTCAACGGCGTGCTCGACGCGCTCGCGCGCCGCATGGGGCGGCTCTGAGTGCGGCTGCTCCTCGTCAACTGGCAGGATCGCGAGAATCCGCAGGCGGGAGGCGCGGAGATCCACCTGCACGAGATTTTCGGCCGGCTCGCCGCGCAGGGGAACCGGATCACGCTGCTCTGCGGCGGCTGGGCCGGCTGCGCGCCGCGCACGGCGCTCGACGGGATGGAGGTGCTGCGCGTCGGCACGCGCCACACCTTTCCCCTGCTGGCGCGGGCGTTCTTCCGGCGCGAGCTCCGCGGTTCCGGGTTCGACCTCCTCCTCGAGGACATCAACAAGGTGCCGCTCTACACGCCGCGCTGGGGGGGGCCGCCGGTGGTCGCGCTCGTGCCGCATCTCTTCGGCGCGACGGCGTTCCAGGAGCTCGCGGCGCCCCTCGCCGCCGCGGTCTGGCTCGCCGAGCGCCCGCTCGGCCGCGCGTATCGCGGCATCCCGTTCCAGGCGATCAGCGCGAGCACCGCGGACGATCTCGCCGAGCGCGGCGTCCCGCGCAGCGCGGTCGAGGTGATCTATCCCGGCATCGATACCGCGACGTACACGCCCTGTGCCGGCGAGCGCGCGGACGAGCCGGTGTTCGCCTACCTCGGCCGCCTCAAGCGGTACAAGGGGGTGCAGCACGTCGTCGCCGCCTTCGCCGCGATGCGCAACACGCGCGCGCGGCTCGAGATCGCCGGCGCGGGCGACTATCGGCCCGTGCTCGAGCGCCTCGCCGCGTCGCTTGACCTCGGCGACCGCGTGCGGTTTCTTGGTCGCGTCAGCGAGGAGGAGAAGTTGCGCCTGCTGCGGCGCGCGTGGGCGCTCGTCTTCGCGTCGCCGAAGGAAGGGTGGGGGATCACGAACCTCGAGGCGGCCGCGTGCGGCACTCCGGTGGTCGCGTCGAACTCCCCGGGGATCCGCGAGTCGGTGCGCGACGGAGAGACGGGTTATCTGGTGCCGCACGGCGACGTGAGCGCGATGGCCGGCGCGATGGACCGCATCGCCGGCGATCCGGCGCTCGTCGGCCGCCTCGGCGTCGCGGCCCGCCGATTCGCCGAGACCTTCACCTGGGAGCGCGCGGCCGACCAGACCGCCGCCCATCTCTACCGGGTGCTCGCCGCACGCCGGCCCCACCAGTGACCGACCGCCATGCCTGAGATGAAGGTGGGTGCCATCTTCGAGCAGACGCGCGCCATGCTCGAGCTGGAGCGCGTGCCGGGCACCGACGGCCTCGAGCGGATGGTCGACGGCTCCGACATCTCGAGCCCGGGGCTCGCGCTCGCCGGCTACGTGAAGCGCTTCGTCGCGAAGCGCCTCCAGGTGTTCGGCGAGACGGAGGTGACCTACCTCTTCTCGCTCGACGCCGAGACGCGGCGCGCACATCTCGCGCAGTTCTTCAGCTTCCCCGTGCCGTGCGTGTTCGTCACGAAGGGACTGGCGCTCCCCGACGACGTCGTCGAGGAGGCGGCTCGCGCCGACGTCGCCATCCTGCGCTCGGCGCTCAAGACGCACGAGTTCTACAACCGGATCAAGCCCTGGCTCGACGACGCCTTCGCGCCGCAGACGACGATCCACGGCTCGCTCGCCGACGTGTACGGCGTCGGGCTGCTGTTCATCGGGCAGAGCGGCATCGGCAAGTCGGAGTGCGTGCTCGACCTCGTCGAGCGCGGCCACCGCATCGTCGCCGACGATCTCGTCATCGTCCGGCGCCGCGCGGGCGACATCCTGATCGGCCGCGGGCACGAGCTGCAGCGCCACTACATGGAGATCCGCGGTGTCGGGCTGGTCGACATCCCGGCGATCTTCGGCATCCGCTCCGTGCGGCAGCAGAAGCGCATCGAGGTCGTGGTCCAGCTCGAGGAGTGGCGGCACGATGCCGTCGTGGAGCGCACGGGCCTCGACGGCGAGACGACGGACATCCTCGGCGTCCCGACGCCGCGCATCACGATCCCGCTCAATCCGGGAAAGAACATCACCGTCATCGCCGAGGTGATCGCCATGCACCACCTGCTCAAGTGGAGCGGCATCGATCCGGCCGAGCGCTTCAACGCCGCGTTGATCAAGCAGATGCGCGACAAGTCGGAGATCAGCCGCTACCTCGCCGAGGACCATGAGTGAGCCGGCCGCCGTGCGCGCGCTCGTGGCCGGTCACGGCGAGTTCGCCGCGGGGCTGATCTCGGCCGTCGAGGCGGTGACCGGGCGCGGCGCGATGCTCGAGCCGGTCCGCGTCCAGGGACTCGGCGGTGAGGACATCGAGCAGCACCTGCGCGAGCGCATCGCGGCCACGGGCGTCACCGTCGTCTTCACCGATCTGCAGGCGGGGAGCTGTACGATGGCCGCGCGGCGCCTGCTGCGCGACGTCGCCGGCGTGCTGCTCGTGTCGGGGACCAACCTGCCGATGCTGCTCGACTTCGTCATGTCGAGCGCGCGCGCGCCGCACGACGCGGCGCGCGCCGCGGTGGAGCGCGCGCGGAGCGCGATCACGGTGCACGGAGGGCCGGCGTGACGCTCGTGCTCAACCGCATCGACGACCGGCTGATCCACGGCCAGGTGGTCGTCGGCTGGGGCCAGCCGCTCGACGTGCGGTTCATCGTGCTCGTCGACGATGGCGTCGCGTCGAGCGACTGGGAGCGCGAGCTGTACCGCATGGGCGTTCCCCCCGAGATGGAGCTGCGCTTCCACTCCGCGGCCGAGGCCGCGCCCCTGCTCGACAGTTACCGCACGGAGCCCGAGCCGGGGATCCTTCTCACGGGCGACATCGCGACGATGCGCGAGCTCGTGCGGCACGGCGGCGTGCGCGAGGTCAACATCGGGGGGATCCATCACCGGGCCGGCCGCCGCCAGTACCTGCGCTACGTCTTTCTCACGGCGGAGGAACAGAGCGCGCTGCGCGAGGTCGCCGCCCTCGGTGCGCTCGTCACGGCGCAGGACGTGCCCGCCGCGCGGGCCGTGTCGCTCGAGGAGATGCTCGCGCATCCGGAGGACGGATGAGGGAGCTGCTCCCCCTCTCGCTGCTCGGCGGCCTGCTCGGGCTCGACGTCGTCTGCTTCCCGCAGATGATGATCTCGCGGCCGCTCGTCGGCGCGACGGTCGCCGGCGCGTTCGTCGGCGATACGGAGGCCGGCCTCTTCGTCGGCGCCACGCTCGAGCTCATCGCGCTCGCCACGCTCCCCTTCGGTGCGTCGCGGTATCCGGAGTGGGGCTCCGCGGCGGTGGTCGGCGGTGCGATCGCGGCGGCGCTGCACACGTCGCCGGCGGGCACCGTCACGATCGGCGTGCTCGCCACGCTCGCCACCGCGTGGGTCGGGGGGTGGACGCTCGTGAAGCTGCGCGTGTGGAACGCGTGGCTCGCCCGACGCAAGCGCGATGCGCTCGACCACGGCTCGCGCGGCGCCGTCGTCGGGCTGCAGCTCGCCGGCCTCACCTCGGATCTCGTCCGCGCGGCGGCGCTCACCGCGCTCGCGTATGCGCTGCTCTTTCCCGTCGCGCGTGCCACGGTCGGGCTCTGGTCGTTCGGCGAGCATCTGTCGCGGGCGGTCACGGCCGGCGCGGCGAGCGCCGTGGCCGCCGCGGCGGCATGGACGATCTTCCACTCGGCGCGCGGCGCCCGCTGGTGCTTCGCCGGCGGACTCGTCGTCGGGCTTCTTCTGCTCGCGCTGCGATGACGGCCGCCGCCGCCGCGCGATCAGCCGCTCCGCCGCCCGCGCCGCGCGTGCCGGCGTTCACGTGGGTGAGCGTGTTCGTGCGCATGCTCGCCATCCAGGGCTCGTGGAACTACGAGACGCTGCTCGGCAACGGCGTCGGCTTCGCGCTCGAGCCGGTGCTGCGCCGGCTGCCCGGCGGCGTGCACGGCGACGCGTTCAAGGCGGCGATGAGCCGCGAGAGCGCGTACTTCAACGCGCATCCGTATCTCACGGCGGTCGCCATCGGCGCGCTGGCCCGCGCGGAGCTCGACGGGGTCCCCTCCGAGCGCATCGAGCGGTTCCGCACGGCGCTCTGCGGCCCGCTCGGCAGCGTCGGCGACCGGCTCGTCTGGGCGGGCTGGCTCCCCTTCTCGTCGCTCGTCGCGCTGATCGCCTTCGGGCTCGGCGCGGGGCCGCTCGCGGTGGTGCTCCTCTTCCTCGGCATGTTCAACGCGGGCCACCTCGGGCTCCGCATCTGGGGACTTCGCGTCGGCTGGACGCGCGGGCTCGCCGTCGCCGGCGCGCTCGCCAATCCCGTGCTGCGCAGCGGGCCGGCTCACATCGCGCGCGCCGCCGCCGCGGCGGCGGGCGTCGCCATCCCGCTCGCCGTCGCGCGCGTCGTCGGCGACGGCCCCCTCCTCCTCGGCGGTGCGCTCGCGGGAGGCGCGGTGATCGCGGTCGGCCTCGTGCGCGTGCACGGCCGCGTCGAAGGTTGGAAGCTCGTGCTCGTGCTCATCGCTCTCTTCGCCCTCGTCTCGGTGGCCCGCTGATGGTCGAACGAACCGTCCAGATCCTCAACAAGAACGGCTTGCACGCCAGGCCGGCCGCGGAGATCGTCAAGATCGCCGCGAAGTACACGAGCGAGATCACGCTCGCGCGGGACGGCACGGAGGTGAACGGCAAGAGCATCATGGGCGTGATGATGCTCGCCGCCGAGTGCGGAGCGTCGATCGTGCTCCGCGCCGACGGCGCCGACGCCGAGCAGGCCGTCGACGCGATCGCCACCCTCATCGCGAACAAGTTCGGGGAACGCTAGTGGAACGTCGGCTCACGGGGATTCCCGCTTCGCCCGGCATCGTCGTCGGTCACGTGCACCTCCTGCGCTGGGAGGTGCCCGACGTCCGGCATCGCGTCGTCGCCGACGAGGAGATCCCCGCCGAGATCGAGCGGTTCCGCGCCGCGCTCGAGGCGGCGCGGGCGCGCCTGCGCCAGATCCGCGAGCGCGTGGAGGCGACCGCCGGTCCGGAGGAGGCGGCCATCTTCGACGTTCAGCTCTCGATCCTCGACGACCAGGTCCTCACCGGCGCCGTCGAGGATCTCATCCGCCAGAACCTCGGCGCCGAGAAGGCGTTCGACGTCGTGATGCTCGAGTGGCGGAGCCGCTTCGCCCGCCACTCGGCGCCGATGCTGCGCGAGCGCGTCGGCGATCTCACCGACGTCCACATCCGCGTGCTCTCGCTGCTGCTCGATCTCCCCGATCACGATCCCGTCGCGCTACCTGCGGGTGCGAGCGCGATTCTCGTCACGCACGACCTCACCCCGAGCCTCACCGTCCAGCTCGACCGCGGGTCGATCGCCGCGATCGCCACCGATTCGGGAACGCGCACCGCGCACGTCGCGATTCTCGCCCGCTCGCTCGGGCTTCCGGCCGTCGTCGGCCTCCGCACGGCCACCTCCGAGCTGCGCGGCGGCGAGCGCGTCGTGCTCGACGGCGGCACCGGGATGCTCGCGATCAACCCGACCGACGAGGAGATCGCGTCGTACCAGGAGCGCCAGCGCGCCGAAGCGATGGCGGAAGCCGCGCTCGCCGAGCTCGCCGAGCTCGAGGCGGTCACGCTCGACGGCGTGCGCGTCGTGCTGCGCGCCAACGTCGACATTCCCGAGGATGCCGAAGCGGCGGCGCGCAGCGGGGCGGAGGGCGTGGGGCTCATGCGCACCGAGTTCCTCGTCGTCGGTCGCGCGACGATGCCCGACGAGGACGAGCAGTACCGCGCCTATCGCCGCGTGCTCGAGGCGTTCCCCGAGAAGCCGGTGGTGATCCGCACCTTCGACATCGGCGGCGACAAGCTGCCGATGGGCGGCTTCCCGAGCGAGCCGAACCCGTTCCTCGGCTGGCGTGCCATCCGGATGTGCCTCGATCAGCCGGAGATGTTCCGCATCCAGCTGCGCGCGCTGCTGCGCGCCGCGGTGCACGGCGACCTGCGGATCATGCTGCCCCTCATCGTCACGCTCGACGAGGTCCGCGCCGCGCGCGCGCTGCTCGACGAGGCGGCGCGCGAGCTCGCCGAGCGTGGCGCGGCCTTCCGGCACGACCTCCCGCTCGGGATCATGATCGAGACGCCGGCGGCCGCCGTCGCGGGCGACACGCTGACGGGCGACGTCGACTTCTTCAGCATCGGGACGAACGATCTGGTGCAGTACACGCTCGCCGTGGACCGCGGCAACGCGAACCTCGCGCCGCGCTACACCCCGCTCCATCCGGCCGTGCTGCGGCTCATCCAGCGCACCGTCGAGGTGGCGGAGCTCGGCGGCATCGACGTCGCCGTGTGCGGCGAGATGGCGTCGCAGCCGCTCATGGCGTTCGCGCTCATCGGCCTCGGCGTGCGCCAGCTCAGCGTCGCGCCGCGCTCGGTGTCGCTCGTCAAGCGGATCGTGCGCAGCGTCACCGCCGCGCACGCGAAGCTCGCCGCGTCGGCGGCGCTGCGCTCGCTCACCGCCGACGACGCGCGCGGCGAGCTCGCGCGACGTCTCGCCGACGTCATCGGCGACGTTCCCTTCCTCTACGACGGGTTGCCCGCCGCTCGCTGAGTCGTTTTCTTTCGCGTCGACCATCGTCGATGGTCCGGGCCCGGCAGCATGGTGTCGGGCCTTCTTTCTTCCTCTCCGACCCCAGTGGGGAACCCGCCGTGTACGACCGCTGCCTCTTCACGTCCGAATCCGTCACCGAGGGCCACCCCGACAAGGTCGCGGACGCCATCTCGGATGCCGTGCTCGATGCGCTGCTGGAGAAGGATCCCGCCTCCCGCGTCGCCTGCGAGACCCTCGTCACCACGGGGCTCGCCGTCATCGCCGGTGAGATCACCACCGACGCGTACGTCCATCTGCCCGACATCGTGCGGTCGACCATTGCGCGCATCGGCTACACCGACGCCGGCTTCGGCTTCGACAGCCACACCTGCGCCGTGATGAGCACGATCGACCGCCAGTCGCCCGACATCAAGCAGGGCGTCGACACCGGCGGCGCGGGCGATCAGGGGATGATGTTCGGCTACGCCACCGACGAGACCGAGGAGCTCATGCCGCTCCCGATCACGCTCGCGCACCGCATCACGCGCACGCTCGCCGAGCGACGCCGCGAGGATCGCGGCTTCCGCTGGCTCCGCCCCGACGGCAAGGCCCAGGTGACCGTGCTCTACGAGGACAACGTCCCCGTCGGCGTCGACACCGTCGTCGTGAGCACGCAGCACGCGGACGACGTCTCCAACGCGAAGCTGCGCCGCGCGATCATCGCCGACATCATCGAGCCGTCGATCCCGAAGGAGCTGCGCAGCCGCAGGATCAAGTACCACATCAATCCCACGGGCCGCTTCGTCATCGGCGGCCCGCAGGGCGACGCCGGCCTCACCGGCCGGAAGATCATCGTCGACACCTACGGCGGGATGGGCCGCCACGGCGGCGGTGCCTTCAGCGGGAAGGATCCCTCCAAGGTCGATCGCTCGGCCTGCTATGCCGCGCGATGGGTCGCCAAGAACGTCGTCGCGGCCGGACTCGCCCGGCGCTGCGAGGTGCAGGTCGCGTACGCCATCGGCGTGGCCGAGCCCGTCTCGGTCATGGTCGACACCTTCGGCACCTCGAGCGTGCCGGAAGGGAAGATCATGGACGCGGTGCGCGCGACGTTCGACCTCACGCCGCGCGGCATCACGACGGCGCTCGACTTGCGCAAGCCGATCTACAGCGCGACGGCGGCGTACGGCCACTTCGGCCGCACGCCGGAGAAGGTGGGCAACGGACGCGGCGCGTACACCACCTTCACGTGGGAGCGCACCGACCGCGCGGCGGCGCTCAAGCGCGCCGTCCGCGGCTGACCGCGGCCCGTCCGGCGTCGAACCGGGACCTCCGGATGGGGTAGAGCAGGGATGATCGAAGTGCTCGTTTCCCGCCTCGGGCTCGACAGCGCGACCAACTCGTACGTGGTCGTGCTGCAGGAGCGCGGCGGCACGCGCCTGCTCCCGATCTGGATCGGCCAGCCCGAGGCCGAGTCGATCGTGCGCCACATGCACAACGTGAAAGGGGTGCGCCCGCTCACGCACGATCTCGTGCGCAACCTCATCCTCGGCATGGGCGCCCAGCTCCGCCGCGTGCAGATCACGCGCGTGGAGAAGAGCACCTACTACGCCGAGCTCCAGCTGCAGACCGGCGAGTCGCTCGTGCACATCGACGCGCGCCCCTCCGACAGCATCGCCATCGCGCTCCGGCTCGCCGCCCCGATCTATGCCGCCGACGAGCTGCTCGTCGAGCCGGCGGATGCCGACGACGAGGAGGAGAACGAGGACGAGGGCGACGTGCCCGGCGTCGGCGGGCTCGAGCCCGAGCTCTCGACGACCGATTCCTCCGAGCTCTCGGCCGATCAGCTCAAGGCCTATCTTGAGAACCTGCGCCCCGAAGACTTCGGGAAGTTCAATCCGTAGGCTCGCGTCGTACCTTCTGCTCGTCGTGGCGAGCGCGCGCGTCGCGCCCGCGGCGGCGCAGCGCACCGCGCCCGCGGCGCGACCGTCCGCTCCGGCGGAACCATCCGCGACGCCGAGGCAGGGGCTCACGCCGGCCGGATTGTGGCGCGTCGAGGGCCGCGTCGTGCGCCCCGCCGTCGCCGGCGAGCTGCCGACCGCCGGCGTGACGGTGACGATCCACCGGGTCGGCCCCGACAGCGCCGGTCCGATCGACTCCGTCGTCACCGACGCGGCCGGCCGGTATCGCTTCGCCTATCCCCGCTGGGGCGATCCCGCCGCGCTCTACTTCACCGCCGCGGTCTACCGCGGCATCGCCTACTTCTCCGCGCCGCTGCGCGGCGTCGACGTCCGCGGCGACGACGCCGAGATCGTCGTCTTCGACACGACGTCCGCGCCGGTGAAGTTCACCGTGCAGGGCCACCACCTCGTGATCGGCGCGCCGCGGCCCACCGGACTGCGCGACGTCGTCGAGGTGTACGAGGTCTCCAACGACACGGTCGTCACGGCGATCGGCCGCGACTCGCTCGCCCCCGTGTGGAGCGCGCCGCTCCCGCCCGGCGCGGACGGATTCGCCGCCGGCCAGGGTGACGTCGCTGCGTCGTCGCTCGAACGGCGCGGCGATCAGGTCGTGCTGCTCGCGCCCTTCGCGCCGGGCGTGAAGCAGCTCTCCTTCAGCTACGCGCTCCCGCCGAGCGCCTTCCCGCTCGAGCTCACGCTGGATCGCGTGAACGGTCTGCTCGAGGTGCTGCTCGAGGAGCCGGGTGCGCAGGTGCGCGCGCCGTCGCTGCGCTCGCAAGGGAACGCGACGACGGAAGGCCGCACCTTCAAGCGCTTCCTCGCGCAGAACGTTCCGGTGGGTGAGCGCATCCGCATCGACGTGCCCTCCACGGCCGCGGCCGCGCGCAGCACCGTCGTCATCGCGCTCGCCGTCGGGCTCTCGCTCGCGATGCTCGCCGCGCTCTGGGTCGCGTATCGCCGCGGCGCGCGCGCGCGTCCCGCCGCGCCGCCGCCGGAGAGCGTCGAATCGCTTGCGTCGGCGATCGCCGCGCTCGACGCGCGTCGCGACGCGAACGATCCGTCGCTCGCGCCGGCCGCATACGACGCCGAGCGCGCGACGCTCAAGGCGCGGCTCGCCGCCGCGCTTGCCGCCGGCGAGCGCGCCGGCTAGCTTCCGCGCACAACTCGACGCGGACGGGGATACGGAAGCCGGTGCGATGCCGGCGCGGCCCCGCCACTGTAACGGGCAGCAGCACGCGCACCCCTCGAGCCACTGACTTCGGTCGGGAAGGCGGGGATGCGCGGCCCGGAGCCAGGAGACGACTCCGTCCGCGATTCGATCACAGGTCCTCGGGGGAGGACGGTGTCGACACGCGGCGTCGTGCGCTCCACGATCGTTCGCGTCCGTCCCGGGCACTCTCCATTGCTGGAGGTGCCCGTTCGTGTTTCGGCTGCCGGTGGGACGTCGCATCGCGCTCGCGCTCTCCCTCACGCTCCTCGCGTGCGGGCGCGAGACGCGCCGTGAATCGGCCGGCGCGGCGGCCGCCGAGCGCGACGACTTCGGCGACACGATCGCGCTCGCCGGCCCCCCGCGGCGCATCGTCTCGCTCAACCCGTCCACGACGGAGATCCTCTTCGCCATCGGCGCTGAGGATCGCGTCGTCGGTCGCACGACATACGATCTCTGGCCCGAGCGCGCGCGCGGCGTGCGCGACCTGGGGCCCGGGCTGCGCCCCAACGTCGAGGCGGTCCTCGCCGTGCGCCCCGACCTCGTGCTGCTCTACGCGAGCGACGACAACCGCGACGCGGCTCGCCGCCTGCGCGCCGCGGGCGTTCCCACCGCGGCGTACCGGCTCGACCGCATCGCCGACTTCGCGCGCGTCACGCGCTCGCTCGGCGCCCTCACGCGCGACACCGCCGCCGCGCGGGTCACCATCGACACGGTGCGCGCGACGCTCGACCGCGTTCGCGCCGCCACGGCGCCGCTCGCGCACCCGACGGTGTTCTGGCCGCTCTACGATCTGCCCCTTCTCGCCGTCGGCGGCGGGAGCTTTCTCGACGAGCTGATCGACGTCGCCGGCGGGCGCAACGTCTACGGCTTCATGTCCGAGCCGTCGCCGCGCATCACCTTCGAGGACCTGCTGCATCGCGATCCCGACGTCGTGCTTTCCACGCCGGAGTCGCGCGCACGCTACCTCCGTGATCCGCGGTGGCGCACGCTGCGCGCGGTGCGCGAGGGACGCCTCTTCGCCGTGGACACGACGTTCGTGCTCCGGCCCGGCCCGCGTCTCGGCGAGGCCGCGCGCTCCATCGCGTCGCTCCTCCATCCCGGAGCGGTCCCGTGACGCCGCTTCGGTGGGCGACGCTCGTCGCCGCGCTCCTCCTCGCCGCGCTCGCCGGCGTGATGCTCGGCACGCTCCGGCTCGCGCCGCTGGACGTCGTGCGCGGCGCGCTCGGGCAGGGCGCGCCGATCGATGTGGCCGTCGTGCGCACGCTTCGGCTCCCGCGCGTCGTCCTCGCCGCGCTCGTCGGGGCGGGGCTCGGCGCCGCCGGCGCCGCGCTGCAGGGCGCCACGCGGAACGGGCTCGCCGAACCGTACCTGCTCGGCGTGTCGGGCGGCGCGGCGGTCGGCGCGGTGTGTGCCGTCGCGCTGCACGCGCCCGCCGCGCTCGTCCCGATCGCCGGGTTCGCCGGCGCGCTCGGCGCCGTCGTGCTCACCCTCGTCGTCGCGCGCGCGGCCGGCGGTCGCGGCGACGCGCGCGTCGTGCTCATGGCCGGCGTCGTCGTCGGCGCGTTCGCCAACGCGGCGATCATGGTCGCGCTGGCCAACGCGCAGGACAACGTCGTGCGCGGCGCGCTCTGGTGGATGATGGGTTCCGTCAGCGACGCGAGCTGGCCGCAGGTGCGCATGGCGGCCGTGTACGTCGCGATCGGCATCGGCGTGCTGCTGGCCCTCGCGCGCGCGATCGACGTGCTCGCCCTCGGCGAGGACACCGCGGCGGGGCTCGGCATCGACGTCGGCCGCGTGTCGATGATCGTCTACGTCGCCGCGGCGCTCCTCGCCGCCGGCACGGTCGCCGCCGCGGGGCTCGTCGGCTTCATCGGGCTGCTCGTGCCGCACCTCGTGCGCATGGCCGGCGCGCGCACGCACCGCGTCATCATCGCCGCCGCGGCGCTCGCCGGCGCGGCGCTCGTCGTCGCGGCGGATCTCGTCGCGCGCACCGCGCGGCCGCCGGCCGAGCTTCCGCTCGGCGCCGTCACGGCGATCATCGGCGTGCCGTTCTTCCTCGCGCGGCTGCGGAGGCTGACGTGATCGCCTTCTCGCACGTGCGCGTGCGCTATCCGCGGAGCCGCGTTCCCGCGCTCGACGACGTCTCGCTCGAGGCGCCGCGCGGCACGGTCACCGCCGTCGTCGGCCCGAACGGGAGCGGCAAGAGCACGCTCGTCCGCGCGCTCGTGGGGCGCGTGCCGCTCGAGGCCGGCGCGATCGCCGTGGACGGGGCCGCCGCCGCCACGCTCGCGCGCAGCGTGCTCGCGCGCCGCGTCGCGATCGTCACGCAGCGCGAGGAGCCCGCCTTTCCGCTCTCGGTGCGCGAGTACGTCGCGCTCGGCCGCTATCCGCATCTCGGGCTCTGGCGTGCGCCGGCCGCCGCCGATGCCGATGCCATCGCGAGCGCCCTCGAGCGCACCGGCGTGGCGCCGTACGTCGACCGCGCGGTCACCGAGCTCTCCGGCGGCGAATGGCAGCGCGTGCGGCTCGCGCGCGCCGTGGCGCAGGGCGGCGAGTCGCTCGTGCTCGACGAGCCGACGACCTTTCTCGACGTCGGCCACGAGATGGCCGTGTTCGAGCTGCTCGCGCGGCTCGCGAGCGACGGCCAGGCCGTACTGCTCGTGAGCCACCAGCTCAATCTCGTCGCGCGCTTCGCCCACCGGCTCGTGCTCCTGCATCGCGGCTGCGTCGTCGCCGAGGGCACGCCGGCGGAGGTGATGCGCGGCGACGTGCTGGAGCGCGTCTACGACTGGCCGCTCGTGGTCACGCGTGACCCGGCCGTCGGCGCCCCCGCGCTCGTTCCTCTCCGTGCTCCGCCGCGCGGCTGAGCGCTTCTCTCACCTCCCTGCTGCCATGAACCGCACGAGTCTCGCCATCCTCGCCGCCGCGCTCTGCTTCGCCGCCGCCTCCGTCGCACGCGCGCAGGAGATCGCCGGCGACACCGCGCGCATCACGCCCGTCATCGTCACGGCGACGCGCTCGCCGTTGCGTGCCGACCGCGTCCCGGCGGCGGTCACCGTCGTGCCGGGCGCACGGCTCCGCGCCGAGGGGATCACGACGGTCGTCGACGCGCTGCGCAGCGTGCCGGGGCTCACCGTCGTCCAGGGGGGCTCGTACGGCGGTGCGGCCTCGCTGTTCATCCGCGGCGGGGAGAGCAAGTTCGCCAAGGTGCTCGTCGACGGGGTGCCCGTGAACGACGCGGGCGGGGCGTTCGACCTGTCGACGCTCTCCACCGACAATCTCGACCGGATCGAGATCGTCCGCGGTCCGGCGAGCGTGCTGTACGGCTCGGACGCGATGGCCGGCGTGGTACAGCTCTTCACCCGCCGTGGCGACGGCGCGCGCTCGGGCGACGCCAGCGTGCGTGCGGGCGGACTCGCCAGCCGCGACATCGACGTCGCGCTGCGCGGCGGGAGCGGCGGCGCACACTACTCGGTCGCGGCGGCGCACCATCGCACCGACGGCTTCCAGCCGTTCAACAGCGAGTTCGATCAGAGCGTCGCGAGCGCACGCGTCGGCGCGGAGCGCGGTCCGCTCGATGCGAGTCTCTCCGCACGCTTCGTCGATCGCACGCTGCACTTTCCGACCAACGGCTCGGGCGAGGTCGTCGACAGCAACGCGGTGCGCCGCGACGACCGGCTCGCGCTCGGGCTCGACGCCGGCTGGCGCGTGGCGCCGCGCGTGGCGCTGCGCGCGGCGCTCGCGTCGTTCGACGTGCACGGCGTGAGCGACGACCAGCCGGACAGCCCGGGCGATCAGGGATACGTCGCCACGACCAACGACCGCTCGCATCGCCGCAGCGCCGACCTGCGCGTCGAGCTCGCGCTCCCCGCGCACGCGCAGCTCACCCTCGGCGGGCAGGTCGAGCGGCAATGGCAGGAGCAGGGGACGCGCAGCAACGTCGGCGACGACTTCCCCCCTCCCGCGACGCGGCGCAGCACGGGCAGCTACGCACAGCTCCTGCTCGAGCCCGCGGGGGCCACGCTCGCCCTCGGCGGCCGCTTCGAGCACAACGAGCAGTTCGGCGACTTCTGGACCTATCGCGCCGCGGCGAGCCGCCACCTCGCGCCGTCGACGCGCCTGCGCGCGAGCATCGGCACCGCGTTCCGCGAGCCCACCTTTCTCGAGTCCGAAGGGAGCGGCTACGTGATCGGCAATCGCGCGCTGAACCCGGAGCACGCGCTCAGCGCCGACGTCGGCATCGAGCAGCAGCTCGGCCGCCACGCCACCATCGGCGCCACCTGGTTCGCGAATTCCTTCCGCGATCTCATCGACTACGCGTACTCCGCCACGGAGCCCAACTACTTCAACGTCGCCCGAACGCGCGCGCGCGGCCTCGAGCTCGACGGGCGCGTGGCGCTCCCCAGCGGCTGGCGCGCCGACGCCGCGTTCACGCACCTCGAGACGCGCGTCGTCGACGCGGGCCTCAGCTCGGCGGCCACGGCGGTGTTCGCCGCCGGCTCCCGCCTGCTGCGGCGGCCGATGCGCACGCTCGACGTCGGCCTCGGCTACCGCGCGGCCGAGCACGGGATCGAGCTGCGCGCGCTCCGCGTCGGCCGGCGCGACGACGTGTACTATCCATCCGACTTCTCCGATCCGCAGCGCGTCTCGCTCGCGCCGTACACGCGCGTCGACCTCTCCGCCGACCAGCGGCTCCTCACGATCGGCGCTCGCGAGGCGCTGACGCTCACGCTGCGCGTGGAGAACCTCTTCGACGCCCGCTACACCGACGCCGCCGGCGTCAACTACGACTTCGCCCGCACCGACGACGACTCGATCCGGCGCACCGGGTTCCGCGGCGCCGAGCGCCGGCTGCTCGCGGGGGTGCGCGTGGCCTTCTGAGCGAGGGCCGCGCGCCGCGCGGCTCTCGTGGCACGCGGGTAGCTTTCTCCCATGGCGCTGCTCGCCACCGATGCGATCGTCCTTCACGCGTTCGACTATCTCGAGTCGTCGCGCATCCTGCGGCTCGTCACGCGGGAGGCGGGGGTGCGCAGCGTGCTCGCCAAGGGCGCGCGCCGCTCCTCCCGCCGCTTCGGCAGCGCCCTCGATCTCTTCGCCCAGGGGAGCGCGCAGCTCTACGCCAAGCCGGGGCGCGACCTCGACACCCTCGGGGGCTTCGACGTGACGACCGCGCGCGAGGGGATCGCGGCGGACCTCGGGCGCTTCGCCGGCGCGTCGGCGGTGGCGGAGCTCACCCTGCGCTTCGGCCGTGACGCCGCCGATCCCGCGCTCTTCGACGCCGTCGCCGCGGCGCTCGACGCGCTCGCATCGGCCCCGCGCGACGACGCCGTCGCGACCACGCTCGCGAGCGCCTGGCACATCGTCGCCGAGCTCGGGTTCGCGCCGGCCGTGGACGTGTGCGCGGAATGCCATTCGCCGCTCCCCCGCGAGGCGACCGTGATGTTCAGCCATCCCTCCGGCGGCGCGCTGTGCGCGCGCTGCGGCCGGCTCGCTCCCGCGGGGCGCGTGCTGCCCCCCGCCGCGCGCGACGCGTTGCGCGACTTCCTCGCCGGCCGCGCCGCGCCGCTCGACGACGCGTCGGCCCGCGCGCACCAGCGCCTCCTCCGCGAGTTCCTCGGCGAGCATCTCACCGACGGGCGCCCCCTCCGCGCGCTCGAGCTGTGGGAATCGGCCCGATGGTGAGGCCGCGATGGTGAGGCCGCGATGGTGAGGCGGCGCTCGTGATCCTCGGCACCGCGGGCCACATCGACCACGGGAAGACGTCGCTCGTGCGCGCGCTCACCGGCGTCGACACCGATCGCCTCCCCGAGGAGAAGCGGCGAGGCATCACGATCGACCTCGGCTTCGCACCGCTCGTGCTCGAGGGCGCCGGCACGCTCGGCGTCGTCGACGTGCCGGGTCACGAAGCCTTCGTGCGCACCATGGTCGCCGGGGCGACCGGCGTCGATCTCGCGCTGCTCGTCGTCGCCGCCGACGAGGGCGTGATGCCGCAGACGCGCGAGCATCTCGCCATCCTGCGGCTGCTCGGCGTGCGCGCCGGCGTCGTCGCGCTGACGAAGGCCGATCTCGTCGACGACGAGTGGCTCGCGCTCGTGTCCGACGACGTGCGCGCCGCGATCGCGGGCGGCCCACTCGGCGAGGCGCCGATCGTGCCGGTGTCCGCGGTGACGGGCGCGGGGCTCGACACGCTGCGTGCCGCGCTCGCCGACGCCGTGCGCAGCGTCCCGGCGCGCGTCGTCGACGACCTGTTCCGCATGCCGGTGGACCGCGCGTTCACCATTCGCGGCACCGGCACCGTGGTGACGGGCACGGTGTGGTCCGGGACGCTCGCGCGCGACGCGACGCTCCGCCTCTATCCCGCCGGCGACGTCGTGCGCGTGCGCGGCCTCCAGGCGCACGGCGCCATCGTCGATCGCATCGTCGCCGGTCAGCGCGCCGCGATCGCGCTCGCCGGCGTGGAGCTCTCGCGCGTCGCGCGCGGCGCCGTCCTCGTCGCGGGCGACGCGTGGCGTCCCACCGCCGTGCTGCGCGCCGACGTCGCCCTCCTCGCCGAGGCGCCGCGGGCGGTCGGGCCGCGCAGCGCGCTCCGGCTGCACCTCGGCACGAGCGAGGTCGGCGCACGCGTGGTCGCGCCGGGCGGCCCGCTCGCGCCGGGCGACGCGCGGCCGGCGCGCATCGTCGTCGACGAGCCGGTGGTGTCGCGCGCCGGCGATCGCTTCGTGCTGCGCGGCGGGTCGCCCGCCGGGACCGTCGGCGGCGGGATCGTCACCGATCCGCTCGCGCCGCGCCGTGCGCGCCCCTGGCGGCGCGCCGAGCACACGCCGGCCGAAGCGCTCGCGCACTTTCTCGACGAGGGCGGCGCGGCGGGGATCGCCGTCGCCGAGCTGCCGATCCGGCTCGGCGTGACGCACCGCGAGCTCGACGACCTGCTCGCGTCGGCCGGCACGTGGCGGATCGACGACCGGCTCTACCCGCCCGACGTGCGCGACGTCGTCGGTGCGCAGATCGTCGAGATCGTCTCTGCGCATCACGACGCGCGTCCGCTCGACGCCGGTGCGCCGCGCCAGTGGCTTCGCACCCGCATCCGCGCGCCGGAGGCGCTCGTCGACGCCGTGATCGACGGCCTGGTCCGCGACGGCCGCCTCGCGACCGAGCAGGGGGAGATCCGGCTCACCGAGTTCGCGCCGCGCCTCGCCGGCCGGCTCGCGACGACGGCGGCCGCGCTGCGTGAGCGGCTCGCGGCCGCCGGCGCCGAGCCGCCGACGCTCGACGAGGTCGCCGCGCAGCTCGCGCTCGATCCGGCCGACGTGGCGTCCGTCGCCCGGATGCTCGCGCGCGACGGCGAGATCGTCGCCGTCGAGCCGGGCCGCTACTACGCGCGCGTGGAGCTGGCCGGCCTCGTCGACCGGCTCCAGGCCGGCATGGCGGCGGGTGCCGGCTACGGTCCCGCCGAGCTCCGCGAGTCGGTCCCGCTCACGCGGAAGTTCCTCATCCCCTTGCTCGAATACTGCGACCGGATGGGCTACACGGTGCGGAACGAGCAGGGGCGGCGGTCGCTCGGCGTCCCCCGCCCGCGCTGAGCTCCGGTCGGCGAGCACCCGCCGCTTCGGCGGGCCACTCGCGTCCGGCGCGCCGCATCGGCATCATCGTCGCACGCCGGACTGCCAGCACGGCGCGCGGGGCGCGGCATCGTGGTTGCCCTGTCGATGCGTGGAATCCCGCGCCTTCGCGCGAAGCAACCTGAGCAACCCGACACATGATCAATCCCGATCGCCTGACCGTGAAATCCGGCGAGGCGCTGAACGAGGCGCACGCCGAGGCGCGCCGGCTCGGCAACCCCAGCGTGTACGACACCCATCTCCTCCTCGCCATGCTCGGCCAGGACGAGAGCATCGTCGTCCCCGTCCTGCAGAAGCTCGGCGCGAGCGTCGCCGCCCTTCGCGAGGCCGTGCAGCGCGAGATCGCGCGCTACCCGAAGCAGAGCGATGCGCAGCCGGCCATGTCGCGCGAGCTCACCGCCGTGCTCGACCAGGCGGAGAAGGAGGCGCGCGCGCTCGGCGACGAATACGTCTCCACCGAGCACCTGCTCCTCGCGCTCACGCAGGTGAAAGGCGGCGAGAGCCGCGCGCTGCTCGCGAACGCCGGCGTCACGCACGCGGCGCTGCTCACCGCGCTCGAGGCGGTGCGCGGCACGCATCGCGTCACCGATCAGACGCCGGAGAATCAGTACCAGTCGCTGCAGAAGTACACGCGCGACCTGACGGAAGCCGCGCGCGAGGGCAAGCTCGATCCCGTGATCGGGCGCGACGAGGAGATCCGGCGCGTCATCCAGGTGCTCTCGCGCCGCACGAAGAACAATCCCGTCCTCATCGGCGAGCCGGGCGTCGGCAAGACGGCGATCGTCGAGGGGCTCGCGCAGCGCATCGTCAACGGGGACGTGCCGGAGAGCCTCAAGAACAAGCGGCTGCTCTCGCTCGACCTCGGCGCGCTCATCGCGGGCGCCAAGTTCCGCGGCGAGTTCGAGGAGCGGCTCAAGGCCGTGTTGAAGGAGCTCACGGAGGATCCGAACCAGTTCGTCGTCTTCATCGACGAGCTGCACACCATCGTCGGCGCCGGAAAGGCCGAAGGCTCGATGGACGCCGGCCAGATGCTCAAGCCGATGCTCGCGCGTGGCGAGCTGCGCGTCGTCGGCGCGACCACGCTCGACGAGTACCGCAAGCACGTCGAGAAGGACGCCGCGCTCGAGCGACGCTTCCAGCCGGTGTACGTCGGCGAGCCGACGGTCGAGAGCACGATCGCGATCCTGCGCGGGCTCAAGGAGCGGTACGAGGCGCACCACGGCGTGCGCGTCACCGACGGCGCCGTGATCGCCGCGGCGACGCTCTCGCACCGCTACATCGGCGATCGCTTCCTCCCCGACAAGGCGATCGATCTCCTCGACGAAGCGGCGAGCCGGCTCCGGATCGAGATCGACTCGATGCCGCAGGAGATCGACGAGGTCGAGCGCCGCGTCATGCAGCTCGAGATCGAGCGCACCGCCCTCAAGAAGGAGAAGGACCCGGCGTCCGTCGAACGGAGAGAGACGATCGAGCGCGAGCTGGCGGAGTTGAAGGAACGCTCGGCGGCGATGAAGGCGCAGTGGCAGCAGGAGAAGGAGACGCTCGGCGCCGTGGGCAAGATCAAGCAGCAGATCGACCAGGCGCGTGTCGAGGCGGAGCAGGCGAGCCGCGCCGGCGACCTCGGTCGCGCGGCGGAGATCAGCTACGGCCGAATCCCGCAGCTCGAGCGCGAGATGAAGGAGGCGGAGGCGAAGCTCGCCAGCCACGACGGCCGTCCGCAGTTTCTCAAGGAGGAGGTCACCTCGGAGGACATCGCCGAAGTCGTCGCGCGGTGGACCGGCATCCCCGTGTCGCGGATGATGGAGGGCGAGCGCGAGCGGTTGACGAAGCTCGACGAGGAGCTGGCTCATCGCGTCGTCGGGCAGGACGAAGCGGTGCACGCCGTCGCCAACGCGGTGCGCCGCTCGCGCGCCGGCCTGCAGGATCCCAACCGTCCGATCGGCTCGTTCATCTTCCTCGGCCCCACCGGTGTCGGGAAGACGGAGACGGCGCGCGCGCTCGCCGAGTTCCTGTTCGACGACGAGCAGTCGATGGTGCGCATCGACATGTCCGAGTACATGGAGAAGCACGCCGTGGCGCGGCTCATCGGCGCGCCGCCGGGCTACGTCGGCTACGAGGAGGGCGGCCAGCTCACGGAAGCCGTGCGGCGCCGCCCGTACTCGGTCATCCTCTTCGACGAGATCGAGAAGGCGCATCCGGACGTCTTCAACATCCTGCTCCAGATTCTCGACGACGGCCGCCTCACCGATTCGCAGGGGCGCACGGTGGATTTCCGGAACACCGTGATCATCATGACGTCGAACATCGGGAGCCAGTTCATCCTCGAGCACGCCACCGGCGACTGGGCTCTGGTCGAGACGCAGGTCACCCAGGCGATGCGGCAGCACTTCAAGCCCGAGTTCCTCAACCGCGTCGACGACATCATCATCTTCCGGCCGCTCGGCACCGAGCAGATCGAGCACATCGTCGAGCTGCAGCTCCAGCGGTTCGAGAAGCTGCTCGCCGATCGCAAGCTGACGCTCGAGATGACGCCGGGCGCGAAGCGGCTGCTCGCCGAGGAAGGGTACGATCCCGCGTTCGGCGCGCGTCCGCTCAAGCGCGCCATCCAGCGGCTCATCCAGAACCCGCTCGCGCTGCTGATCCTCGAGGGGAAGTTCCACGAGGGCGACCGCATCCTCGTGAAGCAGGGGGCTGGCGGCACGCTCACCTTCGAGCGCGTCGGCTCGACGGAGGCCGCGCCCGCCGAATCGCAGGAGCCCGCGGGCGTGTGAGGGGCGCCGCCGCGCGCTAGCTTTCGCGCATGGACGCGGAGCGCTGGCGCGCGGCGGATCGCGAGTGGATGCACGCCGCGCTCGACGAGGCGCGCATCGCGGCGGCGGCGGGCGACGTGCCCGTCGGCGCCGTCGTCGTGCGTGACGGCGAGATCGTCGCGCGCGCGGCGAACCGCACCGTGCGCGATCAGGACGCCACCGCCCACGCCGAGCTCCTCGCCATTCGCACGGCGAGCGCGGCGCTCGCGCGCTGGCGGCTCGACGACTGCACGCTCGTCGTCACGCTCGAGCCCTGCGCGATGTGCGCCGGCGCGATCGTCCTCGCGCGGATCGCGCGCGTGGTGATCGGCGCGTGGGACGCGAAGGCGGGGATGGCCGGCTCCGTCGGCGACCTGCTCCGGCATCCGCGATTGAATCACCGGCCGGAGGTCGCGAGCGGGGTGCTCGACGCCGAATGCGCCGCCGTGCTGCGCGATTTCTTCGCCCTCCGACGGCGCGCCGATTTCGTTGACACCCCTCTCCGCGAGGGCTAAATTTCGCGGCTGCTCCGGACAGGTGGCTGAGTGGTTGAAAGCACCGGTCTCGAAAACCGGCGTACCCGCAAGGGTACCGTGAGTTCGAATCTCACCCTGTCCGCTCGCCGCGTCGGCGGTACGTCAGCGCGCTGGCCTCGCCAGCGCGCTCGCTGTTGAAGGACGACAATCGCTGTTGGACGGGTGGCCGAGTGGTTTAAGGCGCACGCCTGGAAAGTGTGTGTACGTGAAAGCGTACCGTGGGTTCGAATCCCACCCCGTCCGCTTCTATTTCCCCTCCCGCTCGGTCATATTGCGTCCTCATGACCGACCGCCAGAACACCGTCCTCGACGCGCGCGCCATCGACCGAACGCTGCGTCGGATGGCCGACGAGATCGTCGAGCTGAACGACGGAACGGACGATCTCATCATCGTGGGAATCCAGCGCCGGGGCGTCCAGCTCGCGGCGCGCATCGTATCGTCCATCCGCGAGCGCGAGAACGTCGACGTCCCCAGCGGCGCGCTCGACATCACCCTCTACCGCGACGACCTCCAGACCGTCGGCCCGCGGCCGGTCGTCGGGCCGACCGATCTCCCCTGGGCGATCGACGGCAAGGCCGTCGTCATCGTCGACGACGTGCTCTACACCGGCCGCACCGTGCGCGCCGCGCTCGACGAGCTCGCGGACTTCGGACGGCCGAAGCGCATCGCGCTCGCCGTGCTGATCGACCGCGGCGGCCGCGAGCTCCCCATCCAGCCCGACGTCGTCGGCAAGACGGTCGACGTCGCCGCCGGCGACCGCGTCGACGTGCTCGTCTCCGAGCTCGACGACCGCGACGCCGTCGTCGTCGCCAGCGCGACGAGCACGTGAGCGGCTCGCTCGGCAAGGACCTGCTCGGGCTCGAGCACCTCTCGGGCGATCAGATCCGGCGCATCCTCGACACCGCCGAGCCGTTCAAGGAGATCAGCGAGCGCGCCATCAAGAAGGTGCCGACGCTCCGCGGCTCGACGATCGTCAACCTGTTCTTCGAGGCGTCCACGCGCACGCGCGTCTCGTTCGAGTTCGCCGAGAAGCGGCTCTCCGCCGACACCGTCAACGTCGCCTCGTCCGGCTCGAGCGTGTCGAAGGGCGAGACCCTCGTGGACACGGCGCGCAACCTCGAGGCGATGCGGATCGACATGGTCGTCATCCGCCACGGCGCCTCGGGCGCCGCGCGCTTCCTCGCCGACCGCATCGAGTCGAACGTCATCAACGCCGGCGACGGCACCCACGAGCATCCGACGCAGGGCCTGCTCGATCTGCTCACGCTGCGCGATCGCTTCCACCGGCTCGAGGGGCTCAAGGTCTGCATCTGCGGCGACGTCCTGCACTCGCGCGTCGCGCGCTCGAACATCTGGGGGCTGAAGAAGATGGGCGCGGAGGTCGCGGTGTGCGGACCGCGCTCGCTCCTGCCGAACGCGATCGACGAGCTGGGCGTCACGGTGTTCTCCCGCGTCGAGGAGGCGATTCAGTGGGCCGACGCGCTCAACGTGCTCCGGCTCCAGCTCGAGCGCATGCAGGCGGGCTACATCCCGTCGCTGCGCGAGTACAACCGCGTCTTCGGCATCTCGCGCGAGCGCCTCGAGCGCGCGCCGCGCGATCTCCTCATCCTCCATCCGGGCCCGATGAACCGCGGCGTCGAGATCGACTCCGACGTCGCCGACGGGCCGCACAGCGTGATCCTCAACCAGGTGACGAACGGCGTGGCCGTGCGCATGGCGGTGCTCTATCTCCTCGCGGGCGGCAAGCCCGAGCTGGCCGAATCAGCGAAGGGCGGAGTCGGCCGATGACCGATCGCGCCACGCCACGCATGATCCTCCTCCGCGGCGGCCGCCTGCTCGATCCCTCGCAGCATCTCGACGAGACGGGCGATCTCCTCCTCGCCGACGGCGTCGTCGAGGCGGTCGGCCGCGTCGGGGACGTGCGCCGCGACGGCGCCGAGCTCGAGACGATCGACTGCGCGGGGCGCGTCGTGAGCCCCGGCTTCATCGACGTGCACTGTCATCTGCGCGAGCCGGGGCGCGAGGAGGTCGAGACGATCGCCTCCGGGGCGCGCGCCGCGGCCGCCGGCGGGTTCACCGCCGTGTGCGCGATGCCGAACACGGATCCCGTCACGGACAACCAGGCCGCCGTCGGGTTCATCCTCGCCCAGGCGCGACGCGCCGCCGCCGCGCGCGTCTATCCCATCGGCGCGATCTCCATCGGCGAGAAGGGCGAGACGCTCGCCGAGTTCGGCGAGATGGTCGGCGCCGGCGCCGTCGCCGTGAGCGACGACGGCAAGCCGGTCGTCAGCGCGCAGCTCATGCGCACCGCGCTCGAGTACGCGCGCACCTTCGGCATCCCCGTCGCCGACCACTGCGAGGAGCCGACGCTCGCCGCCGGCGGCGCGATGAACGAGGGCCTCGTCAGCGCGCGGCTCGGCCTCAAGGGGATTCCCAGCGAGGCGGAGGAGATCATGGCCATCCGCGACATCCTCCTCGCGCGCCGCACCGGTGGCCACATCCACCTCTGTCACATGAGCACGCGCGGCTCGGTGGAGCTGATTCGCTGGGGGAAGGAGCGCGGCATCGACGTCACCGCCGAAGTGTGCCCGCACCACCTCTCGCTCACCGAGGACGCGGTCGAGGGCTACGACACGAACGCGAAGATGAACCCGCCCCTCCGCACCGCGGCCGACGTCGAGGCGCTGCAGCAGGCGGTGCAGGACGGCACGATCGACGTCATCGCCACCGACCACGCGCCGCACCATTACGACGAGAAGGAGCGCGAGTTCGCCGACGCGCCGAACGGCATCGTCGGTCTCGAGACCGCGCTCGCCGTCAACCTCACCTGGCTCGTGCACCGCGGCATCGTCGCGCTTCCCCTGCTCGTGGAGCGGATGGCCTGCGCGCCCGCCCGGCTCTTCAAGCTTCCCGGCGGCACCCTCCGCCGCGGCGCCATCGGCGACGTCACGGTGTTCGACCCCGACGCGGAGTGGACGGTGGACCCCTCGCGCTTCGAGTCGAAGGGCCGCAACACGCCCTACGCCGGTCGAACGCTTCGCGGCATCGTCGAGCTCACGCTCGTGGACGGCCGCGTGATCCACCGCCGCGCCGGCTGACCCCGCTCCCGTGTCGCGGACCACGATCGCCGAGGAGATCGTCGCGGTCTGCTGCCGGCTCTACGACGCCGGCCTGATCGCCGGCCAGGACGGCAACGTGAGCGTCCGCCTCGCCGGCGGACACATCCTCGTCACCCCGAGCGGACTCTCGAAAGTGGACGTCACCGCGGATGAGCTCGTCGAGCTCACGGCGGACGGCGCACCGGTGACGCCGGGCCGCACCGCTTCGTCCGAGATCGAGATGCATCTCCGGATCTACCGCGCGCGTCCGGACGTGCGCGCGGTCGTGCATGCGCATCCACCGGTGGCCACGGCGTTCGGCGTCGCGGGGCGCGATTTCATGGACGCCGTGCTGCCCGAAGTTATCTTCCACCTCGGCGGCGTGCCCCTCGTGCCCTTCGCGATGCCCGGGACGCCGGCGCTGGGGGACGCGATGGCGCCCTTCCTGGCGGGTCACGATGCGTTCCTGCTGGCGAGCCATGGCGCGACGACGGTCGGCCCGTCGCTGCGGTTGGCGCACCAGCGGATGGAAAGCCTGGAGCACGCCGCGCGCATCCTGCACGCGGCGTCGCAGCTCGGTCCGGTGTCACGCCTGCGCGACGAAGACGTGACGGCGCTGCGCCGGGCTCGCGAGGCCGCTCGCACGGGATGGGAGGCGGACGGCGCCCGAATGGACCAGGACGAGGACCAATGAGCGACGAGACGGCAGTGGACCACGGGACCGACGGCGCCGGGCGGGAAGACGCCTCGCTCGGGCGCGTCGAGACGCTCATGGCGGAGCGCCGGAAGTACGAGGGCTGGCTCGAGGCGCTCGAGGCGCGCCGCGCCAGCACGCCCGAGCGCGTCTTCACGCGCGTGCACGGCGACTATCACGACCGGCTCGACGCGGTCATCCAGCAGCTCAAGGAGCACACCGAGGGACTGCGCGCCGAGCTCACCTCGCTCACGGCGCGGCTCACCTCGATCGACGCCGAGCAGCAGCAGCGGCGCGACGAGCGCGCCGAAGCCGAGCTCCGCGCGCACGTCGGGGAGCTGTCCGAGGATGCGTGGCGCGACATCGCGAGCGAGGCGGACGCCTCGATCTCGGCGCTGAGCGCACGCCACGCGGAGCTCGAGCGCGAGCGCGCGCGCACGCGCGAGCTGCTCAACGAGGCGGAGCGTCCGCCGACGCCGCGCGGCGCTCCCGCCGTCGCCACCTCGGCCGCTCCCGCGCCGGCGCAGGCGAGCGTGAGCCGCCAGGAGCCGGCCGCGGGTACCGTGGAGCAGGTCGGAGTCGCCGAGCGCGCGGAGGCCGACGTCACGCCGCGCCCGACCCAGCGCGCCGACGAGGGCCGTCGCTCCGGAGAGACGGCCGGCACCTTCGACGAGCTCGCGTTCCTCAGCTCCGTGGTGAACACGCCCGCCGGCAAGCCGGACGTCCCCGCGCCCACCGATCGCCCGGACGAGCGCGCGCGCCGCGACAGCTTCGCGCAGCGCGCGCCGAACGAGGACGTCGTCAACCTCGCCGACCCGAACGCGTCGCTCGGCGGTGCGGCCGGCGGTGCGCGGAGCGCGGCGGGATCGCCTCTCGCGATGAACGTGTCGGGGAACATTCCGATCGTCATCAAGGACAAGAGCACCGAAGCGGCCAAGTCGCTCAAGTGCGGCGAGTGCGGCGCGATGAACTATCCCACCGAGTGGTACTGCGAGCGCTGCGGCGCCGAGCTCGCGAGTCTGTAGCAGCGCCGGATCGAACGAGAAAAGCGCGCCGGTCGGCTCCTGCCGACCGGCGCGCTTCGTTTCCGAGGCTCGGAGGCTGTGCAGCGCGTCA
Organism: Gemmatimonadaceae bacterium; assembly: GCA_035494615.1. Taxonomy (GTDB): domain Bacteria; phylum Gemmatimonadota; class Gemmatimonadetes; order Gemmatimonadales; family Gemmatimonadaceae; genus AG11. Next base: position 109,906 of record DATJGU010000031.1, read on the forward strand.
GGCCGACGCGCGTGCCTTGCTCAGATGACTCTTCTGCCGGGCCGCGAGATTCTTGTGGACGAGTCCCTTCCGCGCCGCGCGATCGAGCAGGCTGATCGCGGTCGTGCGCTCGGCGTCGGTGGCGGTCGGGGCCTTTGCCTTCTTGAGGGCGGTGCGCAGCGCGGACCGCTGGGCGCGGTTCCGCACGGTCGCGGCGCGCGACTTCCGCATGTTCTTCTTCGCGGATGCGATATTCGGCACGAAAAAAATCTCCAGGAAATTACGAAGGGGGTCGCGTTCGACGCGAGCCCGCAACCTACCGGCGCACAGGAGCGAAGTCAAGCTGGGACAGCGCTTTACTCTCCTCCGGGCCGCCACTACCTTTCGCGCGTCGCCGCCCCTGAACGGGGAGCCCGCCGCCCTCGCCCGCCGCCGTTGCACATTCTCCAGACCGTCCTGCTGGTCGCCCCCGTGTTGCTGTTCTCGGTCATCGCACACGAGATCGCCCATGGCTACGCGGCACTCCGGCAGGGCGACCGGACCGCGCTCGACGCGGGGCGGCTGAGCTGGAACCCGGCACGGCACATCCACCTCTTCTTCACGATCCTGCTGCCGATCATGACGATCGCCGGCTCGATGGCCGCGGGCGCGCGGCCGTTCGTGTTCGGCGGCGCCAAGCCCGTGCCGGTCGACCCGCGCAATTACACGCACCCGCGCCGCGGCGACATCATCGTCTCGCTCGCCGGCGTGGCGACCAACGCGGTGATCGGCGTCGTCTGCGTCGCGCTCGTTCCCGTCGCGGGGCTGATCGGACGAGCCGCGCCGGCGCTCGCTCCCTCGCTGGCCATCGTCCAGGCGATGCTCTACTTCGGCGTCTGGATCAACGCGGTGCTCATCGCGTTCAACCTGCTGCCGATCCCCCCGCTCGACGGCTCGCACGTCTTCAAGTATCTGCTCCCGCGTGCGCTCGCCATCCAGTACGTGCGCTTCGCGCGCTTCGGCCTGCTCGTGCTCATCCTGCTGCTCGCGTGGGGCGAGCGCGTGCTGAACGCGTGGATGTACCCCGCGGCGCTGGCGAGCGACTGGGGGCTCTCGCTCGTCTCCTCGTTCTGGCTCCCGTCCGTGCAGCAGTGGATCGCATGAGCGAGGCCGCGACCCTCTCCGTCTTCGCCTCCGACGCGCCGCCGTCGTTCGTCGTCGAGCTCACCGAGTTCTCCGGACCCCTCGACCTCCTGCTCACGCTCATCCGCGAAGAGCAGGTCGACATCTACGACATCCCGATCGCGCGCATCGCCGAGCAGTTCGTGCTGCGCATCCGCACGCTCCAGCTCAACGAGGCGGCCGACTACCTCGAGATGGCCGCCCGGCTGCTGCGCATCAAGGCGCAGATGCTGCTCCCGCGCATGGATGGTGAGGACGCGTGGGACGACCCGCGCGCCGAGCTCGTTCGCCGGCTGCTCGAGTACCAGCAGATGCGCGAGGTGGTCGACGTGCTCGAGCGCGCCGGCGAGGAACGCCGCAACCGCTTCGCGCGCGCGTACGTTCCGCAGGCCCCCGCGCCGCCGGAGGCGCCGCTCGCGCTCTCGCTCAGCGAGCTGCTCGCCGCCGTCGATCGCATCCTCCGCATCGCGCGCGATCCGGGAATGCACGACGTCATCCCGCGCGCGATCGACGTGCCCGGCGCGATCGCCGTGATCCGCGCGCTGCTCGAGATCCGCGCCCGCGCGCGCTGGACGGATCTCGTCACCGCCGACGCCGAGCCGTGGCAGGTGCTGTCCACCCTGCTCGGCCTGCTCGAGATGGCGAAGCTCGGCGAGTGCCGCGTCCGTCAACCTCGCCCCTTCGCCGACGTGGAGATCTCCCGTGACGCCGCTAGCGAAGCTGCTTGAAGCGGCGCTGTTCGCCAGCGCTCGGCCGATCCCGAGCGAGGAGCTCGCCGCGCTCGACCCCGACGCGTCGAAGGCGGCGCTCGCCGCCGCCCTCGACGAGCTGCGCGAGCACTACGACGTCGACGGCCACGGCGTCGAGCTCGTGGAGATCGGCGGGGGATGGCAGATCCTCACGCGCTCCGAGTACACCGAAGCGATCGAGCGCGCGCAGCTCGCGGCGCGCCCCGCGCGGCTCAGCGCCGCCGCGCTCGAGACGCTGGCGCTCATCGCCTATCGCCAGCCGATCGGCCGCGCCGAGATCGAGGAGATCCGCGGCGTCTCGGTGGGGAGCGTGCTCAAGTCGCTGCACGAGCGCGGCCTGATCGACGTCGTCGGCCGCGGCGAGGGGATGGGACGTCCGCTCCTCTACGGGACGACGCCGATCTTCCTCGAGTACTTCGCCCTGCGCCACCTCGACGAGCTTCCGCGCTCCGACGAGCTGGCCGTTGCCCTGCGCGCGGAGCCGCGCGCCCTCTGATGGCCGAGCCGATGCGCATCCAGCGCGCGCTCGCGCGCGCTGGCGTGCTCTCGCGACGCAAGGCGGAGGAGCTCGTCGCGAGCGGTCGCGTCACGGTGAACGGCACGACCGCGCGCGTCGGCCAGACCGTCGATCCGGAGCACGACGTCATCCTCGTCGACGGAACGCGCGTCGGCGCGCCCGCGCCCGCCGAGTGGTACCTGCTCCACAAGCCCGCCGGCGTGATCACCTCGCGCGGTGATCCGGAGGGCCGGCGCACGGTGTTCGACCTCGTGCCGAAGCGTCCCGGCCTCACGTACGTCGGCCGGCTGGACTACCTCACCGAAGGGGTGCTGCTCTTCACCACCGACGGCACCGCGGCGCACCGGCTCACCCATCCCAGCCGCCGCGTCGAGCGCACGTACGTCGCGTTCGTGCTCGGCGACGGCGAGGCGGCGATCGAGCAGGCGCGGCACGGGGTGGAACTCGACGACGGCGTCGTTCGTCCATTGCGCATGCGCGGCGAGAAGACCGGGCGCAGTCGCTGGCAGCTCACCATCACGATCGCCGAAGGGAAGAACCGTGAGGTGCGCCGTCTCTGCGAGGCGCTCGGCCTGGAGGTGGACCGACTCGTGCGTGTCCGGTTCGGTCCCGTCGAGCTTGGCGATCTCGCGGTGGGCAAGGTGCGGTCGCTGACGAGAGCGGAGGTGCGCGCCCTCGAGGCGGTCTAGCCGAACGGGAGCATTGCGCTGGTGCCGGTGTAGTTCCCAGTCACGATTCGTCGCACAACCCCCACTCCCCCTATGGCCACCCAAGCGTCGTCGAGCGCGGATGCCCGCCTGATCCAGGACGTCAGCCGCCAGGTCGCCCTGCGCGTCGTCGGTCAGGAGTACATGATCGACCGGCTCCTCATCAGCCTCCTCACCGGAGGCCACGTCCTCCTCGAAGGCGTGCCCGGGCTCGCGAAGACGCTCACCGTGCGCACCCTCGCCGAGACGATCGACACGAGCTTCTCGCGCATCCAGTTCACGCCGGACCTGCTCCCCGCCGACGTGATGGGGACGCAGATCTACGATCAGTCGACGGGGAACTTCATGGTGAAGAAGGGGCCGATCTTCGCCAACATCATCCTCGCCGACGAGATCAACCGCGCGCCGGCGAAGGTGCAGGCCGCGTTGCTCGAGGCGATGCAGGAGAAGCAGGTCACGATCGGCGGTACGACGTACAAGCTCGAGGAGCCCTTCCTCGTGCTCGCGACCCAGAACCCGATCGAGCAGGAGGGGACGTACCCGCTCCCCGAGGCGCAGGTCGACCGGTTCATGCTCAAGCTCCGCGTCGGCTATCCGTCGCGCGAGGAGGAGCGCGAGATCATGCGCCGCATGGCGGGCGGGCACGCGATCGACGTGCGGCACGTCGCCACCCCCGAGGCGATCCTCGAGGCGCGCGGCCGCATCGCCGACCTGTACATGGACGACCGCATCGTCGACTACATCGTCGACATCGTGCACGCCACGCGCGAGCCGGCGGCTGCCGGCCTGAAGGATCTCGTGCCGCTGATCGAGTTCGGTGCGAGCCCGCGCGCCACGATCGCGCTGGCGCAGGCATCGCGCGCGCACGCCTTCCTCCGCGGCCGCGCCTTCGTCACCCCCGACGACATCAAGGCGATCGCCCCGGACGTGCTCCGCCACCGCGTGCTCACGACCTATGAGGCCGAGGCCGAGGAGGTGTCGAGCGACGAGATCGTCCGCCGGGTCCTCGCGACCGTCGAGAGCCCGTGAGCAAGTCGCCCGGCGTCTCACCCGAGGTGCTCCGGCAGGTCAAGCTGCTGGAGCTCCAGACGCGCGGGCTGGTGAATTCGCTCTTCACCGGCGAATACCGGTCGGTGTTCAAGGGGCAGGGGATGGAGTTCGCCGAAGTGCGCGAGTACCAGGCGGGCGACGAGGTCCGCTCGATCGACTGGAACGTGACGGCGCGCATGCGCCGCCCGTTCGTGAAGCGCTACATCGAGGAGCGCGAGCTCACCGTGCTGCTCGCCGTCGACCTCTCCGGCTCCGAGCGGTTCGGCACGCGCGGCCGGTTCAAGAGCGAGCTCGCGTGCGAGCTCGCCGCCGTGCTCGCGATGTCCGCCATCCGGAACAACGACCGCGTCGGCGCGGTGCTGTTCACCGATCGGATCGAGCACGTCGTGCCGCCGCGAAAGGGGCGCCGCCACGCGCTGCGCCTCATGCGCGACCTGCTCGTCTTCGCCCCGACGGGCACGCGCACCGATCTCCCCGCCGCGCTCGAGTTCACGGGGAAGATGCTCGCGCACAAGTCGATCATCTTCGTCGTCTCCGACTTCCAGGCGGACGACCTCGAGCGGCCCCTCAAGCAGCTCGCGCAGCGGCACGACGTCGTCGCCGTCACGGTCGACGACCCGAGCGAGCGCACGCTCCCCGACATCGGCCTCGCGCGGTTCGTCGACCCGGAGACGGGGACGACGCTCGACGTCGACACGAGCGATCCGGCGGTGCGCGAGCGCTTCGCCGCCGCGGTGGAGGAGGAGCTCACCGCGCGCCGACGGCTCCTGCGGCGCCTCGCCATCGACGAGATTCCCGTGCACACCGACGGCAGCGTCGTCGAGCCGCTGATCCGCTTCTTCCGCGCGCGCGAGACGCGCGCGCGCCGCCGGTGACCGTGCGCGTGCTCACGCGCCGCCCCGCGACGACGCTGCGCGCGGCGGGCGCGTCGCTGCTGCTCGGCGGCGCGCCGCTCGCCGCCCAATCGGCCGCCGCCGGCGCGATCACGGTGCAGGCGGGCGCGGTCGTCGACCACGACACGGTCACGGTCGGTGACGTCGTCACGCTCACGGTGCGCGTGCACGCGCCGCTCGGGGCGACGATCACCTTCCCGACCGGGCTCGACTCGCTCGCGCCGGTGCAGGCGCTCGAGGCGCCGACGGTGCGCGACGGTGCCGATTCCACCGCGGCCGATCGCGTCGCGACCTACCGGCTCGCCCCGTGGGACGTCGGCCGCCAGCCGATCGCGCTCGGCGACGTGCTCGTGCAGCTGGACGACGGCGAGCGGCGCGTCGCGCTGACGCTCCCGACGCTGTTCGTGCGGAGCGTGCTCCCCGCCGACAGCGCGCAGCGCGTCCCGAAACCGGTGCGCCCCCTGCTCGCCGTGAAGGCGCCGGTGCCCTGGTGGTGGTGGGCCCTCGCCGCGCTCGCGGCGCTCGGGCTCGGGCTGCTCGTCTGGTGGTGGCGGCGTCGCGCCCGCCGCGGCGCGACGCCGGCGGATCCCTTCGCGACGGCCGAGGCGGCGTTCGCGCGCGTCGAGCGGCTGCATCTCGCCGACGCGGGAGAGGCCGGCCGGCACGCGGCGCTCATGACCGACGTCGTGCGCCGCTACCTCGCCGAGCGCCACGAGGCCGCGTCGCTGTCGAACACGAGCGGCGAGCTGCTCGGCGCGGTCCGTGGCATCGCCACGGTGCCCTTCGACCGGTTGCGGCGGCTGCTCGATGCCGTCGATCCGGTGAAGTTCGCCGCCGCGCCGATCGCCGCACAGCAGGCACGCGAGCTCGGCGCCGAAGCGCGCGCCATCGTGCGCGAGGAGCACGAGCGCGCCACCGCCGAGCAGCAGCCGGCGAAGGAGGCCGCGTGAGCGAGCTGCAAGCGATCGAGTTCGCGTCGCCGTGGTGGCTGCTCCTGCTGTTCCTCCTGCCGGTGTGGTGGGTCATCGCGCGGCGGCGCGTGCCCGCGGCGATCGTCTTCTCGCGCGTCGGCGTGCTCGCGCGCGGGCCGCGCGCCGGCCGCGGCCTCGCGCGCGCGCTCGCCGTGCTGCGCAACCTCGCGCTCGCGAGCGGGATCGTCGCGCTCGCGCGCCCGCGTGCGGGCGCGCATGCGGTCACGTCCACCTCGGAGGGGATCAACATCGTCATCGCCTTCGACATCTCGAGCTCGATGCTCGCGCAGGACTTCCAGCCGCAGAACCGGCTCGAGGTCGCGCGCGAGCGCATCAAGTCGTTCGTCAACGCGCGCAACTCGGATCGCATCGGCATCGTCGCCTTCTCCGGCGAGGCGCTGACCCAGGTGCCCCTCACGACGGACTACCCCGTCGTGCAGGCCGCGCTCGACAACCTCCAGCCCGGCCAGCTCGAGGACGGCACGGCGATCGGCACCGCGATCGCCACGGCCGCCAACCGGCTGCGCGACGCGCCCGGCCGGTCGAAGGTGATGATCCTCCTCACCGACGGCGTGAACAATCGCGGCTCGATCGACCCGCGCACGGCGGCGAAGGCCGCCGCGGCGTTCGGCATCCGCATCTACGGCATCGGCGTCGGGACCGAGGGGATGGCCCCCGTGCCCGTGGGCCGCGGCCTGTTCGGCCTGCGCTACGAGATGCAGAAGGTCGAGATCGACGATGCCCTCCTCACCGACGTCGCCACTGCGACGGGCGGCCGCTACTTCCGCGCGCGCGACCCCGCCGCGCTCCAGCGCATCACCGAGCAGATCGACGCGCTCGAGCGCACTCCCGTGCGCACGCGAACCTACGTGCGTTACGCGGAGCTCTTTCGCTGGCCGCTCTCGTTCATGCTCGTCGCGCTCGCGGCGGAGCTGATGCTCGTCGCGTGGAAGGGGCCGCTGCCATGACGCCGGAGCTGCTCGTCGACGCGATCGAGAAGCCGTGGCTCCTCGTGCTGGCCGTCCTCCTGCCGGTGCTCTTCGTCGTCCTCCTGCGCCGCGCGCGCGCGCTCCGGGCGAAGCGCCTGCAGCGGCTCGGGAGCCTCGACGTCGTGCGCCGGCTCGTTCCGCCGGCGTCGTTCTCCGGACGCGGCTGGCGCACCGCGCGGCTCGCCGCCGCGGCGCTCTTCGCCGGCATCGCGCTCGCCGGCCCACGCTGGGGCGTCGAACGGACGGTCTCGCGCTCGACCGGCGTCGACCTCGTGCTCGCCGTCGACGCGTCGCTCTCGATGCTCGCCACCGACGAGCGGCCCGACCGCCTCGAGCGCGTGAAGCAGGAGATCCGCCGGCTCCGTGCGCTGAGCCCGGGCGATCGGGTCGGGCTCCTCGCCTTCGCCGGCCGCAGCTACGTGCTCTCGCCGATCACCGTCGACGGCGGCGCGCTCGATCTCTTCCTCGACAACCTCGATCCGAGCGTCGTGGGGCAGGCGGGCAGCTCGCTCGCGCAGGCGATCGCCCAGGGCACGAGCCTCCTCGCGCTCACGAAGAGCGGCGCGGACAAGGCCCTCGTCCTCTTCAGCGACGGCGAGGCGTTCGAGCCGCAGGACGAGATTCTCGCCGCCGCGCGCCGCGCGAAGGAAGCAGGCGTGAGCCTCGTGACCGTCGGCTTCGGCACGACGCAAGGCTCGACGATCCCCGTGCGCGAGAACGGCCGCGTCACGGAGAAGCGCGACGAGCAGGGCCAGGTGGTCATCACGCACTACAAGCCCGAGGTGCTCCAGGCCGCCGCGGCGGCCGCCGGCGGAACCTTCATCCCCGCCGAAGCCACCGACAAGGCCGCGCGCATCAAGAGCGCGCTCGCGCGCCTCCGCACGCAGGCGCGCGCGACGCTCGGCGGCGAGGATCGCACGCCGCGCTACCAGTGGTTCCTCCTCCCGGCCGTCCTGCTCCTCTGGCTCGACACGGTGCTCGGCGGCCGTCGCGGCCACCGGCGTCGCCGCGAAGCGTCGGCCGAGACGGCGCTCGCGGCGTCGCTGCTGCTCGTCGTGCTCGCCGGCTGCGGGGGATCGCAGGATGCCGTCGACGCGACCGCCGCCTACACGGCGAAGAACTTCCAGCGCTCCGCCGCGCTGTTCGCGCGCGTCGCGAAGGCCGAGGGAACGCCGGGCGCCCTGTACAACTACGGCACCGCGCTCGTCGCGGCCGAGTCGCTGCCCGCCGCGAGCGAGGTGCTCGACCGCGCCGCCGAGAAGGCGGATCCGGACGTGCGCTACCGCGCACGCTTCAACTCGGGGTACGCGCACCTCGTGCGCGGGCTCGCCGCCGACTCGGCCCATCGCGCGGCCGGCACCGCGGCCGCGGGCGCGGCGGCCGCCGCCGCTCCTCCCTCCGATTCCGCGCGCGCCGAGCTCGATCAGGCGCTCGCGAGCTACAAGCGCGTGTTGATCCAGCGGCCCGCCGATCTCGACGCGAAGTGGAACTACGAGCTCGCCCTCCAGAAGCAGAAGCGGGGCGGCGGCGGCGGCGGTGGCGGCGGCGGGCAGTCGAGCGCGTCGCAGGCGCCGGCGCAGAACAAGCCCAAGCCGCAGCCCACGCTCGCGCAGCGCCAGGCGGAGCAGCTGCTCGGCAGCGCCGAGCGCGAGGAGCGCGAGGTGCAGAGCAAGCGGCAGCAGCAGAATCGCCCCGAGCCACCACCAGGCGGCAAGGACTGGTAGGCGCGCGTGCTGGCGCTCGCGCTGATCGCGCAACTGGCCATCGTGGCGAACGGCCCGGACACCGCTACGGCGTGCCTCCCCGTCCGTCTCACCGCCGCCATCCGCACGGCCGGCCGCGACGTCCCGTCGATCGAGCTGCCGCGCGCCGGGGGCATCCAGCTCCTGCGGAGCGGTGTCGCGTCGCGGCTCGACCCCGGCGGCGCCGGCACGCTCACCGAGATCTGGGCCGACGTCGCGATCTCGCCCGTCGGCCGCTTCCATGTGCCGCCGTTCGTCGCGACCGTGCGCGGCAAGCGCGTCGCGTCCGCGCCCCTCGAGATCGACGTGCGCGATCCGATCGCGCCGCCCCCCGTGGTGCTCGTCGCCGCGCGCATCGAGGATCCCTTCGGGGGCGCGGCCCCCGACTCGATCTTCGTCGGCGAGCAGGTGGACTACACCGTCGAGGTGCTCCTCAACGAGACCGCGCGCGGGCGGCTGCGCCGCAACCCGACCTTCTTTCCCCCCGAGATGTCGGCCGTGCTCGCGTACGACGTCGACCTGCCGCGCGCGCCGCTGCGCCAGGTGCGCCGCTGCTTCGAGGCGCTCAACTACCGCCGCGCGATCTTTCCGCTCTTCGCCGGCCGCATCGTCATCCCTCCCGCGACGCTGACCTACTCGCTGCCGCTCTCGGCGTCGTTCTTCTCGCGCGAGGAGAGCTTCGAGCTGCACTCCGACAGCGTGCAGTTCGTCGCCGTCGATCCTCCCGCGCGCGGCCGGCCGATCGACTACGCCGGCGCCGTCGGGACGATGCACATCGCCGCGAGCGTCGAATCGGTGACGGCGCGGGTCGGCGATCCGCTCGTCATCACGGCGCGCGTCACCGGCGTCGGCAACGTGAAGCTGCTCCCGCGCCCCATGCTCGAGCTGCCGTGGGCGCGGCTCACCACCGGCGACGAGCGCGTCGACGTCGACACCTCGGCGAGCCGCGTGAGCGGCACGAAGGAGTTCGACTGGATCGCCACGCCGCGCGAGCCGGGTACGCAGGTCGTGCCGCCCTTCCGCTACCCGTACTTCGATCCCGTGCTCCGCCGTTACGCGGTGGCCGAAGCGTCGCCGATCCCGCTCGTCGTCGCGCCGGGCTCGCTCGCGCCCGCCGACACCGTCGCCGGACCGCGCGCGCCGATCCGCGTCGTCCTCCGCGCCGGCCGCGGCGACCCGATCACGTCGCATCCGCTCTACTGGGCGCTCCTCGCGCTCGCCCCCGTGCCCGCTGCGCTGCGCCGCCTCTGGCGGCGCGGCAGCGTCGAGCGGGCGGCGTCACCCGCGCGGCGGCTTCGCGCGCTCGTGACCGCATCGGACGCGCCGACCGCACGCGAGGTGCGCTCCCACTTCGTCGCCGCCCTCCGCGACCGCATCCCGGCCGTCGCCCGCGAGCGCGCTCCACTCGGACGCGTGCTGCGCCGATCCGGTGTGAGCGACGCCACCGCGCTCGAGGCCGAGTCGATGCTCGCTCGCCTCGACGACGCGGCGTTCTCCCCTTCCGGCTCGTTCGATGCCCGCCTCGCGCGCGAGGCGCTCGACATCGTCGAGGCGGTCGACCGCGAGGCGCTGCGCACCACGGCGCTCGACGCGCGCAGCATGCTCCTCGTCGCGGCGCTCGGCGCGACGCTCGCCGCGAGCGTCGCGCTCGCGCAGGCTCCCTCGCGCGAGGCGCAGCGCCTCTTCGCCGACGGCGTGCACGCGTATCGACGCGCACAGTTCTCCATCGCCGAGCGCCGCTTCGAGCGGGTCGCGCGCGAAGCGCCGCGCTCGGTGGACGCGTGGTCGAACCTCGCCACCTCGGCGTGGGAGGCGGGCGACACCGCGATCGCCGCGCGTGCATGGCATCACGCACTCCGGCTCGACCCGCTCGACGACGAATCGCGCGACCGGCTGTCCGCCGTGCAGGCGCTCGGCCCGCGCTCGGCGGGGTACGTCGCGCCGGTCGCGCCCGACGCGCTCGCGTGGGTCGTGCTCGCGCTCTGGCTCGGCGCGTGGGCCGCGCTCGCCATCCCGGCGGCGCGTCGCCCCGCGATCGCCCGCCCCATCGCCGGCGGCGCGATCGCCCTCGCGCTCGCCGGCCTCGCCGCGCTGTTCGAGCTGCGATCGGGGCTCGAGACGCGCGATCTCGCCGTGCTCGTGCACGGGCGCGCGCTGCTCGAGGCGCCCGCCACCGACGCGCCGGCGCTCGCCACCGCCGGAGCGGGCGAAGCAGGACGCCTCGGCGCGCGCGATGGCGCGTGGGTGCATCTCACCGTCGACGCCGCCCGCGCGGGATGGGTCCCCGCCATCGCGGTGATGCCGATCGACCCCGTGCAACCGACGCGATTGACCGGTCTGGCGCCCGTCCGGTAAGATTCGCGCGATGGCGCGCATCGTGGTGCTCCCCCCGGCCGTGGCAGACCAGATCGCCGCCGGCGAGGTGGTCGAGCGCCCCGCGTCCGCCGTCAAGGAGCTCGTCGAGAACGCGCTCGACGCGGGCGCCACCGCCATCGACGTCGCCGTCGAGGAGGGAGGCCGGCAGCTCATCCGCGTCAGCGACGACGGCTGCGGCATGGATCGCGACGACGCGCTCCTCGCGCTCGAGCGGCACGCCACCTCGAAGATCCGCAACGCGGCCGACCTCGTCGGCGTCGCGAGCTTCGGCTTCCGCGGCGAAGCGCTCCCCGCGATCTGCTCGGTGAGCCGGCTGCTCGTCGAGACCGCGCCCGAAGACGGCGCCGGCACCGCGATCCGCGCCGACGGCGGGCGCATCGTCGACGTGCGCGACGTCGCGCGGCGGCGCGGCACGACGATCGCCGCGTCGCAGCTCTTCTTCAACGCCCCCGCGCGCCAGAAATTTCTTCGCGGCGCGCGGTCCGAGTGGCGGAGCGTCGTCGACGCGGTCGCGGTCGTCGCGCTCACGCGGCGCGACGTCCGACTCACGCTCGCCAACGACGGCAAGCGCG
>DATJGU010000032.1:0-100550 GCA_035494615.1 Gemmatimonadaceae bacterium
ACGGCGCGTGCGCCGTCCGCGTCGGGCATGCCGTCGGCGTGCCACGCGAGCACGGCGGCGGTGAGGAGCAGGGCCGCACCTCCCTGATGCGCCACGCCGAGCGCGACGGGCACGGCGAGCAGCAGCGTCGTGATGCCGAGCGCGACCTGGAGCAGCGCCGCGCCGAGGAGAAGATCGAGCCGGCGGGCGAGCCGTCGCGTCGCGCCGCGGCGGTACGCGGCCCATGTCGCGATCACCGAGACGAGTGTGATCGTCGCGAGGACGCGATGATCGAACTGCACCGCCGCGTGGTTCTCGAACAAATTGCGCCACCAGGGCGCGAGCTGGGCGTAGCCGTCCGGGACGACGCGGCCCGCCATGAGGGGGAAGGTGTTGTACACGCGGCCGGCCCGAAGTCCGGCGACGAGCGCGCCGCTCGCCGACGTGATCCCCGCGAGCGCGACGACGAGGGGCAGGGCGCGCCGCCGCACGCGTTCGTGCGCGACGCGCCGGCCCTCGAGGAGATCGGCCGCGGTCCACACCGTGACGGCGAGGATGACGAAGGCGAGGGAGAGATGCGCGGCGAGCCGGTACTGACTCACCTCGGTGCGTCCGACGAGCCCACTCGCGACCATCCACCACCCCATCGCGCCCTGCGCGCCGACGAGGGCGAGCAGCGCCGCGATGCGGCCGAACGCCTCGCGCGGAATCCGGCGGCGGAGGGCGAACCAGGCGAAGGGCAGCGCGAAGGCGAGGCCGGCGAGCCGTGCGACGATGCGATGCCAGAACTCCCAGAGATAGATCGCCTGGAAGCCCTCGAGCGTCATTCCGGCGTTGAGGCGCTGGTACTGCGGGATGCGCTGGTACTTCGCGAACTCGGCGGCCCACTCGGCCGGCGTGCGCGGAGGCACGATCCCCGTGACCGGCTTCCACTCCGTGATGGAGAGCCCGCTCTCGGTGAGGCGCGTCGCGCCGCCGACGAGGACGATGGCGAAGAGGAGCACGGCCCACGCGACGAGCCACCGGCCGACGGCCGTCGCACCGTCGGCGCGAGGTGGCGTGACGCGGTCGCTCATCGCGGGCCTCGCACGGTGCGGAAACGGCGCGCGGATTGATCGTAGGTCACGAGGAGCACCTCGCGCGGGCGCAGGGTGACCGTCTCGCGCAGCACGAGCGAGGCGGGCACCTCGTCCTCGATGCGGCGGCGATGCTCCTCCTCGTCGCGCTGGGCGAGATTCTCGTCCTCGGGATCGCCGGCGCCGGCGCGGCTACCCGGGAGCGAGTCGTGGTGCGCGCCGCCGTCGCCGTGGTGATCGGACTCTTCGCGCGCTCGCCCGGGTCGCGGCGTCGCGGCGTCGATCCGCGTGAGCCGAACGTCGATCGTGCTGCGCCCGCTCGGCAGCGCGAGCTCGCGGAGGACGTAGAGCTGGCGATCGTGGCGCAGGCCGCCGCCGCGCACGAGCGCCGAGGCGACGAGCGAGTCGTCGCGACGCACCTCGAGCCGGTACCGCGCGACGAAGCCCTCGCAGACGACGCTCTGACGCATGTGCGCGGGGAGGTTCGCCAGCTCGCGCTCGGACAGAGTGCGACAATTCTCGATGCGCTCGGGGCGCGCGCTGAACGCGACGCGGAGCCGCGCCTCCCCGTCGGTGTGCGGCCGGCGCGGCGCGGTCGTCACGGCGGCGAGGCCGAACGCGGCGCCCAGGGCGAGGAGGGCGCCGAGCGCGGCCCGGGCGGCGCGGATCACGCGTCCTCCACGGGTACGGGATCGCACTCGAGGTCGAGCTCCGCCGCGAGCTCACGGCGCGGATCGTCGAGGTGCGCGGTGTCGGCCATGAAGGCGCGCAGCGCGGCGAGCGCTTCGCGTTCCTCGCCCGCGCTCGCGTGGGCGATCCGGACGCGGCGCCGGTCGACGCGGGCCTGCAGCTCCGCCTCGCGGTCGTCGTACACGCGCTCGACGAGCCAGCGCACCCCCTCGCGGTTCCAGCAATCGCGCGGCGGACAGGCGAGCACCAGCACGCCAGACGCGCCGCCGCGCACGAGCAGCTCGATGACGGAGGTGTGCAGGTTTCCCGCGCAGTCCACCGGATGCACCACCGCGCCGGCGCGCTCGAGCGCGGAGCCCCAGCGGCGCGCGCCGCGATCGCAGCACACGACCACCGTGCGTCCGGCCGGCAGCTCCTCGCCGGCGAGGAGCGCGCGGATCTCCACCAGCTGATCGCGCCCGGTGCGTCCCGGGGGGCCGACTCCCATCGGGGCGCACGAGCCGGCGCAGATGCCGCAGCTCACGCAGAGCGCGGGGTCGACGCGCGCGACTTCGGCGGAGCGGCCACCACCCTCGCGCGGGATCATCGTGATCGCCTCGTACGGGCAGTCGAGGCTGCACTGGCGGCAGCCGGTGCAGAGGTCCTCGTTCACCACGGAGGGCAGCGGCGCCGCGGCGCGGCGCCGCGTGAACAGCGGTACGGCGAGGAGCGCGAGCGCGGCCACGACGAGCACGACGAAGGCCGTCGCCGGGCTGGTCCGATTCACGACCGGGATCCAGAAGGCGTACAGCCAGTCGAAGGTGACCGACTCCGGGAGGCGGAAGGCGCTGGCGGCCGGGCCCAGCGCGGCGGGGCGCGCGAGCGCGACGAGCAGCAGCACGCCGACGAGCGACCACGTGACGCGCCGCGGCGGCAGGAGCGCCGGCCGCGCGACGCGCGAGACGTGCAGCCAGAGCACGAGCCCGATGCCGAGTGGGATCGCGATGTGCGCGAAGAGGTTGACGAAGAAGAACGCGCCCGCGAGCTCCTGCTCGCCGGTGAACGCGCGGCCGATCGGCTCGGAGAGGATGGGGAGTGTGTCGAGCATTCGCGCGCCCTGCTGCGCGAGGAGCTGCCCGAAGGTGTCCCACACCATCACGTAGCCGGTGAGCCCGCAGACGAAGAGCAGCCCGAGGGCGAGCACGCCGCTGGTCCACGCGAGGGCGCGCGGCCCCCAGCTTCGTCCCTGCGCGAACATGCGGAAGAGATGCACGACGGCGAACACGACCGCGGCGTCGCTCGCGTAGCGGTGGACGCCGCGCACCCATCGGCCGAGCCACGGATCGGCGGCGAGGCCGGCGACGGACTCGTACGGCGCGCCCACCTTGTAGAAGACGATCAGCCAGAGCCCGGTGACGATCAGCACGAGCAGCAGCGCGATCGTGATCGCGCCGCTCTGATAGAGCGGGTTGGCGCGCGAGCCGTAGAGGCGGTTGCACGCGGCGTCCGCGGCGGCGAGCACGCGCAGCGCGGCGCGCTCGAGCCGGCGAGGCGGTGGGGCCATCAGGCCGCGGTGGTTGCGGGCATCTTCCCAACGTAGGCCGCGCCGGGGGGCCTGCCGTCAGGAGAACTCCCATGGGGAAGGTGAGGAACTCCGGACTGCGGGTGCGAGCCGGCAGCCGTAGCCTCGTCACCTTCGCAGGGCTCCTCCTTCCCCGGGGTCATATGTCCGACGTTCTCGGCGATCCGCCGCCTCCCACCGAGCCGGCCGAGCGCATCACGATCGGCCAGCGCTTCTTCGACAACGTGTTCCTGCTGCTCGCCCTCGGCGTGCTCATCGTGTTCGTGCTCTACACCGGCTGGGGGATGTGGGAGATCCTCACCCTGCCGAAAGCCACTCTTCCCTGAGGCGACATGCACACGGAGACGCACACGGGGCTCGACGCCCCACGCGGCGACTGGTGGAAGCCGGCGCACAAGGCGGAGAAGGTGTGGGTGGGGATCGCGTTCGGCTGGTGCATGGTGCTGTTCGCGATGATGCCGCTCTGGCACTGGAAGGGCGGGCAGAATCCGTCGGGGATCCGGCGGCGCGTCGAGCCGGCGGCGTTCGCCGCGCGCGCGGAGGAGTTCATCCGCCAGTACAAGACCGGCGAGGATCGCGGCATGCCGATCGTCGAGCCGCCGCCCGGCGCCGACGTCTATCTCATGGCGATGGCCTTCCAGTGGCGGCCGATCCTCAAGCTGAAGCAGGGTGCGGAGTACACGCTGCACCTCTCCTCGCTCGACGTGAACCACGGGTTCTCGCTCTTCCCGATCAACGTCAACTTCCAGGTCGTTCCCGGCTACGACTACGGGCTCCGCGTCCGGCCGAACGCGTCGGGCGACTTCCGCATCATGTGCAACGAGTTCTGCGGCATCGGCCACCACACGATGGTCGGCCGGGTGATCGTCACCGGTGCGCCCGCGGTCGCCGCGGCGCCGAGCGCGGAGAAGGTCCGATGAGCTACCCGATCGACACGACGCGGCCCGCACCGCCCGCCGCCGGCGAGCCGGGATACCGCCCCGACTCGCAGTCGCGCTTCCGCACCTGTCCCGTGACGTCGCGCCGCATCCACGCGCAGGCGGAAGCGGCGGTGAAGGTGAACGCCGTGACGGCGATCGTGTTCCTGCTCGTCGGGACGATCGCGGCGGTGCTGATCGTGCTCACGCGGTGGCAGGCGGTGCATCTCCTCTCGGCCACCTGGTTCTACCGCCTGCTCGGCGTGCACGCGATGAGCATGCTGATCTTCTTCATCATCTTCTTCGAGATGGCGGTGCTGCACTTCGCGAGCACCGTGCTGATCGACGCCCGCAACTCGGCGCCGAAGACGTCGTGGGTCGCGTACGGACTGATGCTCGGCGGCGCGCTGCTCGTGGAGTCGATGATGTGGGGGGGCAAGGCCGACGTGCTGTTCACGTCGTACGTGCCGCTGCGCGCCGATCCGCTCTACTACCTCGGCGTGATCTTCTTCGCCGTCGGCGCGCTCATCGTGACGGGGGTGTTCTTCGCCAACCTCGTGGTGGCGAAGCGCGAGCGGACGTACGAGGGCTCGCTGCCGCTCGTCGTGTACGGCGCGGCGACGGCGGCGATCATCGCCGTGATCACGCTGCTCCACGGCGCGGCGATCTACATCCCGACCTTCCTCTGGTCGCTCGGGCTGATGAAGGTCGACCCCGAGGTGTACCGGATGGTGTGGTGGGGGCTCGGCCACTCCTCGCAGCAGATCAACGTCGCCGCGATGGTGGCGATCTGGTACATGCTCGGCGCGCTCACCATCGGCGCCGTGGTGCTGAACGAGAAGATCAGCCGGTCGGCGTTCGTGCTCTACATCCTGTTCATCTCGATGGCGTCGGCGCACCACCTGCTGGTGGATCCGGGGCTCGGACCGGCCTGGAAGGTGGTGAACACGAGCTACTTCATGTACATGGCGGTGCTCGCGTCGATGATCCACGGCTTCACCGTCCCCGCCGGGATGGAGCTCGGCATGCGGCTGCGCGGCTACACGAACGGATTGTTCGGCTGGCTGCGGAAGGCGCCGTGGGGCGATCCGGGCTTCAGCTCGCTCGTGCTCTCGGTCGTGGTGTTCGGCTTCGTGGGCGGGATCACCGGCGTGACGATCGGCACGGAGCAGATCAACATCATCGTGCACAACACGCTGCGGGTGCCCGGCCACTTCCACGCGACGGTGGTGAGCGGCACGGCGATGGCGTTCATGGGTGCGACGTACTATCTGATCCCGCTGATCTTCCAGAAGCGCGTCGCGTTCTGGCGCGCGGCGAAGCTGCAGCCGTATCTGTTCGCCGGCGGGATGTTCATCTTCACCGTGTCGATGACCTTCGCCGGCAACTTCGGCGTGCCGCGCCGGCATTGGGACATCACCTTCAGCCAGGCGCCGTACTCGGTGCCCTTCAACCCGATCGTCGACCTGCTGCTCGCGTTCGTCGCGCTCGGCGGACTGCTCGCGGCGACGGGCGCATTCATCTTCGTCGGGATCGCGGTGAAGTCGGTGTTCTTCGGGCAGGCGCTCGGTCCGGTGACGCGCGGCGTGGCGATGGTCGGCGTGCCGCAGGGGATCACGCATCCGCCGGTGCACGCGGCCGACGTCGACCAGCGGAACGCGGAGCTGCACGACGCGTCGCGCGGGATCATGGGGCCGGCGCCGGGTACGATCGTGCTCGTGCTGATCTTCCTCGCCGTGTTCGCCCTGTACTTCTTCAGCAACTGGAAGATCCTCTCCTTCCTCTGGAGGATCGGGTGACGGCCGGCGCCCGGGCGCGCACCGCGCTCGGCGCCCTCGCGGCGATCGTCGTGATCACGGCGAGCTGGTGGGCGCTCGCCCTCTGGCCCGCGGCGGACGCGCCGACGTGGGTGCTGCGCACGCGCGAGACCTGCTTCGGCACCGCGGCGACCGGGCTGCCCGACGCGGGCGGGTGGCTCGCCCTCGTCGGGCAGCCGCTCGGCATGCTCCTCGTGCTGTTCGCGGTGTGGGGCAAGGAGGTGCGCGACGGCCTCCGCGCCACGATGCGCTTCGTGCTCGGCCAGCTGGCCGTCGGCGTCGTGGGCGCGGCGCTGCTCGCCGGCGTGCTCGGCGTCGTGGTACGCGTGCGCGACGCCGATGCGAGCACCTTCGCCAGCTCGCCGACGGAGGCGCTGGCGGGGCAGCTCAACCGGCTGAACGACGCGCCGAAGCCGTTCGCGCTCGTCGATCAGACCGGCCGCACCGTGACGCTCGAGCAGTTCAGGGGGAAGCCGGTGCTCGTGACCTTCGCCTACGCGCATTGCGAGACGGTGTGCCCGCTGCTCGTGAGCGAGGTGCTCGGCGCTCGCGACCGGCTCGGCGGGCGTGCGCCGGCGGTGCTCATCGTCACGCTCGACCCGTGGCGCGACACGCCGAGCCGGCTGCCCTCGATCGCCGAGCGGTGGGGGGCGACGGGAGACGCCCACGTGCTCGGCGGGAGTCCGGAGGAGGTGGAGCGCGTGCTGAACGCATGGCGGATCCCGCGGGCGCGCAACGAGCGCACGGGGGACGTGTCGCATCCGTCGGTCGTGTACGTGGTCGGAGCGGACGGCCGGATCGCGTACGTCGTGACCGGCTCCGAGCCACTCATCCGGGCGGCGGTCGAAGCGCTGTAGCCACGCGGCGCGGGCGGGCGGGGGTACGCCCGCCGGCGCGTGCGCGCGAGGAGTTGTGCGATCGAGCGCCGCGCGAGAGCTTCGCTCCGTGCTGGCACTGCTCGGACTCGCCACGATCCTCGTGCTGCTCGCCGCGATCATGAGCGGGCGGGTCTCGGCGCTCGTCGCCCTCATCGTCGTGCCCGTGCTCGCGTCGCTCGCGGCGGGATTCGGAACGCGGACGGGCTCGTTCGTCGTCGCCGGCGTGCAGTCGCTCGCGCCCGTGGTCGGGATGTTCGTGTTCGCGATCCTCTTCTTCGGCGTCGTGACCGACGCCGGGATGTTCGATCCGGCGATCGACGGCATTCTGCGGGCGGTGGGCACGCATCCCACGTGGATCGTCGTCGGCACCTTCGTCCTCGCGTCGCTCGTGCACCTCGACGGCTCGGGCGCCGTGACGTTCCTCGTCGCCGTGCCGGCGATGCTTCCCCTGTACGACCGGCTGGGGATGGACCGGCGCGTGCTCGCTGCGGCGGCGGCACTCGGCGCCGGCGTGATGAACGTCCTGCCGTGGGGCGGGCCGACGCTGCGCGCCGCCGCGGCGCTGCACGTTCCGGTCGCGTCGCTCTACCGGCCGCTCGTGCCGGCGCAGCTCGCCGGCCTCGCGTTCGCGCTCGGCCTCTGCTGGCTGCTCGGCCGGCGCGAGACGCGCCGGCTCTCCGCCGCGGGGGCGCTGCCCGCCGGCGGGGCGCCGATCGCGCGGACCATCACCGAGGGCGAGCGCGCGCTGCGCCGGCCGCGCCGCCGCTGGATCAACGTCGCCCTGACGCTCACCGTGCTCGGGCTCATGATCGCCGACGTGCTCCCGCCGGTGCTCATGTTCATGCTCGGCACGGCGGCGGCGCTCCTCGTGAACTATCCCGACGTGGCGGACCAGCGCGCGCGAGTGGACGCGCACGCGCGGGGGGCGCTGATGATGGCGAGCATCCTCCTGGCGGCCGGCGTGTTCACGGGGATCCTGCAGGGGAGCGGCATGCTGTCGGCGATGGCGCATGCCGCCGTGGCGTACGTGCCGGCACACGCGGCGGCGCACGTGCCGTTCGCCCTGGGGCTCGTCTCGATGCCGCTCAGCCTCCTGTTCGACCCCGATTCGTTCTACTTCGGCGTGCTGCCCGTGATCGTCGAGACGACGCGGATGCTCGGCGTCGCGCCGGCTCAGGTCGCGCACGGCGCGCTCGTGGGGCAGATGACGACCGGCTTTCCGGTGAGCCCGCTCACGCCGTCGACCTTCCTGCTGGTCGGGCTCGCGGGAGTGGAGCTCGGTGCGCACCAGCGGTTCAGCATCCCGCTGCTGTGGGCGACCTCGATCGTGATGACGCTGGTGTGCGCGCTCACGGGAGCGATCCCCTGGTGAAGGATTCCGGACGGATCGTGCGCATCGGCGCCGGCGCCGGCTACGCGGGAGACCGGATCGAACCGGCGATCGAGCTCGCCGAGCGGGCGGCGCTCGACTATCTGGTGTTCGAGTGTCTCGCCGAACGGACCATCGCGCTCGCGCAGCTGGAACGGCGGCACGACCCGTCGCTGGGGTACGACCCACTGCTGCTGACGCGGATGCGTGCCGTGCTCCCGGCGTGCCGGCGGCGTGGAATCCGCATCGTCACCAACGCGGGCGCGGCGAATCCCGCCGGCGCGGCCGCGGCGGTGTGCGAGCTGGCTCGCGAGCTCGAACTGGCGGGGTTACGCATCGCCGCGGTGCTCGGCGACGACGTCGTCGAGCAGGTGCGACACGTCGGGTTGCGCGCGGACGACACGGACGACGACCGAGCCCTGCGTCCGGACGAGATCCTCTCGGCCAACGCGTACCTCGGCGTCGAACCGATCGTGGAGGCGCTCGCCGGCGGCGCTGACGTGGTGATCACCGGCCGCGTCGCGGACTCGTCGCTCTTCCTCGCGCCGCTGGTGCACGAGCACGGATGGGCCGTCGACGACTGGACGCGGCGCGCGCGCGGAGCGACCGCCGGCCATCTGCTCGAGTGCGCGGGACAGATCACCGGCGGCTACTTCGCCGATCCTGGCGTCAAGGACGTGCCGGCGCTGGCGCGACTCGGCTTCCCGATCGGCGAGATCGACGAGGACGGCGCCGTGACGATCACGAAGCTCGGCGACACGGGCGGATGCGTCACGTCCCGCACCTGCACGGAGCAGCTCCTGTACGAGGTGCACGACCCTCGCGCCTACGTCACTCCCGACGTGGTGGTCGATCTCGGCGCGGCGACGGTCGCCGAGATCGGTGCCGACCGCGTGGTCGTGCGCGGCGTGGTGGGACGCGAGCGGCCGCGCGAGCTCAAGGTGTCGGTCGGCTACCGCGACGGATGGACGGGGGAGGGGCAGATCTCGTACGCCGGCGCCGGCGCGGTCGCGCGCGCGCGGCTCGCCCTCGAGGTCGTCGCCGAGCGGCTGCGGATCACCGGCGTCCGGTGCCGCGAGCTACGGACGGATCTCATCGGCATGAACGCGCTCCACGGCGACGCCCTGTCGAGCGGCTGGCTCGAGCCGTACGAGGTGCGGGCCCGCGTCGTCGCGCGGTGCGACACGCGCCACGACGCGGAGCGCGTGGCGAACGAGGTCGAGACGCTCTACACCAACGGGCCGGCGGGTGGAGGCGGCGCGACGAAGTCCGTGCGCGAGATCGTCGCCGTGACGTCCACGTTCGTGTCGCGCGACGTCGTCCGATCCGCGGTGCAGTGGTGGACCGCCTGATGCGCACCCTTCGCGACATCGCGCACGCGCGGACCGGCGACAAGGGCGACAGCTCGATCATCTCGCTCATCGCCTACGACCCGCGCGACTATCCACTGCTCGTGCGTCACGCGACGGCGGCGCGCGTGAAGGCGCACTTCGGCGCGCTGGTGCGCGGCGAGGTGACGCGGCACGAGCTGCCCGCGCTGGGTGCGCTGAGCTTCGTGCTCGAGCACGCGCTCGGCGGCGGGGTGACGCGGTCGCTCGCGCTCGACGCGCACGGCAAGTCGCTCGGCTCGGCGCTCCTGAGCCTGGAGATCCCGGAGGCGGAAGGTTCGGATGAATGAACGACGGGGAGGGCCGGCCGGCGTGATGCGTCGGATGGTCGGCGTTTTCGCGGCGACGGCCGCGCTGCTGGCCGGCACCGCGCGTGACGCCGAGGCGAGGATCGTGCGCATCGAGATCGTCAGCCGCGAAGCGCCGGCGTTCGGCGGGCGGCGCTTCGGCGCCACGGGGCAGTACGAGAAGCTGGTCGGCCGCGCGTACGGCGAAGTCGATCCGCGCGACCGGCGCAACGCGCTGATCCAGGACATCCTGCTCGCGCCACGCAACGCGCGCGGGATGGTGGAGTACGTCGCGACGTTCACCATTCTCCGGCCCCTCGATCCCGCGAAGGGGAACGGCGTCCTGATCCACGACATGGTGAATCGCGGCAACAAGCTGCTGCTGATCACCTACGACCGCGCCTGCAGCGACCTCGCGGCCGGCGCGGCGTGCGATCTCGAGGCCGCCGGCGACGGACTGCTGCTCCGCGAGGGCTACACGATCCTCTGGAGCGGATGGCAGGGCGATCTCGCGCCGGTGCCCGACCGGCCTGGCCGCAACGTGCTCGAGAGCGTGCGGGTGCCCGTCGCGCGGAACGCCGACGGCACGCCGATCACGGGACCGGTGCTCGCGCGGTGGAGCGACCTGCCCACGGGGACGCGGACGCTCTCCCTCGCCCGGGCCGGCATCTCCGCCGCGATGCTCGGCGCGTATCTCCCGGACTCGCGCGATTCGCGGAACGCGCGGCTCGAGACGCATGCACGCGAGAGCGCGGCCGGCGACGTGGACGGCGTCCGGCCGATCGCGAGCGACGACTGGGCATGGGGCGATTGCGATCGAGCGCCGTTTCCCGGGGTCGCCGACTCGACGCGCATCTGTCTGCGCCACGGCGCCGATCCGTCGCTCCTCTACCAGCTCGTCTACACCGCGCGCGATCCGCTCGTGTTGATGCTCGGCTTCGCCGCCCTGCGCGACGTGGGCTCCTTCTTCCGCTACGAGACGTCGGATGCGAACGGCACGCGGAATCCGCTCGCAGGCACCATCCGCTACGTGATCGCGACCGGCGTATCGCAGTCGGGCAACACCCAGAAGACGTTCATCCATTACGGCTTCAACGAGGACGATTCCGGCCCGCACGGACGGATCGTGTGGGACGGGGCGAGCCCCCACATCGCGGCGCGCCAGAACCCGGTCAACTTCCGGTTCGCGCGGCCCGGCGGAGCGGCCACGCTCTACGAGCCGGGGAGCGAGGCCGTGGTGTGGTGGGAGCGGTACGCGGACACGCTGCGCCATCGCCCGCCGGCGGGAATGCTCGATCGCTGCCGGGCGACTCAGACCTGCCCGAAGATCTTCGAGACGATGGGCTCGACCGAGTTCTGGGGATTGCGCGAGTCGCCGGACTTCGTCGGCACCTCGCTGCGAGACATCCCGCTGCCGCCGAACGTGCGGCGCTACTACTTCCCGTCGACGACCCACGGCGGCGGCAACGGCGCGTTCACCAGCTCGCCGCCGCGATCGCGCGCCGTCTGTACGCTTCCCGACAATCCGGTGTCGCAGATCGAGCCGGAACGGGCGCTCCTGCACGCGCTCACGGCGTGGGTCACGCGCGGCATCGCGCCGCCGCCGAGCCGGTATCCTCGTGTGAGCGACGGGGGCCTCGTGACACGCGAGCGCGTCGCGGCGGCGTTCCCGCGCATTCCCGGCGCGCCGACGCCCGCGGGGATACTCGTCCCCTTTCTCGACTACGACTTCGGCGACGCGTTCGAGCCGAACGACATGCGGGGCGCGCTCTCGCTCGTGCCGCCGCGCGTGCGACGCGTCCTCCCGAGTCTGGTGCCGCGCGTCGACGCGGACGGCAACGAGCCGGACGGCGTGGTGCCGCCGCTGCTCGCGAACCCGCTCGGCACGTACACCGGGTGGAACGTGACCGCGACCGGATTCTCGCGCGGACAGTCGTGCGGCTTCACCGGTGGGTTCATCCCCTTTGCGGCGACGCGCGCCGAGCGCATGGCGAGCGGCGATCCGCGTCGGTCGCTCGAGGAGCGGTACGGGAGCCACGCGGCGTACGTGCGCCGGGTGCGCACCGCGGCGCGCCGCCTCGTGCGCGAGCGGTTCCTTCTGCCGGAGGACGCCGAGCGCATCGTGCGCGACGCCGAGCGCAGCGACGTGCTGCGCGAGGACCGCTCGCGGCGGTGACCGGCGCGGCGGCACGCCATTCCGCCAACGCGGTGCACCGGCCATCGTGTACGGGGAGTACCGGCGCGCCGTCCCTCCCGCGCCGCCGGCCCATCCCTGCTTTCTTCACTGATCCAGACTGATCCACGCACGATGCGATTTTCCGCTCTCGAGCTCGCCGTCCCCCGACTCGGCGCCGCGCTGGTCCTCGCGCTCACGATTCCATCCGCGACCGGCGCGCAGCAGAGCCGCGCGCCGACCGTGCGCACGGATGCGGGACTCGTGAGCGGCACGCGCGGCTCGCGGCCGGGCGTCCACGCGTATCTCGGCATCCCGTATGGCGAGCCGCCGGTTGGCGACTTGCGCTGGCGTGCGCCGCGGCCGGTCGCGCACTGGAGAGGGGTGCGCGCGGCGGACCGCTTCTCCCCGGCGTGCATCCAGGGGCCGAACACGCCGTTCGGACCGTGGACAGCCGAGTTCCTTCTCCTCGGCCCGGTGAGCGAGGACTGTCTCTACCTCAACGTGTGGACGTCCGCCCGCGCGGGCGAGCATCGGCCTGTCCTCGTGTACGTCTACGGGGGCGGCTTCTCGAGCGGCTCGGGCGACGTGCCCGTCTACGACGGCGGCCCGCTCGCCGAGAAGGGGCTCGTCGTCGTGAACATGAACTACCGCGTCGGCGCGCTCGGCTTTCTCGCGCATCCGGAGCTGACGAGGGAGAGCGGCGCGTCGGGGAACTACGGGCTGCTCGATCAGACCGCCGCGCTGCGCTGGGTGCACGACAACATCGCGGCGTTCGGCGGCGATCCGCGCCGCGTGATGATCGCCGGCCAGTCTGCGGGGGCGATCTCGGTGTTCCTGCACACGGTGTCGCCGATGTCGAAGGGGCTGTTCCAGCGCGCGGCGATCGAGAGCGGTCCCGGGGGGCTCGCGGCGTTCGGGCTCGGCTCGACGCGCGCCGCGGCGCGGCCGCTCGCCGACGCCGAGAAGGACGGCGCCGCGTTCGCCGACAAGCTCGGTGCGCACACGCTCGCCGAGCTTCGCGCCTTGCCAGCGGCGAAGTTCATCGGCGTGGGCCGCTTCGGCGCCGTGGTCGACGGACGCTTCCTCGCGGCGCCGCCGCCCGACGTCATCGCGAGCGGCCGCCAGAACGACGTGCCGACGATCACCGGGCTCAATGCCGACGAAGGGAGCGCGTCGCCCGGCTACGGCAAGGCGACCGCCGACGCGTATCGCACGCAGGTGGAGCAGCGGTTCGGCGACCGTGCGCCGAAGGTGCTCGCGGCGTATCCGGCTGCGACGGACGACGAGGCGCATCGCGCGGCAATCGAGAGCGGACGCGACGCCGGCGTGGCGGGGCTCGAGCGCATGCTCGCCGAGCGCGCGCGGACAGCGCACACGCCCGCCTTCGCGTACTATTTCGAGCGGGCGATCCCGTGGCCCGAGCATCCGGAGTTCGGCGCCTTCCACACGGCCGAGGTCCCCTATGTCTTCGGCACGCTCGACGTGCTGAAGCGCCCGTGGACCGACGTCGATCGCACGCTCTCGGAAACGATGATGTCGTACTGGGTGAACTTCGCGGCGACCGGCAACCCGAACGGCGCGACCGTGCCGCAGTGGCCCGCGTTCGATCCCGCCCATCCGGTGGTGCTGCGGCTCGGCGAGCGGATCGAGCCGCGGGCGCCGCTCGCCCCCGATCGCGCCGCGCTGCTCGCGCCCGAGTGATCGCCGTGACCTTGTCCTTCACCGCCGACTTCCGCATGCGCTTCCGCACCGCCGTCGTGCTGCTCGCCGTCGCCGCCGCGTCGAGGCTCGGCGCGCAGGAGGCGGGCGCGCTGCCGCGCAGCACGCCGGAGCAGCAGGGGATCCCGTCGAGCGCGGTGCTCGCGTTCGTGCAGGCCGCCGACTCGAGCATCGACGCGATGAACAGCGTGATGATCGTGCGCCACGGCCACGTCGTCGCCGAGGGATGGTGGGGGCCGTACGCGCCGGCCACGCCGCACATTCTGTATTCGCTGAGCAAGAGCTTCACGTCGACCGCGGTGGGGCTCGCCGCGGCGGAGGGGAAGCTCAGCGTCGACGATCCGGTGCTGAAGTTCTTCCCCGACGAGGCGCCGGCGTCGCCGTCGACGAACCTGAAGGCGATGCGCGTGCGCGACCTGCTGCGCATGGTGACCGGGCACGAGACCGAGCCGGCGCTGTTCGGCGCGGTGGACTCGTCGATGCGCGACGCGTCGTGGGTGAAGCGGTTCTTCGCGCATCCCGTCGCGTTCAAGCCCGGCACGCACTTCCTCTACGACAGCCCGGCGACGTACATGCTGTCGGCCATCGTGCAGAAGACCACGGGCCAGACGGTGCGCGACTACCTGGAGCCGCGAATCTTCCAGCCGCTGGGCCTCGGGCATCCGGCGTGGGTGACGAGCCCGGAGGGGATCGACGCGGGGGCGTACGGCCTCAGCGTCCGCACGGAGGACATCGCGAAGCTCGGGCTGCTCTACCTGAATCACGGGGAGTGGAACGGCAAACAGCTCATCCCCGCCGCCTGGGTGGCCGAGGCGACGGCGCGGCAGACGTCGAACGGCTCCGCACCGACGAGCGACTGGGACCAGGGGTACGGCTACCAGTTCTGGCAGTCGCGCCACGGCTATCGCGGCGACGGGGCGTTCGGTCAGTACATGCTCGTGCTGCCGAAGTACGACGCCGTGGTCGCGATCACGAGCGGCGTGCGCGACATGCAGGCGGTGATGAACCTCGTGTGGAACGGGCTGCTGCCCGCGATGCAGGCCGATCCGCTGCCGGAGAACGCCGCCGCGCGCGCGGCGTTGCAGGCGAGGCTCGCGTCGCTGCGGATGCATCCGCCGGTGGGACGCGCGACGTCGCCGATCGCGACACGCATCTCGAGACAGTGGTACACGCTTCCGGAGAACGAGCGCGGGCTGCGCGCCGTGGCGCTCGACTTCGGGCGCGCACCGGCGCTGCTCGTCCGCACCGCGGCGGGCGAGACGCGCACGCCGATCGGCCTCGGCACGTGGCCGGCTCCGAGCGCGGGATGGGCGAACGGGATCGACGCGATGCTGAGCGTCGCGCCGCATCCGGCGATCTCGGCGAGCGGCGCCTGGGCGTCGGACAGCGTGTTCACGCTGAAGCTCGTCGCGCCGGAGACGCCGTTCTATTCGACGATGACGTTCCGGTTCGACGGCGACCGGCTGGTGCTGGACGGGGAGCAGAACGTCAGTTTCGGGCCGAGAGAGATGAAGAGGCTCGAGGGACGGCGGTGAGGTGGTGCGTGGATGCGCCGGATGGCGTGAGGCGCGATGCGTGATGCGTGATGCGTGATGCGCGATGCGTGGCTCGCGTGCGCCGGGCCTCGACTGCCTCCAACGCGGATCGGGCGGATGACTGCACGGATCAGGCGGATCTGCACTACTGGCTTGGAAGCGTTCTTCCGCCGGCCCGAAAGGGCGCTCGCGCTCGCGCACGAATCGTCGCGCCGCGGCCCAAAGCAAGGACTTGGGAGGTGTGGATGGAGAGGAAAGCTGCACCGGTGCATGGATCTCGACCGCGCAGCCAAAGAAGACCTTGGGGTCGTGGATGCAGAGGTGCGCCGCGCCTGCGCATCGAGCGCGGCGCCGAGAGGAGCAGATCCGCTCGATCCGCGCCGTCATCCGCCCGATCCGCATGGAGGCAGTCGAGCCCCGGCGCGGGAGATCGGACCGGAGAGCCCCCGCGCGAGGAGATGAGCAGGCGATCGCATCCACGCCTGACGGCGTGGGCGTGGAGATGAAGGCACCTTGAACATTCTTCGGGCGTGGACGTGGACATGACGCGACATCTGGCTTCCGCTCTGCTGGCGGCGAGCGGGCTGCTGTTGGCTGGCTCGGCAGTCCATGCGCAGCGCGCGCAGCCCGTGCTGGGCACGCGCAGTGCGCCGATCATCGAGAAGGACGGGCTCAGGTTCCGCGATCTCGATCGGAACGGGCAGGTCGATCCGTACGAGGACTGGCGGCTGGCGCCGGCCGAGCGGGCGCGGGATCTCGTGGGGCGGATGACGCTCGAGGAGAAGGCGGGCGTGATGATGCACGGCACCGCGCGCAGCGGCGGCCCGATGGGCGCGGCGGGGGTGGGCGGCGCGTACGACAGCGCGGCGAATCGCGCGCTGATCGAGGGCGCGAAGGTGAACAGCATGATCACGCGACTCGGCGGACCGCCCGCGTCGCTGGCCGCGCAGGACAACCTGCTCCAGGCGATCGCCGAGCGCACGCGGCTCGGCATCCCCCTCACGATCAGCACCGATCCGCGCCACCACTTCCAGTACGTGCTCGGCGCGAGCGTGACGGCGGGGCAGTTCTCGCAGTGGCCCGAGCCGCTCGGACTCGCGGCGATCGGCGACGCCGCGCTCGTGCGGACGTTCGGCGACATCGCGCGGCAGGAGTATCGCGCCGTCGGCATCCAGATGGCGCTCTCGCCGCAGGCCGACGTCGCCACCGATCCGCGCTGGGCGCGCATTCCCGGCACCTTCGGCGAGGACGCGGATCTCGCCGGCCGGCTCGCGCGGGCGTACGTCGAAGGGTTCCAGCACGGCGACCACGGTCCGGACTCCGGCGCCGTGCTCACCGTCGTGAAGCACTGGGTGGGCTACGGCGCGGGCCGCGAGGGGCTCGACGGCCACAATCACTACGGGCGCTTCGCGCAGGTCTCGGGACGCAACCTCGAGTACCACGTTCGTCCCTTCCTCGGCGCGATCGCGGCCGGCGCGGCCGGCGTGATGCCGACGTACGACATCCTCGAGGGCGCCACGTGGCGCGGCAAACCGATCGAGGCGGTGGGCGCCGGCTTCAACAAGCAGCTCCTCACCGACATGCTGCGCGACACATACGGGTTCCGTGGCATCGTGCTCACCGACTGGGCGGTCACCAACGATTGCAACGAGCGGTGCATCGACGGCGCGCCCGCCGGAACGCGCCCCACCTTCGCCGACGTCGGCATGCCGTGGGGGGTGGAGACGCTGCCGAAGCGCGAGCGGTTCGTGAAGGCGGTGCGCGCCGGCGTCGATCAGTTCGGCGGGACGGAAGACTCCAAGGTGCTGCTGGAAGCGGTGCGCGCGGGCGAGCTGCCCGAAGCGCGCATCGACGCGTCGGTGCGGCGAATCCTCGAGCCGAAGTTCGCGCTCGGGCTGTTCGAGAACCCGTACGTCGATACCGCCGCGGCGGCGACGCACGTCGGCACCGCCGCGTTTCGCGCCGCGGGGCTCGACGCACAGCGCCGTTCGCTCGTGCTGCTCGAGAACGAGGGCGGGCTGCTGCCGTTGAAGGCGAAGTCGCCGACCGCGCCGGTGCGCGTGTACGTCGTCGGCGTCGACACGGCGGCGGTGCGCCGCGCCGGGTTCGCCGTCGCGACGGAAGCGTCGCAGGCCGACGTCGCGCTCGTGCGGCTCCACGCCCCGTATCAGACGCTGCACCCGCAGTACGTCTTCGGCGCGATGCAGCACGAGGGGAGTCTCGAGTTCACCGCGGGCGATTCGGCGTACGACGCGTTCCGTCGCGTGAGCGCGCAGCTTCCCACGGTGGTGACCGTGTACCTCGACCGGCCCGCGATCCTCACGCCGATCAGGGGCAAGGCGCGCGCGATCCTCGCCAACTTCGGCGTGAGCGACGACGCGCTGCTCGACGTCGTCGCCGGCCGCGCCGCGCCGGTGGGCAAGCTCCCGTTCGATCTTCCGTCGGACATGGCGTCGGTGGAGAACCAGCGCTCCGACGTCGCGCACGACCTGGCCCATCCGCTCTACCCGTTCGGCTTCGGCCGCCGCTACTGACGAACACGCAACGCCTCGCACGCGAGTGCGAGCTCTCTCACAGGAGTCGAGACCACCGATGAGAACACGCGTCACGATCGCGCTGCTGGCGCTCGTCCCGTTCGCCGTCGCGCCCGCGCAGGGCGCGCCGCGCGCGCAGACCGTCAACGGCGCCGTCGCCGGCATCACGCTGGCGAGCGGCGTGAAGGCCTTCCGCGGCATCCCGTTCGCCGCGCCGCCGGTGCGCGAGAACCGCTGGCGTCCCCCGCAGCCGGTGAAGAACTGGACCGGCGTCCGCATGGCCGATCGCTTCGCCGACCAGTGCATGCAGGCACGCGTGTTCGGCGACATGATGTTCCGCAACGCCGGCAACAGCGAGGACTGTCTCTACCTCAACGTGTGGGAGCCGGCGAACGCGCAGGCGGGCTCGAAGCTCCCCGTGCTCGTCTACTACTACGGTGGCGGCTTCGTGGCCGGCGACGGCTCCGAGCCCCGCTACGACGGCGAGAGCATGGCGAAGCGCGGCATCGTCGTCGTGACGATGAGCTACCGACTCGGCGTCTTCGGCTTCTTCTCGCACCCGGAGCTCACCGCGGAGTCGCCGCACCACGCCTCGGGGAACTATGCGCTGATGGATCAGGCGCAGGCGCTCCAGTGGGTGCACGACAACATCGCGCAGTTCGGCGGCGACCCGGCGCGCGTGACGATCGGCGGCGAGTCGGCGGGCTCCGCGTCGGTGAGCGCACAGATGGCGTCGCCGCTGGCGCGCGATCTGATCGCCGGCGCGATCGGCGAGAGCGGCGCCTTCTTCTCCGCCACGCTCTCGACGCCCCCGCGGGAGCAGACGGAGCAGAACGGCGTGAAGTTCGCCCAGTCGATCGGTGCGCCGACGCTGAAGCAGCTTCGCGCGCTCTCCGCCATGGAACTGCTCGAGGCGGCCGGCCGCCCGGGCGTGCCGCGGTTCAACGCCAACGTCGACGGCTGGTTCTTCCCCGAAGCGCCGCAGAAGATCTACGCCGAGGGGAAGCAGGCGAAGGTGCCGCTGCTGGCGGGGTGGAACAGCGAGGAGATGGGCGCGCGCTTCCTCGTGCAGGATTCCATCACGGTGGAGAACGCCCGCGCGGCGATCGCGAAGGCGTTCCCCGATCGCGCCGACGAGGCGGCGAAGCTGTTCCCGACGAGCAGCATCGACGAGGCGACCCGATCGCTCACCGATCTGGCGAGCGACCGGTTCATCGCCTTCTCCACCTGGAAGTGGCTCGACGTCCACGCGAAGACGAGCGGCAAGCCGGTGTATCGCTACCTCTACGCGCGGCCGCGGCCGCCGACCGTGGAAGCGGGCGTGACGCCGAACCTCGCGGGGGGCGTCTCGCGCGGCGGCACCACGCCGCCACCGCCGCCGGCCAAGGGTGCGGTCCACTCGGCGGAGATCGAGTACGCGCTCGGCAACCTCGCGACCAACCACGTGTTCGCGTGGACCGACGAGGACCGCAAGGTCTCGCAGACGATGCAGGCGTACTTCGAGAACTTCATCAAGACCGGGGATCCGAACGGCCCCGGCCTGCCGAAATGGCCGGTCGGCAGCGTGGGCCCGAATGGCGAGGTCCAGCGGATGCGGATCGACGTCCACACCCACGTGGAGGCCGAGCCTCGCGCGCGGTACCTGTTCCAGGATACCGCACCGAGCACGTCGCGATGAACTGACCGTGCGCCCGCGCGGCGAGCGCGGGCGCCCTGCGGGTCCATCGGTTCCGATGTATATTCCGGGATGCCGACTCGGCAGCCGAAGCCCGCACCGGAATCCGCACCGGACCGCTCGACGCGGCGCGTCATGGACGCGCTGCGCCGGATCGTTCGCGGCTTGAGCGCGTCGGCGCGCGAGCTGCCGGGCGGTTCGAGCGTGAGCGGAGCGCAGCGGTTCGTGCTCCGCCAGATCGCCGCGGCGCCCGGCCTCAGCGTCGGCGAGCTGGCCGCGCGGACGCTCACCGGCCAGAGCACCGTGTCGGAGGTCGTCACGCGGCTCGTGGAGCGGCGGCTCGTGTCACGCCGGCACAGCGCGACCGACGCGCGCCAGGCGGAGCTCACCCTCACGGCCGCCGGCCGCCGCGTCATCGCCGACCTGGAGCCGACGGCGCAGGAACGCCTCGCGTCCGCGCTGGCGCGGCTCCGCCCCGCCGAGCGGCAGGGACTCGCCGCCGGCCTCGAGGCGTGGCTCGCCGCCGCCGGCCTCGACGAGCTTCCCATCACCATGTTTCTCGAGGAGCGAAGCGCGCGCAGCCGCGCCGGAACACCGGCGGAGCGTGCTGGACGCTCTCGCACTTCCCGCTGATCACCGTGCCCAACGAACGAGATCCTTCCGCCCTTCCCGTCGCGCCGAGCATGGAGCCCGCGCTCGCGCGCACCGGCACCGGCGAGTACGCCGCGGTCCGTGGACCGCGCGAGTACGAGCCCGTCGATCGCCGTACCACGCTGCTCGCCGGCCTCGCCGTGCTCCTCGCCGTGGCCGCCGCGCTCGCGGCGAAGCTGCTCACCGCGCTCATCGGCGCCGTGACGAGCCTGACCTATCACGGCCACGTCGCCTGGGAGCTCGTGTCGCCGGCGGGAAGCACGCGGCCGGCGATCGTGCTCCTGCTCATTCCGGTGCTCGGTGCGGTGGTCGTCGGACTGATGGCGCGCTACGGCTCCGCCGCGATCCGCGGGCACGGCATCCCGGAGGTGATGGAGCGTGTGCTGTACGGCGAGAGCCGGATCCCGGCGCGCGTGCTGCTGCTCAAGCCGCTCTCGGCCGCGCTGGCGATCGGGACCGGCGGTCCGTTCGGCGCCGAGGGACCGATCATCGCGACTGGTGGCGCGCTCGGCTCGCTCGGCGGGCAGGTGCTTCGCGTCACCGACGACGAGCGAAAGATCCTGCTCGCCGCCGGCGCGGCGGCGGGCATGGCCGCCACCTTCGGAAGTCCGGTGAGCGCGGTGCTGCTCGCGGTCGAGCTGCTGCTCTTCGAGTATCGCCCGCGCTCGCTCATTCCCGTCGCGCTCGCCGCCGCCGTCGCCGCCGCGGTCCGGGCGTCGTTCGAGGGCACGGCGCCGGTGTTCGGCATGCCCGCCGTGGCCGCGCCGGAGCTCGCCGCGCTCGGCGCGTACGCGCTGATCGGCGTCGTGATCGGCGCCGTGGCGGCGGGGATCACGCGCGCCACCTACAAGATCGAGGACTGGTTCGAGCACTTCGGCGAGCAGTTCCACATTCATTGGATGTGGTGGCCGGCGATCGGCGCCGTGGTGGTCGGGCTCATCGGCCTGATCGAGCCGCGCACGCTCGGTGTCGGCTACGGCAACATCACGAGCGCGCTGACCGGGTCGCTCGCGGGACGCGCGCTGCTCATCCTCGTGCTGCTCAAGTTCGTGTCGTGGGCGGTGTACCTCGGGAGCGGGACGTCGGGGGGGACGCTCGCTCCCCTGTTCACGATCGGAAGCGGGCTCGGCTCGCTGCTCGGGGTGGCGTTCGCCGATGCGCTGCCCTCGCTGCACGTCGACTCGCACGTCGCGGCGCTGGTCGGGATGGCGGCGATCTTCGCCGGCGCGTCGCACGCGCTCCTCGCGTCGATCGTGTTCGCGTTCGAGACGACGCGTCAGCCGCTGGGGCTGCTGCCGATGCTCGCCGGCTGCGCGGCGGCCTATCTCGTCTCGCTGCTCGTGAGCCGGCACTCGATCATGACGGAGAAGCTGGCGCGGCGCGGGGCGAGCGTTCGACCCGAGTATGCGGTCGATCATCTCGCGCAGGTGCTCGTGCGCGACGTGGCGGCACGCGACGTCGTGACGGTGGCCGCGGACGACACGCTCGAGGAGCTGCGCCAGTGGCTCTCCGCCGGAGCCGAAGGCGCGACCCATCAGGGATTCCCGGTGCTCGACGCCGAGGGACGGCTGGTGGGGGTGGTGACGCGTCGCGATCTCATCGACCTGTCGCACCCGGGCTCGCTCACGGTGCGCGACATCGTGCGCCGGCCGCCGGTGGTGGTCTACGACGACAGCACGCTACGCGACGCCGCCGACCAGATGGTCATCGAGCACGTCGGCCGCCTCCCCGTCGTGAAGCGGGACGCGCTGCGCGAGGTGGTGGGCATCATCTCCCGCAGCGACCTCCTCGCCGCCCACGCCCCGCGCCTCGAAGCGGCGCACCGGCTGCGGATGGCGAGGAGCCTGTGGCCGTTGGCGGCGGTGGAGGGGGCGGGGACGGGGGCGGCGCCGGGAAAGGGGTAGGGCGGTGTGTCAGTGTGTTGGTGTGTTGGTGTGTCGGTCCGAACGCACCGACACACCGACACACCAACCACGGCCGTTCACGCCCGCCTCCTCACCTCACGCTCCTCCTGCGCCTCGAGGAGCCGCCGGTGCTCCTTCGCCACCGAGCGCAGGACGTCGCAGTAGGTGGCGAAGGCGGCGTGGAGACGTTCCGTCTCGAGCTCGAGGTCGCCGGCGCCATGGCTGCCCTGGCAATTCACCAGCATGCAGTGCGTGTGGTCGCCGAGCGCGCGGGTGAGGTCGGTGGCGGCGGCCACCATGGTGCGCATGCGCGCCGCGCGTCTCGATTCCGCCTCACGGATGGGGAGCCGCAGCAGGCAGATCTCGGCGAGCATGCGGAGCTCGTCGATCGAATGGGTGACGTCGCGCGGAACGGCGGTGAGCTCCATCGAAGACCTCGAGGCGTGGAGGGAACGACTCTGGCGAGTGGTGGCGGGAAGCAACCGCCGGCCGGCCGGGACCATGCGCGGCGGAGCCCCCCATGAGGCGCGCACCATAGCGATGGGTGCTCAGACGATCCGCAAATCGATCTCAAACGCGCGAACGTTCGCGACGTCGCGCGCACTCGCATGCCGTCGGAGCGCGTTTCGGCGCACGTCGCCGGTGTGGTGACGCGTCCACCCGGGTGGGAGCTGGCGCGCCAGCTCGTGCTGCGCTTCGGCTGGAACGCCGTGGCGTATCAGATCCTCAACCCGGGGATGCGGCTCTGGTTCTCGCGCGAGGGCGACGCCGTGGCCGGCTACGCGTCGTTCCGCGGGATCTGGGTGGTGGCCGGCGCGCCGGTGTGCGCGCACGAGCGACTCGATGCCGTCGCGGCGGAGCTCGAGACGGATGCCGCCGAACGCGGACGCGAGGTGCTCTTCTTCGGCGCGGGTGAGCGGCTCGAGACGGTCTTCGCCGAGCGCGGCGACCACTGCCTGGTACCGCTCGGCGCGCAGCCGGTGTGGGCGCCCGCGGCGTGGCCGTCGATCGTCAGGGGGAAGGCATCGCTGCGCGCGCAGCTCCACCGCGCGCGGAACAAGCACGTCGTGGTCGAGGAATGGCCGCCGGAGCGGGCACGCGCGTCGCCGGCGCTCCGCAGCGTGCTCCAGGAGTGGCTGCGCACGCGCGGGCTCCCTCCGCTCGGGTTCCTGGTGCAGCCCGACCTGCTCGACAACCTCGACGACCGGCGGATCTTCGTCGCGTCGCGCGGAGACGACGTGCTGGCGTTCCTCATCGGAACGCCGGTGCCGGCTCGCGACGGGTGGCTCGTCGAAGAGTGGCCGCGGCGGCGATCGGCGCCCAACGGGACGACGCATTCGCTCGTCGACGCGGCGATGCTCGCCTTCGCGCTCGGCGGCGCGCGGTACGCGACCCTCGGCCTCGCGCCGCTCGCCGAGCGCGGCGGGAGCGGGCTCGGCGGCCAGCCGGCGTGGCTGCGGATCGCGCTGCGCTGGGTGCGCGCGCACGGCCGGCGCTTCTACAACTTCCGCGGGCTCGAGGCGTTCAAGGCGAGCATGCAGCCGATGGACTGGGAGCCGATCTTCGCCATCGCACCGGGCGAGCGCATCGAACCACGGATGCTGCACGCGGTGGCGGGCGCCTTCAGCGGCGGCTCCCCCGAGCGGCTGCTGGCGCGCGCGATGCTCTCGGCGGCGACGGAGGAAGCACGGCGGCTCGGCGGCTTCCTGGGCCGCTGGAAGCGGGGCTGACCGCACGGCTCTTGCTCGGGAGCCAGCGGAGCCGGCCACGGCCGTGTATTCCTATACGGTTGCCGCATGCCCCTCACGAACCTTCAACACCTCCGCCCATGTCCGGCGTCCATCTGCATCTGCTCGTCAACCACGCGCCGATCCTCGGTGCCCTGTTCGCGCTGGCGCTCCTCGTGGCCTCGTTCATCTGGGCGCCGGACGTGCTTCGGCGCACTGCGCTCGTCGTGCTCGTCGGGACCGCGCTCGCGGGAGCGGCGGCGGACCTCACCGGCGAACCGGCCGAAGATGCCATTCGCGGCTTTCCAGGCGTGAAGCGCGCCGTGATCCACGAGCACGAGGAGCTGGGCGAGAAGGCGTATGTCGCGTCCGTCGTCGTGGGCGTGCTGGCGCTCGGGGTGCTGATCTGGAAGCGGCGCGCGCCGATCGAGGGACCGATCACGTTCGGTGTGCTGATCGGGGCGGCGATCGTGGCCGGCATGATGGCGTACACCGGGCTGCTCGGCGGCCAGATCCGGCACACCGAGGTGCGGCCGGGCGCGACCCCAGCCGACGCGACGGTTATCGAGCCGCGACCGGTGCGCCCACCCGGCGCGAGGCCACCCGGCGCCGACTGACGCGTCGGCGTGATGGAACCGGCGCACGTCGAGGCCGTCCGGGCTGAGACGGACGGCGCGGCGGCGCAGCCTCTGACCCACGGGCGAGCGGTCGTCGTCTTCAGCGGGCTGCTGCTCGCGATGCTGCTCGCCGCGCTCGATCAGACGATCGTCGCGACGGCGCTGCCGACGATCGTCGGCGAGCTGGGTGGGCTCGAGCGGCTCGCGTGGGTGGTGACGGCGTACCTCCTCGCGCAGACCGTGGTGACGCCGCTCTACGGCAAGCTCGGCGATCTGTACGGGCGGAAGGGGGTGCTGCAGACCGCCGTGGTGCTCTTCCTCGCGGGCTCGGTGCTGTGCGGCCTCAGTCGCTCGATGCTCCAGCTCATCGCCTTCCGCGGCGTGCAGGGGCTCGGCGGCGGCGGGCTGATGGTGACGTCGATGGCGGTGGTGGGCGACATCGTGCCGCCGCGCGAGCGCGGTCGCTACCAGGGAATCTTCGGCGCGGTGTTCGGCGTGGCGAGCGTGGCGGGGCCGCTGCTCGGCGGCTACTTCACGACGCATCTCTCGTGGCGGTGGATCTTCTACGTCAACCTGCCGCTCGGGATCCTGGCCCTCGTCGTGATCGCCGCGACGCTGCCGTCGAGCGGACGACGGCAGCGACGGCGCATCGACTACCTCGGCGCCGCGCTGCTCGCCGTCGCGTTGAGCGCGATCATCCTCGTGACCGATCTCGGCGGCACGACGTATCCCTGGAGCTCGCCGATCGTGATCGCGATCGGCGCGACGGGCGTGGTCTCGCTCGCGGCGTTCCTGTTCGTCGAGACGCGCGCCGCGGAGCCGGTGCTGCCGCTGCATCTCTTCCGGAATCGCGCCTTCTCGGTGACGTCGGTGATCGCGCTGATCGTCGGCTTCGCGATGTTCGGCTCGGTCACGTATCTGCCGCTCTACCTCCAGGTGGCGAAGGGCGCGACGCCGACGGGATCGGGACTGGAGATGCTGCCGATGATGGGCGGGATGCTCGTGTCGTCGATCGCGTCGGGGCAGCTCATCAGCCGCACGGGGCGCTACAAGATCTTCCCGCTCGTCGGGACCGTGGTGATGACGGTCGGGTTGTTTCTGCTCTCGCGCACGTCCGAGGAGACGGGGCTCGTTCCGCTGCTCGGCGCGATGCTCCTGCTCGGCCTCGGGATGGGGCTCGTGATGCAGGTGCTCGTGATCGCCGTGCAGAACGCGGTGGACTATCGCGATCTCGGCGTGGCGACCTCGGGGAACACGCTCTTCCGCTCGGTGGGGGGCTCGGTGGGCACGGCGGTGCTCGGCGCGATCTTCGCCGCGCGGCTCGGCGTCGAGGTGGCGAGCCGGATGCCGGGTCAGGCGTTCGGCGCGCACGGGGGCGCGAGCCTGCAGGCGATGATGCAGCTCCCGCCCGCGGCGCGCGCGAGCTACGTGGCCGCGTTCGCCGCGTCGATCGACGTCGTCTTCCTCGTCGCGACGGTGATCGCCGCGGTGGGCTTCGCGATGAGCTGGCTGCTTCCCGAGCGTCCGCTGCGGCAGACCGTGGCGGCGACGAGCGACGCCGTGGGGCGCGACATGGGCGGCGCGATGGCGATGCCGCTTGCGCCCGAGTCCGACGAGGAGCTCGCGCGCGGTCTCGCGGCCGTCGTCGACCGGGACGTGCGCCGCCGGCACATCGAACGGATCGCGGAGCGTGCGGGCGTCGGGCTGAGCGCCGCCGCGGCGTGGCTCCTCGTGCGGCTCGACGAATGCGAGGGGCGTCCGCTCGACGAAGTGATCCGCCGGTCGCCCTTCGACGCGGGGGTGACGCGCGGCGCGCTGGCCGAGCTGCGCGCGCGCGCGTTGATCGAGGGCAGCGCTGAAGCCTGGACCGTCACCTCCGCCGGCTGCGACGCGCTCGGCGCTTTGGTCGCCGCGCGGCGCGCGCATCTCGCTGAAGTGTTCCGCGAATGGACGCCCGGCGAGCGCCACGAGCTCGCCGCGCTGCTGCGGCGGTTGACGCCGCAGCTCGTGCCGGACGCGCGGTCGAGCGCAGGCGCCGCGGCCGGATGAGCGGATCCATGGGGGTTGGGCAACCGTGCGCCGCGAGCCAATGTTAACGAGCGTACGCCGGCGGATGTCGGCTGCGCGTCCACCCGCGCCTCGCCGATGACGCTCCACGACGACCCGATCAAGCGCGCGGCGGAGACGCGGCCGCGCATGAGCCGGCGGTACATCGCCAGCCTCGCGGGGTTCGCGGTGGTCGTGCTGGTGGTGGGCGTGCTGGTGCGACGCTGGCTGCACGACTCCGAGACCGCGGCGCCCGCGCCGCCGAGTCAGGCGGCGGCGTTCCAGTTGCTGTCGCAGGAAGGCCAGCTGCAGCGCACCGCGGCGTACGTCGCGCAGCGGGTCGGCGCGGTGGCGAGATTCGTGGAGTACGTGCCGGCGGTTCACGCGAGCGGCGTGCGCTGGGCCGCGGACACCGTGTTCACGACGGACTCGGTGCACATCGTGCGCGCGCTCGTCGGTACGGCGGCGGCGCGCGCGATCGACGGCGACTCGAGCGCGCACGCCGTGAGCGTGGCGCGGGATTCGGTCCGGCGCGACTGGCTGCTCGTCGTCGGGCGGAGCCCGACGGGAAGCGTGCTCTCGGCGACGGTGCTCTCCGGCGGTCGCGCGCCTGTCGACTGCGCCGGACGCACGGTGGAGAGCTTCGTGCTCGGCATGCCGCTCGACGAACGACTCGCGGGAGCGGGCTTGTTCAACGTCACCGGTGAGGCGCTCGGGATGGCGGTGTGGTGCGGTGCGCGCGTCCTGGCCATTCCGGCGCACGAGGTCGCGCGGCTGGCGCGAGAGAGTGGCCCCGCCGCCCCGATCGCCTCGCCGTTCGGGCTGGGCGTGCGCGATGACTCGCTCGCGCACGCCTATCTCGGCGGCGACTCGGCGGTGCTCGTCGATCACGTGCGGCGAGGAAGCGCGGCGGACCGCGCAGGGCTGCGCGTCGGCGACGCGCTCCTCGCGATCGCCGGCGCGCCGGCCGGCTCGGCGCGTGCCCGCGCGACGCTCGGCCCGTCGCTCGCCGAGAGTCTCGTCGTGACGCGGCGGCGTGGCGCGGCCGTGGCACGCGTGACGCTCTCCCGCTCGCCCCTCGGCGCGTCCGAGCGCGAGACCGGGTTCGGCATCGGCGTGACGCAGGCCGCGGCGCCGAGCGGCATCGAGGTGACGGACGTACGCCGCGATTCGCCGGCGGCGCGGGCGGGACTTCGGGCCGGAGACCTGCTCGTGCGCGTCGGCGAGACGCCGGTGACGTCCCCCGCCGACGCGGACCGGCTGCTCGCTGAGGCATCGGCCTCACGCAGGCCGACGCTCGTCGTCTTCGAGCGCGACGACGGCGAGCACGGCGTGCTGCTTGGCGGCGCGGCCGCGGCGGAGGCGGCGCGGTGAACGAACTGACCTCGCTCGGGCTCATCCTCCTGTTCGCGCTGCTCGTCGGCCACCTCGTGAAGGTCGCGCGCATTCCCGAGGTGACCGGCTATCTGATCGCGGGGATGCTCGTCGGACCGTCGGTGCTCGGCTGGGTGACCGAAGACAACCTCCAGTCGCTGCACGTGTTCAGCGAAGTGGGGCTCGGCCTGATCCTCTTCTCGATCGGCGGCGCGTTCGAGTTCGTGCGCATGCGGCGGATCGGCCGCCAGGTGCTGGCGCTCACGCTCGCGGAGTCCGGATGCACGGCGGTGCTCGTGGCGGGTGGACTGTTCGCGATCGGCCAGCCGTGGCAGGTGGCGTTGCTGCTCGGTGCGATCTCCGTGGAGACGGGCGCGGCGTCGACCCTGATGGTGATCCGCGAGAACAACGCGTCGGGCGAGTTCACCGAGTCGCTTACCGGCGTCATCGGGTTGAACAACATCCTCGCGCTGGTCTCGTTCAGCGTCGTCGCGGCGACGATCGAT
The DNA here is from genome assembly GCA_035494615.1 of Gemmatimonadaceae bacterium. Classification (GTDB taxonomy): domain Bacteria; phylum Gemmatimonadota; class Gemmatimonadetes; order Gemmatimonadales; family Gemmatimonadaceae; genus AG11. The sequence goes on from DATJGU010000032.1 coordinate 28,427, forward strand.
CTCAGTACGCTCGCGGCGGGCGCCGAGCTGAGCTTCGGCGGAGTGGCGCGGGCGATCTTTCCCCTCGTCTGGCAGCTCGTCGGCTCGACGGCGCTCGGCTTTCTCGTGGGGCTGATGCTCGCGTCGTGGGCGTCGCAGGTGGTGGAGTCGGGAGAGACGTTGATTTTGCTGGTCGGCTGCGTGCTCCTGACCGTCGGGGTCTCGACGGCGCTCGGGCTCTCGTCGCTCGTCGCGAGCCTGGCGGTCGGCGCGACGCTGGCGAATCTGTCGACGCGGAGTCGGCGCCTCTTCGTCGCGCTCTCGCGCACGGACCCGCCGCTCTACGTGATCTTCTTCGTGCTCGCGGGGGCCGACCTCAACCTCGCGCTGCTCCCGTCGCTCGGTGCGCTCGGCGGCGTGTACGTGCTGTGCCGGGCGGCCGGCAAGCTCGGCGGCGCATGGGTGGCCGCGCGGCGAGTCGAGGCGCCGCGACCGATGCAGCGCTTCCTCGGGCTCTCGATCCTGGCGCAGGCGGGGCTCGCGGTCGGCCTCGTGCTCGTCACGCGCGAGCGCTTCCCCGAGATCGCGCCGACGGTGACGACGGTGGTGCTCGGCGCGGTGGTGATCTTCGAGATCGCCGGTCCGTTGAGCGCGCGATTCGCCCTGGATCGTACGGGAGAGTCGCGGCCGCAGGACGACGATCCGTTGATCGCCGAGGTCTAGACGGCGGGCGTCGGCCAGGTGCGCGCGGGGTAGGTTGCGGCAGGCGCCGGAGGCGCCGGAGGAGGAGAGCCTTGCTGGAGACCGAGTTGTTCGCGTTGCTCGAGCACACGGCCGACGCGGCCTACAGCGTGACGGCCGAGGGCGAGATTCGGTCGTGGAACCGCGCGGCGGAGCGTCTCTTCGGCCATCCCGCGGCCGCGGCGATCGGCCGCAACGTGGACGACCTGCTGCAGGCGCGCGACGCGCTCGGCACCGACGCGCTGTCGGGGGGGATGGAGGCGGCGACCCGCCGCTGGGACGGCGCGGAAGGGGGGATCCCCCACTTCGATCTCGAGGTCCGCACCCGCGGCGGCGAGCACGTCTGGGTGAACGTGTCGACGATCGTGTTCGACAACCGGCGCACCGGCGCGCGGCTGTTCGTCCGCCTCGCGCGGGACGTGACGGGCCGGCGCCGGCGCGAGCACCTCGTCGCGGGGATGACCGACCTCGCGCGGCAGCTCGTGTCCCTCAGCGGCGGCGAGCCGCACCTCGCGCCGGTGGAGCTGCTCTCGGATCAGGAGCGGCGCATCCTCACGCTGTTCGCGCAGGGGACGAGCTCGGCGGCGGTCAGCCGCGAGCTACGCATCTCGCCGCAGACGCTGCGCAATCACCTGCATCACATCAACCGCAAGCTGCGCACGCACAGCCGGCTCGAGGCCGTGACCCATGCGCAGCGGCGCGGCCTGATCGAGTAGCGGGCGCCGCTCGATCAGGTTTCCGCCTCGGCCTGATGCAGCAGGGTGGCGAGCGGATGGTGGCGCGCGATCAGCGCGACCGCCACGACGGCGCCGAGGACGCTCGCCCCGAAGATCCGCAGCCAGGCGAGGTCGCCCAGCCCGACGTTCGAGAACGCGACCGTCACGAAGGCGAATACCACTTCGGAGAACAGGAGGCCGAACCCGAAGGCGTACATGAGGCTCGGCGCGCGTTCGGCGCCGTGGATCGTCGACAGCAGCGTCACGGCGTACAGCACGCTCAGGACGTAGTGCACCGCCGTGAAGACGAGCACTCCGCCGAAGAGGTCGAAGGTCCGGAACGGCTGGCCGGCGACGAGATCCACGAGGGCGATGAACACCCAGATGGTGGTCGCGACGATGAGCCCGAGCCGGAGACCCTCGCGATTCGTGTCGTGCTGGCTCCGAGCGGGACTGGGCTCCCCTTCGGCGTGGCCGCGGAGTGCGTCCTCGCGACCGACGAGGATCGCGGCCTGTCCTCCTTCGAGCGACATCCGGTGCTCGGCGCTCATGGCTTCCTCCCTTCGATTCGATTGATGGCGATGATCGAAGGGTGGTCTCGCGCGCGCGTGCGCTCAATGACTCGCGCGTACCATCGAGCGCGACGGCCGTACCAGCGACACGCTTCACGTCGGGACGTACACTGCATCTCGTGCGGCAGTCTGCCCGGCGTACCTCGCCCGGCGGAATACCGGCGCTCGCTCTCACGCACAACGGCGAGGTACCACGATGAAAGCATCCACGAGTCCCCTTCCGGCGGCCGCACCGGGCGGTGCGCGCAGCGCCGTCGAGGCGACGGTCGCCGGAACGGCTGCGCGCCGCGAGGCGCTCGCGGCGCACCGGTCACGCAGCCGGCTGCGCATCGACCCGTTCCAGCAGCAGCACGACGGCTTCGCGAGCCGGTGCAAGCGCGCCTTCGGCGCGTGGCTGGCCAGAGCGCGGGAGACGCCCGCGGCGTGACCGGCGTGGAGCGCCGCGCGCGGCGCTCCACCCCTGCGTCACCCCGGTGCGCGCCGCGAGCGCCAGCCGGGTGGCTTCGGCGCGCCGAGTCGCAGCCCGGTCCACGAGGGCGGATCGCTCGCGGGGAAGCTGTCTTCCGACGTTTCGTCGACGTCGTCGGTGCGCGGCGTTCGCGATGTGGCATGCCGCGCGCGCTCCTCGCGAGTCTCGGGCGATTCGCGCGCTGAGCGATCCCGGTCGTCGCGGTCGCCGCGTGGCTCCATCGGTTCTCGATCCATCTCGCTGTCTCCCCCTTTCGTCTCTGCTCGCGGGGCGCGCCGGCCCCGGTCGGATGCATGCATCACTCGATCCATCGTGCCGCCGCGACGATGCGCGTCGCGCCCGGTGAGGCGTCGTCTCCCTCTCCCACCGGCAGCCACAGCGTGAACGTCGAGCCGCGACCGAGCTCGCTCTCCACGGAGACGTAGCCACCGAGCGCCTGCGCGAGGAGCCGGCTGATCGCGAGGCCGAGGCCGGCGCCGCGCTTTCCGTCCTCGTTCAGCCGGCTGAACTCCTGGAAGAGCAGATCGAGCTTGTCGGTGGGGATGCCCGGCCCGGTGTCGCTCACGGCAATCGCCACCCAGGGCCGCTCGTCGTCGGAGCGGCGGTCGGCGCGCCGGCCCAACCGCAGCGTGACGCCGCCCGCGTCGGTGTACTTGATCGCGTTCGACAGCAGGTTCGACACGATCTGCCGCACGCGGACGTCGCTCGTGACGACGACGAATGGCCCCGTCTCGAGAATCGTCTCGAGCGAGAGTCCGCTCGCGCGCGCGGCGGCGCCATACTCCTCGCCCAGGCGCTCGACGAGCAGCTCGAGGTCGACCGGCGCGCGCGCCACGGCGAATGCGCCCGCCTCGACGCGCGCCAGCTCGTGCAGGTCGTCGATCAACGCGAGCGCGCCGCGGATGCAGTCGCGCAGCCGCGTCACGCTCTCGCGCTGGTCGCGCGACAGCTCGCCGTACACGCCCTCGGTGAGCAGCTCCGCGTAGCCGTCGGCGGCGCCGAGCGGGTTCTTCACGTCGTGGCTGAAGCCGCGCATGAGTCGCGACCGGCTCTGCAGCACCTGCTCGAGCTCGCGGCCACGTGCGTGCGCCGCGTCGAACAGCCGTACCTTCTCGTACGCCAGTGCGGCGATGTGGCCGAACACTCCGGCTTGCGCGACGTCGATCGGGGAAAAGCTGGTGCCCTCGCGCGCCGCCACGTACAGGGCGCCCATGCGATCCGGCGAGCCGCTCAACGGCACCGTGATGGCACGACCGTGTGAGCGCTCGGCCGCGTCGGAGACCTCGACGGGCCGATGGATCTCGCGCGTCGAGGACTGCAGCGACGCGCCGTGCGCAGCGACGCGCTCCGTGTACGACCCGCGATACGCCGACACGGTGCCCGGGTCCGGCATCCCCGTCCCGGCGACCGCCTGCACGACGACGCTCGCCGGCTCGCCGTCCTCGGGCGGCACCATCTGCTCGACGAACGCGCCGCTTCCGCCCATCGTCTCGAGCGCCAGCTCGGCGATGCGCTGCGAGACGTCGGCGCTCGTGAACGCGCCCGCCAGCACCTCGGCCGCTTCGCGGAGCGCCGCCTCGCGGCGCGCCTGTCGTCGGACGCGCCGCGTGAGCAGCAGCACGCCGCGAAGGGCGCCGAGCGCGCCGAGCACGAGCAGCGCGTTGGAGACGAGACTCATCTGCTCGCGATCGCGGATGTCGATCGCATCGTCCATCGACGCGGCGGCGAGCGCGCCGGACAACTCGGAGAGCGCGCGCAGGCAGGCCTCGTAGCCGCTCTGCCGCGCCTGCGCCGCGGCGAGCTCGTAGCGGACGTTCCCGTCGGCGGGAGGCGCGGTGATCTCGGCGGCGTCGGCGCGCCAGGCGTGCACGCGCCACTCGAGCGCGTGCACGCGCGCGATCGCGACCGAATCGAGCCCGGGTGCGAGGCGCAGGAGCGACGCGAGATCGCGGTCGGTCTCCTGTGCGCGGAGCAGGTACGTGCCGCGCAGCGTCGCGTCGCCGCTCGTCGCGTAGCGGCGCAGGATCTCGTTCTCCTCGCCGAGCCCCGCCTGGATGCTCGCGCCGAGCCGCCTCGCGGGCTCGACGACTTCCGTCGTCTGGCGCAGCAGGTTGGTGATCAGCCAGGTCTGGCGCGCCGGGATCGCGACCGACGCGAGGAGCGCGAGCACGAGGATCCACAGCGGCAGGAGGGCCGACGCGGACGACCACGCGCGCCGATGCCATGGCGCGAGCGCCGGCGCGCGCGCCGGCGCGCGCGCCGCGCGCGCGTCCGCCACTCGAGAGGGTGCCGGATCGATCACCTGAGGACCCATGGCCGAGCCACGTCCTGGCAAGCGTGCACGATTGGAGTATTCGTCAAACAACCGTGTGGTCCGCGCGGGTGCCAGTACCGCCGGCGCGGCGGTGAGGGAAACCACCACACGGGCTCGCCGCTCGAGTCCCGGTCCGCGCCGTCGATGGGGACTCCTGGCTCCGAACCGCATCGAGACGTACCGTCTCCGCATGCGCCTCTCGACTCTCCTCTCGGCTCTGCTCCTCGCCAGCGCGAACGCCATCGTCGCGCGCGGCCAATCGGCGACGGACAGCGCCGCGTTCGTTCGCGTGAATCAGGTCGGGTATCTGCCCTCCGCCCCGAAGATCGCCGTCGTCTGCGCGATCCGACCGGTCGCGATCGGCCGGTTCACCGTCGAGGACGAGCGCGGTCGCACCGTGCTCGGCCCGCTCGCGGCGCGCAGGGACGGCGCGCTCGGGCCCTGCGTCGAGACGTGGCGACTCGACTTCTCCGCGCTGCGCCGCCCGGGACGCTACCTCGTTCGCGCGGGAGCGTACCGCTCGCCGGCCGTGCGCGTCGGTGCGGACGTCTACCGCGGGCTCGCCGACACGCTGCTCAACCTGATGCGCACCCAGCGCTCGGGGTACAACCCCTTCTTCCGCGACTCGGCCCACACGCGTGACGGGATCATCGTCGATCATCCGACCCGAACCGGCGAGTTCATCGCCGTGAGCGGCGGATGGGCCGACGCCGCCGACTATCTCCAGTACGTCGCGACGTCGGCCACCGCGACGTACCACCTGCTCGCCGCGTCGCGCGACGCACCTCGCGTCTTCTCCGACGCGTTCGACGCGAGGGGGCTGCCCGGTCGCAACGGCGTGGCCGACGTGCTCGACGAAGCGCGCCACGGCCTCGAGTGGCTCGTGCGCATGTATCCCGACGACAGCACGATGTTCAACCAGCTCGGCGACGATCGCGACCACGCGTTCCTCGACCTGATCACCACCGACAGCTCGGACTACGGGTGGGGGAAGGGGCGAGAGCGTCCGGTCTATCCGTGCACGGGCAAGCCGCAGGGACTCTTCCGCTACAAGAACCGCGCGACCGGCTATGCGTCGACGGCCGGCAAGATGGCCGCCGCGTTCGCGCTCGGCGCGCAGCGCTTCGCGCGCATCGATCCCGTGTTCGCCGACACGCTGCGCCGCAAGGCGATCGCCGCGTATGCGCTCGGCACCGGCCATCCCGGTGCGTGCCAGACCGCGCCCGGCACCGCCCCGTACTTCTACGAGGAGGACGACTGGGTGGACGACATGGAGCTGGGCGCGTCGATGCTCGCTGCGCTCACCGGTGAGCCGCGCTACGCGCGCGAGGCGCTTGGCTACGCGCGGCTCCAGCCGGTGAAACCGTGGATGGGCGCCGACACCGCGCGCCACTATCAGTGGTACCCGTGGCACAACGCCGCGCACTACGAAGCGTGGTCGCACGCCGAGCCCCAGGGGCGTGCCGAGCTCGCGCGCTACTACCGCGACGGGCTCGCACGCGTGGCGGACCGAGCGACGAACGGGTTCCGCGTCGGCATCCCGTTCATCTGGTGCTCGAACGATCTCATGGTGTCGGTCGCGACGCAGGCGGGCTTCTACCGCCGCATGACGGGCGACGCACGCTTCCGCGAGCTCGAGCAGGGCGCGCTCGACTGGATCTTCGGCACGAATCCCTGGGGTACCTCGTTCGTGATCGGCGTGCCGCGCGGCGGCGTGTTCCCGCGCGATCCGCACACCGAGCTCCCCGACTCGCTCGTGCGCGGCCTCACCGGCGGCATGGTCGACGGCCCGGTGTACTCGTCGATCTACTCGCACCTCCTCGGCATCCAGCTCCACGAGCCGGACGAATACGCCCGCTTCAACACGGGCCGTATCGTCTATCACGACGACTGGGGGGACTACTCGACGAACGAATACATCATGGACGGCACGGCGAGCCTGGTGTACGTGGTGGCGGGAATGGATGGACGGTGAGTGGCGAGGTGCAACGGCCGGTAGGTAGTAGTGTGTAGCGAGCACCTGGTAGCGAGAGAACGGCAACAGCCTCGGGAAGCGTCTGCCTCCCGAGGCCGTGCCGTGTCCCGCTACCGAGTACTCGCTACCCGCTACCCCCTACCGGCCGTTGCCGTTCCACCCGCCCCGTCCCCCATCGCGAGCGCCGACGTGTGCCCTCATCTCGGCGACGTTCTTGTCGAACTGCGTGCGCTGATCCGCGGTCAGGATATCGCGCACGGCGGCGATGCGCTCGTCGAAGCGCTGCCGCATCTCGGCGCGACGGGCAGCCATGGCCGCCGTGTCGCCGCGTTCACGGCGTGGACGGGGGCCGGCATCGGGTCCGTTCCCGCCGTCACGGCGCGGACGGTTCGCCGCGAACTCCTTGCGAGCATTCTCGCGGAGCTGCGCCAGCTTCTGCTGCTGGTCCGCCGAGAGTGTGATGCCGCGAAGGAGCATCCCCTCCGGGCCGCCGCGCCCGCGGCGGAAGGTGCTGTCCTGCTGTGCGCGGTCCGGGCGCGCGGAACGCTCCTGACGATCCACACCCTGCGCGCCGGCCGTGGCGGCGAAGGTGAGCGCGAGCGCCAGCGCCCACGTCAACGTCTTGCCATGCATGATCGTGTCCTCGAATGCTGAGTGTGTGTCGCCGGCGGCGCCGGCGTCGTGCTTCGAGGAGTGGTACGGCGTAGCGAATCGAACGATCCGGCCATTGTCACGAACGGCACCAGGGCGATCCGGGATGCAGGCCGCGCGCGACGAATCGCGGGGCCGCGAGCGCGACGCGGCGCACGCGCACGCGCACGCAGGAGGACACGGGACTCGGTCGCACGATCAGCCGCGACCTCGCCCCCGGCATGGGTGGACGACCTCACCGCGGCGAGCAGGGTGGGCGAGGGCAGCACGTTCTGTCTGGCGCTACGCGCCCAGGAGGAGCAACTGCCTGTAGGTAGTAGCGAGTAGGCGGTATTCGGTAGCGGGTGGCCATCTGGCCTCGTGCGCCGGGGCTCCACCGCTTCATGCGGATCGGGCGGATGACGGCACGGATCGAGCGGATCCGCTCCTCTCGGGGCGCGCGCTCCAGGTACCGGCGCATCGCGCCTCTCCATCCACGACCCCAAGATCTTCTTTCGCAGCGGGGTCGAGATCCATGCACCGGCGCAACGTTCCTCCTCGTCCACACTCCCAACGTGCCTGCTCCCCTTGGCTGCGGCGCCGAGATCGGTGCGCGAGCGAGAATGCTCTTTCGGGCCGGCGCGAGGAGCGTCCAGGCCCGTAGTGGCAATCCGCCCGATCCGTGCAGTCATCCGCCCGATCCGCGTTCCAGCAGTTGCAGGGTCGGTCCCGCGCACGAACCCCTCCGCCTTCGCCACACGCTACCAGATACCCGCTACTCGCTACTACCTACAGGCAGTTGCAGTCACCCGCCCCCCCCCCTCACCGGTACCCCCCCCACACCCACTCCAGCGCCTCGGGCAGCGTCTGCCGCTTCACCGCGCGATCGCAGTGCGTCGCGTTGCGCGCGAAGGTGAACTGATAGTCGTAGCCGCGATCCGCGAGCACGCGCGCCATCCGCTCGTTCGCCACGACCCAGTCGTGCATGTCGTCGCGCATCACGTTCGGGTTGTACAGGTCGCGGTCGCCCACCTCCATCCAGATCCGCAGCGGCTTGCGCGGCGACGCGGCGATCAGCCGCTCGTGGAACTCCCATGCGCCGTGCGGCGTCTCGGCGCTGTGCGGCCATTGCTGGTTCACGAACGTTCCCGAGTACGACAGCACCCGGTGGTACAGCTCCGGGTGATACCAGGCCATGATCAGCGCCGCGGCCGCGCCCGAGCTGCACCCCATCGTCGCGCGTCCGTCGGGGTCCTTCGTCAGCCGCACACCCGTGCGCCGTTCGACGAGCGGCAGCACCTCGTGCTCGATGAACTCCGCGTAGCGCCCCGACATCGTGTCGTACTCCAACCCGCGCTCGCTGCCCTGCGCGTCGCCGCTCCCGTTCCCGATCGAGATCGCCACCATCGGCGGCAGCCGCTTCGCCGCGATCAGGTTGTCGAGCGCCACGAACAGCAGCGAGTCGGGTCCGTCCGCGCCGACGATGAACGGCGCCACCGTGCCCGCCACGTACTGCGCCGGCACGTACACCGCCACGCGTCGCGTGTACGGCGCCGGATGGCTCGTCGTCACCACGAGCGTCGCCGGGTCGCGCGGATCGGGCGTGCCGAACGTCCCCGAATCGCGCGCGATCCCCGGATAGCGCGCGCTCTCCGACGACCGCATCTCGAGCAGGTGGATCGTGCCGTGCGGCACGTCCGTGCGCACGCTCATCTCGGGCGCCGCCGGGTGCGTCGCGCCGATGATGAAGCTGCCGGTCGCGTCCGGCGCCGGCACCGCGCCGTCGGCCAGCTCGGTCGCGGCGACGTACCCCGCGCCGTGCGGATCGCGCGTCGGCGGCGTGGGCCGCGTCTGCGCGCCGAGCGGGTGGACGAGGGAGCAGGCGGTGAGGAGAAGGAGAAGGCGGGGGAGCATGCGGTGACTTGGTGACTTGGTGACTTGGTGACTTGGTCGGTGACTTGGGGCAGCGGAACGGCACCGGCAACTGGCGCCCATCCAAGTCACGCCGTGCGGACTCCACGCTCTTGGGGCGCCGCGTCGGGGCCGGAGGCATCGACTCGGACCCTCCGGCCCTTCCGCTTGAATGTGCATCTACGTCACCTTCGGCGCGCCACCACGGTGACTTGGTTCGACTGCTCAGTCGAAGTCACCGACCAAGTCACCAAAGCACAAAGTCACCAAGTCACTGGTTTTCCCGCTCCACTGGCGCCGCATGTGCGTCAGGAGAACGCATGGCCACTCGACAGCCGGACCAGAAGCGGCGAGGCCTGCCGCCCGTGCCACAACGGATGCCCCCGACTCAGGGCGCGGGACAGCGGCCCGACGGTGCCGACGCGCCGGAGCAGCGCATGCCGCCGCGGCGCGCGTGGCTCACCTTCGTGCTCATCCTGCTCGTCAACGTGCTCCTCGCCCGGTTCCTCTTTCCCTCGAAACCGGGGCCGGTGAAGGTGCCGTACACGCTCTTTCGCGAGGAAGTCACGAACCACAACGTCGCGGCGATCTACAGCCGCGGTGCGAGCATCACCGGCAAGTTCGTGAAGCCCGTCACCTGGCCGCGCGACTCGGCCGCCGCGGCGCAGACGTCGGGCACACCGCACACTCCGCAGCCGGTGAGCAACTTCGCCACCGAGCTGCCGTCGTTCGCCGATCCCGGGCTCGAGTCGCTCCTCATCGCCAACGGCGTCGAGATCAGCGCCGAGCCGATCGGGGAAGGGAACACGTGGGCCAGCCTGCTCTACAGCTTCCTCCCCACGCTGCTCATCATCGCGCTCTACGTCTGGATCTTCCGCCGCGCGGCGAAGGCGGGGGGCGGCATGGGCGGGATGCTCACCGGCGCGCTCGGCCGCAGCACGGCGCGCCGCTTCGATCAGAATCAGGAGGACCGCGTCACCTTCGCCGACGTCGCCGGCATCGACGAGGCCGAGGCCGAGCTCGTCGAGATCGTCGACTTCCTCCGCGATCCGCAGAAGTACACCAGACTCGGCGGCACCGCGCCCAAAGGGGTGCTGCTCGTCGGCGCGCCGGGCACGGGGAAGACCCTCCTCGCGCGCGCCGTGGCCGGCGAAGCGGGGGTTCCCTTCTTTTCCATGAGCGGGTCCGAGTTCGTCGAGATGATCGTCGGCGTCGGCGCCGCGCGCGTGCGCGACCTGTTCAAGCAGGCGCGCGAGGCCGCGCCGTCGATCATCTTCATCGACGAGCTGGACTCCATCGGCCGCGCACGCGGCCAGGTCGCCCTCGGCGGATCGAGCGAGCAGGAGCAGACGCTCAACCAGATCCTCACCGAGATGGATGGCTTCTCCAGCAGCGAGGGGACGATCGTCCTCGCCGCCACGAACCAGCCCGACGTGCTCGATCGCGCGCTCCTGCGCCCGGGCCGGTTCGACCGGCGCGTCGTCGTCAACCTTCCGGACAAGAAGGGGCGCGAAGCGATCCTCCGCGTGCACACGCGCCGCGTTCCCCTCGCCGCCGACGTGCGGCTCGACGAGGTCGCGTCGGCGACTCCCGGGCTCGCCGGCGCCGACCTGCGCAACCTCGTCAACGAGGCGGCACTCCTCGCCGCCAGACGCGAGCAGGACGCCGTGCACCAGACGGACTTCCTCGACGCGCTCGAGAAGATCGTGCTCGGCCCCGAGCGCCCGCTCCTCATGAGCCGTCAGGATCGCGAGCGCATCGCGTATCACGAAGGCGGCCACGCCATCCTCGGGCTCGTCGTCGCCGGCGCCGATCCGGTGCATCGCGTCACGATCGTGCCTCGCGGCCAGGCACTCGGCGTCACCTACCAGCGCCCCGACGCGGACCGCTACAACTTCCCCGAGTCGTATCTGCGTGCGCGGATCGTCGGGATGCTCGGCGGCCGCGCCGCCGAGGAGGTCGTCTACGGAACGCGGACCACGGGCGCCGAGAACGACATCGAGCAGGCGACGAGCCTCGCGCGCAACATGGTGACGCGCTGGGGGATGAGCGACCGGCTCGGCATGGTGCAGCTCGCGCCGCGCGAGAACCCGTACCTCAATCGCATGGACTCGGGGCTCATGGGCACCGGCCCGCGGTTCAGCGAGGAGACCGCGCGCGCCGTGGACGCCGAGGTGCATCGCATCATCGAGGAAAGCCACGCCGAGGCGCGCCGGCTGCTCGAGGCGCATCGGCCGGCGCTCGACGCGCTCGCCGACGCCTTGCTCGCGCGCGAGACGCTCGACGAGCGCGAGATCCTCGAGGTGACCGGGCTGCCGCCGGCTCCGCGTCTGACGCCGGAGGGCGTGGCCGTGCGCGCTCCCGACGACGACGCGGTGCGCGCCGCCGCTCCGGCATCGTGATCCCCCTCTCCGTCCTCGACCTCTCGCCGATCGTCGCCGGCTCGAGCGCCGCCGAGGCGCTGCGCAACACGCTCGACCTGGCGCGCCACGCCGAGCGGCTGGGCTACCGCCGCTACTGGCTCGCCGAGCATCACGGCATGCCCGGCATCGCCAGCGCGGCGACGTCGGTCGTCATCGCCCACGTCGCGGCCGGCACGTCGACGATCCGCGTCGGCGCGGGCGGCATCATGCTGCCGAACCACTCGCCGCTCGTGATCGCCGAGCAGTTCGGGACGCTCGAGTCGCTCTTCCCGGGACGCATCGACCTCGGCCTCGGCCGCGCGCCGGGCAGCGATCAGGCGGTGTCGCGCGCCTTGCGGCGTGGACCCGCCGCGGCGGAGACCTTTCCGCACGACGTCGTCGAGCTGCTCTCGTACTTCCAGGATGCCGACGGCGGTGCCGTGGTGCGCGCGGTGCCGGGCGCGGGCCTCGACGTGCCCGTGTGGATCCTGGGCTCGAGCCTGTTCGGCGCGCAGCTCGCCGCCGCGCTCGGGCTGCCGTTCGCCTTCGCGTCGCACTTCGCGCCGCGCCTCATGACGCAGGCGATGGAGGTGTATCGCGCGCAGTTCCGTCCGTCGGCGACGCATCCGACACCGTACGTCATGCTCGGGCTCAACGTCTTCGCCGCCGACAGCGACGACGAGGCGCGACTGCTCTATACGTCGCTCCAGCAGGCGTTCGTCAACCTGCGCTTCGGCAATCCGGGCCCCTTGCCGCCGCCGATCGCCGGCTACGGAGAGCGGCTCGGACCGATGGAGCGCTCCGCCGTCGCCGAGATGCTCGCGTGCACCGTCGTCGGCTCGCGCGAGACGGTGCGGCGCGGCGTCGCCGACTTCGCCGCGAGCACCGGCGCGGACGAGCTGATGATCGTGTCGCAGATCTTCGATCATGCGGCGCGCGTCCGCTCGTACGAGCTCACGATGGAGGGGGGCGCGTGATCTTCGCCTGGCTCCTGCTGCTCGTCCCCGTCTCGCTCGCCGTCACCTACCTGCTCCACGCCAGCCCGCTGCTCGTCTTCGCCGCCGCGATCGTCGCCATCGTGCCGCTCGCGGAGTGGATCCGGCGCGCCACCGAGGAGCTCGCGCACACGCTCGGCTCGGCCATCGGCGGGCTGCTCAACCTCACCTTCGGCAACGTCGCCGAGCTGCTGCTCGCCATCTTCGTCCTGCTCGATGGCCACACCGACGTGGTGAAGGGACAGATCACCGGCTCGATCCTCGGCAACGGCCTGCTCGGCCTCGGGCTGGCGATCGTCTTCGGCTCGTGGGGCCGGACACGCCAGACCTTCAACCGCGCCAGCGCGGGGCGGTTGTCGAGCCTCCTCATGCTCGTCGTGATCGCTCTGCTCATGCCGGCGCTGTTCAGCTTCACGGAACACCGCGCGGTGGGGCCCGCCGAGACGACGATGCTCGACGAGCGGCTGAGCCTCGGCGTGTCGGTCGTGCTGCTGCTCGTCTACGCCGCGAACCTCGTCTACACCTTCGTCACGCATCGCGACGTGTTCGCGACGGCGGAGGACGACGCCGGCGAGGCGAAGTCCGGCGAGGCGCCGACAGGCGCCGGCGCGACGTGGCCGGTGTGGCGTTCCGTCGCGGTGCTGGTCGGCGCGACGACGCTCGTCGCGTGGGAGGCGGAGATCGTCTCCGAGGCGCTCACGAGCACCGCCGACGCGCTCGGCGTGACGACGTTCTTCCTCGGCGTGATCGTCCTCGCCGTGATCGGCAACGTGTCGGAGTACGTCTCGGCCGTCTACTTCGCGCGGAAGAACCGGATGACGCTCGCGATGGGGCTCACGGTGGGCTCGACGATCCAGGTCGCGCTGGTGGTCGCGCCGCTCCTCGTGCTGATCTCGTACTTCGTCGGCCGCCCGATGGATCTCGTGTTCGCCAACCCGCTCGAGCTCATCGGCATCGCGAGCGTCGCCTTCATCGTCAACGCGATCGCCCAGGACGGCGAGTCGACCTGGTTCGAGGGCGTGCTCCTGCTGGCGGTGTATGCGCTGTTCGTGCTCGCGTTCTACTTCGTGGTGCCGTGAGCCGGCCCCCACCCCGCGCGGGCTCGCCGCTCGGGCCGTCTACATTGAGAGAGCGAGCCGAGGAACCGGCGAGAAGCCGGCTCGGTTCGTGAAGCGTGTCGGACGGATCGTGAACCAGGGAGAAGCCATGCTGACGAGAGCGCGCGGGCAGGCACAGGACGGAGGCCGCGATGGGTGACGCCGAGACGACGCTCACCGGTCCCGATCTCGCCGATGGGATCGCCGTCGCCGATCTGAAGTCGGGCGAGAAGCTGCTCGGCCACGCCGGCGGCGAGGCCGTTCTCCTCGCGCGCGTCGGGGACGACTTCGTCGCGATCGGCGCGACGTGCACGCACTATGGCGGACCGCTCGCCGAAGGGATGATCGTCGGCGACACGGTGCGCTGCCCCTGGCATCACGCCTGCTTCAGCCTCCGCACCGGCGAAGCGCTCGCCGCGCCCGCGCTCAATCCGGTCGCGTGCTGGCGCACCGAGCGCCGCGGCGATCGCGTCGTCGTCACGGAGAAGGTCGAGCGCGACCCGCTCGCGCCGTCGTATCCCATCGAGCGCGGCGGCGCGGCGCCGAACGCGCGCCACGTCGTCATCGTCGGCGCGGGCGCGGCGGGGAGCGCCGCCGCCGAGATGCTCCGCCGCTGCGGCTTCGACGGACGCGTCACGGTCGTCGACGAGGAGACCGCCTCGCCCTACGACCGGCCGAACCTCTCCAAGGACTACCTCGCCGGGAACGCGCCGGAGGAGTGGATCCCCCTTCGCCCCGACGGCTTCTACGCCGAGCACGGGATCGACGTCGTACGTGCACGCGCGACGCGGCTCGACCCGGCTGCGCGCCGCCTCGACGTCGAAGGTCGCGAGCCGATCGCCTACGACGCGCTCCTCCTCGCCACCGGCGCGGAGCCCGTGCACCTGGATCTGCCGGGCGGCGACCAGCGGCACGTCCACTACCTCCGCTCGCTCGCCGACAGCCGCGCGATCGTCGCCGCGACGAAGCGGGCGAAGCGAGCCGTCGTCGTCGGCGGAAGCTTCATCGGGCTCGAGGCGGCGGCGTCGCTCCGCGCGCGCGAGCTCGACGTCCACGTCGTCGCGCCCGAAACGGTTCCGCTCGAGCGCGTGATGGGTCGCGCGCTGGGCGATTTCATCAGGGCGCTGCACGAGGAGAAAGGCGTGCAGTTCCACCTCGGCCGGAAGCCGGCGCGCATCGAGAAGGATGCCGTCGTGCTGGACGACGGCACGCGCATCGCCGCGGATCTCGTGGTCATCGGCGTCGGCGTACGGCCGCGGCTCGCGCTCGCGGAGCAGGCGGGGCTCACGCTCGACAAGGGAGTCGTCGTCGACGAGCAGCTCCGCACGAGCGCGGCGAACGTCTGGGCCGCGGGCGACATCGCGCGCTGGCCCGACCCGCACACGGGCGAGCGCATCCGCGTCGAGCACTGGGTCGTCGCGCAGCGCATGGGCCAGGCGGCGGCGCGCAACATCCTCGGCGCCGGCGAGCGGTTCGACGACGTCCCCTTCTTCTGGAGCGCGCACTACGACGTGAGCATCAACTACGTCGGTCACGCCGAGCGGTGGGACGGCGTGACGGTGGACGGCGATCCCGCGAAGCACGACGTCGCCGTCCGGTTCGATCGCGGCGGGAAGGCGCTCGCGCTCGCGACGATCTTCCGCGACGAGGAGAGCCTCGCCTACGAGGTACGGGAGGAAGACGCGGTGAAGGACGCCGCGGCGCGAACGACGGGGGAGAAGCGCGGCGGGTGACCGCCCCGCCGCTGGCGGCGCGCGGGCGAGCAGCGCCGCCAACCGATCGCCATCGGTCGGTTCAGAGAGGCAGGAATGGCGCGCGCGGCGCGCGGAGGCGCGTCACGCCACGACGCTCCGACACACGCCGTCGAACGTCGCGTCGAGCAGGGCGTCGGTGATCTCGATCTCGCCCGTGTCGCGCATCTGCGCGAGCACGAAGATCGGGCCGGCCACGAGCGCCCAGAACACCTGAACGGAGATCTTCCGGAAGGTGCCGCGCGCCACCGCGTCGTCGAAGTTCGCGAGCCCCTCGGCGTGCATGCGCTGCTCGATCGCGCGCGTCTCGTCCGTGAGGATCGACGACGCCTGGCATTGATGGATGAGGTTCGCCTTCTCGGGGTGATCGAGGTGCCAGCGCGCGAGCCGGTGCCAGAACATTTCGAATCCCTCGCGCGGCTTGCCCGTCGCGACGATGCTCGGCGCGACCGCGGTTGCGCGGCCGCGCTCCTCGAGCAGCTCGAGGTAGAGCGCGTTGATCATCGCTTCCTTGCTCGGGAAGTAGAGGTAGAGCGTTCCCGCGGCGACGCCGGCGTCGCGCGCGAGCGCGGACATCGGCGTGTTGTGAAGTCCCGAGTGCGCGATGAGCCGGACGGCCGAGTCGAGGATGGCTTGGCGCTTGTCGGCGGGGCGGTGGTGGTGCCGTCGCGAGGGGGGTGAG
This sequence comes from Gemmatimonadaceae bacterium, assembly GCA_035494615.1. Classification (GTDB taxonomy): domain Bacteria; phylum Gemmatimonadota; class Gemmatimonadetes; order Gemmatimonadales; family Gemmatimonadaceae; genus AG11. The sequence goes on from DATJGU010000032.1 coordinate 44,661, forward strand.
GCGGTCGGGGCCATTCGGGAGGTGGTGCGTGCAGTTGACGCGAAGTCGCTGGGCGCCTAGACTCAGCGAGCCGCTGAATGAGCGTTCATTCGCAATCGTACCACACACGCCGCCGGCTCGCAATCGCGCCCTCACGCGATCGCATCCTTTCCCGTGCACAGCCGCGGCCCCGGTCCTCGCGCCGCCGGCTCCGAGTCACCAGGTCGCGGAGTCACGACGTCACCGATTCACCGAGTCACCAGAATCCCTTCGCCAATGCTGCTCGCCCTCACGCTCCTCGCCGCCCTCCACTCCGCACCCGATTCCGTCACCGGCCGCTGGCAGATCAAGGGCGACGTCGTCGGGAATCCGATCGAGACGGTCTGCGACATCAACCAGTCCGGCACCGCCATCACCGGCGTCTGCTCCGTCGGCGCCGACAACCACCCCGAGCCGATCACCGGCGAGGTGAAGGGCGACTCCGTCACCTTCCAGCATGCCGGCGACTACCAGGGCACGGCACTCACGATCATCTACGCCGGCAAGCTCTCGGCGCAGAAGCTCGAGGGCAGCATCACCGTGAAGCCCTTCGACGCGAGCGGCACCTTCACCGCCGAGCCCGCCCCGAACGCCCCCTCGCCGTCCGCACCCGCTGCACCCGCAGCACCCGCCGCGCCCGCTGGCACCGCCGCGCCCGCGAAGCCGTAACACCATCGGCGCTTCGCGCGCCGGCTCTGTACAATTCGTTCGACGCCTCGCCGATTGGTGCCGAGTCCCCGCGACTCGGCACCAACGCGTAGATGCACGCCGCGCTCGCCACACCCAACCACACCCGACATGGTCCGGCTCTCCACGCTGCTCCGCGCCGTCGTCCTCCCGCTCGTCGTGCTCGTCACGGCGGGCCTGGCCTTCTCCCGGCCCGCGCAGCAGCAGAAGCCGCGCGTCCTCGTCTTCTCCAAGACGGCCGGTTTCCGCCACTCCTCGATCGAGACGGGCATCGCCGCCGTGAAGAAGCTCGGCGCCGAGAACGGCTTCGACGTCGACGCTACCGAGGACGCCACCGCGTTCAACGACACGACGCTCAAGCGCTACCGCGCCGTCGTCTTCATGAGCACCACGGGCGACGTCCTCGATCCGGTGCAGCAGGACGCGCTCGAGCGCTACATCCAGGCAGGGGGGGGATGGGTCGGCGTTCACTCGGCCACCGACACCGAGTACGACTGGCCATGGTACGGCAAGCTCGCCGGCGCATGGTTCCAGAGCCATCCGCAGAACCCGAACGTGCGCAAGGGCACCTTCCGCGTGCTCGACAAGACGCACCTCTCCACGAAGGGATTTCCCGATACGTGGGAGCGCGAGGACGAGTTCTACAACTACAAGTACATCAATCCCGACATCCACGTCCTCGTCGACATCGACGAGAAGAGCTATCAGGGCGGCACCAACGGTGACCACCACCCGATGAGCTGGTACCACGAGTACGACGGCGGCCGCGCGTGGTACACGAACATGGGCCACACCGAGGCGACCGACGCCGAGCCGCTCTTCCTCAAGCACCTGCTCGGCGGCATCCGGTACGCCATGGGCACCAGGCCGCTGAACTACTCACGGGCGCGCCCCGAGGAGAACCGCTTCACGAAGGTCGTCCTCGCCGAGGGACTCAACGAGCCGGTCGAGCTCGCGGTGCTGCCCGGCGAGCGAATCCTGTTCGTGCAGCGCAAGGGCGAGGTGAAGCTGTGGTCGCCGGCGACGAAGAAGATCACGACGCTCGCCACGATCCCGGTGAGCCTCAAGTACGACAACGGCGACGTCGCCGAGGACGGGCTGCTCGGCCTCACCGCCGATCCCGACTTCGCGCGCAACGGCTGGGTGTACATGTACTACTCCCCCGCGGGCGCCGAGCCGAAGAACCGCCTCTCGCGCTTCACGATGAAGGGCGACGCGCTCGATCTCGCGTCGGAGAAGATCATGCTGGAGATCCCGACCCAGCGCGAGCAGTGCTGCCACACCGGCGGCTCGATGGCGTTCGACGCGCACGGGAATCTCTTCCTCTCCACCGGCGACAACTCCAATCCGCACGCCACCGGCTACGCGCCGATCGACGAGCGGCCCGGCCGCGGACCGTGGGACGCGCAGAAGTCGTCGGCGAATACGAACGATCTGCGCGGGAAGATCCTGCGCATCCACCCCGAGCCCGACGGCACCTACACGATCCCCGAGGGAAATCTCTTCCCGAAGGGCACGGCGAAGACGCGCCCCGAGATCTACACGATGGGGCATCGCAATCCCTATCGCCTCTCGGTCGACAAGCACACGGGATGGCTCTACTGGGGCGACGTCGGCCCCGACGCGCCGAAGGATTCCGCGCAGCGCGGTCCCGCCGGCCAGGACGAGGTGAACGTCGCCACGCACGCCGGCAACTTCGGCTGGCCCTACTTCGTCGGCGACAACAAGGCGTACTACGACTACGACTTCGCCACGAGCACGCCGGGCGCGCAGTTCGATCCGGCGCATCCGGTGAACGAGTCGCCGAACAACACGGGCCTGCGCGATCTGCCGCCCGCGCAGAAGGCGCTCATCTGGTATCCGTCCGACAAGTCCGACGTCTTCCCCCTCCTCGGATCGGGAGGCCGCGCGGCGATGGCGGGGCCGGTGTTCCATCGCGCGGATTTCCGGAATGCGCCGCGCGCCTTCCCCGCGTACTACGACAATCGCTTCTTCGCCTACGAGTGGATGCGCGGCTGGATCATGGCCGTGACGCTCGACTCCACTGGCAAGCTGGTGGACATGGAGCGCTTCCTCCCGAGTCAGAAGTTCAGCAACCCGATCGAGCTCGAGTTCTCGCCGATCAGCGGCGACCTGTTCATGCTCGAGTACGGGACCGGCTGGTTCCAGGGCAATCCCGACGCGCGGCTCGTGCGCATCGAGTACAACGGCGGCAACCGCGCGCCGGTGGTCGTCGCGTCGGCCGACAGAGACGCCGGCCCGACGCCGCTCCACGTCGCGCTCTCGTCGAAGGGCACGGCCGATCCCGACGGCGACGCGCTGCGCTACGCCTGGACGATCACGGGGAAGAGCGGTGCTCCGGTGCGCCTCACCACGCCGAGCGCCGACTACACGTTCGCCCGACCCGGCGCGTACACGGCGACGCTCACCGTGACCGACGCCAAGGGCGCGCGTGCCTCCGACACGCTCCACATCGTCGCCGGCAACGAGCCGCCGCAGGTCGACGTCGCCATCGCCGGCGGCAATCGGTCGTTCTTCTTTCCGGGGCAGCCGATCCGCTACGCGGTGAAGGTGAGCGACCGGGAGGACGGCTCGCTCGAGAACGGGAAGATCCGGCCCGACCGCGTGACCGTCACCGCCGAGTACCTGAAGGATGGCCCGCCGGACGCGAGCAAGGCGCCCGCCGCCGGACATCGCGCGCCGCCGGCGACGCCGCACGCCGAAGGGCTCGCGCTCATTCAGGGGAGCGACTGCCTCGCCTGCCATCAGCTCGATCGCAAGTCGATCGGCCCGTCGTACACGGCGGTCGCGCAGAAATACCGTGGCGACGTCGACGCGATGGCGCGCCTCGTGAAGAAAGTGAAGAGCGGCGGCTCGGGCGTCTGGGGCGAGGTCATGATGCCGCCGCACCCGCAGCTCGCCGAGGAAGACGCGCAGAAGATGGTCGCGTACATCCTCGGCCTCGGCCAGCGCGCGTCCGCTCCGTCCCTCCCGCCGAGCGGCGAGTACACGCCGCCCGCCGCGCAGTCGGCGGACGGGCAGCCGCCGCAGGGCGCGGTCGTGCTGCGCGCGTCGTACACCGACCAGGGCGCGAACGGCCTGCCGGGCGCGACGACGGAGAAGACGCTCGTGCTCCGCGCTCCGACCATCGTGATCGCGACGGGGGAGGTCGGCGAGGGCACGTCGAAGATGCAGGTGCCGCAGTTCCCCGTCGCGATGACGATGCCGAGCAAGTCCGGCTCGTGGGCGCGGCTCGACGAGCTGGATCTCACCGGGATCGGAGCCGTCGTCATCACGGCGATGGTGCCGTCGCAGTACGGCGCGATCGGCGGGAAGGTGGAAGTGCACGCCGACTCGGCTACCGGCCCGCTGCTCGGCGAGACGGAGATGGCGCAGCCGGTCGCAGGCCAGAACGCGCCGCCCGTGCAGCTCCGTGCCGCGCTGAAGCCGGCCACCGGCGTGCACGACGTCTATTTGGTGTTCAGGAACGACCAGGCGAAGGGCCAGCAGCTCATGATGATCGCGCTGACGGCCACGTTCGTGCCCGGCTCGGGCTCGAACGGGGCCGCCACGTCGAGCACGGGCTCGCGCTGACTGCTCGCTCGACGGTACGACCCGCGGCCGCCGGCGATCAGCCGGCGGCCGTCGTCGTTCGCACCACGACGTCGTGTGGCGTGCCGTCGTCCACGAGCGGGATCGACTCGCCGTCGACGCGCCGGCCGTCGACGGTCACCTCGGCCGGCGCCTTCGCGGCGCCCTCCCGCGCGAGCTCGACGCGGATCCGATACTCGGTCCCGCCGAACCGGTAGGAGATCGAATAGGTCGCCCAGCCGCGCGGCACCCGCGGCCGCAGCGTCAGCCGGTCGCCCTCCTTGGTGAAGCCGAGGATCGTCTCGAGCGCCACGCGATACAGCCAGGCCGCCGAGCCGGTGTACCAGGTCCAGCCGCCACGGCCGAGCTGTCCCTCCGCGGTGTAGACGTCGGCGGCGACGACGTACGGCTCCGTCCTGAACGTCGCGACGTCGTCCGGCGTGCGCGCGTGCATGAGCGGATTGACGTACTGGAACAGCTCGAACGCGCGATCGGTTCGCCCGAGCAGCGCGGTGGCGAGCACGCTCCACAGCGCGGCGTGCGTGTACTGCGCTCCGTTCTCGCGCACGCCGGGCAGGTAGCCCTTGATGTACCCGGGATCGTGCGGTGTGTGGTCGAACGGCGGCGTGAGCAGCATGAGGAGCCGCGCGTCGTTGCGGACGAGATGCTCCTCGAACGAGTGCATCGCCGTCTCGCGCCGTCCTGCCTCACCCGCCGCCGAGAGCACGCTCCAGCTCTGCGCGATCGCGTCGATCCGGCACTCCTCGTTCTCGGCCGAGCCGAGCGGCGTGCCGTCGTCGAAGTAGGCGCGCCGGTACCACGCGCCGTCCCAGGCGTGCGCGTCCACGGCCGTCGCGTACGCGTCGGCCTTCGCGCGGAGCTCCGTGGCGACGGCGGCGTCGTGGCGCGCATCCACGTGCTCGGCGAATCGCCGCAGCGTCGTGATGAGGAACCAGGCGAGCCAGACGCTCTCGCCGCGCCCGTCCACGCCGACCCGGTTCATCCCGTCGTTCCAGTCGCCGATGCCCATCAGCGGGAGCCCGTGCGCGCCAGTGGTCGTGGCGCGGCGAAGCGCGCGCAGGCAGTGCTCGTAGACGCTCGCCTGCTCGTCGGAGACCTGCGGGAGGTCGTACACCTCGTGCTCGTCGGGCCCGAGCTCGCGCATCGTGATGAACGGAACGATCTCGTCCAGCACGCTCGCGTCGCCCGTGGTGCGCACGTAGTGGTCGACGACGAACGGCAGCCACGCGAGGTCGTCCGAGAACTTCGTCCGCACGCCGCGTCCGCTCTGCGGATGCCACCAGTGCTGTACGTCCCCCTCGACGAACTGGCGGCCGGTCGCGCGCACGATGTGCTCCCGCGAGATCGCCGGCTCGGCGTATACGAACGCCATCACGTCCTGAAGCTGGTCGCGGAAGCCGTATGCACCGCTCGACTGATAGAGCGCGGACCGTGCCCACATCCGGCAGGCGAGTGCCTGATAGAGCGACCACCGGTTCACCATCGCGTCGAACGACGGCTCCGGCGTCGACACCTGGATCGCGGAGAGCCGCCGCCGCCAGTGCGCGACCGTCTGCTCCACGGCGTCGCGCGCCCGGGCGGCGTCGGCGTATCGCTCGGCGAGCCGCAGTCCCTCCTGCTCGTTCGCGCCGGCGCCGAGGGCCACGACGATCTCGCGCGACTCGCCCGGTCCGAGCTCGACGACCATCTGGAGCGCGCCGCACGGGTCGAGCCCCACGCCGGTGCGCCCCGAGAGCGCGCCGTGGAGGTCCAGCGCGCGTGGCCTCGACCAGGTGCCGTTGCGCCCGAGAAACTCGCGCCGGTCGGCGGTGTGCGCGGCCACCGGCTCGCTCACCGCGAGGAACGCCATCCGTTGGGCGAACTGCGGATCGAAGGTGTTCTGCGCCAGCACCGCGCGCCGTCCGGCGTCGAACGCGGTGTGCACCTGATGCCGGGTGTGCTCGCGCAGCACGCCGAGCGTCCACTCGACGTACGCCGTCACCGACAGCCGGCGCAGGCGCCCGCTCCGGTTCGTGATCCGGAGCAGGGACAGCTTCACGGGATCCTCCGGCGCGACGCCGAGCGTGAGCAGCGAGGCGATGCCCGTGTGCTCGTGCTCGAACGTCGAGACGCCGGCGCCGTGGCGCACGGTGTACGGCGTCGGGTGGCGGATCGGCGCCGGCGTCGCGCTCCACAACTCTCCGCTCACCTCGTCGCGGAGGTAGAGCACGTCGCTCGGCGGATCGGTCACCGGATCGTTGTGCCACGGCGTGAGCCGGTAGAAGTAGCTGTTCTCCGCCCACGTGAATCCCGTGCCTCGCTCGCTCACGACGAATCCCGCCGACGGATTGGCGACGACGTTCGTCCAGGGCGCGGGAGGCACGAGCGTGTCGTGCAGCCGGATCTCGTAGTCCAGCGCGTCGGTGAGGCCGCCGATGCCGTTGTCGAACGCGAGCGGGGCGGCGGGCGGCGCGGCGGCGGGCGTGTCCGGCTGCTGGGCGCGCGTGGCGCGAGGCTCGTCCGGCGCCGGCCCGTGTTCGTCGTCGTGCGCGCCTGGCGCGCGCTCCAGCAGCCGTGACGTCACGCGCCGGATCGCGCGCACGACCTGCGGCGTGCTGCGCTCCGACCAGCGCAGCGGCGGCTCCGACGGCAGTGCGCTCGCCTCGGCCGCGGCGCGCTGCGGCGACGTCTCGAGGATGCGGCCGAGCGACCGTCCGTCGCACTCGATGTGCACGCGCGCCGTCGCGTGCAGCATGAGCAGCACGTCGGGCGCGAGTCCCTCCGCGCGCCTGATGAACACGCCGCCCGGCTGATCGAGCACGCCGGCCTCGCTCGAGTCGATCACCGTGCTCGTGATCCGGTTGTTCAGCTCCTGCATGTAGGACGGTGGCCGCGTGTCGAGCACGACGAGATCCACCGTCATGCCGCGCCGGCGCCAGTAGCGGTGCGCCGCGAGCAACTGCCGGACGGTCGGCAATCCCTCCGGCGAATCGACGAGCGCGAGGAGGATCGGCCAGTCGCCGGAGAGGCCGGCGCTCCACAGCAGCGGCTGCGAGCCGCGGTTCCTCGTGCGCTCCTCGACGCTGCCGGCCAGCGTGGGGTCGGCGTAGAAGAGATGGCCGGCCACGTCCTGGTAGACGCCGGCGTCGGCCGGTGTGATGTCGAGCTCGCGCAGCTCGATCTGCGCCATCGTCCACGCGAGCTCGAGCGCGCGCCGCGCCGCGGCGGGATCGTCGTAGCGGTCCGCCAGCTCGAACGCGCGCTCGCGCGTCGGCGCCACGAGCGTCGTGAACGCGACCGTCGCCGATTCGCCCGGCTCGAGCCGTACGCGAACGCGCAGCGCGACGATCGGGTCGAGCACCGCGCCCGTCGTGCCCGAGAGCGGCCCATCCGCGGAGGGCTCGAGCGCGACCGGCCGCCGCACCGAGCGCCCGCGGCCGACGAATCGCGCCCGATCCGACTCGCACGTCACCGCGCCCACGCGAGTGCCCTCCACCGCGGCGACGTGCACCGCCCACAACCGCGCCTCGTTCGCCGACCGGGGCCGCCGCGTCGCGAACACGGCCGAACACCACTCGTGCCACTCCGTCTCGACGAACAGGTTGGCGAACGCGGGATGCGCTCGATCCGCGTCGGGCGGCGCGAGCACGACCTCCGCATAGCTCGTCAGCTCGACCTCGCAGCCCCCGCCGCCGTTGTTCGTCACCGTCACGCGCCGCACCTCCGCCGCGTCGGCCGGCACGACCGTGATCTCCGTGCGCGTCTCGACGTCGCCGTCCACCCGGTGGAAGGTGACGCGGTCGGTGGCGAAGTGTGCGCGATACGCGTCGGCCGGCGCGCACACCGGCTGGAACGCCGCGCTCCACGTCCGTCCCGCCGTGACGTTCTTCACGTAGCAGAACTGGCCCGTCGTGCCCATCGTCGCATCGGCGCGCCACCGCGTGACGTCGAGATCCTCGTACCGGCTGTACCCGCTGCCGCGGTTGTCCACCATGATCGTGTAGGGCAGGTGGCCGAGCAGCGCGACACGCGGCTGCGGCGTGTCCGGGCTGTCGATCTCGCGCACGGCCGGCCGCTCGAGCTCCGCCGCGGGGAGCGCCTGCTCGGCGTCGTCGGCGCGCGCCGGCTGGAACACGAGCCGCCGCGGGATCCGCTCGTGCAGCAGCAGCTCCGCCGCGCGGACGAGCGGGTCGGCATGGAACCGCTTTCGCCAGATGTCGCTCGACAGCACGTTGGTGAGCGCCACGAGGCTCATGCCGACGTGATGCGCCATGTAGTTCTTCACCACGGCGTATCGCGAATCCGGATCGGGGCGCGTGTAGTCCAGCGCGTCGTGGAAGCCGAACTCCCCGAACGCGCCCTTCCGCTCCAGGACGCGGAGATTGTCGATCGCGCTCTCCGGCTCGACCATCGCGGCGAGCGCCGTGGCGTACGGCGCGATCACGAGGTCGCGTGCGAGCCCGCGCTTGAGCGCGAGATCCGGCACGCCGAACGCGCGGTACTGATAGGTGAGATGCCGGTCGCGCAGGTTGTACGCGCTCTCGCTGATTCCCCACGGCACGTCGAGGGCCGCCGCATACGCGATCTGCCGCCGCACCGCCCCCCGGTAGCTCTGGTCGAGCAGCGTCATCGGGAACGCGCGCATCACGAGCGCGGGCATGAGGTACTCGAACATGCTACCGCTCCACGACACGAGCGCGGTCTCGCCCGCGGCGCGCGTGAGCGTCCGTCCGAGCCGGAACCAGTGCTCCACCGGCGCCTGGTCGCGCGCGACCGCGACGAAGCTCGCCAGCCTGGCCTCCGACGCGAGCAGATCGTACGACGACCCGTCCAGCGTGTGCGTGCTCTCGAGATACCCGATCGCGAACAGCTCGCGGTCGCGCTCGTAGAGGAAGCGGAAGTCCATCGCTTCCGAGTATGCCCCTGCCTGATGCGCGAGCGCCTCGAGCCGGGCGGCGAGCGTCGCGTCCGGCGTCTTCGCGGCGAGCGCGAGGCACGCCTGCCCGAGCGCGATGAGATGGCCGGCGAGGTTCCCGCTGTCCACGGTGGAGATGTACGCCGGCTCCAGCACGCGCAGATCGTGGAGGTCGTACCAGTTGTAGAAATGGCCGCGGAACCGCCGCATGCGCTCGAGCGATCGAAACACCTGCTCGACGCGCTCGGCCATCAGCTCCAGCGGGATGAAGCCGAGGTCGTGCGCGCTCACCGTCGCCAGGAGCTGCAGGCCGATGTTCGTCGGCGACGTGCGCATCGCCACCACCGGCTCCGGATCGCCCTGGAAGTTGTCCGGCGCGAGCCAGTTCGTGTCCTTCGAGACGAACTCCTCGAAGAACTTCCAGTGCGCGCGCGCGTAGCGCAGCGCGAGCGCGTGGCGCTCCGGCCCCAGCCGGCGCCGGCGCGCGACGGCCGGTGCGCTGAGCGCGCGCGCGACCGCCGGTGCGGCGATCCACAGTCCGGCGAGCGGGAGCGTCGCCGCGGCGAGGCGCCACTCGTCGCCGATCGACCCGCCGGCCACGTGCGACGCCGCGATCAGCAGCGCCACGGCGGCGATCGCCACCGACGGCCACATCATGCGCCAGACGTCGCGCGTGCTCCCGCGCATCACGCGCTCCACCTGCGCCGCCGACTGCCACTCGAGCAGATGCCGCCGCGAGACCAGCGTGCGCCACAGCGTCCGCACGATCGCGTCGGCCGAGATCCACGCCTGGTGCGCGAGGAAGGTCACCACCACGGCCACCTGCCGCGCGCTCGTCAGGACGTCGTTCCACACGGCGGCGTAGTACGCCCGCCACGACTTGTCGAGCGGCGGACTGACCAGCGCGCGCAGCAGCGCGACGATCCACGGCGCCGAGATCGCCAGCAGTCCGAGCACCGACCACCGGAGCGGCGAGCCGGGAAGCACCGTCCAGCCGGCGACGATGAACAGCAGCGTGGAGATCTCCACGAGGCTGCGCCGCAGGTTGTCGAGCAGCCGCCAGCGCGACAGGAGCGAGAGCCGGTTGGGCTCGGGCCCGTCGGGGCCCGGCACCACGCCGCCGAGCCAGGGAAGGAGCTGCCAGTCTCCGCGGATCCAGCGGTGCTTGCGGCGCACGAACGCCATGTACCGCGACGGATAGTCGTCGTAGACCTCGATGTCCGTCGCGAGCCCGGCGCGCGCGTAGCTCCCCTCGATCAGATCGTGCGACAGCAGCGTGTTCTCGGGGAAGCGTCCATGGGTCGCCTCCTCGAACGCGTCCACGTCGTAGATCCCCTTGCCGGTGAAGCTCCCCTCGCCGAACAGATCCTGGTACACGTCCGACACCGCCGTCGTGTACGGATCCACACCCGGATGCCCCGAGTGGATCGCCGCGAACCGCGATCGATAGGCGCTCGGCAACGACACGCCGACTCGCGGCTGCAGGATGCCGTACCCGCGCACCACCCGGCCGAGCGCCGGATCGTAGACGGCGCGGTTGAGCGGATGCGCGATCGCGCCGACGAGCAGCGCCGCCGCCCCGGGCGGCAGCACGGTGTCCGCGTCGAGCGTGATCGCGTAGCGGACGCCGCGCAGCAGCTCCACGTTCCCGACGACCGAGGAGAACGCGCCGGCGGCGCCGCGCAGGAACCGGTTGAACTCCGCCAGCTTCCCGCGCTTGCGCTCCCACCCCATCCACACCCCTTCGGCGGGATTCCACCGGCGGGAGCGGTGCAGCAGGTAGAACTCGTCCTCGCGACCCTGCGCGTAGCGCTCGTTCAGCGCGCGGATGCCGTCCACCGCGGCCGCGACGATCGCGTCGTCTCCCTCCACCGTCTCCGTCGCCGCGTCCGTGAAGTCGCTGAGCACGGCGAAGTGGATGTGCGCCTCGCGGTTGGCGAGGAACTGCACCTCGATGTTCTCGAGCGCTTCGCGCACCGCGTCCACGCTGCCGAACAGGGTCGGCACCACGACGACCGTGCGGAACTCCGGCGGCACCCCCGCCGGCCCGGAGAAGTCGAGCTTCGGCAGCTTGTCCGGCGCGAGGAACGACGTCACGAGCTGGTGCATCACGCCGATCGCGATCTCCGTCGCCGGGATGAACGCGAGCAGCACGATCGTCACCCACACCGCGGACGCGAAGCCGGCGTGAATGCCCGCCAGCCAGAACACGGCCCACAGCGCTGCCGTGACGCCGGTCGCGATGCCGCCGAAGAAGGTCAGGTTCGGATGCCGGAGCACCCATCGGTGCAGCGCCTCGCCCGGGGCGGGCCGGTAGTCCGTCGCCGCCTCCAGCGCGTCGCGGCCGTCGTCGATGAGGTAGTAGCCGACGTGACCCCGCGCGGCATCGTTCGGCGCCGCGCGCGCGCCCGCCCGCGCCAGATCGAGCGCGATCTCCGCCACCGCGAGCTCGGTGAACTGGGTGCGCTTCGCCACGCGCTCCACGACGTGCCGGTACCGGTCGCGCGTGGCGAACGTCATCCCGCGATACACGCCCGCCGGATCCCGGCGCAGCGCCTTCTCCACGACGCTCTGCCGCTCGACGAACGTCTTCCAGTCCAGCCGCCCGACCGCGCGCAGGCTCGTGATGCTGTTCGCCGTCATCACCTGCGTGAGGGCGAGCCGCTCGCTCGCGCGGGTCGCGGCGTCCTCGGGGTTCACCCCCTCCTCGCTCATCCACGGCTCGAGCCAGGCGAGCGGCGCGGGATGCTCGGCGAGCCGGATTCGCCGCAGGAAGTGCGTGACGAACACCGGCGTGAACGGCGGGTGGTGCTCCACGAAGTCGCTCAGCGCGACCGCGCCCGAGGCTCCCTCGTCCGTCCCCTCCTCGAGCACGCGGATCGCCCACCGGTCCGCGCTCTCCACCTCCGACAACCGTTGCGTCGTGCGCAGTGCCATGCGGCGCACGCTCTCGATGAGCCCGATGCGCAGCATCGCCGGCATCGCCCACAGCTCGCCGATCGAGAGATTCGCGACCTCCTGGAACGCGGCGACGAACAGCTCCACGTTCCCGCTGTCGATCCGCGCCTCCGTGTGCCCGATCAGCGTGACCGCGATCTCGTACACGCGCGGGTAGCCGGCCAGCGTGCCGGCGCCGAGCTCGGGCAGCTCGCCGTAGTACCCGTGCGGGAGGCTCTCGCGAACCTCGCGCACGTGCTCCTCGATCACGTGATAGTTGTCCAGCAGCCACTCGCCCGCCGGTCCGACGTCGACGTCGGCGTCGGACGCCGCCACGAGCCGCGCGTGCGCCTCCTCGAGCACCCGCCGCGTCACCTGAAGCCGCGTCAGCAGCGGTGTGCGCTGCCCCGACTGGCCCGGCCCCCGCAGCACCTGCGTCCTCGCGATGGCGCGCGCGCGCTCCGCGAGTCCCTCCGCGCCGAGCAGCTCGCCGCGGATCGGGCCGGCGAGAACGTCCTCGATCGGCGCACGGCGGCGTGAGAAGAGCCTGCTGCGACCTGCTCGCAGTGCATTCATTCGGGCAATGGCGCTCGCTGGTGACGTGGGCTCGGATTCCGGCGCCGGTTGGCGCTCGTCCGACCGCCCGAGGCAGCTTTCACGCCCAAACTAGCACGCGTCCGGCGGAAGAGTCCGCGGATGCCGCGCGCCTCGGTCTCCGTCACGCGAAGCGCGGAGCGAAGCGAGGACGCTCCGCAAGGCTTGTCGGCGAGTGAGCCGACCATAGGTTCGGCTCGTCGCCCGCTGCCCAACCCGCCATACCGGCTCGCCATGTCATCCTGCTCGCTTCCTCGTCGTGTCCGGATCGAGTCTGCCGCGGTGATCGGCCGAGCGGCGCGGGCGGGAGTCGCCGTCCTCGTCATGCTCGCCGCGACGGCGAGCCCCCTCGCCGCGCAGACGTCCACGGGCGCGCTCGCGCGCGGCTTCGCCGTGCCGCCGGACGCCGCGAAGCCGCGCGTCTGGTGGCACTGGATGAACGGGAACGTGACGAAGGAAGGGGTCACCGCCGACCTCGAGTGGATGAAGCGCGTCGGCATCGGCGGCATGCAGATGTTCGACGGCTCGCTCGGCACGCCGCAGTTCGTCGATCGGCGGCTCGTCTGGATGACGCCGGAGTGGAAGGACGCCTTCCGACACGCCGCCGCCGAAGCCGACCGGCTCGGCCTCGAGATGACCATGGCCGCGAGCGGCGGCTGGAGCGAGACGGGCGGACCGTGGGTGACGCCCGAACAGGCGATGAAGAAGGTCGTGTGGAGCGAGACGCGCATCTCCGGACCGCGGCGGTTCACCGGCACGCTTCCCGCGCCTCCGTCGAACAACGGGCCCTTCCAGGGGATGCACGACGCACCGGCCCTCGACTTCCCCGCCGAGCAGGGCCTTCCCGGTGCGAAGCCGATGCCGCCCGAGCCGCCGCCCGCGCCGGATCCGACACACTACGCCGACACGAAGGTCTTCGCGCTGCGCCTCCCGGACGGCGCGTCGAGCGCAGACGCGCGACCGCGCATCACCACCGCCGCCGGCGACGTCGACGCGGCGACGCTCACCGATGGCGATCTCGCGAAGTCGATCACGCTCGGCGTCCCCGACGGCGCGAACGAGACGTGGCTGCGCCTGGACTTCGACCAGCCGTTCCGCGCGCAGGCGTTCACCTTCGCCGGCGCGCCCGCGATGCAGTTCGTCGGTACGCCGCCGATCCCGAACGGACGCCTCGAGTCGAGCGACGACGGCCAGCACTGGACGACCCGCGCCACGCTGCCCGGCCCCGGACACCCCGTGCACCACTTTCCCGTCCGCACCTACACCTTCGCGCCGGCGACCGCGCGTGCGTGGCGCATCGTGCTCGACAAGCCGGCGCCCAGCCCGTTCGGCGCGTCGCTCGGCATCCCCGCGCCGAAGGGGATCGCCATCTCCGAGCTCGAGCTCACGGACGAGCCGCGCGTGAACCGCTGGCAGGAGAAGGCGCAGTACGGCAACATCGTCGACTACGGGCCCGCCATCGCCACGCCGGCCGCGATGGCGGCGACGCCCGTGCGCGACGTGATCGACCTCGGCTCTCGCATGAAGGCCGACGGCACGCTCGACTGGGACGTGCCCGCCGGCCGCTGGGTCGTGCTCCGCATGGGCTGGTCGCTGCTCGGCACGAAGAACCATCCCGCGTCGCCCGAAGCGACGGGGTTCGAGGTCGACAAGCTGAACCGCGCGCACGTCGCGTCGTACTTCCGGCACTACACCGACCAGATCCGCGGCGCGCTCGGCCCGTACTACGGCAGGAGCTTCCGCTACCTCCTGCTCGACAGCTACGAGGCGGGGATGGAGAACTGGACGGACGACATGATCGCCCAGTTCCGCTCGCGGCGCGGCTACGATCCCACGCCCTACCTCCCCGTGCTCGCGGGGTTCGTCGTCGGCAGCGCCGAGCAGAGCGATCGATTCCTCTGGGACTTCCGCCGCACCATCGCCGACCTCTTCGCCGACAATCACTACGGCACCGCCGCCGACGCGCTGCGTCGCCAGGGCCTCGGCCTCTACGCCGAAGCGATGGGCGCCGAATTCCCCACGAGCGGCGAGGGGCTGCAGGACAAGGGACGCGTCACGATCCCGATGGCCGAGTTCTGGACGCCGGGTCCCGGCCAGGACGACGGGCCGCATCACATCGCCGACATGCGCGAGGCGGCGTCGGCGGCGCACATCTACGGCAAGCCGATCGTCGCCGCGGAGTCGTTCACCACCATGCCGCCGCCGATCGTGCCGGCGTTCGCGCAATCGCCGTTCTATCTCAAGCGCCTCGCCGACCGCGCGCTCGCCACGGGAATCAACCGCTTCGTCATTCACACCTCGGTGCACCAGCCGTTCGTCGACGACGCGCACTCCCCCGGCATGACGCTCGGCTTCTTCGGCCAGCATTACACGCGCAACAACACGTGGGCCGCGCAGTCGGTGGCGTGGAACACCTACCTCGCGAGACTGTCGTACCTCGCGCAGCAGGGCAGCTACGTCGCCGACCTCGCGTACTTCTACGGCGAGGGCGCGCCGAACGCGGTGCCGTACTGGAAGCCCGTCACTCCCGCGCCGCCTGCGGGCTACGGCTACGACTGGATCGACGCCGAAGTGCTGCTCGGCAACACGCGCGTGGTGGGCGGACGCATCGTGCTGCCGAGCGGGATGCGCTATCGCGTCCTCGTCCTGCCGGCCGACGTCGATCGCCTCACCGTGCCCATGGCGCGCAAGATTCGCGCGCTCGTCGCGGCGGGCGCCACGCTCGTCGCGCCCGTGCCGGTCGGAACGCCGAGCCTCGCCGACGGCCCGAGCGGCGACGACAGCGTGCGCGCGATCGCCCGCGCCGTGTGGGGCGACGTGAACGGGACGACGGTCACCGAGCACGTCTTCGGCAAGGGACGCGCGGTCTGGGGCAAACCGCTCGCCACCGTGCTCGCGGCGGCGGGCGCCGGCCCCGACGTCGCGTTCGGAGCTGCGGCAGATGGTGCACCCGACACGACGGTCGCGTGGATCCATCGCCGCACGGGCGACGCCGACATCTACTTCGTCGCCAACCAGCGCGAGGGCGGCGCGCATCTCGCGGCGAGCTTCCGCGCCGCGGGCCGCGCCCCCGAGCTGTGGGATCCCGCCACCGGCGCGATCGCTCCGGCGTCGTACTCGACCGCGAACGGTCGCACCGACGTTCCACTTCATCTCGATCCGTACGGCTCCGTCTTCGTCGTCTTTCGCCGGCCGGCGGCCTCGCCGTCGCGCACCATCGCCGAGCCGGCGCGCACGCCGCTCGTCACGGTGACGGGCCCATGGACGGTTCGCTTCCAGCCGAACCGCGGTGCGCCGGCGCAGGCGACGTTCGATTCGCTGTTCTCGTGGACGCGTTCGGCGGACAGGGGCGTGCGCTACTTCTCCGGGAGCGCCACGTACGCCACCGACGTCGCGCTCCCCTCCGATGCGCTCGGCGCGGGGCAGCGCGTCGCGCTCGACCTCGGCGTCGTGAAGGAGATCGCCGAAGTCTCGGTGAACGGTACGCCCGCCGGCGGCATTCTCTGGAAGCCGCCGTTTCGCGCCGACGTCACGGACGCGCTGAAGCCGGGCGTCAATCACATCGAAGTGCGCGTCACCAACCTCTGGCCGAATCGCATGATCGGCGATCTCCAGCCCGGCGTCACGACGCGCTACACCTTCACCGACTTCCGTCCCTTCACGAAGGATTCGCCGCTCCTCGAGTCGGGCCTGCTCGGCCCGGTGCGCCTCGAGCGCCTCGCGGGCACGAATGCGAGGCCGTGAGCCGAGGCGTGACCCGCTGCGCGCTCCACTCGGAATGACGAGGCGTGACCCGCTGCGCGCTCGGCGCACGCGACCGAGCCTGATACCTCATTCATCCCTTCCCCTCGGATCGATGCCCCCCCGCCGTAGTGCGCTCGTCGTCGTGACCGTGGTCGCGATCGCGCTGGCGCTCGCACCGTCCGCGGGCGCCGCGCAGCGCACCGCGCCGCTCCCCTACCGGAACGCCTCTCTCCCCGTCGAGCGCCGCGTCGACGATCTCCTCGCGCGCATGACGCTCGACGAGAAGGTCGCGCAGATGCTCAGCCTCTGGCAGGGCAAGTCCGCGATCACCGATCCCGCCACCGGCGCCTTCGATCCCGCGCGCGCGCCGCGCTGGTTCCGGCTCGGCATCGGCCGCATCGAACGGCCGAGCGATCGTCACGGCGCGCGCGCCGAAGCGGAGTTCACCAACGCCATTCAGCGCTGGGTGCGCGACAGCACTCGGCTCGGCATCCCGGTGCTCTTTCACGAGGAGGCGCTGCACGGGTTGCAGGGCCCGGAAGCGACCAGCTTCCCGCAGGCGATCGCCCTCGCGAGCACGTGGAACCCCGGGCTCGTCGAGCGCGTGTTCACGACCGTCGCCGCCGAGGTGCGCGCGCGCGGCGCACAGCAGGTGCTCGCGCCGGTCGTCGACGTCGCGCGTGACCCGCGGTGGGGCCGGATCGAGGAGACCTACGGGGAGGATCCCTATCTCGCCGCGCGGCTCGGCGTCGCCGCGGTGCGCGGATTCCAGGGAGGGGCACGTCTCGATGGCGCGACGCCCGCGGTGCCTGCCGGCCACGTGATCGCGACGCTCAAGCACATGACCGGGCACGGCCAGCCCGAATCGGGCACCAACACCGGACCCGCCTCGATCGGGGAGAACACGCTGCGCAACTTCTTCTTCCCGCCCTTCGAGGCGGGGGTGAAGGAGGCGCACGTCGGCAGCCTCATGCCGTCGTACAACGAGATCGACGGCGTGCCGTCCCACGCCAACGCCTGGATGCTGCGCGACGTGCTGCGTCGCGAATGGGGGTTCGACGGCACCATCGTGTCCGACTGGGGCGCGATTCCCGAGCTCGCCCGCCGGCATCACATCGCCGCCGACGAGTCGGAAGCCGCGCGCCTCGCTCTCGCGGCCACGGTCGACGTCGACCTCCCCGACGTCGCCGCCTACGCGCATCTCGCCGACGAGGTGCGCGCCGGCCGCGTGTCGCCGCGCGCCATCGACGCCGCCGTGCGCCGGCTCCTCCGCGCGAAGTTCGCGCTCGGGCTGTTCGAGAATCCGTTCGTCGATCCCGCGCGGGCCGACAGCATCTCCGGCGCCGCCGCGCACCGCCCGCTCGCGCTCGAGGCGGCGCGGCAATCGATCGTCCTGCTGCGCAACGAGGGCCCGCTCCTCCCGCTCCGCGCCGACTCGCTGCGGCGCATCGCCGTCATCGGGCCGCACGCGGCCGAAGTGCTCCTCGGCGGATACGCCGGCACGCCGCGCGTGGCCGTGAGCATCCTCGAGGGAATCCGTCGCCGCGCGTCCGCCGCGGCGGTCGAGTACGCCGAAGGCGTGCGCGTCACGGAGGATTCCACCTTCACGCGCGACTCGCAGCCCCACCTCGGCGGCACGCGCTCGATCGAGCGATGGCTGGCGGACCGCGTCGTGCTCGCGGACTCGGCGCGCAACGAAGCACGCATTCGTGAGGCGGTCGCGCTCGCGCGCACGAGCGACGTCGCGATCGTCGTCGTCGGCGACAACGAGATGACGTCGCGCGAAGCGTTCTACGAGGGCCACCTCGGAGACCGCAGCGCACTCGGGCTCGTCGGCCCGCAGGAAGAGCTCGTGCGCGCGGTGCAAGCCTCCGGAACGCCCGTCGTCCTCGTGCTCGTGAATGGTCGCCCGCCGTCCATCCCGTCGTTGGCCACCAGCGTGCCCGCGATCGTGGAAGGCTGGTATCTCGGCCAGGAGACCGGCACCGCGATCGCCGACGTGCTCTTCGGCGACGTGAACCCCGGCGGCCGGCTGCCGGTCTCCGTCGCGCGCGACGTCGGACAGCTTCCGATCTTCTACGATCGCAAGCCGAGCGCGCGGCGCGGATATCTCTTCGATACCACGGCGCCGCTCTGGCCGTTCGGTTTCGGGCTCTCGTACACGAGCTTCACGTACGGCGCACCGCGGCTCGCACATTCGCGCATCTCGCCCACGGGCCGCACGACGGTGTCGGTCGACGTCACGAACGCGGGCGCACGAGCCGGCGACGAGGTGGTGCAGCTCTACGTGCGCGACCGCGTGAGCCGAGTCACGCGGCCGGTCGAGGAGCTGCGCGGATTCGAGCGCATCACGCTCGCGCCGGGTCAGACCCGGACGGTCACGTTCGGCGTCGACACGCGCACGCTCGGGTACTACGGCGCCGACATGAAGTGGGTCGTCGAGCCGGGTGCGTTCGACCTGATGCTCGGGGGCAGCTCCACGGGGCTCCGGACCGTGACGCTGGAGGTCGCGCCCTAGGACTGGGACACGATGTCGCACGCCGCGTGAGCGCGGTCGCGCGCCCCATGTGCGCGCCGTCACGGGGTGACGCGCGCACCGGCATTACCGTCTCTTCGTCGATGGTCGAGCTCGCATGACCAACCCTTCGAGGAGTCGTATGCATCCGCTTCGCTCGTACGCACATTCCCCGGTCGCTCGTGTCGCGCGGCGCATCGTCGCCGGTACGACGGCCGTTCTCGCCCTCGCCACGATCTCGTGCGGCGGCGATTCGCCGATGGGCACCGGCCCCGGCAAGATGACCGTCCTGCTCACCGACGCGCCCGGCGACTTCGTCAAGGCCGTCGTCACCATCTCGAGCATCTACGTGCAGCCGGGCGACGGCCAGAACGGCCGCGTCGAGCTTCTGAGCACGCCCGTCACCACAGACCTGCTCACCCTCGCCAATTCGACGAGTGAGCTCGTGAAGGATGCGACCCTGCCGGCCGGCAGCTACTCCCAGCTCCGCTTCGTCATCACCGGCGGTTACGTCGAGGTCGACGACGGCGACGGCACGACGAGCATCTATGCCTCGTCGCCCGACTACGAGGGCCTGCCCGCCGGCGCGCAGGTGGCCGGCTCGCTCCAGATGCCCAGCTACGCGCAGAGTGGGCTCAAGGTCAACCTTCCCGGCGGCGGCGTGAGCGTCGCGGGCGACCAGAAGATCGTCCTCGTCGACTTCGACGTCTCGCGCAGCTTCGGCCAGGCCGCGGGAAGCTCCGGGCAGTGGGTGATGTCGCCGGTGCTCGTCGCGACCGACTTCTCCACCACGAGCACGCTGCACGTCACTCTCTCGCGCGCCGACGGCGTCGTGCTCCCGTCGATCAACAACACGCCGCTGACCCTCGGCGACTTCAAGGCCGTGCTCTCGAACACCGGCGGCACGACGGAGGAGATCACGCTCACCGATCCCGACGCCGACGGCGTCTACGACGGCGACTTCAACTACGTCGCACCCGGCGCCTGGTCGCTCGACTTCACGCCGCCCTCGGACAGCGTCTCGTTCACCACGAGCCCCGCGCATCCGATCGCCCTCACGATCGGCTCCGGCGGCACGGTCTCGCAAGCGGTGCAGCTGACCGCGGCAAGCAAGTGAGCCGCGCATGACCTACACCGCCAGCAGCGGCTGATCATCGAACGGCCCCGGGACGCGGATGCGTCCCGGGGCCGTTCACTGACACACCAACACACCAACACACCAACACACCGCCCTACCGCCCCTCTCACGCTTCCCCCAGATTGCCGCCTCGTGTCCTCCGATCGCTCTGCCCTCGTCGCGGCGGCACTCGGCGCGCGATACGCCGTCGAGCGCGAGCTCGGCGCGGGCGGAATGGCGACCGTCTACCTCGCGGAGGACGTGCGCCATCACCGCAAGGTGGCGATCAAGGTGCTGCACCCCGAGCTGTCCGCCGTGCTCGGGCCCGAGCGCTTCCTCAAGGAGATCGAGCTCACCGCCGGTCTGCAGCATCCACACATCCTGCCGCTCTTCGACAGCGGCAGCGCCGAGGGACAGCTCTTCTACGTCATGCCCTTCGTCGAAGGGGAGACGCTGCGCACGCGGCTGGAGCGCGAGCGCCAGCTCCCCGTCGCCGACGCGGTACGCATCGCGCGCGAAGTCGCCGACGCCCTCGCCTATGCGCACTCGCGCGGTGTGATCCATCGCGACGTCAAGCCGGAGAACATCCTGCTGCAGGGCGGCCACGCGCTCGTCGCGGACTTCGGCATCGCGCTCGCCGTGCAACAGGCCGGCGGCCAGCGCATCACGCAGACCGGCCTGTCCCTCGGCACGCCGCAGTACATGGCGCCCGAGCAGGCCGCCGGCGAGAGATCGGTCGATGCGCGCGCCGACATCTTCGCCCTCGGCGCCGTCACCTACGAGATGCTCGCGGGAGAGCCGCCCTTCACCGGGCCGACCACCCAGTCCGTCATCGCGCGCGTGCTGACCGCGGAACCTGCACCGCTCACCGAAGTGCGCCGCAGCGTGCCCGCGCCGATCGCCCGCGCGGTGCACACCTCGCTCGCCAAGCTCGCCGCCGATCGGTTCGGCAGCGCCGCGGAATTCGCCGACGCGCTCGCGACGCCGACCCCGCCCGGCGAGACGAGCCCGCGCATCGACGACGCACCGCCCCCGAGCGCGGAAGCGCACCGCGCGCGCGGGAGCTTGCGCACGATCCTCGGCGTTGCCGCCGCGCTCGCCCTCCTCGCCGGCTCGTTCTGGCTCGGCGGACGCGTCCTCGGGTCGCGCGACACGTCGCTCTCGTTCGGTCGCGCGGCGCGGCTGACCTGGTCGCCCGGCCTCGAGGTGCAGCCCGCGATCTCGCCCGATGGGCGCGCCGTCGCCTACGCCGCGGGCACGTCCACCGACACGCACATCTACGTCCGTCAGGTGTCGGGTGGGCGCGCCATTCGCGTCAGCGACGATTCCGCCGCCATCGAGGAAGCGCCGAGCTGGTCGCCCGACGGCAATCGCGTGCTCTTCATCTCGCGCGGCGCAGTGTTCAGTGCTCCCGCCGCCGGGGGACCGCCCCGCCAGGAAGTGCCGGCGATTCCCGGTGTCCCGATCACCGCGGCGGCGTGGGCGCCCGACGGACGTGCCATCGCCTACGCTGCCGGCGATTCCGTGCTGGTTCGTGCGCCGGACGGGACGACGAGCGTCGTCGCGAAGCTGCTCGAGCCGACCTCCTGCGCCTGGTCGCCGAACGCGGAGCTCATCGCGTGCGCCTCGGGCAACGCGCGCTACCTGACGCTCGGAAGCCAGTTCGGAAATCTCTCTCCGAACCGCATCGTCGTGTTCGCCGTTCGCGACGGCCGCTCCGCGACGCTCACCGACAGCGCCTCGATCAACGTCAGTCCCGTGTGGTCGCGCGACGGCCGATCGCTCTACTACGTGTCGAATCGCGACGGACGCGGCGACGTGTACGCGCTGCACGTCGACCGCGACGGCCGAGCGGAGGGAGCGCCCGCACGGCTCACGACCGGCCTGGGCGCGAACTCCATCTCCCTGTCCGCCGACGGCTCGCGGCTCGCGTACGCGATCTATGCGCCGACGTCGAACATCTGGTCGCTGCCCCTTCCGACCGGTACCCCCGTCACTGCGGCTGCCGCCGTGCCGGTCACCACGGGCGCGCAGGTCATCGAGAATCTCACCGTCTCC
The DNA here is from genome assembly GCA_035494615.1 of Gemmatimonadaceae bacterium. GTDB lineage: Bacteria > Gemmatimonadota > Gemmatimonadetes > Gemmatimonadales > Gemmatimonadaceae > AG11. The sequence continues at coordinate 66,837 of DATJGU010000032.1, forward strand.
CACGACGGTCGCTGGCTGATCTACGAATCGGACGTCGCCGGAAACTCCGACATCTATCGCGTGCCCCTCGCAGGCGGGACCGCGGAGCGACTCACCTCCGATCCCACCGACGAGTTCTCCGCCGATCTCTCACCCGACGGACGCGAGATCGCCTTTCACTCGTGGCGGACCGGCTCGCGCGATCTGTGGGTGCAGCCGCTCGACGGCGGGCCGCTGCAGCACGTCACCACCTCGCCGGGCCACGAGTGGACGCCGCAATGGTCGCCCGACGGTCGCGCGCTCGTCTTCATCTCCGGCGTCGGCCGGCGCTCCGTCTGGATCGTTCGCCGCGACGCGCGCGGCGCATGGGGCACCCCCACCGAACGTGTCGGCGAAGGCTATTGGCCCGTCTGGTCTCCCGACGGTCGCTCGATCGCGTACGGCGCGAAGCTGCTCGGCGGTTCTCTCATGGTCGCGCCACGCGACTCCGGCGCGCCACGTGCCGTCGTCGACGCAACGCGCCCCGGCACGCCGCAAGCCGAGCGGCCGCAGTGGAGCGACGACGGCCGCACGCTCTACTTCAAGAGCCACGATGCCGAGGGCCGTGCCTCGTTCTGGTCCGTCGCCGCCGCGGGCGGTACGCCCCGCCTCCTCGTACGCCTCGACGATCCCGCCCGCCCCTCCTACCGCCCGCAATGGGCCTTCGGCCGCGGCCGCCTCTTCTTTCCCGTCGAGGATCGCCAGAGCGACGTCTGGGTGATGGACGTGAGTGCCGGACGACGGTGAACGGTGAACGGTGAAGCCACGTGCATCAGCGCACCGCCGTCGCCTCCATCTCCACCATCAGCTCCGGCCGCGCGAGCCGCGTCACGCCGAGCAGCGTGCCGGCCGGCGGCGCTCCTGATGCGCACAGCCGTTCCCTGATCGCGTCGAAGCCCGCGAAGAACGCGCCGATGTCCGTCACGTAGTAGTTGAGCCGCACGACGTCGCGCAGCGCATAGCCGCCGGCGCCGAGTACGGCTTCCACGTTGTCGAGCGCGGCCGAGAGCTGCGCGCGCATGTCCCCGGGGTATCGCGCTCGGCCGTCGGTGCCCGAAGCCGTCTGGCCGGCGCAGTACAGCACGCGCTGGCCCGCGACGATCTCGATGGCCTGCGAGTAGCCGAGCGCTTCCTGCCATGTCCACGGATTGATCGGGTGACGTTCCATCGTTCCTGCTCCTCCTGGAGGTTCGACGTCAGCGCCGCACGCGGCGCGTGGTGGGTGCGCGCCGGCGCGCGCGCTCCTGCTCCTCGAGCGTCGCGCGCACGAGCGCTCGCGCCGCCCAGGCCGACAGCGACTCCCCCTCCTCGGCGCTGAGCCCGCGCACGTCGCGCTGGACGATCAGCGCTTCCCAGCCGAGCACCATGACGAGCGCCGAGACGAGCCGCTCGAAGCGCTTCCGGTCGAGGCGGGCTCGCAGCGGGGCGAGCATCCGCTCGATCCACTCCACGCGCCGGTAGCCGCGACGCTGGCCCTCGGGTGGCTGCTCCGTCGGCGTGTACGCGGTGAGCCGGAGCAGGGTTCGCCCTTCCTGCTCGGTCTCCGACGCGCCCCGCTGGATGACGCGCGCGATCCGCTCGACGCGCGCCTCGGCGTCCTCGTCGCTCACGGTCTCCTCGAGGGCGGCATCGATCGACGTGCGCGCGATGGCGCCGAGCGTCGCGTCGAGGAGGAGGTGCTCGATGCTGGGGAAGTACATGTACACGGTGCGGCGCGACACGTCGGCCGCCTCGGCCACCTCGGCCACCGACGGCGTCTTGCCGCGGGCGAGCAGGTCGGCGGCGGCGGCGAGGATCGCGCCGCGCGTGCGGCGTCGCTGCGCGGGTCGTCCGGGGCGCTCTCTCTTCGTCGGCATCCGTCTCCGAGGCGGGGCAGGGGCTTGCGCTTTATGCAGGGCGATGCAAATATTGCACACGCGTGCAAAAGACGCCACCCCCACGAGGACGAGATGTCAGGAGACGCCGCCATGCTGGACGACCGCCGGACCGCCGAGCCGACGCAGGACGCACCGACCGCCTCGCCCGCGCGCATGCTCGCGCTCGGGCCGGGCGAGGGAACGCCGTACTGGTTCCTCCAGAACCGGATGGTCCTCAAGGCCACCGTGGAGTCGACCGGCGGCGCCTTCGGCCTCGTCGAATCGCTCATCGCGCCCGGCGCCGCGCCGCCGCTGCACGTGCACTATCAGGAGGACGAGGCGTTCTACGTGCTCGAGGGCGAGCTCACCTTCAAGTGCGGCGACGAGACCGCCCGCGCCACGGCCGGCTCGTTCGTCTTCCTCCCGCGCGGCATCCCGCACGGATTCGTCGTCGAGAGCGACACCCCGGTGCGCATGCTCACCCTCCTCGTGCCCGGCGGCGGCGAGCGCATCTTCGTCGAAGCCGGCCGCCCCGCGGAGGGGCCGGGACTTCCGCCCGCCGCTCCGCCCGACCTTCCGTTGCTGAAGCGCGTCGCGCGGAAGTACGGCAACGACATCGTCGGCCCGCCGATTCAGCGTGCCGCCTCGAACCCCGCCGCGGCGGCCAGCACGCGCGCGTCCTCGCCCGGCAGCCCCACGAACGACACGCTGAGCGCCGGCATCCCGTCCGCACCGACGCCCGCCGGCACCGACACCTCGGGAAGCCCCAGCCAGTTGCCGTAGCCCAGCGCCGTGCGGACGTCCGGCCAATCGTCCACGGCGCGGGGCGCGTTGAACGGCATCGTCGGATACACCATCGCCGTCACCCGCGCGGCGCGCATCGAACGTGCGAGCGCGTCGATCACCGCGGCGCGCGACCGCGCGAACGAGCGCCCCGCCGGATCGTCCCGCATCGGCCGATCGAGCAGCGGCTCGCATTCCTCGTACGTCGCCGGCAGCGCGTCGTAGAACGCACGATACGCCGCGTACCCGCGTCGCATGGCCGCGCGCGCGTCGCTCGTGCGACCCTCGAAGTAGCTGAGCAGCGCATTCGCCGTCGGTGCCGGCGACTTCGGGTCGGCGTCGACGTCGCTCCGCGCGCGCGCCGCGGCCGCGAACGCGTCGCGATAGTCCACGCGCGTCACCGCGGGAGTGAACGACTCGACGATCGCGCCCCCTGCCCGCAGATCGGCGACGGCGCGGTCCCATGTCGCCACCGCGTCGGCGGTCATCTGCGCGCGCGGCACGTGCGCCTCCACGATGCCGAGTCGTACGCCCGCGAGCGCGCCCCCGTGCACCGCTGCGAGCGACGCGCCGCTCGACGTCGTGATCGCCAGCGGATCCGACGCATCCGCGCCCGCCACGGCCGCGAGCAGCAGCGCCGCGTCGGCGACGTGCCGCGCGAGCGGTCCGTGCGTGTCGAGATACGGCCACGTCGGAATCACCCCGGTGCGCGCCACGAGCCCGAACGTCGGCTTCATCCCGACCACGCCGGTGAACTGCGCCGGGATCCGGTTCGAGCCGCCGTCGTCGGTACCGAGCGCGGCGAACGCCATCCCGGTTGCCACCACCACCGCCGAGCCGGCGCTCGATCCGCCGGGCGTGCGCGTCCCCGTCGGATCGTGCGGATTGAGCACCTGTCCCGTCAGGCTGCTCGTGCCGTTGCCGTGATACGCGAAGTCGTCGGCCGCCGTCTTCCCGAGCACGATCGCCCCCGCCGCGCGCAGTCGCGCTACTTCGATCGCGTCGCGCCGCACGACCTCCGGAAAGAGCCGCGCCCATTCGGCGTTCGAGCCCGTCGTCGGCAGCCCCGCCATGTCGTAGATCGCCTTCGCGAACACCGGGACGCCGTCCAGCGGACCCCGCGTCCGGCCCGCGCGGAGCCGCGCGTCGGCCGCGCGCGCCTCGTGCAGCGCGGTAAACGACAACGCGTCGATCGCGCGCAGCCGCGCGCCCTCGCTCCGGCATCGCGCCAGGGCGTCCGCCGTGGTCTCGGCCGCACTCCATGCGCCGCGCCTGCGGCCCGCCTGATACTCGGCGATCGTCCCGTCGAGCGGTTCGCGCGCGACGCCGCGCCGCCGTCGCGCCGAGATCGGCAGCGCGACCAACGCGGCGAGTTGCGCCAGCGCTTCGCGGCGGGTTGGTGACATCGGCGCGTGCGTCAGGGTGGCCCGAGCGCCGCGTCGGCCGCTCGCGTGCGCCAATTCTGACGCACGCGAGCGTGGTCGGTCAATGACTCGGCGTGGAGTCGGGCTTCGCCTTCTGTGCCGCCGCCAGCGAGTCGAGCTGCTTGCTCGCCTCGGCGAGGAGCCGCTCGATCTCGCCCGTGTTCTGCACGATCGCCCGCTGCGCGAGCGACACCGCCGTGCTCGCCGTCTTCACCGCCGAGCGGCGCAGCTCGGGATTCTTCGCCGCCTCGCTCACCGCGTTCTGAACGGTGGCGGCGAGCACGCTGATCGCGCGGCCGAGCTCGACGAGCGCCGAGTCGGTGGCCGCGGCGCTCGCCGCGGGCGCCTTCGCGCCGCTCGAGTCGTGCGAGCTGCCGGGGGCGGAGCGCTGGGCAGAGAGGGGAAGCGCGGCGAGCGCCGAGAGCACGACGCCGGCGACGAACGCGGAACGGAGGGACATGAGGACTCCTCGCGGCGCTCGGAGCGGCCGCATGCACGGAAGTGGAGCCGTGTCCTACCCACGACCCGATGCGGAGGTCCGCGCGTTTCGTGACCCGGCACACGCTCGTCGCCGTGTACCTTTCGGTCCGGGTTCGCCCCTCCGCCACGAGCCGGACCCGCCGTTCGCCGTTCCCGCCCCACGCGATGCGTCCCCTCCGCCCGCACACGTACTCGTTCACCATCCTGCTCGGCGCGCTCGCGACGCTCGCGTCGTTCGCCACCGACATGGGCCTCCCCGTGCTCGCCGAGATGGGACACTCCCTCGGCGTCGCGCCGGGCCGCGCCGCGCTGTCGCTCAGCGTGTTCATGGCCGGCTTCGCACTCGGCCCGCTATTCGGCGGACCGCTGTCCGATCACGTCGGACGTCGTCCCGTGCTGCTCGGCGGCTGCGCGATGTTCGCCCTGTTCGGTGCGCTCGGCGCATTCTCGAGAACACTCGGCGCGCTGCTGCTCTGGCGCTTTCTCATGGGCATCGGCGCGGGGAGCTGCCAGGTGCTCGTCGTCGCGATGGTGCGCGACCTGTTCACCGGCGTCGAAGCGCGCGTCAAGCAGTCGTACGTCAACCTCGCGGCGGGCGTGGCGCCGATCGTCGCGCCGACGCTCGGTGTCGCCGTGGCGACGATGGGCGGCTGGCGCGCGATCTACGGCGCGCTCGCCGGCGGCGGCGCGGTGCTGCTCGTCGTCGCGTCGCTCCGGCTCGGCGAGTCGCTCCCGCCGCGCGCGCACGAGCGCTTCGAGGTGCGTCGCGCGCTCGGCGGCTACGCGCGCGTGCTGCGCCACCGCGCGAGCGTCGGCTACATCCTCGTCGTCGCGCTCAACTTCGGCTGCCTCTTCGCCTACGTCTCCGGCTCGTCGCTCGTGCTCATCGGACTGCTCGGCGTGTCGCGCCGCGTGTACGGCCTCCTCTTCGCCGCGACGTCGCTCGGGCTCATGGTGGGCGCGCTGTCCAACGCGAACCTGAGCCGGCGCGGTGTGACGCATGCACGGCTCACGACGTGGGGGCTCGTCGCCATCGTCGCGACCGCGATGCTCCTCCTCGCGCTGAGTCTCGTCCACGCGCTCACCGTCCCGTCACTCGTCTCGCTCGCCGTCGTCGGCTTCATCGGGCAGGGGATCGTGCGGCCGAACGCGGTGCAGGGGGCGCTCGAGCCGCTCCCCGAGATCGCGGGCATCGCGAGCGCCGTGCTCAGCGCACTCCAGATGATCGTCGGCGCCGCGTCGAGCGCGCTGGTCGCCGAGTTGTACGACGGCCGCTCCGCGCTGGCGGTGACGGCGATGATGGCCGCGACGGCGCTGCTCTCGGTGACGGTGTACGCGCTCGTCGTGCGGCCGGCCGAGCGCGGCGCCGTCGAGAGTGCCGGCGCGGCGGCGGAGCTCGTGGCGTGAGTTAGACGCGCGCATGGACAACGTCACTCATTCCCTCGCGGGGCTTCTCCTCGCCGAGTCGGCGGTGCGACTTCGCGCGTGGCGCGGCGGTGCGGAGCCCGCGCCGCGCGTGCGCGTCGTGGCGGCGCTGTCGTCCATGATCGCCGCGAACCTCCCCGACTCGGACCTCGTCTACACGGGCGTCGGCGCCGATCGGCTCGCGTACATGCTGCACCACCGCGGCTACACGCACACGGTCGTGGGTGCGATCCTCGGCGCCGTCCTGCTCTGGGGAGGGGCGCTGCTCGTGCTGCGGTGGCGCGCCTCGTCGCCGCTCGCTCGCGGCGATGCACGCTGGCTGCTCGGCCTTCTTCTCGTGAGCACGCTCAGCCATCTCGTGCTCGACTGGACCAACAGCTACGGCGTGCATCCCTTCTGGCCGCTCGACGATCGGTGGCGCTACGGCGACGCGGTGTTCATCGTCGAGCCCTGGCTGTGGGTCGTCGCCGTGCCGGCGCTCGTCGCGGCGAGCGGCAATCGCCTCGCGCGCGCGCTGCTCTCGCTCGTGCTCGTGATCGGCCTCGTGCTCGCGTGGCGCGTCGATCTCGTGTCGCGCGGCGCCGCCGTCGCGCTGACCGTCGGCGCCGTCCTCTCGATCGTGCTCGCGCGCCTCCTCCCTCCCGGCCCGCGCGTGGCGACCGCGGTGGCCGGATGGATCGGCGTCACGGTGGTGATGGCGGCCGGCGCGGCGTCGGCACGGGCCGCCGCCGTTCGCGCCGTGCGCGCCGCCGATCCGGGCGCCGAGCTGCTCGACGTGGTCGTCACGCCGCTGCCGTCGAATGCCGTCTGCGCCGACGTCATCACGGTCGAGCGTTCGGGGACGCGCTATCGCGTGGCGACCGCGCGCGCGAGCGCCGCGCCGTCCCTCGCCGATGCGTCGCGCTGTGGCGCGCGCGACCGCGCGCGCTCGTCGTTCACGGCATCGACGCGCCGCTCGACGCCCGCCGTGCACTGGGACAGCGAGTGGTCCGCGTCGGGCGCCGAGCTCGCGGCTCTCGGGCGCGAGAGCTGCCCCGCGCTCGCCGCGCTGCGCTTCATCCGCGTGCCGGCCTGGCGCCTGCTCGGCGACTCGCTCGTCGCGCTCGGCGACGTGCGCTTCGGCGGCGCCGAGAGCGGGTTCGCGAGCGTTCGTGTTCCTCGGCGATCGCGCGTGTGTCCGCCCGCGGTGCCCCCCTGGACGCCGCCGCGTGCCGAGCTGCTGGGGCTGTCGGCCAGCGCCCTGCGCGAAGCGTCGCGCGACGTCCGCTGAGATCCGACAGGCGCAGCCCCCCTCCCCGCGCCTCGAGGGACTGGTCGCGCGCCTCCCCGCCGACCATTCTCCATCGATCACACTCTTCCCAGGTGACCGATGACGCCGGACCGCCCCAGCGACGCCCACGACCGCCGCACCTTTCTCAAGACGCTCGCCGCCTCCGGCGCCGCGTTCGCCGCGTTCGGCTGTGCGACGAGCGGCGCGACGAGCGGCGCCGCACAGAGCGTGAGCGGCAGCCGCGCGGCGTCCGGCATTCCATCCGGTCTCGCCGACCGCATCGGCGTCCAGCTCTACTCCGTCCGCGACCGGATGGAGAAGGACTTCACCGGCACCCTCGAGGGCGTCGCGAAGATCGGCTTCGAGGAGGTCGAGTTCGCCGGCTACTTCAACCATTCGCCCGAGGACGTCCGCGCCCTCCTCGACCGCCTGGGCTTGCGCGCGCCGAGCTCCCACATCGGGCTCGACCAGCTCCAGAAGGATCTCGCGGGCGAGGTGAAGATCGCCAAGACCATCGGCCACGAGTACATCACCGTGCCCGCGCTCATCCCGCCGCTCGTGGGCAAGGTCGCGCCGGACTACTGGCCGAAGACCGCCGCGGAGTTCAACCGCATCGCACGCGCGCTGAAGGACGATGGCCTCGGCTTCGCCTACCACAACCACTCGTTCGAGTTCGAGAAGCTCCCCGACGGCCGCACCGGCTACGACGTCCTCCTCGCCGAGACCGATCCCGCGCTCGTCAAGTTCGAGCTCGATCTGCTGTGGGCCACCGTCGCGGGGCAGGATCCCGTGGCGATGTTCCAGCGCTCGCCCGGTCGCTTCGTCATGTGGCACGTCAAGGACGTGAAGGGCCTCGGCGAGGCGCGCCGCATCGCGACCACGGGCGAGGGAAGCACGATCCAGCGCCTGCAGAAGCTCGCGTCGAGCCTCGCCGCCGTCGGCACGGGCGACATCGACTTCCGCCGCATCTTCGCCGCGGCGCAGCTCTCCGGGATGCAGCACTTCTTCGTCGAGAACGACGCCGCGCCGCAGACGGCGTCGTCGCTGGCCGACATCGAGACGAGCTACAGGAACCTGAGGCAGCTCCTCGCGTGAACGGGACAACGTTGCGGCGCCGCGCGCTCGTCGCCTGCCAGATCGCTCTCGTCGCCGCGTTCGCTCCGGCGCTCGCGCAGTCGCCGGCGTCCAGCGCGACCCTCCCGCTCGTCCCCGCGCCGCGCGAGCTCACGGTCGGGCAGCCCTTCGCCGCGCCCGCCGGACTCGTCGTCGACACGCCGGCGGACGCCGCCGACCGCGACGCCGCGGCCGATCTGCGCGACGTGCTGCGCGAACGCGGCCAGCTCGCGCGCGGCGGCTCGGGCGCCCACGTCAGGCTCCTCCGCGCCGACGCTCCCGCCGGCCGCGCCGTGCTCGCGCGCGCGTCGCTCGCCCTCGATCCCGCCATGCGCGACGAGGGCTACGTCCTCGTCGCCGACGCCGGACGCATCGACGTCGTCGGCGCGAGCGCCGCGGGCGTGTTCTACGGCGCGCAGACGGTCAAGCAGCTCGTCGCGGGCCACGACCGCGCCACGCGCGTGTCGGGCGCTCGCATCCGCGACTGGCCCGCGATGCGCTGGCGCGGCTTCCACGACGACCTGTCGCGCGGTCCCGTGCCGACGCTCGACTTCCAGAAGAAGCAGATCCGCACCTTCGCCGCGTACAAGATGAACGTGTACTCGCCGTACTTCGAGCACACGTTCGAGTATCCGTCGAATCCGCTGTTCGCGCCGCCGGGCGGCGCGATCACCGCCGAGCAGGCGCGCGAGCTGACCGCCTACGCGCGCCGCTACCACGTCGAGATCGTGCCGGAGCAGGAAGCCTTCGGTCACCAGCACCACGTCCTCAAGTGGGAGAAGTACACGCCGCTCGGCGAGACGGTGCGCGGGAGCGTGCTCGCGCCCGGCGATCCCGGCACGATCCCGTACATCCGCGGCCTCTTCACGGAGCTCGATTCGCTCTTTCCCGGCCGCTTCCTCCACATCGGCGCCGACGAGACGGACGACCTCGGCCGCGGCCGCACGCGCGACGCCGTGCAGCAGCAGGGCTACGGCACGGTGTACGCCCGCTTCCTCACGGACATCCACGAGGCGCTGCGTCCGCTCGGCCGCCGGCTGCTCTTCTGGGGCGACATCGCGAGCGATCATCCCGAGCTCGTCGCCTCGCTGCCGAAGGACATGATCGCGGTGTCCTGGTACTACGACCTGCCGCGGCAGTCGTGGGATCGATATCTCACGCCCTTCACCAGCGCGGGGATCGAGCTGTGGATCGCCCCCGGCGTGTCGAGCTGGAATCGCGTCTACCCCAACAACGACGTCGCCCTCCAGAACATCCGCGCGTTCGTGCGTGAGGGACAGAAGGCGGGCGCCACCGGCGTGCTCAACACGTCGTGGGACGATTACGGCGAGGGGCTGTTCAATCAGCAGTGGCTCGGCGTCCTCTACGGCGCCGCCGCGTCGTGGCAGTCGGGCGACAGCGACCCCGCGCCCGTCATCGACGCCTACGCGCGGCTCTTCCACGGCGACACGAGCGGCCACGTCGCCGCGGCCGAGCGCCGGCTGATCGACGCGCACGCGCTGCTCCGCGCCGCGGGACTCGGCGACGCGAGCGATCGGTTGTTCTGGGTCGATCCCTGGTCGCCCGACGGCCAGCGCCTCGAGGCGCGCGTGCTCCCCGTCGCGCGCGAGCTGCGCCTCGCCGCCGAGGACGCGATCGTGCACGTGATCGCCGCGCGGCGCGCCGGCGCCGTGCGCGACACCGACGCGCTCGCCGCGATCGAGCTCGGTGCGCGGCGCGTCGACATGATCGGCCGCAAGTTCGAGCTCGCCGACGACGTGCAGCGCCTCTACGCGAGCGTGTACGCGCGCTCCCGCGACAGCGCGAGCGCGCGCAACCGCGCGCTGCGCGGCGAGCTGTACGACATCATGGGCGCGAATGGGTATCTCCAGGACATGCGCGATCTCTACACGGAGTCGCGCGACCTCTTCGCCGCCGCGTGGCTGCGCGAGAACCGCCCGTACTGGCTGCAGAACGTCCTCGCCCGCTACGACGCCTCGACGCAGCTCTGGCTCCGGCGCATCGAGCAGGTGAGCGACGCGCGCCTCGCGTGGGATCGCTCGGGGTCGCTCGCGCCCGGCGATTCGATCGGCATCCCGGCGCCGGTGACCCCGGTGTCGCCACCGGCGGCTCCCGCCCGTCGGTAGATTCGTCGGGTGACGGCTCGACTCCTTCTCCTCGCCGCCGCCTCGGCGTGTGTCGCCGCGGCCGACGCCGGTGGTGGCCGCGCGGTGATCGCCGACGCCGGGACGGGCAAGAATGCCACGGCGACGCGGCCCACGCCGCCGCCCGCCCCGCGCGACACCGTCGATTCGCTCTACGCGGCGCGTCACGCGACCGTGCTCGACACGCGCAAGCTGCCCCCCCTTCCGCCGCCCGCGCCGAAGTCGCCCGCCGATTCGACGAGCGCCGCCGCGCGCGACACCACGCCGCCCCGCCGCCTTCCGCCGATCCTCGGCCCGAAGGCCGGCTACCGCCATCCCGCCTTCCGCGACGCCGGCAGTCCGCTCGATTCGCTCTGGCCGGTGAAGGGTCCCGAGCCTCTGCCCGGCAGCATCCTGCCGGCGCACCGCATCGTCGCGTTCTATGGCAATCCCCTCTCGAGGGGGATGGGCATCCTCGGCGCCACCGAGCCCGACGACATGCTCCGCAAGCTCGACGCGGAGGTCGCGGCGTGGAACCGCATCGACCCCGCGCACCCCGTGAAGCCCGCGCTCCACCTCATCGTGCTCGTCGCCAACGCGCATCCGGGTCCGAACGGCCGGTATCGCACGCGTCACGACAGCGCGATGATCGAGCGCGTCTACGGCTGGGCGAAGAGCCGCGACGCGCTGCTGTTCGTCGATCTGCAGGTGGGCCGCAGCACGCTCGAGTACGAGCTGCCGTGGATCGAGAAGTTCCTCGTCCGCCCCGACGTTCACCTCGGCATCGATCCCGAGTTTTCGATGAAGAAGGGCGGGGTACCCGGCCAGAAGGTCGGCACCTACGACGCGGCCGACGTCAACTACGCCGTGCGCTACCTGGCGAACCTCGTCGACAAGTACCAGCTCCCGCCCAAGATCCTCGTCGTCCACCGCTTCACCCCCGCCGGCGTGACGAACACGAAGAAGATCGTGCTCGACCCGCGCGTGCAGATCGTCATGGACATGGACGGCTTCGGCGCGCCATGGGTGAAGCGCGACACCTACTGGCGCGACATCAAGCGCGAGCCGGTGCAGTTCACCGGCTGGAAGCAGTTCACGCGCTTGCGCAACGACAACCCGCCCACGCCGCGCGGCGACATCCTGCGGCTCTGGCCCGTTCCGCTCTACATCCAGCTGCAGTAGCGCGCGTTCCACTCCCACCACCGAACCGATGTCACCCGCCGGACTCCCGAGCTCCCGTGCGCACGCACGCCGCGTCCCGCGCGCACTCTCCCTCCTCGCCGCCCTGTGCGCGGCCGCGACCGCCGCGGCGCAGCCGGCGCCCGGCGCCGCCCCGCCGATCCGCGCCCTCTACGTCACCGGTGGCGGCTTCCACGACTTCAAGGCGCAGGAGAAGATCGTCCCGCCCGGCATCGCCGCGCGCACGAACATCGTCTGGACGATCGACAATTCGGCGGACACGTCGACCACGAAGCTCATCGCGCGCCACGAGACCACCGCGTGGGCCGACTCGTTCGACGTCGTCGTCTACAACATGTCCTTCTCGTACGTCGTCGATACGGCGTGGATCGCGCGCATCGCCCACGCGCACCGCGACAAGGGCGTCGCCGCCGTCATCCTCCACGGTGCCACGCACAGCTATCGGCGCGGCGCCACCGACGCGTGGCGCGAGCTGATGGGCGTGGCGAGCATGCGCCACGACAGGCAGCGCGAGTTCCCGCGCCTCGAGCGGCTCGCCCCCGACAACCCGATCGTGAAGGCGCTGCCGAAGGAGTGGGGCCCGGGCAGCGACGAGCTGTACAACATCGACCGGTCGTGGCCGACGATGACGCCGCTCGTCCAGGCGTGGAGCGTCGAGGGAGAGAAGCACTTCCCCGTCGTGTGGACGAACACGTACGGCAAGACGAAGGTGTTCGCGACCACGATGGGCCACAACAACCGCACGATGGCCGACCCCGTCTACCTCGACCTCGTGACGCGTGGGCTCCTCTGGACGGTCGGCAAGCTCGCGCCCGACGGGACGCCGGTCGCCGGCTACGGTCCGCCGAGGGCGGCGCAATAGCGCGCCTCGCACGCGCGAGCTGTCGCTCGGCGCAGCGGCGCGTCAGTCCCCTCGCTCCGCCGCGAAGAACCGTCGTGCCTCGACGAGCACCGGCACCCCGCGCACGACGCACAGCACGACCGTGCCGTACACGCACGCCAGCGCGAGCCACACGAGCGTCGCCTCGAGCGCCGGATGCCATCCCGGCGCGAACGCGAGGATCACGAGCGTGAACGCCGCGGCCTTGCCGAACCCGTACGCGCCTCGGCTGAATCGCGAGCTCACGAGCAGCGCGCCGAGCGGAGAGCGCATCATCGACGTCCCGCCGAACGCGGTGAGCCCGCGCTCCAGCGCGAGCGCGCGGAATCCGTCGACGAGGATCCCGCGCGCCGACACGAGCACCGCGACCCACACCGGGATCCAGCCGAAGGACGCGAAGGCGATCCAGTAGGTCATCTCGACGATCCGGTCGCCGAGGATGTCGAACACCGCGCCCGCCTTCGACGCCTCGTTGCGGCGCCGCGCGACCCAACCGTCCCATGCGTCCATCCAGATGAGAAGGAGCGTGAGCAGCGCCGCGTCGATGTAGATCTCCCACCTGTGCCAGCGGAGCATCGCCACGGCGAGGAACGCCAGCAGCGCGCGAGCGACGGTGATCAGGTTGGCCATGATGTCCACCCGGTGATCGCGCCCGATTCATCACCGAGCGAGCGAAAGCCCTACCCCAGTCATTCCGAGCGAGCGAAGCGAGTCGAGGAATCGCGCCCGTCCCGCCTCGCGGAGCTCCGGCCTCGGCAGTGATAGTCTGCGAGTGGGGCCAGTGTTCCGGAATCGCTCGGGCCAGCGTTCAGGCGGGGGTCGGAGCTCTCGCCGCGCTGCGCGGCCGCCGCTCGGCGGCGCCCTCCGCTTCGCGCTGCGCCTCGGCGAGCCGGCGCACGTCGTCGCCCGCGAGACGCGCCGCGTCGAGCAGCGTCGTGAGCGGCGCGAGGTCGCTGGCGTCGGCGTGCAGGCGCAGGAGGTCGAGCCGGATGCTCTCCAGCGCGGCGACCGTCTGCGACAACCGCGACGCCGCCGCGGCGCGCCGAGCCTCGAGCGCGTCGGGAGCGCTCGACGGCGCCAGGTTCGCGACGACGTCGAGCTCCGCGCGCGCCTCCGCCGCGCGCGCTTCGAGCGCCGCGACGGTCGCCGGAAGCTCGGCGAGCTGGTCGCGGTACGCCTTCGGCAACGCCGCGTACAGCTCTGCCGCCGCGACGCCGAGCGCCGCTTCCGTCGCGCGGAAGACGCCGCCCCCGACCGCGCGCGAGCGCTCCGGCGCGCCGAGCCGGCGCGCGAGCCATTCGCCGGCCCGGCTGCTCCACAGTCGCTCGCGGATCCCCGTCTGCCACCACTCTCGCAGCCGGTCGGGAATGAACTGCACGCCGAGTGCGTTGCTCGCCGCGCCGAGCGCCAGCGTCGACAGCACCGGCACGAATATCCACGGCAGAGGCGTCCGGTTCTCGTGGATCGTTCCGAGCATCATGAATACCATGGTGACGCCGAGCCACGTCGCGGCGCCGACGGTGGCGAGTCGCAGCAGCCGGTGCGTGATCGCCTCCCGCTCGTCGAGCGCGAGCGCGTCGGTCTCCGCGCGCTCGCGGCGTGCGACGTCGAGCGCCGCGCGGAGGTCCGCGAGCGAGTGTCCCGCGCGGAACTGCCGGCGCGCCTGGTTGAGGTGAAATCCGACGATCGGGACGAGCGGCGCCGACGCGAGCGAGACGAGGACGACGACGTCTCGCACCGTCGATCCCGGATTGTGCGTCAGCAAGGCGTACAGGTTGCCCGCGCTCAGGACGGTGAAGAGTCCCGACCAGCCGAGGTAGGGAACGAGCAGCGGGTTCCGCGCCGCGAGCCAGGCGCGCAGTGTCGGCGGGAGGGCAGGCCGCGCGTCGGGCGCCGGCGCGAGCGCCGCCGCGAGCGCCTCGCCGTCGAGGAATCGATGCGAGGGGTCGCGTGCCAGACATCGGTCGATCGCCGCCGCGAGCGCCGGCGGAAGTCCCGGTGCGGCGCGCGCGACGCTCGCGGGTTCTTCCGTGGCCTGGCGCAGAAGCAGCGCCGGCACGTTCGACGCCTCGAACGGAAGCCGTCCGCTCACCGCGAGGTGGCCGACGACGCCGAGCGCATAGAGGTCGCTGCGTCCGTCGATCGGCGCGTTCGCCGCCTGCTCGGGGCTCATGAAGTGCGCCGTCCCCATGATCTTTCCGGGATCCGTCTCGCGAGTCGAATCCGCGCCGGCGGCGATGCCGAAGTCGGTGACGAGCGCGCGGTCGGTGCCCGACTCGAGCAGGATGTTGTCCGGCTTGACGTCGCGGTGGACGATCCCGCGTCCGTGCGCGTAGGCGAGCGCCCAGGCGACCTCGCGCATGATGCGCGCGGCGTCGGCCGGCGCCAGTGGCCCGCGCGCGCGAAGCCGCTCGCCGAGCGTCTCTCCCTCGACGTACGCCATGACGAAGAAGACGAAACCACCCGCTTCGCCGACGCGGTGGATCGGAACGATGTGCGGGTGCGAGAGCCCCGCCGCGGTGCGCGCCTCGCGGAGGAATCGCTCGCGCGATTCGGCGACCCGTGCGAGGTGCGACGGGAGCACCTTGATGGCGACGTCGCGATCGAGCTGCACGTCGCGCGCGAGGTAGACGATCCCCATCCCGCCGCGGCCGAGCTCGCGTTGGAGGGAGTACTCCCCGGCGAGTGCCGCCTGGAGCTCGAGGAATTCGGCCGTGGGCTGCGTCATGCCGGTACTACGTTGGGCTCCTCCCGGCGTTTCCGCAAAGCCCGAAACCGGTCGCGGCCGTCACGCGCAGAGCCGCATGCCGAAGCGCTCGAACACGGGTCCCACCGCCTGCGGCGTACGCTCGCGATCGAACGGCCCCGACCACGCCTCGGCGAGCGCGCGGAAGAACGATTCGAACGCCGGCTCGCCGATGGCGAGCATTCGGCAGGGCATGTCACCGGCTCCGGCGAACCGGTGCTTCGCGCCGGCGGGGACGATGACCGTCTCGCCCCGCTCGGCGATCCACGTGTCGAGCCGGCCGTCGCGCTCGAGCGTCCATTCGACCGTGCCCTCGAGCACGTGAAAGACCTCGACCCAGCGGTCGGTGTGCAGCGCGGTGGCTCCGCCGCGCGGCTGGACGACGAGCTCCATCACGCAGAACGCTCCGCCGGATTCGCTCCCGGAGAGCAGCACCGTGATCTCGTTGTTCCCCAGGAATTGGATGCGCCGTCCGTCGTCGCCGATCGTCGTCTTCGTCGTCATCGTCGTCCTCCATTCGGTGTCGCTGGTTTGCCCTCGCGCAGCCGCGCGAGCAGGCTCTCGATCGCCCACTCCACCGCCCGCTGGGCGCGGCGGGCGTCGAGGCCCGCTTCGTCCTGGAGGGAGATCCACGCGTTCGAGCTGCAGAGATAGCCGAGCACCGCCGCGGCGTCGTCGAGCGTTCGCCCCGAGAGCCCGGGTACGTCGCGCCGGAGCGCGCGGCGGATCGCCTCGACACGCGCGCTCCGGTATCCCGTGCGCAGCGCGCGGCCGGTGGCGGAACGAAGGAGCGCGCGCGCGAGCGTCGGGCGCGCCTCGAGCCGCGCGGCGGCGTCGCGGAAGCTGCCCGTGATCCCTTCGTCGCCGATCTCGATCGGGAGCTGCAGCACCTCGCTGCGGATCCAGTCCGACGCCGCGGAGATCAGGTCGGCGCGCGTGGGGAAGTAGCGGTAGAGCGTCCGGCGCGAGACCCCCGCGTCGCGCGCGAGATCCTCCATCGGCACGTCGTCCGCGTCGCCGGCCTCGAGATGGCGCACGAGCGCCTCGAAGATCGCCTCGCGGGCGAGGTCCGACTGTCGCCGGCGGAGTGAAAGGGTGTGCATGGCACAAGTGTGCCATATGCGCACGCCTGAGTCAATCCCGTCTCTGCGCGGACTGGTCGTTCCGGAGCACGAGCGTCTGAGGAAGCTTCGAAACGGCTCCGAGCCAGGCTCGCTCCTCGCTCGGATCGAGCCTGGCTCGGTGAGACCGCTCGCGCTCGACGGTTGTGTGCCGCCAGCCGCTCCGCTCGGTACGGCGCGCATCCTAGCGGGCGAGCGTCACACGACCGTCATCGTTCGAGCGCGCATGGGGGGCGGCGGCGCCGGCTTCCGCGCCTCCTGCCGCGGCCCGGCCCGCCGCCCAACGGTCCGCCAGCTCGGTTCGTACCTCGGCTGAACGAGCCCGGCCCTCGCCCGATCCCACCGCTCAGCCCGAGGTCTCATGCGCCCGACCCATCCGATCCCTTCCGTCGACCGCCGCGGATTCCTCAAGTCACTCGCCGGAGTCGGCGGTGCCGTGCTCCTCACCACCTACGCCGGCGACGCTTTCGCTGCGCTCGCGCCCGGCGCCGTCGTCCCGCACGCCGGCCTCGCCGCTCTGAAGGACAGGATCGGCCTCCAGCTTTTCACGGTCCGCGACCGCTTCATGAAGGACTTCCCCGGCACCCTGCGCGACGTCGCCGCCGCCGGCTACAAGGAAGTCCAGACGACGCTGAGCTACGGCGACTACTCGCTCGACCAGATCAAGTCCTTCCTCGACGCAGCCGGCCTCGTCGCCCCCGCCACCCACGTCAGCCCGCCGAACGGTCCCGACTTCGAGCGCACCCTCGACGCGTACGCCCGCATCGGCCATCGCTACACCACGGTGAACACGGGCCCCGAGCGTCCTCGGCGCGCGCCCGGTGCAGGCCGACCAGCCGGCGCTCCGCCGAATGCGGGAGCGCGTCCCGCCGGACCGCGGCCCGCGCCGCCGCGCCAGACGCTCGACGCCGTGAAGAAGACCGCGGCCGCCCTCAACGACGCCGGCCGCATCACGCAGAAGCACGGGCTCAAGGTCATCGTCCACAACCACACGATGGAGTTCGAGCCTCTCGCCGACAGCTCGCAGCGCCCCTACGACGTGCTCATCGCCGACACCGATCCGGCGCTCGTCGCGCTGGAGCTCGACATCGGCTGGGCGACCGTGGCCGGCGAGAACGCGCTCGATCTCTTCAAGCGCGCGCCCGGCCGATTCGAGGTGTGGCACGTGAAGGACGTCGCCGGGCTCGCGTCGCTCGCCGGAAAGAGCGAGGCCGAGCGTCAGCGCGCGGCGAAGATCGTCCCGATCGGCGAGGGAGAGATCGACTACCGCGCGATCTTCGCGCAGGCCGAGCTCGCGGGGATGAAGCACTTCTTCGTCGAGCAGGACAGCGCCCCGGACAGCGGCGACTCGGTCGCCGCCGCGGCGACGAGCTACCGCAATCTCGCCACGATGCTTTCCTGAGTGCCGGCCGTCATCCGACGGCGCGGCTCACCAGATCCGCACGCGGTCGGCCGGCGCGAGATACTGCCTCTCGTCCGGCCGGACGCCGAACGCCGCGTACCACGGGTCGAGGTTGCGCACCGTGAGCGCGCGATAGAAGCCCGGCGAGTGACCGTTCGTGAGCAGAAGCCGCCGGAGCGCCGGCTCGCGGAACTTGCTGCGATACATCTGCGCGAAGGCGAGGAAGAACTGCTGCTCGCCGGTGAGACCGCCGATCGCCGGCGCGGGTGTGCCGTGCAGCGACGCACGCCACGCGTCGAGCGACGCGGTGATTCCCGCGAGGTCGGCGATGTTCTCGGCGAGCGTCAACTGCCCGTTCACGCCGAGGTCGGGGAAGGGATGATAGGCGCCGAACTGCTGGACGAGCCGGCCCGTCACCTCGGCGAAGTGCGCCGAGTCCGACGGCGTCCACCAGTTCCGCAGTCGCGCCTGCGCGTCGAAGGTCGAGCCGAGGTTGTCGAAGCTGTGGCTCACCTCGTGGCCGATCACCGTCCCCATCGCGCCGTAGTTCATCGCGTCGCTGCGCGTCGCGTCGAAGAAGGGGGGCTGCAGGATCGCCGCGGGGAAGTTGAGCGCGTTCCGCTGCGGCATGTTCACCGCGTTCACCGTCTGCGGGGTGAGCACCCACGCGTCGCGATCGAGCGGTCGGTGCAGCGCCGCGACGGCCTGCGCGTACTGGAACCGCTCGGCGCGCTCCGCGTTGCCGTAGGCATCGTCGCGCACGACGCGCAGCCCCTCGTAGCTCGGCCACCGGTCGGGGTAGCCGATGCTCACGCGCAGCGTCCGCAGCTTCGCCCTGGCTTCCGACTTGGTCGACGGCGCCATCCAGGAGAGCGCGTCGATCCGCCGGTCGAACGCCGCGACGATGTCCTTCACCATCCGCTGCGCCCGTGCCTTGGCGCTGGCGGGGAAGTACCGGGCGACGTACTCGCGCCCCACCGCGAAGCCGAGCGCGCCGTTCGTTGCGTCGAGCGCACGCTCGGCGCGCGACGCCTGCTCCGGCGCGCCGGTGAGCGTCCTGCCGAAGAATTCGAACGCCTCGCGGTCGGCGGCGGGTGAGAGCTCCGATGCGCGGTGCATCAGCGCGTGATAGGTGAGGAGCGCGCGCCACGAGGGAAGCGGCTCGCTCGCCGCGAGCGCCGAGATGCCCGTGATCGCGCTCGCCTGCCACGCGACGAGCGAGTCGAGATCGTCGAGGCGCGCCGCGTGGAAGAAGGTGTTCCAGTCGAGCCCCGGCGCCTTCGTCGCGAAGTCGGCCCGCGCCCAGTGGTTGTTGCCCTTGTTCGGCAGCCAGCTGTCTTCCTGGCTCCAGTGCACGCGCGCGATCCGTGTCTCGAGCGCGAGCACGGAGTCCGCCATCGCGGGGGCATCGGGCACGTCGGCCAGCGCGAGCAGACGTCCCACGTGCGCCCGGTACGCGTCGCGCGTCGCCGCCATCGTGGACGCGGTGTCGAGATAATAGCTGCGATCCGGCATGGCGATCCCGCCCTGGAGGAGGATCGCCGCGGTGCGGGTCGGATGGTTGAAGTCCGCGTCGACCCAGAGCCCGAACGGGTTCTCGCTGTGCATCGCGCCCATGTTCAGCACGTCGACGTCGGCGCGGAGGTGCGCGCCGAAGAAGCGCGCGAGCGCGGTGCGGTCGTCGATCCGCGCGATGCTGTCGAGCAGCGGCCGGATCGGAGCCAGGCCGCGGCGGGCGAGCGTCGCCGTGTCGAGGAACGCCGCGTAGAAGTCGGCGATGCGCCGGCGGTCGCCCGTCGCACCCTTCGTCGCGACGACTCCCGTGATGATCGTCGTGAGCTGCTCGCGCGCGCGTCGGTCCGTGATGGCGAACGACGTGACGCTGCTCCGGTCGGAGGGGATCTCCGTGGTCCGTTCCCACGTCCCGTTGGCGTAGCGGTAGAAGTCGTCGCCGGGGCGCACCGTCGTGTCCATGCCGGCCACGTCGAGGCCGGGGACGGCGCGCTGCTGTGCCGGGAGCGGAGCGGCCGCAGCGAGGGAGGCGAGCGCGAGGACGAGGGCTGGTCGGAGCGCGAGATGCCGCATGTGTGGTGTTCGAGAGGAGACGACGGCTGGATGCTCGAAGCTTACCGCGCGGGACGACGTGGCCGCGAGCGCCGCGCTCCAGGCGGCGAGCGCCGCGCTCCAAGCGGCGAGCGCCGCACTCCAGGCGGCGAGCGCCGCGCTCCAAGCCGCGGCGCGGTAACGCGAGTCTTGACATTCAGTGTTATAACGCGTAATATGCGTCCATGGCGACCCTCCGCGAGGAACTGCGACAGCAGAAGCCGTTCAGGAGCCTCCGCGAGGAGGCGCTGGTCAGCATCGCCCGGACCGAGGCGGTCACGCGCGAGCGGCTCGAGCGCGTGCTCGCGCCGCACGGACTCTCCATGACGCAGTACAACGTGCTGCGCATTCTCCGCGGCGCCGGGCCCGCGGGTCTCTGCCGCAACGACATCGGAGACCGGCTGATCTCCCGGATGCCGGACGTCTCCCGCCTGCTCGACCGCATGGAGTCGGCGGGGCTGGTGAGCCGAGTGCGGAGCACGCAGGACCGGCGGCTCGTGAACACGACGCTCACGGCAAAGGGCCGCGCCCTCGTCGACGAGCTCGACTCGGACGTGAGCGACGCACAGAAGCAGCAACTCGGCCACATGACCAACGAGCAGCTCCGCACGCTCGTCGACCTGCTCGGCCTCGCGCGCGCGACGCGATGACGCCCTCGGCGCCGAAACGAGTTGAAACACCGAATGTCCAATCAACCAAAGGCCACTGACATGCACGCCACCGACCGCTTCGCCACCTCGATCCACACCGATCTCGCCCTCGCCGCCCTTCGGCTCACGACCGGCGCGATCTTCGCCGCGCACGGCGCCCAGAAGCTCTTCGTCTATGGCTTCGACGGCGTCTCCGGCGCCTTCGGCGGGATGAACATCTTCGCCCCCGGCATCACCGGGCCGCTCACCGGGCTCGTCGAGTTCTTCGGCGGCCTCGCGCTCGTCTTCGGGCTCCTCACCCGCCTCGCCGGCTTCGGGCTTGCGATCGTCATGCTCGGCGCCATCACGCTCGTGCACGCCGCCAACGGCTTCTTCGCCCCGACGGGGATCGAGTTCCCGCTCGCCCTCCTCGGCGCGAACACCGCGCTCGCCCTCGCCGGAGCCGGCCGGTTCTCGCTCGACTCGCTGATCGCCCGCCGGCGCGGCGCGACCGAGAAGACGGATCGCCCGGCGCGCACGCTCGACCGCGCGGCCTGAACGCAGATGTCCCGCACACGCTCGATCGCGCCACTCGGTGCGATTGAGCGTGTGCGCGTCGTGGCTTGCGTCCACGGTCGCCCGAGGCATAATGTGTATCAATTACACATCCACGCCCAACCCGACCCTCCGTGCGCCCACGTCTCCCATTCCTGCTCCTCACCCTCGCCGCCCTGGGCACCGTGCCGACGGTCCTGGCGCCGCGCGCCGTCGCGCAGGCCGCTCCGCGCGCGACGACGAAGAACGGCGTGGTCGAGGGGATCACCCTCGCGAGCGGCGTGCGCACCTTTCGCGGCATCCCGTACGCCGCGCCGCCGGTGCGCGAGAACCGCTGGCGCGCCCCCCAGCCCGTGCAGAGCTGGTCGGGAGTGCGCATGGCCGACCGGTTCGCCGATCAGTGCATGCAGGCGCGCATCTACGGCGACATGATGTTCCGCAACTCGGGCAACAGCGAGGACTGCCTCTACGTCAACGTGTGGGCGCCGGCGAACGCGCGCCCGGACGCCGCGCTGCCGGTGCTGTTCTACATCTATGGCGGCGGCTGGGCGGCCGGAGACGGCTCTGAGCCGCGCTACGACGGCGAGAGCATGGCGAAGCGGGGCATCGTCGTCGTCACCCTGAGCCACCGCCTCGGGATCTTTGGCTACTTCTCGCACCCCGAGCTCACCGCCGAGTCGCCGCAGCATGCGTCGGGCAACTACGGCTCGCTCGACCAGGCCGCGGCGCTGCGTTGGGTGCACGACAACATCGCCGCGTTCGGGGGCGATCCGCGAACGGTGACGATCGCGGGCGAGTCGGCGGGCTCGTTTGCGGTGAGCGGACTGATGGCGTCGCCCGTCTCCCGAGGGCTCTTCGCGCGCGCCATCGGCGAGAGCGGCGCCTTCTTCGGCTCGACGATCAAGGTGAACTCGCTCGCGGAATCGGAGCAGAACGGCGTGAAGTTCGCCCAGGCCGTGGGAGCCACGTCGATCGCCGCGCTCCGCGCGCTCTCCGCGACCGAGCTTCTGGAAGCATCGGGCCGCCCGGGGATGCCCGCGTTCCTGCCGAACATCGACGGCTGGTTCTTCCCCAAGGACCCGGCGCAGATCTACGCCGCGGGCGAGCAGGCGACGGTCCCGCTCCTCGCCGGCTGGAACTCGATGGAGGTGCCCGGACGCGCGATCCTCCACGAGGATCCGACGCCGGAGCGGGTTCGCGGCGTGCTCGAGAAGCGATTCTCGGCGCGCGCCGCGGAAGCGGAGAAGTTCTATCCCGTCGCGACCGCCGACGAAGCCGCGCAGTCGATCGACGACCTGGCGAGCGACCTCTTCCTCGGCTACGCGACGTGGAAGTGGCTCGACGCGCATGCCCGCACGAGCGGCCAGCCCGTCTACCGCTACATGTACGCGCGTCCGCGGCCCGCGACCGTCGAAGCGGGGGTGACCCCGAATCTCGCCGGCGGCGTCAGCCGCAATGGCAACGCGGCGCCGACGCCGCCCGCGAGGGGCGCCGTCCACTCCGCCGAGATCGAGTACGCGCTCGGCAACCTCGCCCTCAACCCCGTATTCGCCTGGACCGACGACGACCGCAAGGTGTCGACGACGATGGAGGGCTACTTCGCGAACTTCGTCAAGACGGGAGATCCGAACGGCGCGGGACTGCCGGCGTGGCCGCGTGGCGATGCGACGAGCGGCCAGGTGCAGCGGATCCGCATCGACGTCGACACCCACGCCGAACCGGAGCCGACCGCGCGGTATCGATTCCTCGACCAGGCGCCGGTGTCGCTGAGCCCGTAATCATCCGCACGGCGCGCGGGACGCCGCGCCCGGAATCTCACAGGTGCTCGAGTGATTCTACCCCCGCGCGGCGCCGCCGAACCGATCGGCGCCGCGCGGGGGTTTTATTGCATGGTGTGCCGCGCGTCCGTCGCGAGCCGCATCATCGAGAGGAGGAGTCATTCATGGACATCACGCGCGCCGGCACGCGGCCGTCGGCGAAGGGACCCGGCGACTGGTTCACGGGCACCGTCCGCATCGATCCGCTGTTCAATGCGCCCGCGCCGGCGCGCGCAGCCGGTGCCGCGGTGACGTTCGAGCCCGGCGCGCGCACCGCCTGGCACACCCACCCGCTCGGGCAGACGCTGCTCGTCACCTTCGGCCGGGGTCTCGCGCAGCGCGACGGGGGTGCGATCGAAGAGATCCGCCCGGGCGACGTCGTCTGGTTCGCGCCGAACGAGAAGCACTGGCACGGCGCGGCGCCCGACACCGCGATGCAGCACGTCGCCATTCAGGAAGCACTCGACGGGAAGGCGGTCGAATGGCTGGAGCACGTGAGCGACGCACAGTACGGGGCAGGGCGTGGCGAGTCCGCTCGGCGCTGAGACGGGGGACGCTACGCCAAGTGGGACGTCGAGCGCCGCGCCCTCGGTGGTACGAACGCTCGCGCCGATCATGTCGGTCGTGCTCGTGGCCTATCTCGTCATCGGCCTGGCGATGCCCGTGCTGCCGCTCTACGTGCACCAGCAGCTCGGGCTCGGCACCTTCATGGTCGGCGTCGCGGCCGGCGTCGAGTTCGCGGCCGCCCTCGCGTCGCGGTTCTGGGCCGGCACCTATGCGGACACCCGCGGCGCGAAGCGCGCCATGGTCGTCGGCCTCGCCATGGGCGCGGTCTCCGGCCTGTTCTATCTGCTGTCGCTGTACGTCGCGCACACGCCGTCGGCCAGCATCGCCGTGCTGCTCGTCGGTCGGGTCTTCCTCGGCGGCGCGGAGAGCTTCGTCATCACGGGCGCGCTGAGCATGGGCCTCACGATGGGCGGGCCGCGCAACGCCGGGACGGTGATCGCCTGGATCGGCACCGCGCTCTGGGCCGCATACGGCGCGGGCGCGCCAGCGGGAGCGCTGCTCTACGAGCGCTACGGCTTCGCGTCGACCGCGCTCGCGACGACGCTCCTTCCGCTCGCCGGACTTCTCCTCGTGGCGCCGTTGCGCGCGCTCCCCGCCACGGCGGACGCGAGCCCCTCGATCCGGCGAGTCGTGCGCGCCGTCGCCGTGCCGGGCGTGGGCATCGCGCTCACCGCGGTCGGGTTCGGCGCCGTCACCACGTTCGGCGCGCTGATGTTCGCCGAGCGTGGGTGGGGCGGTGCATGGATCGCGTTCACCGTGCTCAGCGCCGTCTTCATCCTCGGGCGCGTCACGTTCGGGCACTTGCCGGATCGCGTCGGCGGCGCGCGCGTCGCGCTCGTCTGCGTCGTCGTCGAGGCCGCCGGGATGGCGACGATCTGGCTCGCGCCGTCGCCGCTGCTGGTGTTCCTCGGCGCGGCGATCACCGGAGCGGGCTACTCGCTCGTCTATCCGGGCTTCGGCCTCGAGGCGGTGCGGCTCGCGCCGCCGGAGGCGAAAGGGCTCGCGATGGGCGCGTTCACGGCGTTCCTCGACCTGGCGCTCGGCGTGTCCAATCCCGCGCTCGGCCTCGTCGCGAACCACACCGGCATCACGTCCGTGTTTCTCGTCAGCACGCTCGTCGTGCTCTGTGCCGCGGTGGTCGCGTTGCGGCTGCTGCGTGCGCCGGCGCGAGGCGTCGTGCGCCTCGGAGGATAGATCATGAAGGGAGCAGTCCTGTACGCTCCGCGCGACGTGCGCGTCGAGACGCTCGACGATCCGCGCATCCAGCAGCCGACCGACGCGATCGTGCGGCTCTCGGTCACGTGCATCTGCGGGTCGGATCTCTGGCCCTATCGTGGCGCGCAGCCGGTCAAGCGACCGACGCCGATGGGCCACGAGTATTGCGGGATCGTCGAGGAGGTGGGCCGCGCGGTGAAGCACGTGCGGAAGGGCCAGTTCGTCATCGGCTCCTTCTTCGCGTCGGACAACACCTGCGCGAACTGCCGCAACGGCTATCAGACGTCGTGCATGAACCGTGAGAACCCGAGCGGCGCGCAGGCCCCGCTCGTGCGCGTGCCGCTCGCGGACGGCACGCTCGTGGCGACCCCCGCGCTGCCCGACCCGGCGATGCTTCCCAGCCTGCTCGCCGTCTCCGACGTGCTCGGCACCGGCTGGTTCGCCGCCGATGCGGCGAACGTGAAGCCGGGCGCGACTGCCGTCGTCGTCGGCGACGGGGCGGTGGGCCTCCTCGCCGTGCTCTCGGCGAAGCGGATGGGCGCCGAGCGGATCATCGCGATGAGCCGCCACGAGAAGCGGCAGCGCCTCGCGCGCGAGTTCGGCGCGACCGATGTCGTCACCGAGCGCGGCGACGAGGGCGCCGCGCGGATTCGCGAGATGACCGACGGCGTCGGCGCGGACTCGGTGCTCGAGTGCGTGGGGACGCAGGAGTCGATGTGGCAGGCGATCCACTCGACGCGCGCCGGCGGCTTCATGAGCTACGTCGGCGTGCCGCACGGCGTCGCCCTCGACGGCGCGAAGCTCTTCCGGACGCACGTGCACCTGCACGGCGGTCCGGCGCCGGTGCGCCGCTACCTGCCCGAGTTGATCGGGCTCGTGACGAGCGGCGCGATCGAACCGGGCAAGGTATTCGACCTGACGCTGCCGCTGGAGCAGGCGGCCGAGGGATACCGCGCGATGGACGAGCGGCGAGCGATCAAGACGCTGCTCACGGTCTGATCGCGCCGCGTTAGCTTGTCGCACCACACCTCCTTCGACGGAGCCTGACGGACCAACGATGAGCACCGACCGCCCTCTCTCGCGCCGCGACATGCTCGCCCTGCTGGGGCTCGGCACCCTCGCCGCGGCGCTGCCCGAGCCGCTCGAGGCGTCTCCCCGGTTCGGCGCCACCCTCGCTCGGCCGGCGCGCACGCGCCTGTCGGCATTCGCGCTGAGCGACGTTCGGTTGCTCGCGGGCCCGTTCCGCGACGCGCAGGAGCGCGACGCGCGCTACCTCCTCTCGCTCGAGCCGGACCGCCTGCTGCACAACTTCCGCGTCAACGCGGGCCTCCCGCCGAAGGCGCCCGTCTACGGCGGCTGGGAATCGGAGGAGCCGTGGGTCGACATCCGCTGCCATGGCCACACCCTCGGCCACTATCTCAGCGCCGTGGCGATGATGGCCGCGTCGACGGACGACGCGCGATTTGCCCAGCGCGCCAGCTACGTCGTGTCCGAGCTTCGCGCCTGCCAGGCGGCGCGCGGCGACGGTCTCGTGTGTGCCTTCCCCGACGGCTCGAAGCCGCTCGACGACGCGGTCGCGGGGCGACGCTTCACCGGCGTCCCGTGGTACACGCAGCACAAGATCTTCGCCGGGCTGCGCGACGCGCACGTGCATGCGGCGACGGCGGGCGCGCTCCCCGCGCTCGTCGCCCTCGCCGAGTGGACGTGGAACGCGACGCGCGCCATGTCGGACGATGCGATGCAGCACATGCTCGCCACGGAGCACGGCGGCATGACCGAGGTGCTGGCCGACGTCGCGGCGCTCGCGCGCGAGCCGAAGTACCTCGCGCTCGCTCGCCGGTTCGCGCATCACGCCGTGCTCGACCCGCTCGCCGAGGGACACGACGTGCTCGACGGCCTGCACTCGAACACGCAGATCCCGAAGCTCGTCGGCTACCAGCGCGTGCACGAGCTCGACGGCGACGCGGCCTACGGCGCCGCCGCACGGTTCTTCTGGGAGACCGTGACGCGCCGTCGCTCGTTCGTCACCGGCGGCAACGGCGACGGCGAGCATTTCTTCCCGATCACGGAGTTCGCGAAGCGCCTCGGGTCGGCGAAGACGATGGAGACCTGCTGCACGCACAACATGCTGCGGCTGACGCGCGCGCTGTTCGCCGAATCGCCGTCGTCGGCACACGGCGACTACTACGAGCGCGCGCTCTACAATGGGATTCTCGCATCGCAGGACCCGGACTCCGGGATGATGACGTACTTCCAGGCCACGCGCCCGGGCTACGTGCGGTTGTACAACACGCCGACCGAGTCGTTCTGGTGCTGCACGGGCACGGGAATGGAGAACCACGCGAAGTACGGCGACTCGATCTACTTCCACGACGCCGGCGCGCTCTGGGTGAACCTCTTCATCCCGTCGACGGTGCGCTGGCGCGCGCGCGGGCTCACGCTGGCGCAGACGACGCGCTTTCCCGATGACGCGTCGACGCGGCTCGCGATCGGGGCACGGCGCCCGGTACGCGCGACGCTCCGGGTGCGCCGCCCGGGGTGGTGCGACGGGATGTCGATCGCGGTGAACGGCCATGGGACGACCGCGACCCCCGACGAATCCGGCTACGTGCCGATCGCGCGCGAATGGCGCGACGGAGACGTCGTCGACGTGCACCTGCCGATGACGCTCCGCGCCGAGCCATTGCCCGGAGCGCCCGACTACGTGGCGTTCGCGTACGGTCCCGTCGTGCTCGCCGGCCGGTTGGGCACGGAGGGCGTCACGCCCGGCGCGCAGCTCATCGTGAACGAGCGCACGTCGGGCACGATGATGAACGATCCGATGGAGGTGCCGCTGCTCGCCGGCGATCGTCGCGATCTCGTCACGCGCGTGCGGCCCGTAGCTGGCGAGCCGCTGGGCTTCGAGACGGTGGGGCTCGGCCGCCCGCGCGACGTGCGCCTCGCGCCGTACGCGCGGCTCGCGCACGAGCGCTACGTTCTCTACTGGCGGGTGACGGACGCCTGACGCCCCGCCGCCCCTACTTCGGCGGCTCGTCCACGAGATGTCGGCCGAAGAAGGGAAGCACGTGATTCTGCATCCGGTCCGCGACGGCGCTCACGTGATCGCCGGGATACAGCTCGAAGCTGTTCGCGATCCCGTAGCTGTCGAGGATGCGATGCAGTTCCGCGGTGTCGGTGCGCAGTCCGTCGCGGTCGCCGACATCGAGCCCGATCGCCGTGTACCTGCGCAGGTTGGCGACGTACTGGTCGACCATCGCGAGGGGCGCGTTCGCGGCCCAGCGCGCCAGCACGGAAGGCTGCGGCACGCCGTCCTTCGTCGGGAGGTCGAGATACAGCGGGGGCGCCTTCGGGTTGGGTGACCACGCCGCCGCCGACGCGAGCATCGCGCGCGTGAAGAAGTCGAGCCCCTCCGATTGGGCGGTCCCCGCCGCGGCGGCCGCCGCGGCCGCGGCCTCGAGCTTCTTCGCCATCTCCGGAGACGACGCAGCGTGCACCGACATGCAGCACGGGCTCATCGCGTAGAAGACGGAGTAGACGTCGGGGTGCCGCATGGCGATCCGCACCGCGCCGTAGCCGCCCATCGAGTGGCCCGCGATGCCGCGGCTGCGCCGGTCCGCGATGGTGCGGTAGTGCGCGTCGACGTACGCGACGAGGTCGTGGGCCATGAAGTCCTCCCAGTTGCCGACCGTCGCCGAGTTCGAGTACATCGACCCGTTGTGCTTCGTGCGCGCGTCGGCGAGCACGACGATCATCTCGGGCGTTCCGGTCGCGAACGCGCCCTCGATCGTCTGCGGCGTGTGGATCTCCGTCGTCCACTTCTCGTTGTCGATCGAGTAGCCGTGGAGCGCGTACAGCACCGGATACCGGCGCGGTCCGCTCGTGGCGTAGCTCGGCGGCAGGTACACGATCACGTGGCGATCCGGGGAATCGCCCTCGAGGTTCCCCTCGAGCGACGCGCCGTGCACCGTGATGCGCTCCGTCACGACGGGCTTCGCGCCGGGCACCGGGTCGGGCACGACGAGCGGCGGCCGCGCGGGCGGCGCGCTCGTCGACTGGGCGCCGCACACGGAGCCGTGAATCGCCGCGGCGAGTGCGATCGCGATGAGGTGGTCGAGGTGGAGTCGCATGGCAAACGAGGTTCGGGTCAGCGGTCGGCCGGCGCGAGGCGCCACCGGAGCGCCGTGCCGTCGTTCGGATCGGGCTCCGCACCACGACTGTCGCTCGAGAGCCGGCCATCGGGCTCGAGCCGCAGGTAGCGGTGCGTCGCCAGCGACATCAGCATCAGGTCGCCGTACATGGTTTCCATCCACTGGAAGGTCTCGCGGTCGCCCGGCGGCTCGGCACGCAGCGCCGGCGCGCTCGTGCTGTCGGAGAGCGGCGTGACGGAGAGGAAGCGGCGGCCGGCGCGCAGGCTTACGCGCCCGAGCCCCCGGTCGACGACGGTGAACCGACGCGCTCCGTCGACGATGAACGGGGTGTCACGTCCGGCAGCCCCGATCGCGATCGTGCGGCCGACGGGGATCGGGCGCATCAATCCCCGCGGGTTCGGCTCGTCCACGCGTACGAGATCGAAGTCGGCGACGCCGCCGAGCGTGCCTTCGGCGTTGTAGTGGAACAGCGCGAAGCGTACGCCCTGGAACGTCTTCAGCTGGAACACCATCGTGAAGCGCCGGCCGAGCGCCGTCCAGTGTGTGCCGTCCGTGCTGTAGCTGAAGTGCGCCTGCTCGGTGAGGAAGTCGCAGTCGGCGCGCAGCCACACGCGCGCCGAACCGAGCGGCATCTCCGCCGTCGAGTCGACGGTCTGGTCGTACTGCTGGAGCGCGAGCCCGGCCGCGGTCCGACGCACGCCGATCCAGGCGTACGGCCGGTTCAGCAACGCGAGACCGGCCACGTCGCCCGCGCGCATCCTCGCGGCGTCGAGCACAGTCGTCGCCGACGAGCGCGGGCCGACCGCGCGCTGGGTGAGCGTGTTGCGCGCGGTCCAGAAGTCGGCGGCCGGCAAGGAGTGGAGGCGCAGCCAGCCGGCACGCTCGCTCAACGACCACGCACTGTCGTTCGGCACGTGGTTCCATTGCCAGACATTCGCCAGCCGCGGGCCGGAGAAGGCGTCGCTGCGCAGGTAAGGCGCGTGCGGCGCGCTGGGCGCAGCCGTCCGCGGCTTCACCCACACCCGCGGCGTCCGCTCGAGGTTCCCGGGAAGGCCGAAGTACGGCCATCCGTCCCTCCACGTGACGGGGGAGAGCGCCGTGAGTCGCCCGATCGAGTTCGCGTCCATCATCGAGAAGCCCCACCATTCGCCGGCCGGCGTCTGCACCACGCCACCCTGATGCATCGACATCGTCCCGCGCGCGGTGGGGTTGCCGGGCGAGACGACGATCTGCGGCCCCGTGCCGTTGCCGCGCAGCCGGTAGCCCTGGCGCAACCCGAACGTCTCGTCGGCGCTGATCTCGCGGTTCACCTCCCAGGGTCCCTCGAGCCGGTCCGCGCGCGCGGCGGCGAGCCGCATCCGGCCCGCGTACCAGGCGCTCGTGATGTAGTACTTCCCGCCGATCTTGTAGAAGTGCGCGCCCTCGCCCATGCCGGCGTCCTTGGCGAAGAGCACGCGCTCGGTGCCGGGGACGACGTCGGTGAGCGTGCTGTCGAGCTGCGCGAGATGCATGTCCTGATAGCCCCACACGACCCACACCGCGCCGTCGTCGTCGAACAGCACCGAGAGGTCGTGGAGGGAGCGCTTCATCGGCGTGCGGGTCCACGGCCCGCGCGGATCGGTCGCCGTGAAGTGCTGCGTCGTCTGCCCGTTGACGTTGCTGAAGATGTGGAAGGTGCCGCGATGATACCGGAAGCTCGGCGCCCAGATCCCCTTGCCGTAGATCTCCCTGCCGTCCTCGAGCCGGAATTCGGGGCCGAGGTCGAGCCGGTCGAGCGCGTAGCTCATCAGCTCCCAGTTGACGAGGTCTCGCGAATGCAGCACGGGGAGACCAGGCATGGCGTGCATGGTCGTCCCCGTGAGGTAGAAGTCGTCGCCGACGCGGATCAGGTCGGGGTCGGAGAACTCGTCGTAGAAGAGCGGGTTGGAGAAGGTGCCGTTCCCGTTGTCCGCCGTCCACGTGCGCGGAGCGGCCTGCGCCGTGAGATTCGCTGCGACGCCGAGCATCGCGCAGCACGCGAGCGCGACGATCGCGCGCGCATCGAGCGGCCCGATCACGCCTTCAACGTCTTCAGGTACGCGACCCCCTGCACGGTCAGCTCCCAGCTCTGCTCGAGGAAGTAGTTCTTCACCCCGC
Organism: Gemmatimonadaceae bacterium; assembly: GCA_035494615.1. Lineage (GTDB taxonomy): Bacteria > Gemmatimonadota > Gemmatimonadetes > Gemmatimonadales > Gemmatimonadaceae > AG11. The sequence goes on from DATJGU010000032.1 coordinate 97,848, forward strand.
CCGCCTTCGCGGCGGCGAAGATCCTCGGCCAGTCGAGGCTGTCGTGTCCCACGGCGACCTGGGGCGGCCGAGGCCCGCCCGGCGCCGGCGCCGCGGCCTTCAGGTCGACGCCCTGCAGATGCATCGAGATGAACCGTCCCGGGTACTTCGAGAAGTAGGCGATCGGATCGCCGATGGTCCGCATGGCGGACATCTGGAACTGCATCTTGACCAGCGTCGGATCGAGAAGCTCGAGCAGCACCTCGTAGACGAGACGTCCGTCGGCCCGCGCCATCTCGAAGATCTCGTCGTGCAGGAACTGCTGCAGGCCGGCCTTCGACGTCACCTCGCTGATCCGGTCGTACTCGTCGGCCAGTCGCTTCACCTCGTCCATCGCCGCGACGCCGTTCTCGACCTTTCCGCTCAGCGTCGCCGTCCCGATCTGCGTCATGCCGACGTCGTGGGCCCACGCGATCACCCTGTCCTGGCCATGACGCAGCTCGTCCAGCGTGACGTGAGCGCTCGGGCAGGTCAGCCCATGATCCTCGATGATCTTCCTGGTCTGCTTCCCATCCGCGAGGCCGCTGAACTCCGCGTATCCGGGCGAGCACAGTTCGATGCTGCCGATGCCGAGCGCCGCCATGTCGCGGCAGAGGCCCGCGAAGTCGCCGTCCTTGATCCGCTGCCGGTGCGGCCAGGTCTGACTTCCGATCGGCATGCCCAATGGATTCATCTGCATCTCTCGCGCGGCAATGGGTAGGAACGCGGCCGCGGCGGACGTCGCCGCGGACCGCTTGATGAATTCACGTCTCGAGATCTCGCGCATCTCACACCTCTCCGCTCGTCAGCGTCCAGCCGTCGCGATAGTCGCGCCGGAGATATTGGTTCGCGTCGCTCGCGTTGGTGAACTCCATCGCCTGCGCATTCCACAGCAGCGCCGGCGCGCAGTGGTTCGCCGTGAACGTCTTCCGGCTGTAGCGGATCGCGGCCTGCGCCAGCGCGATGGCCTCGGCGCAGTTGGCGGCGTTCACGAAGTTGCCCGCCGACGCCGGCCCTCCCTTGATCGCCGCGACCCAGTCCGCGCCGAGCCCGATGCCGGCCTCGCCGCCACGTCTCCGCTGCGGCTCGGGGAGTCCCTTCGCCGTGCGATAGTCCTGCATCTTCTTCGCCGGGATCAACTCGTCGTTCAGGATCATCCCCGCGTCGCCGACGAACAGCGTGCCCGCCGCGGGAAGCGACTTCCCCTCCGCCGCGAGCGCGTCCGGCGTGAACGGTCGCATGCCACCGTCGTACCAGGTCAGCGTGAGCGGACCCCACTGCCCGTGGGGGGCGAACCTGAAGCAGACGCGGTTGGCGTACGGATACGAGTAGTCGTGCGGCGCGACGGTGCTCACCTGGTCGATGATCTGCGCGCTGGAGTTGGACTGCGCCTCGACGCTGTACGGCACCGGCAGGTCGAGCGCCATGTAGATCGGCCACATGCTGTAGTTGCCCATGTCCGCGATGCTGCCCCCGCCGAAATCGTACCAGCCGCGGAAGAGGGCGTGCGTATAGGACGGATGATACGGGCGATCGCGCTCCGGGCCCAACCACATCTGCCAGTCGAAGTTCGCCGGCACGGGGGGCCGGTCCGTGGGTACCGGGAGCTCCTGCGGCCAGTACGGCCGGTCCGTCCAGTCGTGGATCTCCTTCAGGGTGCCGATTGCGCCGTCGGCGATCATCTGCCTCACGGTGGTGAGCGGCCCGCGCCAGGCCAGCAGGTGCGTCGCTACCCCCGACTTGCGCGCCGCGTCGACGACCATCCGCACTTCGGCCACCCGGTTCGACAGCGGCTTGTGCATGATCACGTGCTTCTTCTTCCGCATCGCGGCGAGCGAGATCGTCGCATGGAGATGGTCCGGCGTCATGATCTTGACGCTGTCGAGATCCTTCTCCTTTTCGAGCAGGTCGCGGAAGTCGACGTACGTGGCGACCCCCCTGAACTTCTCCGACGCCCGCTGCTTCGCGTAATACCGCTCGACGATGTCCTTCGCCACGTCGCGCCCGGCGCGGATGCCGGTGTAGTTCCCTCCCCAATCGGGGTCGCCGAGCGTCTTCCGGATGCCGTCGCGCAGCCCGGTCGCGTCCCAGTCGATGTAGTTCGTCGCGTCCTTGACCGGATCGCACACCGCGGTGATCTGCACCTCCGGCACGGCGATCCACCGCAGCAGCTCGCGGATGCCCTGCGTGCCGCACCCGATGTAGGCCATCGTGATCTTGTCGCTCGGCGCGACATGGCCCGGACCGCCGAGCACGTGCCTCGGCACGATGCTGAACGCGGCGACTCCGACAGCGGCCGAGGTCAGGAACTCGCGACGATTGATGCCGTCCGTGGGCGCCATGGCGATCTCTCGTTAGGGAATCGGTCTGGGGGCTGAGTGGCGTGCCGGTTCGATGTCCCGCGCCGGATATGCTACGCCCGAACTCCCCCGTTCGCAGGGCCGCGGCTGCAGTCGGTACCAGCTCCCCGAGCGGAGGGATCGTTCACTGCTCACTGCGGATCTGCTTTGACGCCAAAGCCATGGTCTCGCCTGCGGCGAAGGCACATCCTCACGAGCACGGGATGGATCGGCGGAAAAGGATTCGATCAGCGGCCTACGATCGGTCCCGCCATCGACGTTCGGTCGCCCACGCCGCGCTCTCGCTGATCGGCCGCCGAGCTGAGGCACCGCGGCCGGTAGCGCA
>DATJGU010000033.1:0-193472 GCA_035494615.1 Gemmatimonadaceae bacterium
CACACACCCACTCAGACTCCAATCACCAATCCACCTGCGCCGACCGATAGTAGTTCGCCCCGAGGAAGCGCCACCGCGGCGCCTGCGCCGCGATCCGCTGGCGGAAGCTGTCCCAGTTCTTGTTCGCCGCGCTGCTCCAGCCGATCTCCGCGAGCGCAGGCATGCGCGGCAGGAGCATGTACTGCGCGCCGCCGAGGTTCTCGATCGTCTCGGTCCACAGCGCGCCCTCGACGCCGAGCACCTGCGACTCCTGGATCCCCTTCAGGTACGTCACCGGTTCCCAGTCGTACGACTGCCGCAGCTCGATCAGCGCCGCCCACGTGAGCCCCAGCTCCGTGTTCCGGTCGTACTTCATGTCGAGATACGCCTTGTCCGACGGCGACATCACCAGCTTCGCCCCCTGCAGCACCGCCGGCGGCACCGTGTCGCTCTTCCACTGCTGCGCCACGCTCGTCGGCCGGAGCTTCGCCTTCCCCACCTCCTCCCAGCCGATCATCGTCTTCCCGTTCTTGTAGACGATGTCCTGCACGCGCTCGACGAACTTCACGTACTGCGCGTCCGACAGCACGTGCACCTCGTCGCCGCCGACGTGAAAGTACTTGCTCGGCGACATCGCGCCGATCTCGCGCACGATGTCGTCCACGAACTTGTACGTCACCTCGCTGTCGGGGCAGAACGTGCTCCACCCGACCTCGGTCCCCGTGTACGTGCCGTTCGCGCCGCCGTTGCCCGGCGTGGGCCGGCTGCACTTGAGCTCCGGATATGCCGCGATCGCCGCGTTCGTGTGGCCCGGCATGTCGATCTCCGGCACGATCGTCACGAACCGCTCCTGCCCGTACCGCACGAGGTCCGCGTACTCGGCCTTCGTGTAGAACCCGCCCGGACCTCCGCCCACCTGCGTCACACCCCCCACCGTCGTCAGCTTCGGCCACGAGTCGATCTGGATGCGCCATCCCTGATCGTCCGCGAGGTGCAGGTGCAGCGTGTTCAGCTTGTACAGCGCCAGCAGGTCGATCACCTGCTTCACCTCGTCCGTCGTGAAGAAGTGCCGTGCGACGTCGAGCATCTGCCCGCGCCACGCGAATCTCGGCGAGTCGGTGATGCGCCCCGCCGGCACGCTCCACGGCGCCGTCGACCGCGTCGTCTGCAGCTCCGCTTCCACGAGCGGCGGCAGGAGCTGTCGCAGCGTCTGCACGCCGTAGAACAGTCCCGCCGGATTTGCCGCGACGATCCGCGCCGAGTCGGCCGAGATCGTGAGCTCGTACCCCTCGGCGCCCAGCGACGCCGGCCCGCCGAGCCGCAGCACGATCGCCCCGCGCGGCGCCGCCGCGTCGGAGGCGTTCACCGGCGTCGGCAATCCGGTCGACGGCCGCAGCAGCGAGACGAGATACTCCGCCACGCGCGTCGCGTCCGCGTTGCCGGTGGAGACGACGATGGTCGTGCCGCTTCCGAGCGTGAACGGCGCGCCCGTCGCCGGCGTCACGGACGTCGGCACGGGGATGATCCGGTGCTCGCTCAGGCTGGCGATCGGCACCGCCCACGCCGGCGCCCCTGGCCGCGCCGACGTCGTGGGTGACGGAGTGGGAGTGGCGGGAGCCGGGCCGGCGGGCACCGCCGTGCGGCATCCCGCGAGCGCGAGGGCGAGCACGGCGACGGCGCCGTGCACCGAGGTCGAGCGAACGAGTCTGGTCATGCGACTGAGTTTCGGGTTCGGCGGTCGAGCGCGAATTGGGAAGCTGCCACGCGCCGCACGCCGTGGGAAGCCGCGTCAGCCCGCTGCGTCGCGCTCCGCGCCGAGCGGCTTCTCGAGCACGATGAAGCGGAGGTCGTCGCGCCGCGGGATCCCGTGGCGCGCGTCGCCGTAGGGGAAGGGAAGCTCCTCCCCCGTCACGCGGAATCCGCGCCGCTCGTACCACGCGACCAGCGTCTCGCGCATCGGAAAGACGCTGATCCGCATCCGCGTCGCCCCGCGCTCCCGCGCGTAGCGCTCTCCTTCCTCGAGCAGCCGCCGCCCGAGCTGGCGCGACTGCAGGTCCGGACGCACGCTGAGCATCCCGAGGTACCACGTGCCGGCGGCGCGCGGCTCGAGCCACACGGTGCCGATCGGCTCCGCCGCCGGCACGTCGCGCAGCACGAGCATCAGCGCCGAGGGCCGCTCCGCGAGCTCGGCCCGGAGCATCTCCGCGTCGGTGCGCTGCCCGTCGAGGAAGTCGGCCTCCGTCGTCCAGCCGGCGCGCGACTGGTCCCCGCGATAGCACGAGTTCACCAGCGTCGCGAGCGCCTCGATGTCCGCGTCCGTTGCCCGCTCCACCGTGAGCATGCTGCGATCATAGACGGTCGCTCGCCGCCACGGTAGGCGCGCCCGCCGCATCTGTCACCCTGGCATGGCCGAGCGCCGTCCGCGCATATTCAGCGTCCCTCGCCGCACCCGAACCGAGAGAGATGACCGAGCCCGCACCTGCCACGCTCAAGCGCACCCCGCTCCACGACCTCCACGTCGCGCTCGGTGGCAAGATGGTCCCCTTCGCGGGCTACGAGATGCCCGTGCAGTACCCGACCGGGATCACCGCCGAGCACCGCGCCGTGCGCGAGCGCTGTGGCCTCTTCGACGTCTCGCACATGGGCGAGTTCTGGGTCACCGGCCAGGGCGCCGTCGACTTCGTCGACCACGTGACGACGAACGACGTCCGCGCCCTCGCCGTCGGCCAGGTCCACTACTCCACCATCCTCAACGAGCGCGGCACGATCGAGGACGACTGCCTCGTCTATCGCTTCGCCGACCGGCTCATGATGGTCGTCAACGCGAGCAACGCGGCGAAGGACTTCGGGTTGATCGCGCCGCACGCCGCGCGGTTCGGCGCGTCGGTCACGGACGCGAGCGACGCCACCGCCCTCCTCGCCCTCCAGGGCCCCGAGGCGGAATCGATCCTCCAGCCGCTCACCGCGACCCCACTCGGCGACATCCGCTACTACCACTTCGCCGAGGGCGAGGTCGCGGGACATCGCGCGATCGTCTCGCGCACCGGCTACACCGGCGAGGACGGCTTCGAGCTCTATCTCCGCAACGCGAGCGCGGTCCCCATCTGGCGCGCGCTGCTCGCCACCGATCGCGTCGTCCCCGCGGGGCTCGGCGCGCGCGACACGCTCCGCCTCGAGATGGGGATGGCGCTCTACGGCAACGACATCGACGACACCACCACGCCGCTCGAGGCGGGGCTCTCGTGGCTCGTGAAGCTGGACAAGGGCGACTTCGTCGGCCGCGACGCGCTCGTCGCGCAGAAGGCGCGCGGGCTCGAGCGCCGGCTCGTCGGCTTCACCATGGCCGACCGCTCCTTCCCCCGCCACGGCTACCCGGTGTTCCACGCGGGCGCGCCGAGCGGCGAGGTGCGGAGCGGCACGATGAGCCCGACCCTCGGCGTCCCCATCGGGACCGCGTATCTCCCCCTCGCCGGCACGAAGGAGGGCACCGCGTTCGAGATCGAGATCCGCGGCAAGCGCCTTCCCGCCACGGTCGTCAAGCCACCCTTCTACAAGCACGCGTCGCACCGCTGAGGGCGCGCGGCGCGCCTCCGCGCGCGTCACCACCCGCGCGTGCAGGTCCGGTGACGACCCGGCTGGCGAGGCCACGGCGCGATCCGGCCGCCGTCCGGCCCACCTACCTGCCGACCCTGACCATGGGCAGCTACTCGGAGGGCTCAACTGGCAGATGATCGCCGGCAACGGGCGGCGCACCATCTGGCAGGACGGCGGACTGCCGGGCTACACGAGCATCGCTGCCTTCTCGCCCGAGCTCGGCGTCGGCGTCGTGATCCTCTCCTCGGGACACGACTACACCTCCGGGCTCTCGGCGCTCGTCAGCCGCATCCTCGTCGCACTCGATCCGCGCGCGGTCCCGGCGCCGTGAGCGTCCGGTCGATCCGGGCGGCCTTGGAAGGGCGCCTCCTGTCACCCTGGCATGAGGGCGCGCCGTTCGCGCATATTCTCCATTCCTTCCGACCGATCCCGAACTCGCGAGCATGGCCGATCCCCGCTCCGCTCGCTCCGGCGATGCGGATGTCCTCTTCCCCGGAGCAGCGCCGGCGATGCGCGTCGCCGTGCTCACCATCTCCGACTCGGCGGCGCGCGGCGAGCGCGACGACGGCTCGGGCGACGCCGCCGCCGAGTGGGTCGCGTCCGTGGGCGGCGTCGTCGCGGCGCGCGCCCTCGTGCCGGACGACGTCGTGCCGGTCGTGCGCCAGCTCGTCGAGTGGTGCGACGCCGACGCCGCCGACCTCGTGCTCACCACCGGCGGCACCGGCCTCGCCCCGCGCGACGTCACCCCGGAAGCCACGCGTGCGGCGATCGAGCGCGAGGCGCCCGGGATCGCCGAGCGGCTCCGCGCCGTCACCGGCGCCACCTTTCCGCGCGCCGCGCTGAGCCGCGGCAGGGCCGGCGTGCGCAACCGCACGCTGATCGTCAACCTGCCAGGCTCCACCCGCGGCGTGCGCGACATGCTCGCCGCGCTCGAGCCGATCGTCCGCCACGCCGTGGACATCGTGCGGGGCGAGGCCACCGGGCACCCGCCCGCGGAATCCGGCCGGTGAGCACCGTCCTCGTCACGCTCCACGACGTGGAGCCCGCGGTGCGCCTCAACGCGCGCTTCGAGGCCGACGGGCTCACCACCGCCGTCGTCTCCCCGCTCGACGACGTGCGCGCCGAGATCCGCCGGGCGAAGCCGGACCTCATCGTCGTCAGCGGCGAGCTCGCCGATCCGGCCAACGTCGCCATCCTGCGCGAGCAGCTCTGGCAGGGGGTTCCGGTGGCCGGGCTCGCCGATCAGGGGGATCCCCCGCACATCGCCCGGCTCCGCGCGCTCGGCTACGTCGAGCTGTTCGCCAAGCCGATCGTCGCCGACGACGTCGCCGACGTCCTCGAGCGCCTCATGGAGCGCCGCGCCCTGCAGGAAGCCACGGGGCTCATCGGCGAGAGCGAGGCGCTCCGCGAGGTGATGGTCAAGGTCGAGCAGATGGCGCCCGTGTCGAGCACCGTGCTCGTGGAGGGGGAGAGCGGCACGGGGAAGGAGCTCGTCGCGCGCGCGCTGCGCGCGCTCAGCCCTCGGCGCAACAAGCCGTTCATCGCCGTGAACGTCGGCGCGCTCCCCGAGACCCTCCTCGAGAGCGAGTTGTTCGGCCACGAGAAGGGCGCCTTCACCGGCGCGGCCGAGCGCCGGCTCGGCCGGTTCGAGCTCGCCGACGAGGGGACGCTCTTCCTCGACGAGATCGGGGAGATCCCGCCGGCCACGCAGGTGAAGCTCCTCCGCGTGCTCGAGGAGCGCGAGTTCACCCGCGTGGGCGGCACGGCGAGCATCCAGGTCGACGTGCGCGTCATCGCGGCGACGAACAGGCCGCTGCGCGAGCACGTCGAGGACGGAAGCTTCCGCGCCGACCTGTACTACCGCCTCAACGTGTTGAGCATCTATCTCCCGCCGCTGCGCGAGCGGCCGGAGGACGTCCCGCTCCTCGTGCGCCGGTTCGTGCGCGACCTCGCCGCGCAGCACGACCGCCCCTTCCCGGGGATCTCGGCCGAGGCCATGGAGCTGCTGGTGCAGTACCCGTGGCCGGGAAACGTGCGCGAGCTCAGGAACCTCGTGGAGAGCATGGTCGTGCTGTCGCACGGCCGCGAGATCGGCCCCGAAGATCTCCCGAGGCAGATCCGCGACGGCGGAAACGCCCGTTTCCTGCCGGTGCACACCGGCCCCCTCGTGCGGGGGGCGGAGAGCGCGGACGGGCGGGAGCTCGAGTTCATCCTGCGCAGCCTTCTGGAGCTCAAGCTCCAGGTGGAGGAGCTGCGGCGCCGGATGGACGATTCGCCCTATGGTCCGGGGGTCGGGGCGGGGCGGGGGGCGTTCATCGGCGAGGTGCCCGCTCCGGCGCGGCTGAGCGAGGCGGGGATCCCGCCCGTGGCGGCGATCGGGCCGCGTGACGAAACCCCCCCGCCGAACGTCGTCACGATAGCGCCCGGCACCAAGATGGCCGAGGTGGAGCGCGCCGTCATCGAAGCCGCGTTGAAGGAAACGCGAGGCAATCGGCGTCGGGCGGCGGAGCTACTCGGCATCGGGGAGCGGACATTGTACCGGAAGATCAAGGAGTACCGGCTGCCGGAGCTGGAGCTCTCGCTTGACTGAACTTCCGGCAAGTGGAATATTGGCAACCACCTACCCATAGCGAGCCGATGCAGGCGCGCTACCGCGCCCCGAGCGATCAGGGGGCGTCCCCGCCTTTGGCAGTTTCCCTCCCGCAGTGCTCTCCCAACCTCAGCCCGAACTGATGGTGTCGCCGAAGCCTTTTGGCGCTCCGCCGTTGTCGCCGCCGCGTCCGATGGACGCGATCTCTCCCATTGCGGGGAGCGTGTTGCCGATCGAGCGCGCGGAGGAGCTGCTGCAGACGCTTCCCGGCGTGTTGAACGTGCGCATCGTGTCGGGGGCCACGGGAGAGGTGAGCGAGGTGCACGTGCTGACGACGACGGAAGTGTCGCCGAAGCAGACGGTGCGCAACGTGGAGAGCGCGCTGCTGGCGCATCTCGGGATGCGAGTGAGCCACAAGAAGATCAGCGTGGCGACGAGCGAGGGTCCGGCGGCGGAGGCGTTCCGCGCGGCGCGCATGGCGACGACGACGCCGAGCGGCGGCATGCAGGTGGTGCCCGAGGAGGCGCCGGCGACGCAGCAGAACGCGCGGCGGCGGCTCTACTTCGAGGACGTGGAGGTACGTCGCTCGCGCACGAGCGGGATGATGTGCCGCGTCACGCTGCGCCACGGCGAGGAGATCTTCGTCGGCGAGGCGGAGGGGATGGAGAGCGACCGGTTGCGGACCGAGACTGCGGCGCGTGCAGCGGTGAACGCCGTGGCGCGCGCGGGGATCGAAGGGCGCGCGCTCGCGTTCGAGGGCGCGCGGCTGATCGGCGCATTCGATCGCGAGTTCGTGTTCGTCGCGCTCACGACGCGTCTCGGGCGCGATACGACGCTGTTGACCGGTACGGCGCAGGTGAAAGACGGAATCGAGACGGCGACGGTGCTCGCTGTGCTCGATGCGACGAACAGGTGGATGGAGTACTAGGACGATCAATTAGTCAATAAGGCTTGGAGCAGCCGTTCCCACCAAGAGCGGAGTAAGCGGAGCGAAAAGAGAATCGAGCGGAGCCCACAACTAAGCAGCGCGCGAAAGCGTGCCTTGCCTTATCTGGGGGTGACGCAACATGCTGAGACTTCTTAGCGCCTATCTCTCTTTCCGCTTCAGTGGTTACACGTCGTGGTGAGTAGGTAGTAGTGGTGAGGAACGGCTCGAATTCGGAGAGCTGCTGTGAACGTTAGGTCCTACGTCGGTCTGATATGCGGAGCGTCCCTGGTCAGCGCGTTTGCGCTGTACGCAGGTACTCCGGGTATCCCGACGACCGATGTCGCCACATTAGTGACGCTCGGGTGCCTAGCAGTCACCGCAGAATTGCTGGCGTTCGTTCTTCCGCGCGGTGCCCGAGGCTCTGTAGCATTCATCCCTTACATGGCCACTGTGCTGCTGGTTCCCAGCTTCTCCGCGCTGGTAACCATCGCAGTTGTCAAGACCATCGCGGAGCTAGCAGGCAAGCGCGAACCGCAGCGCCAGATATTCAACATCGCACAGCTGACCTTCACCTTCGCGGCGACAATCCTCGCCTATCGCGCGCTCGGAGGTGTCAGCATGTTGGAACTACGGGGCGCCGGCATTCAGGCAATAACGCTGCGGCTTGGGGTGGCAACCTTTGTCGCATTCGCGCTCAGCTTCGTCTTAAACACATTGGTCGTCAGTCGTGTCATCGCGCTCTCGTCAGGAGCGAGTACGCTGCAAGTCTGGCGCGACGTACACCTCTCCACCATCGGACTCGACATATTGGCGAGCCCACTGGTGTTTCTCTTCGCGTGGATTTATGCCGAATGGGGGCCAATCCTCGCTGCCGCGTTTTGGATGCCGATTCTCGGCATTCGCCAGATGCACACGACTAATCTCGAACTCGAGCAGACGAATCGGGAACTACTGGAGCTGATGATCAAGTCGATCGAAGCGCGTGATCCGTACACGTCCGGTCATTCTAGACGGGTGAAGGAGTACGCGGTGCAGATCGCCAGGCTGATGGGCTACGACGCGGCCACGGTCGAGAGCATAGGCACCGCCGCGCTTCTGCATGACGTTGGCAAGATCTACGACAAGTATGCCCCAATACTCGCGAAGGAAGCCCGCCTTTCTCCAGAAGAGTGGGCGGTCATCAAGGAACATCCTGCTGACGGGGCAAACCTAATCGCTACAATGACGCGCCTGCGCGAGCTCGTGCCAGCAGTCATGCATCATCATGAGAACTGGGATGGCACAGGATACCCGCAGGGTCTTAAGGGTACCGACATTCCACTCGCATCGCGTGTCATCATGTTCGCGGACACATTCGACGCGATGACGACTAAGCGGCCCTACCGAGGCCCACTCGACGAAGCGGCGGTGCGTTCGGAACTGGTGAAGTGTCGCGGCAAACAGTTCGACCCTGAGATTGCGGATCGGCTTCTGACGAGCGACTTCTGGCAGACGCTCTTTCCGCCCAATTCGCGGCGAACGCCGACGCCTCGCTTCCTGTCGCTGATCGGTACCGAGAAGCGCGAAACCACCGCGAGCGGGGCGTAAGGCCGTTTGGAGAGCGGAGAGGCAACCTCACCATTCTCTTCCAAACGTCACACGTCGGCGTCAAGCGATTCCAGCACTGCCTCCAACCTTGCGCGGGCAGCAGAGCCGATGCATGGTGCACGCGGCGGCTTGTATCCCAACTCGTCCCAAGTGGTGTCTTCACGAGTAGAGTGGCGCAGAGACCAATCAGGTTGGGATGGTTCGCGTCTCTTCACGCAAAGATATTCTCGGAGAAGCTCAGCACAAAGACTGATCTCCCCTCTAGCTCGGTGCGCGAGCCAAAGTGCTTCGACAACGAAGTCTTGTCGGCCATACGTGCTGCCGAGTTGGTAGTCTTGCCTAAGCGCGGACACCGCTTCGTCAGAAGGCGCAGGCCCGCCCCTGATGAGACTTAGACGCATCGAAAGCGCGGCATCAATCGCTCTTAATCGAGGCGTATGAACGAGGGGCAACCTACGCCGAAACTGAGCGAGCGCCTTAGGCGCTGCGTCAAGTCTGTCGCAGGAAGAGGCGAGAAAGGCGAGGGTTGAATAGAACCCTTGTGTCACCCCTCCGGCCGTAGGATGGACTCGCCTGACGTCTTCAGCATTGCGAACCGTCCACTCAATGGCAGCTTCGAGGTCACCCTCTTGCAGGTAGCAGTCCGTGATTAAGCTGCCAACATAGGCGCAAGTCGAGTAGACCCGGCGCGCGCGCGCATATTGGTGGACTATGCTAGCCGGCGTGTGGAAATCCGACGAACAGCCTAGCGTGTGCAACGCGAATAGAGCGTTACGATGTCTCCAGGAGAATCTATCAGTGGCCGTCGGATTAGAAACGCCGGCGAGTAATTCACGCGCGATGGAGATAGCGTTGTTCACATCCCCAAAGACGGTGTGGTAAATGAGGGGTACTCGGAGCGCGTGAGGCGATGCAATCGCACCGGTCAGTGACGTGGTTGTGTGCCACGCGAAGTGTGCAGTCTCGTTATCGAAAAGGAGATCGGCGGTAATTAGGAGCGTCACTGCCGAGCGCAGTCTTTGCTCCAGTTCTTGAGTCTCGTCAAGGAGAATACCACGAAGTTGAGCAAGGAGAGGAACGAGATCCGTTGACTCATGAAGCTTGTCTTCGAGGCGCAGGACTCTTAGCTCGGCTAGTTCCTTGGGTGTGCTCGCGCGCGAGTAGTAAGGTTCTTGCTGGAGTAGGCGAATGCGTACCTCCATTGCACGCGCTCGAAGATGCCGCTCGCAGCCCGCGTCGGAATAACTGATTAAGTCCGCCGTGAGCGAGAGCAGCTCATCCACCGGCAGCTCAACATCTAGTAGGCGCTCCAACATCCTCGCCGCCTCCACAGCCTCCCCGAGTGCTGCAGCATTGGCAGCGCAGCGACGTAGTAGCCGAGCTGCAGCTACTGGCTCTCCGGCCGTCATCCAGGCTTGAGCAGCTGCCCACGCCAGAGTGGGGTCGAGTAGGTTGTCGACGCACTCGGCTTCGAGATGAGCGGCTATGCGACCATTCAGCACTGCCGCGACCGTGCGCGGCGTGAGGGCACGGAGCGCCTCTGCAATCAAGTCATGCGAGCATTCGACATGACGTTCAACCAATCGCACGAGGCCTTCCTCCTCCAAGTGACGCAAGCTGCGAAGGAAGGACGCATCGTTGAGCTGCGAGACGGTACGCAGCCGAGGCAAAGTCGAGAGTTCACGGAGATGCAACACGCTCTCGAGCAGAGTGCGAGTCTCTTGATCGAGGGAATAGTACGAGCTTGCCGCCAAGACGCTGATGTCTAAGGGAACGTTGGCGGAGCCCGGGGTGCTGTGCGAATAGCGTGCGATTGCGTGAATGAGCAGAGGGCTGCCCGCAGACGTGCGAACGTGATGGGTTAAGCGTGTCTGATCCTTGGAGCGCTCCGGCATGAGAGCGATCAGCAAGGTGCGGCTGTCCTCGTCGGAGAGGGGCGCGAGGGAAAACGTGCGGAGCGTGAGCGGCAGGTGTGATCGCGTGGGATGCTGCGCCGACCGAGTACAGAGTAGTATCAAGAGCGGGCGATCCGTGATCTTCCTAGAGATTTCTCTCAGAGCACTCCAGGATGCGTCGTCGAGCAGATGCGCGTCATCTATCGCTATCAGCAGGGGCGCTTCAGAGGAGACGGCATCTACGAGGTCTACAACCGCGTCTTGGAGTTCGGCGCGCGCTACCTCAGATGCAATGGGATCTGAGGCCGAAGGCGAGCCTCGCGTATCAGCATCGCAGAGGCGGCTTATGTGGCTGCGAGCGAGAGGTGAGACACCTAGGGCGCCGCGCAGAGTGAGCAGGCGCACAGCGATGTGGGCAAAGAGCCCAAGAGGCCGGTATCGATCATTTGATCCGCACGTATGCTTGATACAGCGAGCTCCGTGAAGTACGGCGTAGTCACATAGGATTGTCAGGACGCGTGACTTCCCCATCCCTGCCGCGCCGGTGACCATGACCCACTGAGAGGCTCCCCCTGCGGCAGCGTCCCACGCCTGCGTGAGGAAAGCGATGCAGTCGCTCCGCCCAACGAACGGTGCCGCGGCGGGGGATCGCATTTCCGCAACGAGGCGATTCCGGAGCCGCGAGACAGTGGCGCACTGCTGCGAGGAGACATCGTTGTGCTCGTCGAGGTACTCGTTTACTGCGGCGAGCGCCTCGGCTGGTCGACAGCGGAGCAGCGACGCTTCCGTCAGCGCCCGTATCGCGTCGTAGTGAAGCGGGTCGAGCGCGAGCAGTATCTTGGACGTCTGCGCTACTCCCTCCCACGCATGCGCACGCTGAAGTGTTGCGAGATCCTCTTCGAGAAGTGCGCGAACTCGGCGTGCGACTTTGGCACGAAGCGTCTCGACCCAGTCGCACAGGGGGGGCGAGAAGCTGGGCGAATACCCCGGAAGAACCTCGAGACTCGCTGGAGAGAGTCCGAGGCGTTCACTCGCGGAGCGTTCCTGCAGTTCGATGATTCCGTGACGAACGCGGTTCGAAGGAACCCACACCAATTCGCCTCGGCTCTCCACCGGAAAGCCCGCGGAGCTGAGACGGTACAGCAACTGACGCAAGCTGTGCGACCTGGCAGATCGCTTCGGCACCTCGGGGAACAGGAGACCCTGAAGTTCCGGGCGCGGTATGCACCGGTCACTCTCCGCACTCAGGTAAAGTGCGATCGCGAACAGGTGCGGAGACGCGGGCGTCAATTCCCGCGTCCCGAATCGAATTCGAGAGACGCCAACGATGTCCAGAGAAATCACGCGAGTGCCGAAATGGGGATGACGAGAGAGTCGGGCGCGGCCGTCATCGACCCGTCACATGAAGGACCTGCACGGTAAACATGTCACTGTCCGGCAGAGCTCGCCATACTTCGCACGGTCGGTCGCGCGAAAAGGGCTGAAAGAAACAAAAGGATCGCCCTCGGAACGCGGAGTACCACCGCGCCGACAGTCAGAGCTCGACCGCTAAATCGTCGCATGCCGCTCGGGGACCACTGCGCGCGACCAAAGGCCTCACGCGCCGGTCGCCATCGGATAGCCGGCATATGCGATCGATCCCGCGTCCATGTGCGCGCCGATCGCCCCCTTTTCATTCGAATACGCCCGATCGAACCTCGCGCTGCATTCGCGCGAAATGGGCTGCCTTCCATGGAGAGGAGGTCCGGAACGAACTACCGACCAGCAGCGAAGCGACTCGAAGTCGAACGCTGGAGACTAGAAGGTCAGCTCTTCACCAGCGGCCCGATGAGCGACTCCGCGCTCACGCCTTCCGCTTCCGCCTGGAAGTTCAATACGACCCGGTGGCTCAGCACCGGCAGCGCCATGGCCGCCACGTCCTCGAGATCCGGCATCGCACGCCCGTCCATCGCCGCGCGCGCCTTCGCGCCGAGGATGAGATACTGCGACGCCCGTGGGCCCGCGCCCCAGCTCACGTACTTCTTCACCTGCGCGCTCGCCTCCGGATCGTTCGGCCGCGTCGATCGCGCCAGCTTCACCGCGTAGCTCACCACGCTCGGCGCCGCCGGCAGCCGCCGCACGAGATGCAGCAGCTCCGAGAGCTGCGCCGCGCTCAACACGGGCGTCACGTCCACGGCGTCGTCCGTCGTCGTCTCGGCGACGATCCGCTCCTCCTCCTCGCGCGTCGGATAGCCCACCGTGAGCTGCACCATGAACCGGTCGAGCTGCGCCTCCGGGAGCGGATACGTCCCCTCCTGCTCGATCGGGTTCTGCGTCGCCAGCACGACGAACGGCTCGGGCAGATGGTGCGTCTTCCCCGCCGCCGTCACCGCGTGCTCCTGCATCGCCTGCAGCAGTGCGGCCTGCGTCTTCGGCGGCGCACGGTTGATCTCGTCCGCCAGCACGACGTTCCCGAACACCGGACCCTGCACGAACTTGAAGAACCGCCGCCCCGTCGCGTGGTCCTCCTCCAGCAGCTCCGTCCCCGTGATGTCGCTCGGCATCAGGTCGGGGGTGAACTGCACCCGCGAGAACTGGAGGTCGAGCGCCTGCGCCACGGTCTGCACGAGCAGCGTCTTCGCCAGCCCGGGCACGCCGACGAGCAGCGCGTGCCCCCCCGCGAGAATGGTCGCGACGAGGTTGTCGACGATCTCGCGCTGCCCGACGATCCGCCGCGCGATCTGGGCGTTCAGCGCCGAGCGCGCCGCGGCGAGCTTGTCCAGCAGCTCGACGTCGCGCGAATCGTCGCGCACGGGACGGGGGTTGGTCGATGTCGTCACGGTCTCGAGTGTACTCGGCGGTCGAACCGGGGTTCCCCGAGAAGCTAGCGCGGGGCCAGGCGCCTGGTAGTCGCGCCGGCGCTCGCGTCCGGCAGACGGCCGCGTGACTCGCCGCGGTGCGCGCGGGTTGGGCCGAGCGTGGCCCTCTCGTTCACCACTCGCAGTCTCGCGGCCGGCGTCGCGCTCGCCGCCGCTGCGTGCGGCGCGGAGCAGATGACGCTGTCGCCTCCGCAGCACGTGCGCTTTCCGCCCGACGAATTCACCACCCTCGCGCTCGCGACCCCCGACGGCTCGGGGCAGACGGTGCATCCCGATCACGTCGCGCCCGTCGCGCCGTGGACGGGGGCGACGGAGTACCTCGCCGCCACGCCGTACACCTTCGGCGACGCCGGCGTCGAGAACCCGTCGCTCTACGCGCGCGTCGGCGACCGGGCGTGGCGCGCTCCCGCCGGCCTCGTGAATCCCGTCGTGCTCCCCTCGGCAGGCTATCTCTCCGATCCCGACGTGGTGTTCGATCCCGACCGGGGCGAGCTGCGGCTCTACTACCGCGCCGTCGATCGCACCAACGAGGTCCGGGTCGTCACGTCGGCCGACGGCGTGCACTGGAGCACGCCGGTGCTCGTCGCCGAGGCCCCGAACCACGACATCGTGTCGCCCGCCGTCGTGCGCCGCGGGGCGAACGAGTGGCTCATGTGGTCGGTGAAGTCGAACGTCGGCTGTACCGCCGCGTCGACGACGGTGGAGCTGCGGCGCTCGAGCGACGGCATCGCCTTCGGTGCGCCCGAGCCGGTGGCGCTCGTGCAGCCCGGCTGGTTCGTGTGGCATCTCGACGTGCAATGGATTCCGAGCCGCGCCGAGTACTGGGCGCTCTACGCCGTGAAGACCGCCGGGAACTGCACGACGCCGGCGATCTACCTCGCCACGAGCCCGGACGGAGTCGCATGGACGACGCATCCCTCGCCCGTGCTCGCGCGCGGCGAGGTCGACGAACTGCGCGACGTCGTCTACCGCTCGACTTTCGCCTTCGATGCCGCGGCCGATCGCGTCAGCTTCTGGTACTCCGGGGCGCGGTACGAGAACGGCGCGTACGTGTGGCACACCGTCTTCCAGGAGCGCGCGCGCGCCGAGGTGTTCGCGACGATGGACGAAGGGAGCACGCGCGGGACCGTACCGTCCCTGGCCGACGTGCCGCCCCTGCTGGAGGGACCGTGACGAAGAGCCGTGAACGGTGAACCGCTCACCGCAAACCGTTCGCCGTCGTCAGGGCACCACGACGCTCGCGTACGCCTCGGCCCGATGCGACGTGCTCGTGAGATAGCCGTGCGCGAGATACCGGCCCTTGCCCGGCGGCGTCCAGCGCTCGACGTAGGTCAGCGCGCCGCCCGCCGGAATGCGCTCCGACTGCGCCGACAGCACGAACGTTCGCGACGCCGACCACCGCCACACTTCACGCCCGGTCGACGAGTCCCGCACGGCGAGGTCGTAGCGCTGGCCGCTGGGGAAGGCGACGTCGATCGCGGTGTCCGCCGGATTGCGCACCGTGAGCGTCAGCGTCACCGACGCCCCGATCGTCGCGTCGAGCGTCGCGGGAAGCCCCTCGCTCGGCTGGAAGACGACGGGCGGCGGAGCGCCCGGCGACGGAGGCACGACGCATCCGGTGTCGCACGGCTCGAAGGTGAACTCGCGGTGCGTCCCCGCCACCGTCTGCTCGATCATCGAGATCGTGTGCGTCCCGCTCGCCCTGTTGCCGGCGATCGCGATCGGGATCGGACCCGCCGTCGCCGAGAAGCGGACGGCGACGTCGGCGAGCACGCAGGTCGGGATCGGATCGACGAACACGCGCGCCAGCGAGTCCGGCGGGAGCGGGCAGGGAGTGTCGAGCGTCGTCACGGCGAAGTGCTGCGTGCCGCTCGTGCCGGCGTACACCGCGTTCGCGCCGTCCACGTACATGAGCGTCGCCGTGGGCGCCCAGCTCGCGAGCAGCGTCGGGTCGGGGATCACGCCGATCGCCTCGTCGTCGGAGGCCGACGTGAGCTGCACGATGCGCGACGGATCGTCCTTCGCCCACGCGACCAATCCGCGCAGCGCGACCGACGGGATGCTGACGGAGCACGCCGGGAGCGTGCATCCCGCGAACGTGCTCTCGATGCTCATCGCCGTGGCGACGAACGGCGTCGGAACGCCGTCGATCGAGATCGTCACCGGCGTGACGCGCCCGCCCATGCGCAGGATGCTCGCGATGTTGCCGTACGCGCCGCCGATCTGCGGATCGCCGCCGCTCTGCGTGACGGAATCGGCCATGTGGCTGAACGTCTGCGCCGCGAGCGCGGCGTCGCCCTGCACGGGATCGGGCGCGGTGGCATCGTTCGCGCACGCGGCGCCGAGCGCGGCGAGGGTCAGCGTCGCAATGTGGTGCGCGCTGGAGCGGAGTGAGCGTGTCATGATCGGTCGGGGGTCGGTGCCTGAAGCACGAACGCCGCCCGGAAGACCCGAACGGCGTGGGAGCCCTCTACGATGCACAACCCCCGGGCGGGCAAGCCGGTCACCTCCGCGTCAGCGTAGCTCGAACGCGACCCAGCGCTCGCGACGCGTGTCCCCCAGCCTACCGGCGCAGGCGCGGCGAGCAAGCTGAGGAGCGGCCGGGATGTGGGGAGGTAGTGCTGGCGCCGCTCGTCCCCGTTGTGCCGCGCTCGTCCCGATTGGCTGGATGCCACCCCAGCAGGTGCGTAGCATATGGCGCACCCGTGAACGGGAACCGATACATGAAGATGCCTTGGTGGGCCGGGCCCATGCTGGTCGTGATGACGCACGTGATCCACGCGCAGGCGTCCGCCGGCACAGAGACCTGGCCCGCGTACGGTCGCGATCCAGGCGGCAGCCGCTACGCCCCGCTGAACCAGATCACTCGCGACAACGTCGGCACGTTGCAGCTCGCGTGGATGTCACGCACCGGCGATTTCCTGACGGACCGCGGCAGATTCGAGGCGACGCCGATCCTCGTCGACCACACGCTGTACGTATCCACGCCGCTCGGAAGCGTAATCGCGTTCGATCCAGCCACCGGCGTCGAACGCTGGAAGTTCGACGGTGGCGTTCAATTCGGATACAACGACTACGGCGATTTTGCCAACCGCGGCGCCGCCGCGTGGGTCTCGGGCCGGTCGGGCGAACCGTGCTCCGTTCGGGTATTCGTTGCGACGGTCGACGCCCGCCTCATCGCCCTGGACGGCCGTAGCGGCCGACCGTGCGCCGATTTCGGCGAATTTGGCACGGTCAGTCTGACGAACGGGCTGACCCACGCTCCCGCGTACCACTGGGAATACGGCGTGACATCGCCGCCTGTCGTCGTTCACGATGTCGTCATCGTCGGATCCGCGGTTCCAGACAACCATAGAACGGACGCACCCGAAGGGATCATTCGCGCGTTCGACGTGCGCACGGGTGTGCTGCGTTGGAGCTTCGACCCGATTCCCCGCAACCCGACCGACCCCGCATACGCGACTTGGGTCGGTCCAGTCGCACACAACACCGGCGCAGCGAATGCGTGGAGCATTTTCTCAGCCGATACCGCGCGCGACCTCGTCTTTGTTCCCGTCGGCAGCGCGAGTCCGGATTTCTTCGGAGGAGAACGGCGCGGCGACAATCGCCATGCCAGCTCCGTCGTCGCGCTACGCGCATCGACCGGCGCGCTCGTCTGGGCGTTCCAGGTCGTACACCACGACCTCTGGGACTACGACGTTCCAGGACAACCAACGTTGTTCACGCTTCGGCGGAAGGGCCGCACGATCCCCGCTGTGGCTGTTCCCACCAAGATGGGCCACGTCTTCATCCTCGACCGGCTCACCGGTACGCCGCTCTTCCCCGTCGAAGAACGCCAGGTGCCCACGAGCGATGTTCCTGGAGAACAGGCGGCGTCGACACAGCCGTTTCCTCCGCCGCCGTTCCGGTTGGTGCCAGAGCAGCTGTCGGCGAACGAGGCGTTCGGCGCCACCGAGGCCGCGCGAGCGCGTTGTCGTGCGCGGATCGCCGCTCTGAGATACGAGGGGGTATTCACCCCACCCTCGCAACGCGGCACGATCATCTGGCCCGGCAACCTCGGCGGCATGAATTGGTCGGGACTCTCGGTTGACGAGCAGCGCGGCATTCTCATCGCCCCGACCAATCGCCTCGCGATGGTGGTGCGCTTGATTCCGCGCGACAGCCTGCGTGCGGCGTACACCGCGAACGCACGCATCGAGTACGGGCGCCAGACCGGAACGCCGTACGCGATGAGCCGGGACAATCTTGGTACGTGCACGCCACCTCCGTTCGGCGCCCTCACCGCGGTCGACGTCAACGCCGGCATGGTGAAATGGCAGGTGCCTCTCGGTTGGATGCCGGAATACGCGAGCCTCGCGGCGGGGCGCTCGTGGGGCTCCGTCAACCTCGGCGGTGCGTTGCTCACGGAGAGCGGATTGGTGTTCATCGCAGGCACGCTCGACGAACATCTCCGAGCGATCGATATTGAAACGGGAAAGGAATTGTGGAATGCTCCGCTCCCCGCGGGCGCGCACGCGTTGCCGATGACGTACATGGCGGCCGGACGACAGTATGTCGTCATTGCCGCCGGTGGACACGATCGCCTGCACACGACGATGGGCGACTATGTGGTGGCGTTTGCCCTTCCACTTCGCGGCGCCTCCGCCGTCGACTCGGTTGCTGGGAGCCGAACGGTCGTCATCGGAGACTGGACCGGGCAGATGCGAATCGGCGATGCATCCTTCGGTGCGGACGTGACGATCCGCGCATCGGCACATGCCGTCGATGCTGTGGTGGCGACTGCGCGACTCGATTCGGTCGAGGTAGCCGGACCAGTGCGCGCTCACCGCTCCGGGCGTGGCGTGACGCTGATGTTCCCCATACGCTATCCGGCCAAGCACAATTGCGTTGCCACCGTGACGACGACCGTGGCGATCTGGAACGGGGGATCGTTGCTCGAGGGGGGAGGAGCGCTCGACGGGCCGTGCGCGGAGCAGGGGCACCAAGCCGCCGCGTTCGTGTTTCGCCGGAAGCGATAGCATGCGCGGGAGCCTCGGTGTGAACGCCAGTCGCCGCGAGCGGTTGCGCTGGGCCGCGTTGTGGAGCGCGGCGTTCACCGTGCTCGGGCTCCTCGAGTTCACTCACTACTATCTCGACGTTCTCGTGCGTGGCGGCGCGCAGACGTTCCGCATCAAATTCATCGAGGAGATGACCGCGTCGTATGGGGCGGCGGTCTGCTTCCTCCCGGCGATCTGGGTCAACCGCCAGAGTCAACGCCAACACTGGCGCCCGCGCCGCTGCCTTGCCGTGCATACCGCGGTGTTGTTGGTGATCTCGGTCGTGCATACCTCGTGGAATTGGGCGACGAGGAGCGCGTTGTTCCCCCTCGCCGGCTTGGGTCCCTACGACTACGGCAGAATGCCGCTGCGATTCGCGATGGAATTCCCTACGGACGTGCTGTTCTATACGCTCGTCGCGGGGCTGTCGTATCTCTTCGTGCGCTATCGCACCTCGCGCGACCGCGAGGTGCGGCTGGCGACCGTCGAGTCGGAGCTGCGACAAGCGAGGCTCGAAGCCCTGGAAGGACAGCTCCGCCCGCACTTTCTCTTCAACACGCTGAACACCATCTCGTCGGTGATGTACGATGACCCCAACGCAGCCGATGCGATGCTCAGCCGCCTTGCGGATCTGCTTCGGCGCATGCTTCATCGCAACGGGGGAGCCGAAGTGCCCCTTGCCGACGAGCTCGAAACACTCGAACTCTATCTGGGGATCATGCGCTCGCGATTCGCCGATCGTCTGCGCGTTCGCGTTGATGTCGGGGTCGACCTTCGCGATGCCGTCGTTCCGGCACTGCTGCTTCAACCCCTGCTCGAGAACGCGATCGTACACGGGGATCCCGGTCCGGGCACGGCAATGCTCATCACGGTGAGCGCGAGGCGGGCCCAGGAATGCCTCGAGCTGGCGATCGAAGACAACGGTCCGGGGGTGAGCGAGGCCGCGGCTGGACACGCCGCACGCAGCGGTCGAGGGATTGGCCTCGGCACGACGGCACGACGGTTGGCGCACTTGTATGGCACCGGTGCCGGCGTGAGAATCGAATCGAGGACGGACGGCGGCGCACGCACGTTCGTGTGGCTGCCGTACAGGCGCACCGCGTGATGGGCGAACGCGCGTCGGCCACGTCAGGGTGCCGAATTCTCATTGTTGACGACGAGCGCCCGGCACGGCAGAAACTCCGTCGGTTGATCGCGGCGAGGTCCGACGGCGTCGTCATTTTCGAAGCCGAGGACGGCCTTCAGGCGGTCGAGCTGATCCGGGCCGAAGCGCCGGATCTCGTGTTTCTCGACGTGCAAATGCCGGGCGTCAGCGGGCTCGATGTGATCGAAGCGATCGACGCGAGTGCCCGGCCGCTCGTCGTGTTCGTCACGGCGTTCGAGGAGTACGCGGTGCGTGCGTTCGATGCACACGCGGTGGATTATCTGCTCAAGCCGTACGACGCGGATCGATTTGATCGAGCATTCGCGCGTGCGACCGATGCCATGGAGCGCGGCATCGATCGCGCCGAGCGACAACGGCTCGAACGGGCGCTCGCTGATGTTCAGACTGAACGACGTCTTCCGCTCGAGCGGCTCCTCGTTGAAACGGAGGAGCGATCACTGCTGATCCCGTTGGCGAAGGTCGAGCGCCTGGAGGCCGCGCGGAACTATGTGACCGTGCACACCGCCACCGAAACGTTCCGCGTGCGTGCGATCCTCGACCGTCTCGAAGCGCGCCTGGACGCTCGCGCGTTCGTGCGAATTCATCGCTCGATGATCGTGCGCACCGACCAGGTCGTCGCGCTCGAGCCGTGGGGCCACGGTGACTACGTTGTCATCATGCGGAGCGGCACGCGCGCGAGACTGAGCCGGCGGTTTCGAGATCGCCTCGCGCAGTTTCTGCCGTAATAAGCCGGCCCCCCGGGCGCACGACAGTCCGGCGGGGCGCGGCCCCGCCACGTGGGTTCAGCGCAGCTCGAAGGCCACGCGCTCCTGCACGGGATAGTTCGTGCTGCGCAGCGTCGCCACGGCGACGTAGCTTCCCTGCGGCAGCGACGTCGGCGCATGCTCGGCGATGTGCAGCGTGCCGCCGCTGTCGATCGTCCGGTTCTGCACTGACTGCGTGAACATGCGGCCCTCGCCCCAGCGATACACTTCGCGGCCGATGCTGTCGAGCACGACGAAGTCGTGCGTCTGTCCGTTCGGGAACTCGAGCTCGAGATTCTTCTTCGACGGGTTCGTCACGTCGAGCGCGAATCGGATCGTCTCGTGATCCACCTGCACGGCGAACTTCGGCGCGAGGCGCGTCGTCGCGCGTCTGCTCGTCTGTGGTTGCGTCGCGGCGGCCGGCGAGGTTCGGACGACGTTCACCGACACGAGCGACGCCTCGGAATGCGAGCGCGGTCCGCACGCGAACGCGACGGCGCCGAGGCAGAGGAGCGGGATGAGCAGAGTGCGGACGTTCATCGGACGAACCGGCGGAGACTCGATGGCGGCGGCGAGCGGCCGTCCGCTCGTGCATCGCTTGGGCACCGAAGTTATCAACAGCCCGACGAGCCGGCAACTCGGATAGTCACGGGGAAGTTGTGATGGCCGCTACACTTGCGGGTACATCACAGATGTTCGGGGGGTGTTCGGTTTTGGTTCGGGAATCGCTTGCGAAAAATTTCACAAGCGCTAGATTCCGCCCCCGATGAGCCACTCGCCTGGTGGGGGTCCGGGCGCCGGTCGACCCGGCGGTCACGATCCCGACTCGGGGCCCTCCGCCTCCGAGTTCGCGGGAGTGGGGATCCAGTTCGCCCTCGCGATCCTCGTCTTCCTCTACCTCGGCCAGTGGCTCGACCGGAAGCTCGGCACCGCTCCCTGGCTCCTCATCATCGGAGTCTTCCTCGGCGCGGGACTGGGCTTCTATAGCATGTACCGCAAGCTGATGGCCGCACAGGCGCGCGCGGACGAGGCACGGAGCGCGCGGCGTGGAGGGCCCTCGTGAGCGGCGGACGACCGGGACGCGCGATCGCGTTCTACGCGCTGGCGAGCGTGGCCGCGATCGGCCTCGCGGCCGCGGTGCTGGTCACCGTCTACCGGGCGCCCGCCGAGCGCGGGGCGGTCGGCGTGAGCGCCCTCGTGGCGCTCGCGGTGCAGATGGTCGCGTTCGCGCTCGCCCGGCTGATGGCCGACCGGGGGAGCGGGATCGCTGGGTGGGGTCTGGGGGCCGCGCTCTGCTTCGCGGTTCTCGTCGTGTATGGATTCGTGGGCCGGGCACTCGAACTGCCGACCAGCGCGGCACTCGTGAGCCTGGCGACCTTCTTCTTTCTGACCGAGCTGATCGAGCCGCCGTTCCTGACCTTATGAAGACGGGATCTCTCCTTCTCGCGCTGCTGCTCGCCGCATCGCCGCTCCGCGCCCAGGCCCCCGCCTCCGCGGCGCTCGATACCGCCGCGGCGCACACCAGCGCCGTCACCGCCGCCGAGGTGCAGCACGCCGAGCACGACGCCGGCGCGGCGGCGGAGCACGAGGCCTGCGGCGCCCACGACCCGAACGACATCATCACGCCGCACATCACCGACTCGCGGTGCATCGAGCTCCCCGAGCACGGGTGGAAGCTGTGGAAGCCGGTGGAGCACGTGCTGCCGCAGTGGGAGCCGTTCCACGTGGGCGGGCTGACGATCGACATGTCGCCCACCAAGCACGTCGTGATGCTGCTCATCGCCGCGGCGCTCTGCTGCCTCATCCTCATCGGCGCCGCCGTCTCGCACGTGCGCGATACCGAGGAGGAGGGAAGGCCCAGGGGCTTCGCCACCGGCATCGAGGCCATGGTGCTGTTCATCCGGCAGGAAGTGGCGATCCCCAACCTCGGTCACCACGGCGAGAAGTACGCGCCGTTCGTCCTCTCTCTCTTCTTCTTCATCCTGCTCGCGAACCTGCTCGGGTTGATCCCGTACGGGTCCACCGCGACGGGGAACATCTCGGTCACGGCGACGCTGGCGATCATCACCTTCATCGTCGTCGAGCTCGCGGGGATGCGCGCGCAGGGCCTCGGCTATTTCAGCACGATCTTCTACTGGAACAAGGATCTGCCGCTCATCGTGCGGATCCCGATGTTCGCGCTGATGTCGCCGATCGAGGTCGTCGGCAAGCTGACGAAGCCGTTCGCGCTGGCAATCCGGTTGTTCGCCAACATGATCGCGGGCCACATCGTCGTGCTCGCGCTCATCAGCCTGATCTTCGCGTTCAAGAGCTACCTGATCGGCATCGCGCCGGGCTTCATGGCGGTGGGGATCATGCTGCTCGAGATCTTCGTCGCGTTCCTGCAGGCATTCATCTTCGCGCTCCTGGCGAGCGTGTTCATCGGCCAGATCAGGGAGGCGGCGCACTGAGGGCGGTGAACGGTTTGACGGTTGATCGGTTCACGTCAGCGAGCAGGAACTGCAACGGCGGGCACGAGGCATCCCGAGGCCCGCCGTGAACCGAAGCACCGTCGACCGAAGAACGATGAAGTATGCGCGCGAACCTCGCCCTCTCGCGCGTCAGGTACCCGGCCGAGCGGCCGGGGAAGTCCGTTGAGACCCGGGTCTCGGCGACGGACGGCGGCGACGGATGCCGCGGGGCGCTGAGGGTTCACGATCGTACGACGTGGAGAACGAGAACATGACGCACATTCTTCCCCTGTTGCAGGCGGCGGCGGACGCCGGTGTCGCCAGCCCGCGCGGCCTGATGGCGGTCGGTGCCGGCCTCGGCGCCGGGCTCGCCGTGATCGGCGCCGGCATCGGCATCGGCCGCGTCGGCGGCCAGGCCGTCGAGGGAATGGCCCGGCAACCCGAGGCGGGCGGCCGCATCCAGACGGCGGCGCTGATCTTCGCCGCGCTCATCGAGGGCGTCGCGCTGTTCGGCGTCGTCATCGCGTTCCAGATCCAGGGCAAGCTCTGACATCGTTCGGTACGCCGGCGCCCCGGGGCGCCGGCGCACCGCTCTCATCCATCGACACTCCGATGCGCATCCTCCTTCGCTCGCTCGTCCTCTCCGCCGTGACCGCCGCGCCTGCCCTGGCGCAGGGGGAGAAGGTCGACCTGCTCTCGCCCAACTACGGGCTGATGGCGTGGACGCTGATCATCTTCGTCGTCCTCGCGTTCGTGCTCACGAAGTTCGCCTTCGGGCCGATCACCCGCTCCGTGGAGGCGCGCGAGCAGGCGCTCGAGCAGGCGATCAACGCGGCGAAGCGCGACCGCGAGGAAGCGGCGACGCTGCTCGCCCAGCAGCGGGCCGCGCTGGACGAGGCGCGCAGCGACGCGCAACGGATCATCGTCGACGCGCGCGCCACGGCGGAGCGCGTCCGCGCCGAGCTCGTGGAGCAGGCGCACACCGAGCAGACCAACATGCTCGCTCGCGCGCGCCAGGAGATCGAGATCGAGAAGGGGCGCGCCATCGCCCAGCTCCGCCGCGAGGCGGTTGACCTGGCGATCGCCGGCGCGAGCCGCGTGATCGAGCGCAACCTCGATCAGGCGGCGAACCGGCAGCTCGTGGAGAGCTTCCTCGCGAGCGTGTCCCCCGACGCCGTGACGGCGAGCCGCTGACGATGCGCGACACGACGATCGCGCGGAACTACGCCGAGACGCTGCTGGCGCTCGCCCGCCGCGCCGAGGACCTGCGCGGCTGGGGCGCGCTGTTCGACGACGTGGCGGACGCCGTGCGCGAGAACCCGACGCTGCGCCTCTTCCTCGAGTCGCCGCGGGTGTCGGCGGCGCAGAAGAACGAGGTGATCGGGAAGGCGTTCGCCGACCGGATGCCGCGGCTGATGCTCCGCTTTCTCCAGACGCTGGTGCGACACCGCCGGCAGATGCTGATCCCCGAGATCGCCGAAGAGTACATGAACCTCGTCGACGCGGCGGAGGGGCGGCTGCACGCGCGCGTGACGGTGGCGAAGGAGACGGACGACTCGGCGCGCGCGGCGATCGCGCGCGAGCTCTCGCGCATGTTCGGCAAGGACGTGGTGCCGCACGTGACGGTGGACCCGTCGATCATGGGCGGCGTCGTCGTGCACGTCGGCGACACGGTGCTCGACGGCTCGGTGCGCCGCCGGCTCGGCGCGCTCCGGCGGAAGATGCTCGCGCGCTGAGCGCGCGCCGAGCATTCCGCCGGAGGCGAGCCGGCTGCTATTGCTTCGCGGCGGTCGTCGCCGTGCCCGCGGTGGGCGGGCCGAAGGTGATGCGGTAGATCCGGCCGCCCATGTCGTCGCTCACGTAGAGCGCGCCGTTCGGCGCTTCGGCGAGTCCCACCGGGCGATGCTTGGCCGTCCCCGGCTGGAGCAGTGAATCGGGCACACCGGCGAAGCCGTTGGCGAAGGTCTCGTACTCGCCCGACGCCGCGCCCCCCGTCATCGGCTGGAACACGACGCGGTAGCCCGCCTGCGGCTCGGGCGCGCGGTTCCACGAGCCGTGGAAGGCGATGAACGCCCCGTTGCGGTAGCGCTCCGGGAACGCCGTGCCGTGATAGAACAGCAGCGACATCGGCGCCCAGTGGCCCGGGTACACCGCGACGGGGCCCTTCTTCGACGTGCACCGGTCGGCCTTCGTGCCGTCGCCGCCGTACTCGGGCGCGTCGACGAGCTTCTTCTGGTCCATCGAGTAGTAGCAGTACGGCCAGGCGAAGTCGTCGCCCTGGTTCACCTGGAGCAGCTCCTCACCCGGGTTCTGGGCCTGGTACTGCGTCGTCGGGAAGATCTTCGGCCAGTTGTCGTGGAGCTGGTCGCGCCCGTGCTGGGTGGCGTAGAGCTTCCCGTCGGGACCGAAGGCGATCCCCATCCCGTTGCGGATGCCGGTGGCGTAGCGCGCCTGCGGAGAATACGACTGGCCCGTCTTGTTGGCGTCGGCCTTCCAGATCCCGGCGCGGGTCTCGAGCTCCTTGCACGGATCGACGCCCGGCGACTCGTTGGCGCGGTCCTTCCGCTGGCAGGCGTTCGTCGCCGAGCCGACGTTGTAGTACAGCGCGCCGTCGCTGCCGATGGCGAAGTTGCGCGAGCGGTGGCCGGGGTTCATCGGGATGCCGCTGACGACGACCTCGCGCTTTCCCTCCGGGACGAGCGCCGTGTCGCTACGCTGGTAGCGGACGATCTGCGCCCCCTCGTCGACGTAGAGGTAGCCGTTCGCGAGTCCGATCCCCGTGTTGCCGAGCGTGCCGACGCGCTTCACGACGTCGGCGCGGCCGTCCTGGTTCGTGTCGCGGAGCGCGACGAACGACGCCTTCGGCGCCGGCGTGCCCTCCGCGCCGGAGATCTGCTTCTCGGGGGCGGGCTGCGTGCCCTCGATCGTGACGTAGACGTCGCCGTTGGATGCGACGACCAGGTGGCGCGCGTGGCCGAGACTGTCGGCGAACGCGGTGGCGCAGAATCCGGTGGGGAGCGTGAGGTCGGCGGTGCCGGTGGTGCAGGGAGCGGGCGTCGCGGCGGCGGACGCGGTGGAGTCGGGGCGGCGCGCGGCGTCGTTGCCGCCGGCGCATGCCGCGAGGAGCAGGAGCGCGGCGACGCCGCCGCGCGGGATGCGTGTGGTACTGGCGTGCACGATGGGATCCCTGGCTGAGTGAGACGAGCGCGAGCGGCAAGAAACTGGCCGAGGAAGCTACGGGGCGCCAACGCGCGGCGCTGCAGAGGGGAATCGGGGGTGCCGTGCGAGGGAGGGACGGGGCATATTGCGGCTCCCGCGCGCCCGGGGCCGGTGCGCTCCTTGCACCCCCGCCGCAGACCCGACACCCTCGCCCCCACGCCATGAGCGGCCGCACGTCCGTACGCACCGTCCCCAAGCCGTGGGGACACGAAACGATCTGGGCCTCGAACGAGCTCTACGTCGGCAAGATCCTGCACGTGAACGCGGGACACTCGCTCTCGGTGCAGTATCACGAGGTGAAGGACGAGACCGTCTATCTGCTCTCGGGCGAGATGAGGTACTGGGTGCAGCTGGAGGGGAGCGACGAGCTGCAGGACATGCGGCTGACCACGGGCGAGGCGTTCCGGATCACGCCGGGAACCATCCACTACATCGAGGCGGTCACCGACTGCGACGTTCTCGAGGCGAGCACGCCGCACCTCGACGACGTCGTCCGCCTCAAGGACCGCTACGGACGCGAGGGGACGAGCGCACCATGAAAGTGATCATTCCGCTGGCCGGGAAGGGCACCCGCCTCCGCCCGCACACGCATCTGGTGCCGAAGCCGATGCTCAAGATCGCCGGGAAGCCGGTGATGGCGTACATCCTCGAGGACCTCGAGCGGCTCGGCGGCGTGGAGCAGGTGATCTACGTGACGGGCCACCTGAAGGAGAAGGTGGAGGAGTACGCGCGCACGCAGTTCTCGCTGCCCTCGGTGTTCGTCGAACAGACGGTGCAGGACGGCACGGCGGGGGCGGTGAAGCTCGCGCAGCCGTACGTCGATCAGGACGTGCTGATCATCTTCGTCGACACGATCTTCGAGACCGACCTCTCCGTCATCAAGCGCACCGACGCGGACGGGATCATCTGGGTGAAGGAGGTCGAGGACTACCAGCGCTTCGGCGTCGTCGTCACCGATGCGCAGGGAAACATGACGAAGATCGTCGAGAAGCCGGACACGCCGATCTCGAAGCGCGCGAACATCGGCTTGTACTACGTGAAGAACTGGAAGCTGCTGTACGAGGGGATCGACTGGACGCTGAAGCAGCCGAAGAACAAGGGCGAGTACTATCTCACCGACGCCTTTCAGTACATGATCGACAAGGGGGCGAAGCTGCAGGTCGTCGACGTCGAGGGGTGGTTCGACGCGGGGAAGCTCGACACGCTGCTCGAGACGAACCGGATCGTGCTCGAGAAGGGCGCGGCCCGGCGGCCGAAGGATCTCGAGAAGAGCGTGACGATCCACGATCCCGTGTTCATCGAGGACGGCGTGACGCTCTCGAACGCGACGATCGGCCCGAACGTCACGCTGGGGAAGGGATGCCGCGTGGACAGCTCGACGCTCACCGACACGATCGTGGGCTCGACGTGCACGATCCGCCATTCGACGCTGCACGATTCACTGATCGGCGACTCCGTGGTGATCGAAGGGCTGCGCGGGGCGGTGACGGTGTCGGATCACGGGGAGGTTCGGGGGGAGTGACAGCCAACCGTGGTACCGGGTACGACGGCGTACCGGGTAGCCGGCCTGGCACAATGGCCCCCTGAATGCGCCGATGAGCTCCTCCTGTCCGCTGCTGGGGTTTCGGGTGACGATGGACCTCGCTTCGAGTGCAGCGCGCGATGCGGTGCGTCACGGGTTCGACGCATTTCTCGCGGAGCGTGGACTGAGCTCGACGGGCGGCGGTGGAGGGGCACGACTCGAGTTTCTCGTCAGCAGCGAGGCGAGCCAGGCGACGGAGCTGGATCGGTCGGCGGTGTCGGGGTGGCTCGGGGGGCGCGACGACGTGACGAGGTGGTGGGTGGGGGACGTGCACGATCTGCGGCCGGAAAACTGACGGCGTCGGAGAGCCGTTGGCCGATCCCGGGGTTGACGCGGGGCGGCGCCGGCTGTATTTAACGAACGCGCTAATTAACGACATGATTAAATGCAGACCACCGACCGCCTGAGCACTACCCTCGCCGCCCTCGCCGACCCGACGCGGCGGGCGATCCTCGCCCGGCTCGCCTCCGGCGAGGCGACGGTGAACGAGCTCGCCGCGCCCTTCGAGATCAGCCTTCCCGCCGTGTCCCGGCACCTCAAGGTGCTGCAGACGGCCGGGCTCGTCGCCCAGGGACGCGAGGCGCAGTGGCGACCGTGCCGGATCACGCCGGCGCCCCTCGCCGAGGTGGCCGACTACGTCGAGGAATACCGCGAGCTGTGGGAGCAGCGGCTCGACCGCCTCGAGGGTTACCTCGCCCGCGTGCAGCGCACGAAGAAACGCGCCCGGCCGAAGCGGCGCTGACCGCCGCGCCCCATCCACCCATCCCCTTCACCACGCAGAGGAGCCATGCCGACGACGACCGACGTCACTCGCACCGCCGATCGAGAGATCGTCACGACCCGCCTGATCGACGCACCCCCCGCCCTCGTGTTCGAGGCGTGGACCGATCCGCGCCACGTCGAGCACTGGTTCGGACCGGACGGCTTCGTCACGACCACGGCGTCGATGGACGTTCGTCCCGGCGGAACGTGGCGGTTCACGATGCGTGGGCCAGACGGCACGCTCTGGCCCAACGTCGTCACCTACGAGGAGATCGCGCCGCCGTCGCGGCTCGTCTACCGCCACGGCGACGACGAGAACCCGGACATGTTCCACGTCACGGTGACCTTCGAGGACCGCGGCGGACGCACGGCGCTCACTCTCCGCAGCGTCTTCCCGACCGCGGCGGCGCGCGACTTCGTCGTCCGCGAGCGCGGCGCCGTCGAAGGGGGCCGGCAGACGGTCGCGCGGCTGGCGGCGTACGCCGCCTCGATGCGGGGTCGAGCGTAGGGGCTCGAAATCGGACTCGCCCCCGTGTCGATTTCCCGGTCCCTCGTTCGACGCACCATCAGAGCGAGGGATCGACGCCGTCCGGAAGGCCGGCCACCTGGCTCCGACCCGATGACCGAGGAGACACGACGATGCCGAAGTTCATGATGCTGGTGAAGGCGAGCGCCGACACCGAGGCAGGGGTGCTGCCGACCACGGAGCAGTTCGCCGAGATGGGACGGTACAACGAGGAGCTCGTGAAAGCGGGGGTGCTCCTCGCGGGGGACGGGCTGCACCCGAGCCGGCGCGGGGCGCGCATCGAGTTCCGCGGGAACACGAAGACCGTCGTCGACGGGCCGTTCGCCGAGACGAAGGAGTTGATCGCCGGGTTCTGGATCATCCAGGCGAAGTCGCTCGACGAGGCGGTGGAGTGGGCGCGGCGCGCGCCGAACCCGCATTTCGGCGGCGACACGAACATCGAGGTCCGCCAGCTCTACGCGCCGGAGGACTTCGGCGGGGCGCTGACCGACGAGCTGCGCGAGCAGGAGGAGAGCCAGCGCGCCCGCTCCCAGGCGCAGCACGGCTCCTCGCACGGAACGACACTCGGCTGACCGTCTTGATTCGCCGCGCACGCCCCGCCTGATTGCGGGGCGTGACGGCGACCGAGACGCACCGCGCGATCGAAGCGGTCTGGCGAATGGAGTCCGCGCGGCTCATCGCGGGGCTCGCGCGCATCGTGCGCGACGTCGGCATCGCGGAGGACCTCGCGCAGGACGCATTGCTCGCCGCGCTCGAGCAGTGGCCCGAGAGCGGCGTGCCGGACAATCCCGGCGCGTGGCTGATGACGACGGCGAAGCGCCGCTCGATCGATCAGCTCCGGCGCCGCGCGATGCTCGAGCGGAAGCACGACCAGCTCGGTCACGAGCTGGAGTCGCTCCAGGAGGCAGCGGTGCCCGATCTCGATGCCGCGCTCGACGATCACATCGGCGACGACGTGCTCCGATTGATGTTCACCGCGTGCCACCCGGTGCTGCCCACCGAGGCGCGCGTCGCGCTCACGCTGCGGCTCGTCGCCGGCCTCACGACCGACCAGATCGCGCGCGCCTTCCTCGTACCCGAGCCGACGATGGCGCAGCGGATCGTTCGCGCCAAGCGCACGCTCGCCGACGCGCACGTCCCGTTCGAGGTGCCGCGCGGGGCGGAGTTCGACGCACGGCTCGCGTCGGTGCTCCAGGCGATCTACCTCGTGTTCAACGAGGGGTACTCGGCCACCGCGGGCGACGAATGGCTGCGTCCCGCGCTCTGTGAGGATGCGTTGCGGCTCGGCCGAGTCCTCACCGGCCTGGTGCCGGCCGAGGCCGAGGCGCACGGGCTCGTCGCGCTGATGGAGCTGCAGGCGTCGCGCTCGGCGGCGCGCCTCGCACCGACGGGGGAGCCGGTGCTGCTGCTCGACCAGGATCGCGCGCGGTGGGATCGCCTGCTCGTGACCCGCGGCCTCGCCGCGCTCGAGCGCGCGGAGTCGCTCGGCGATCCGCGCGGCCCGTACACGCTGCAGGCGGCGATCGCGGCGTGCCATGCGCGCGCGCGCACGAAGGAGGACACCGACTGGCCGCGCATCGCCGGGCTCTATCAGGAGCTCGCCGAGCTCACCGGCTCGCCAATCGTCGAGCTCAATCGCGCGGTCGCGCTCTCGATGGCGTACGGCCCCGCGCTCGCGCTCGAGCTGGTGGACTCGCTGCGCGAGGAGCCGGCGCTCCGGAGCTATCACCTGCTGCCGGCGGTGCGTGGCGACCTGCTGCTGCGCTTGGGGCGGAGCGACGAGGCGCGCGCGGAGCTCGAGCGCGCCGCGTCGCTGACGCGGAACGAGCGCGAGCGCGCGCTGCTTCTCGCGCGGGCGGCCACGCTGGTGCCGGCGACCGGCTGACGGCGCGCGGCGGTTCGCCGCTCGTCTCGCTCAGCGTGCGCTCGCGATCCGGTCGAAGGGGACGTTGTTGATCGGGTACGACTGCCAGGTGGCGTAGTCGAAGTGCCACCATTCGGTGGGAAGCGCGATGAACCCCTGCGCCTCCATCGTGCGCCGCAGCAGCGCGCGATGCCACCGCTGCCGCGACGTTCCACCCGGATAGTCGGCGTACGCGCGGTCGGTGCTCTCGTCGTAGGTGCTCGGCATCGGCACGGGCTTGCCCGTGGCGCGGTCGTAGAGCGTGAGATCCACGGCGGCGCCGCGATTGTGGCGCGAGCCCTTCGCCGGGTCGGCCACGAGCCAGCGGGTGTCGAGCGGCACGGCATCCCAGAACATCTTCGTCACGTACCACGGCCGATAGGCATCGTGGACGAGCAGGCCGTAGCCGAGCGGGTGCAGCGCGCGGCTCGCGCGGACGAGCGCCTCGGCGGCGGGACGCTGCATGAACGCGCGCGCCTGATCGTAGAGCCGCGCACCGAGGAAGTTGTTCGTCGTCGCGTAGCGGATCTCGAGATGGATCGTGGAGTCGAGCGTCACGAGCTCGACGAGATCGTTGGGCGCGAAGGGTCCCGGCTCCGGTGGGGGCGTCGCGGCGAGTGCTTCGACGCGCAGCGAGTCGATGTCGCGCACGGGCGCGACGCGAAGCTGGTTCGTGCCGGCCCGCGGCTCGATCTCGTTGCGCGCGAGACGCGTCGCACCGAGGAGGAGCGCCGTCGCGCGGCCCGATGTGTCGCGCTCGAAGCGCGCCGGCTCGCCCCCCGGATCGGTCGCGAATGCGTCGTCGCCGCGCTCGGCGAGCCACGTCACGGCGCGCGCGGTGTCGACGAGCTCGAGGCGGCCGCCGTTCTCGGCGACGATGCGCCACGATGCGCCGTCGCCGTACTCGCCGAGGAGCCCGAGCCAGCGCGCGGGGGCCGGCGGCGGGATGGTGCCGAGGGGCGCCGCGACGGGCGCGCGTACGGTGCTCTGCGCAGGCGCGGGAGGCGCGCTCGTGCCGGCGCTCGCGCACCCGGCGAGCGCGACGAGCGCGGCGAGCGCGTGGAGGCGGATCGTCGCGCTAGCTCGCAATCGCCGGTTCGGCTGCCGCGACGACCACGGTGAGCGCGCGAGCGACGCCGAGCGCGCCACCGGTGTTCTCGTACCACTCGCCGGCGGTGTGCACGCCCCCGCCGCGGCCGCCGCCGCCGATGGCGATCGCGGGGAGACCGAGGCTGATCGGCACGTTCGCGTCGGTGGACGCCGCCGCGAGCTCCGGCGCGCGGCCGACGGCGCGCGTCGCGTCGACGGCGGCGAGGACGAGCGGATGGTCGGCGGCGAGCTCGCCGCAGGGGCGGTCGCCGATCACGGCGAGCGTGTACGCGAGCGGCGGCGCTCCGGAGGTGCGGCGCGCGTTCTCCTCGCGCACGGCGGCGCGCACCGCGAGCTCCACCTCCGCGGCGCACGCGGCCAGCGCGCCGGCCGATGCGGAGCGGACGTCGATCTCGAGCCACGCCTCGGTGGGGATCGCGTTGACGCTGATGCCGCCGGCGATGCGGCAGACCGAGAGCGTGGTGCGCGGCACGTGCGGGAGCGGCAGCGCGGCGAGCTTCGCCGCGGTGGCGCCGGCCGCGTGCACCGGGTTCGGCACGCCGAACGCCGCCCAGCTGTGCCCTCCGCAGCCGTGGAAGGTGACGCGGAAGCGGCGTGCGCCGAGGGCGCGGTGGACGATGCGGTCGTCGCCGGCGCCGTCGAGCGCGATGCACGCGGCGGGGGGATGCGGCAGCCGCGCGAAGAGGTGCTTCGCGCCGCGCAGGTCGCCGGCGCCTTCCTCGCCGACCGTGGCGGCGAAGAGGACGGGGCGGCGGGTGCGCACGCGGACGCCGTCGATCGTTTCGGCGACGGCGAGCATCGCGGCGAGCCCGCGCGAGTTGTCGACGATGCCCGGCCCGACGAGCTGCGAGCCGTCTCTGACGACGCCGACGGGGGTGCCCTCGGGGAACACCGTGTCGAGGTGGGCACAGACGAGCACCGGCTGGACCTCGTCGACGCCGCCGCGCGCGGCGGTGACGTTGCCGACGTCGTCGACGCGGACGTCGTGCAGGCCGAGCGAACGGAAGCGGGCGGCGACCGCCGCGCCTCGGTCGCGCTCGGCGCCCGTCGGGGCCGGGATCTCGGAGAGCGCGACCTGGGTGTCGAGCACCCGGTCGTCGGCGGCGGCGAGGCGCGCGCGGGCGGGAGCGAGGCGCGCGAACAGGTCGGTCGTCGTGGCGGCGCAGGTCACGTCGCGGGCGCTCATGCGCTATCTATGGCTGGGAGCGGCCCGGCGGCGCAAGGTGCGACGGCACGGACGCGCCATCAGCCCACGCCGCATGACCGCTCCGGCACGCCCCAGGCTCGGCCGCAACGTGATCGCGCTCGCCGCGGTGAGCTTTCTCACCGACGTGTCGAGCGAGATGATCTATCCGCTCCTGCCGGTGTTCCTCACGAGCGTGCTCGGGGCGAACGCGAGCTTCATCGGCGCGATCGAGGGGGCGGCGGAGACGACGGCGGCGCTGCTCAAGCTGGCGAGCGGGTGGTGGTCGGACCGGGTGCGCCGGCGGAAGCCGCTCGTGCTCGCGGGCTACGCGATCGCGTCGGCGATGCGACCGCTCGTGGCGATCGCGACGAGCGCGGTGCAGGTGCTCGGCATCCGCGTCGCCGACCGGGTGGGGAAGGGCATCCGGAACGCGCCGCGCGATGCGCTCATCGCCGAATCGGTGGACCCGAGCATTCGCGGCCGCGCCTTCGGCTTTCATCGCGCCGCGGATCACGCGGGCGGCGTCGTGGGGCCGCTCATCGCGTTCGCCGTGCTGACGTATCACGTGGCGGCGTTGCGCACGGTGTTCTGGCTGGCGGCCATTCCGGGCCTCATGTCGGTGCTCGTCGTGCTGTTCGGCGTGCGCGACATCCCGCGCGCCGCGCCGGCGCGCGCGGGCGGCCCCGATCTCAAGCAGCCGCTCGGCGGGCACTTCTGGCGCGTGCTGACGGTGATCTTCGTGTTCACGCTCGGCAACTCCACCGACGCGTTCCTGTTGCTGCGGGCGAACCAGCTCGGCGTGCCGGTGGCGCTCGCGCCGATCCTGTGGGCGGCGCTGCACGTCGTGAAGTCGGCGTCGAGCACGCCGGGAGGCGGGCTGTCCGACCGGATCGGACGTCGCCCGACGCTGATCATGGGTTGGGTGCTCTACGCGGCGGTGTACCTCGGCTTCGCGCTCGCGAGCACGGCGTGGCAGGCGTGGGCGCTGTTCGGCGTGTACGGCGTGTTCTTCGGTCTCACCGAAGGGTCGGAGCGCGCGCTCGTCGCCGATCTCGTCGAGCCCGAGCGGCGTGGGACCGCGTTCGGCTGGTACAACCTCGCGATCGGGCTCGGCGCGCTGCCGGCGTCGCTCTTGTTCGGCTACGTGTGGGACCGCGCCGGCGCGGCGCGCGCGTTCGAGATGGGCGCGGCGCTCGCGCTCGCCGCCGCCGTCGGGCTCGTGGCGGCGACGGCGGCGGGTCAGCAGCAGCGGCTGCCGGGGCGGTCGTAGCGGCGCGCGAGGGAGTCGCGCGCAAAGGCCTCGCGCGACAGCGGCACCGTGCCGGGATGACGCCGCGCGACGTGCGCGAGATACGCCTCGTAGTCGGGCGCGCCGACGATGCGGCGCAGCGTCGCGCCGAGCCGCCGGAGCGCGGCGCGGAGCGCGTGAGGGCGCGCGTGCACGTCAGTCTCCTGCCACCATGGCGCGCGGCTCGAAGGGCACCTCCGACGAGCGCGCGGCCTTCGCGCCGCTGATCACCGCCCACCACTCGCGCGCGCTGTCGGCGAGGATGACGACCACCGAGAGCATGAAGAACGCCGCGACGGCCGCGTCGAGATAGTCGTTGGCGATCATGCGCGACAGATCGCCCGCGCTCTTCACGCCGGGCGGGAGTGTGCCGGCCGCCTGTGCGGCGCGCAGCATGCCGGCGTGGGCGAGGAATCCGAGCCGCGGCTCCGGCGAGAACATCTTCACCGCGCCGCCGGACATCGTCACCACCACCAGCCACGCGAGCGGCAGCAGGGTGACCCACGCGTAGCGGGCCTTTCCCATCTTGATGATCACCGTCGTGCCGACGCAGAGCGCGACCGCGGCGAGAAGCTGGTTCGAGATGCCGAACAGCGGCCAGAGCGAGTTCACGCCGCCGAGCGGATCGATGACCCCCTGCCAGAGGAAGTGGCCCCACATCGCGACGATCAGCGCGCTCGAGAGGATCACGGCCGGCATCCAGCCGGTGCGCCCGAACGGCCGCCACAGGTGCTTGCCGAGATCCTGAAGCATGAAGCGGCCGACGCGGGTG
This sequence comes from Gemmatimonadaceae bacterium, assembly GCA_035494615.1. Lineage (GTDB taxonomy): Bacteria > Gemmatimonadota > Gemmatimonadetes > Gemmatimonadales > Gemmatimonadaceae > AG11. The sequence continues at coordinate 35,174 of DATJGU010000033.1, forward strand.
CCCGCGTCGAGGGTGGTGAGGATGAAGAGCGCCTCGAACATGATGACGAAGTGATACCAGAGCGCCATCGCGTCGCTGCCGCCGAGCGAGCGGGAGAAGAGGTGCGCCATGCCGACGGCGAGACTCGGCGCGCCGCCGGTGCGGGCGAGGAGCGACGTCTCGCCGACCTGCCGCGCGAGCGTTTCGAGCTCGGCGGGGGTGACGACGAACCCCCACTGCGCGACGGCGGCGGCGGCGGTCTGCGCGGTGGGCCCGAGCGCGGAGGCCGGCGCGTTGATCGCGAAGTAGACGCCCGGCGTGAGCGCGCACGCGGCGATCAAGGCCATCACGGCGACGAACGATTCCATGAGCATCGCCCCGTAGCCGATGATGCGGGCGTCGCTCTCGCGCTCGAGCATCTTCGGCGTGGTGCCCGACGCGATGAGCGCGTGGAAGCCGCTGATGCTTCCGCACGCGATCGTGATGAACGCGAAGGGAAAGAGCGCGCCGGCGAAGATCGGGCCGGTGCCGTCGGTGAAGCGCGTGAGGGCGGGCATCTGGAGCGGCGGCAGCGCCACGAGGATGCCGATCGCGAGCGCGATCACGACGCCGATCTTCACGAACGCCGAGAGGTAGTCGCGCGGGGCGAGCAGCATCCACACCGGGAGCACCGACGCGGCGAAGCCGTACGCCATCACGAGGATGGCGAGCGTCTTCCCGCTCAGCGTGAACGTGGCGGCGAGGTCGGGCCGGCCGGCGACCCACTGGCCCGCGTAGAGCGCGACGCCGAGCAGGACGAGGCCGAGCGCACTCGCCTCGAGCACGCGGCCGGGCCGGAGCCAGCGCATGTAGAGACCCATGATCATGGCGATCGGAATCGTGAGCCCGATCGTCACCGTGCCCCACGGACTCGCCTTCAGCGCGTTCACGACGACGAGGCCGAGCACGGCGATGAGCACCACCATGATGCCGAGCACGGAGACGAGCGCGGTGAAGCCGGCGACCGGCCCGATCTCCTCCTTCGCCATCTGGCCGAGCGACTTGCCGTCGCGGCGCGTCGAGGCGCAGAGGATGACGAAGTCCTGGACGGCGCCGCCGAGCACGACGCCGACGACGATCCAGAGCACGCCGGGGAGATAGCCGAACTGGGCGGCGAGCGTCGGCCCGACGAGCGGGCCGGGTCCGGCGATGGCGGCGAAGTGATGCCCGAACGCGATCCATCGGTTCGTCGGCACGTAGTCGCGCCCGTCGTTCAACCGCTCGGCGGGCGTGGCGCGCGCGTCGTCGAGGGCGAACACCTTCGCCGCGATGAAGGCGCTGTAGAACCGGTATCCGATCGCGTACGTGCAGATCGCGGCGACGAGCAGCCAGGCCGCATTCACCGTCTCGCCGCGCGAGAGCGCGAGCACGGCGAGAGCGGCAGCGCCGGCGACCGCGACGGCGGCCCAGCCGAGCGCGGACGCGAGCCGGCCGGCCGGCGGGGAGGGGGCGACGGTGGTCGACATGCGGGCCAACTTGCGAGGCGGACGCGAGAGGGTCAACACGCGCCGCGACCGAGCGTTCGCGGCGTCGCTCCGCCGCGGGACCGCCGTTAGCTTTCCGGCACCTTCACCACGCGACCGTGCGAACTCTTCCTCGACTCCTCTGGCTCCTGCCGATGCTCGCCGCATGCGGCGGCACGGGAAACGCCGGTGCCGCCGAAGCGCCTGCGCCGGTCGTCTCGCATCCGCTCGCCTCGCTCGCGGGGCAGCGCGTGATCGTCGCCCCGACGTACCGCATGCGCGAGTCCGACCCGATGGGCTGGACGGCGCAGGTCCCGCGGTCGCGCGAGTATCTGCGCTCGCTCGACGAGGCGATCGAGGCCGAGCTCGACCAGCGCGGGCTCAAGTCGCTCTGGGTGTTCCCGCCGGCGCTCGTGCGGTCGATGCGCGGCAGCCCGACGTACGCGGTGGATCCGCACGCGCTCGCCGCCGATCCGCTGCGGAGCCCGCAGGTCGCCGCCGGCGCGAAGATCGGCGATCCGCTCGTGACACAGCTGCGGACGATGATCGCGCTGCACGACGCCCGCTTCGTCCTCCTGCCCGTGGACCTCCGGTTCGAGCGCGACGCGGCTGGTCAGGGTCTTGCCGTCCTCCGCGTCGACCTGATCGACGGCCGGCTCGGCGAGGTGCGCTGGGTCGGCGACGTGCGGAGCGATCCGGCCGCGACCGTCTCGCCGGCGCTGCTCGCCAGCCTGGCGCAGCACTTCGCCGATCTGATCACCGTGCGTTGACCACCGAGCTCATGCCGCCATCATGCCGACGCCAGTCACGCTGATCTCCGGAGACGGAATCGGTCCTTCCATCAGCAGCGCGACCGTGCGCCTGCTCGAGGCCGCGGGCGTCGACATCGAGTGGGACGCGCAGTATGCGGGGATGGCCGGCGTGGCGCGCTACGGCGATCCGATCCCCGACCAGACGCTCGACTCGATCAAGCGCACGCGCGTCGCGCTCAAGGGCCCGCTCGAGACGCCGGTGGGCGAAGGATTCCGCTCGATCAACGTCGCGCTGCGGAAGACGTTCGACCTCTACGCGAACGTCCGCCCCGCGCGCACGATCCGGCCGGGCGGCCGCTACGACGACGTCGACATCGTGCTCATTCGCGAGAACACCGAAGGCCTGTACATCGGCAACGAGCACTACATCAAGATCGGCAACGATCCGCGCGCCGCGGCCGAATCGATCGCGCTGATCACGCGCGCGGGCTCCGAGCGGATCGTGCGCTACGCATTCGACTATGCCGAGAAGCACGGCCGGAAGAAGGTGACGCTCGTGCACAAGGCGAACATCCTCAAGAACACCTCCGGGCTCTTCCTCGACGTCGGCCGGATGGTCGCGCGCGAGTACTCGACGATCGAGTTCCAGGAGCTGATCGTCGACGCGATGGCGATGAACCTCGTGCTCCATCCCGAGCGCTTCGACGTGATCGTGACGACGAACCTGTTCGGCGACATCCTGTCGGACCTGATCTCGGGGCTCGTGGGCGGCCTCGGCCTCGCGCCGGGCGCGAACATCGGGCTCGGCGGCGCGATCTTCGAGGCGGTGCACGGCACCGCGCCCGACATCGCGGGGAAGGGGATCGCCAACCCGGGCGCGCTGATGCTCGCCGCCTGCATGATGCTCGAGTACCTCTGCGACGAGCCGCGCGGGCAGCGCATCCGCGCGGCGATCGAGGAGACGATCCGCGAAGGAAAGACGGTGACGCGCGATCTCGGCGGCACGGCGTCGACGGACCAGTTCACCGACGCGATCATCGCCAGGCTGTGACGACGGTCTTCCACTGCTCGGACCTGCACTTCGGGCATCCGGCCGTGCCCGAACAGTACGAGACGATGGAGGCGCTGATCGAGGAGCGGCGCTACGACGTCGTCGCGATCTCGGGCGACCTCTCGCAGCGCGCGCGCTCGGGCGAGTTCCAGCGCGCGCGCGTCTTCATCAAGCAGGCCGAGCGCGTGAGCCGGGTGATCTGCATTCCGGGCAACCACGACGTGCAGTGGTGGAAGGCCCCGCTCGGCTTCGGCGACGGGTCGCAGATGTATGCGACGTACCGCCGGTACATCTCCGACGAGCTCGAGCCGGTGCTGCGCGTGCCGGGCGTCACGTTCGCCGGGCTGAACACGTCGCACGGCGTCGTGCGCGAATCGCTGACGTGGAACCTGCGCGACATCTCGATCATCGGTGCGGTGCGGCGCCGGCAGCTCGAGCGCCTTCGCCACGTCTTCGACGAGTCCCCGGCGGACGACGTCCGCGTCGTCGTGATGCACCACAACCCGGTGAAGGGCGAGCTCTCGCAGCGTCACGGGCTCAAGAACACCACCCGTGTGCTCGGTGCCTTCGCCGACATGAAGGTCGAGCTCGTGCTCTGCGGCCACGACCATCAGGAAGCGATCCACTACATCGAGCACACGAAACGGGGCACGGTTATTTCGACGGCGGGCACGGTGTCCAACCGCGCACGCGGCGGACGTCCATCGTCCGTCAACAGCATCAGCATCACCGCGGAGAACATCGAAGTGGCAACGCTCGTCTGGAATGCCGCCGCCGGCGGATTCGTCTCGGGGCCGGTGAAGTGCTTCGCGCGCTGACGCGGCTCCTGCGCCCGCGGCCGGATGCGTCGCAGCTCGAGCTCGGGTTCGCCGCGCGCGCGCCGCGCGACGCCGACGAGCTGCTGGCACTGCTGCGGCGGTTCGGCCTGTCGCGGATCAGCCGGCTGCGGCTCACCCACAACCGCAACGTGATGGTGAGCTTCGGCGGTGGGGAGCTGCGCGTGCACGAGGGGTATCTCGGCGCGCCGGAGCCGGTGCTGCGCGCCATCGTCGCCTTCGTCGAAGGGCGCACGCGCGCCGAGCGCCGCGCCGCGCAGCGCACCGTCGTCTCGCATCCGATCGAGACGGCCGGACCGCGGCCGCGGCGCGAGCGCACCCACCGCGACGACCGCGAGGCGGCCGAGCAGCTCGCCGAGTGGCATGCGCGCCTCAACGCGCGGCATTTTCACGGGCGGCTCAAGCGCGTACCGATCCGCGTCTCGCGCCGGATGAAGAGCCGGCTCGGGCACTACACCGCGGCGACGGCGGGGGGAGATCCCGCCGAGATCGCGATCAGCCGGCGGCACCTGCGCCGGCACGGATGGGCGGAAGCGCTCCACACGCTGCTGCACGAGATGGTGCACCAGTGGCAGGACGAGAGCGGACACACGATCGACCACGGGGCCACCTTCCGCGCCAAGGCGCGCGAGGTCGGGATCGCGCCGTACGCGCGGCGCGTGCTCGCGACGCGGCCCGGCCGCGCCGAGGGCTCGCAGACGCTCGGCCGCCGCGCGGCGCGCGATGGCTGATTAGCTTACGCGGCCAGCGTCACCATCGACCCGCGAGCCATGCTCGACTTCTTCGACATCGACAGCGCGCTGAGCGAGGAGGAGCGCGCCGTCCGCGACAGCGTCCGCCGCTTCGTGGACGAGCGCGTGCTCCCGATCATCGGCGACGCGTACGTGCAGGGGCGCTTCCCGCGCGAGCTGATCCCCGAGCTCGCCGCGCTCGGCGTGTTCGGTGCGAACCTGCCGGAGGAGTACGGCTGCGCGGGGCTGAACATCGTGCAGTACGGGCTGATCATGCAGGAGCTCGAGCGCGGCGACTCCGGGGTCCGCTCGTTCGCGAGCGTGCAGGGCGCGCTCGCGATGTATCCCATCTACGCCTTCGGCTCGGAGGAGCAGAAGCGTCGCTGGCTGCCGAAGATGGCCGCGGGGGAGATCATCGGGTGCTTCGGGTTGACCGAGCCGGATTACGGCTCGAACCCGAGCGGGATGATCACGATGGCGCGCGAGCAGGGAGACGGCTCGTGGGTCCTCGACGGCTCGAAGATGTGGATCACGAACGGATCCACGGCGCAGATCGCGGTAGTCTGGGCGAAGACGAACGGCGACGCGAGCGACCGCTCGATCCGGGGCTTCATCGTGCCGACGGACACGCCGGGATTTCGCGCCAAGGACCAGAAGGGGAAGCTGTCGCTCCGCGCGAGCGACACGAGCGAGCTCTCGTTCCAGGACGTGCATCTGCCGGGGGACGCGATCCTGCCCGGGTCCGGTGGGCTCAAGAGCCCGCTCATGTGTCTCACGCAGGCGCGGTACGGGATCTCGTGGGGCGCGCTCGGGGCGGCGATGGCGTGCTTCGAGGAAGCGGTGGAGTACGCGAAGACGCGCGTGATGTTCGATCGGCCGATCGGCGGCTTCCAGCTGCAGCAGGTGCGGCTGGCGGACATGCTGACGGAGCTCGTGAAGGGGCAGCTCGTGTCGCTGCACCTCGGCCGGTTGAAGGACGCCGGCACCTTCACGCCGCAGCAGGTGTCGCTCGCGAAGCGGAACAACGTGCATATTGCGACGGAGATCGCGCGCGAGGCGCGCCGGCTGCTCGGCGCGAACGGCATCCTCGCCGAGTACTCGGCGATGCGGCACATGGCGAACCTGGAGAGCGTGTACACGTACGAGGGGACGCACGACGTCCACTCGCTCATCCTCGGACAGGCGGTGACGGGGCTGAACGCGTTCAAGTAGGGGATTCGCGCGGCGGCTCGAAGCCGACGCTCCGTCGCGCGACGAGCAGGGAAGGCGGAACGCGGATCCGCGTTGCGTGGTTCCGGCTCGTTGCGTGAGCACGATCGTGGGAAACCCCGAAGCTGGCACCTCGCTTGCGCGACAGTCGGTGGACCAGACACGGGAGATCGAGATGACGGAGAAGCACGAGGACCACGAGATGCCCGAGTTTCCGGCGCAGCGGGACGACAGCCCGTACGCGTCGCTCGGCGACGGCCGAGGCGCGCCGGGCGGGGCGCGGCATCACGTGCGGAGCGAGACGGAGCAGGGGGCCGCCTCGCGGCCGGGCGGAGCGACGCAGAACTCCGGCGGCGCGCTGCAGAGCAACACCGAGGAGCTCGGGCACGGTCCTGGCCGCGGCGCGGACTGATCGAGCGGGCCGCGACCTCTACCTCGGCGGCGCGCGTGCGCCTACAATTCATGTGAATTCTTTCACATGGGAGTGTCGACGGTGAAAATTGCCGTCTGCATCAAGCGCACGCCCGACTCGGAGTCGCGGTTCAGGATCGCCGCTTCCGGCGCGACGATCGACGAGTCGGGCCTCAAGTTCGACATCGACGACTTCGCCGGCTACGCCGTCGAGGCCGCGCTGCAGATCAACGAGAAGTCGGGCGGCGGAGAGACGGTCGTCCTCGCCGTCGGACCCGACACGGTGCAGGAGTCGCTGCGCAAGGCGATGAGCATGGGCGCCGATCGCGCCGTCCAGCTCAAGGCCGACGCCGTGCCGGCGGACGGACTCGCCGTCGCACGGGCGCTCGCCGCGGAGTTGACGAGCGGCGGTTTCGACCTCGTCCTCTTCGGCAAGCACGCGTTCGACACCTCGGCTGGCGTCGTCGGCACGGCGACGGCCGAGCTGCTCGGGCTGCCGTGCGTCACCGCCGTCTCGCAGCTCGACGTCGCCAACGGCCGCGGCTCGGCGCGGCGCGAGCTCGAGGGCGCCGCCGAGCTCGTGGAGTTTCCGCTCCCTGCCGTCGTGACGATCGACGAAGGGGTTGCGCGCCCGCGCTATCCGTCGCTCAAGGGAATCATGGCGGCGAAGAAGAAGCCGCTCGAGACGAAGCCGGCGCAGCTCGGACCGGTGCGCGTCACGGTGCAGAAGGCCGAGCTGCCGCCGGAGCGCGCGGCGGGCCGCATCGTCGGCGAGGGCGCGGCGGCCGTGCCCGAGCTCGTGCGACTCCTCCAGACCGAGGCGAAGGTGCTCTGATGGCGAACGTGCTCGTCTACGCGGAGACGCGCGGCTCCGCGCTGCGCAAGGTCGCGCTGGAGGCGGTGTCGGCGGCGCGCTCACTCGCCGATTCGACCGGTGGGGGAGAGGTGCATGCGCTCGTCGCCGGCGCGGCGGGCGTGGCTGCCGCGGCGGCGCAGCTCGGCGCACATGGCGCCGACGTGGTGCTCACGGCGGAGTCGCCCGCGCTCGCGAGCTTCGCGCGCGAGGCGATCGCCGCGACGCTTGCCGAGCGTGCGCGCCAGGGGAGCTATCGTGCCGTGGTGCTCGGCTTCTCGGCGCAGGGACGCGACCTCGGCCCGCGGGTCGCGGCGAAGCTCGATGCGCCGATCGCGGCGGACGTCGTCGCGATCGAAGCGGCGGGCGACGCGCTGAGCGTGAAGCATCCCGGCTACGCGAACAAGGTGATCCTCACGCTCGCGATCTCCGGCGCGCCGGTGGTGCTCAGCGTGCGGCCCGGCGCGTTCGGTGCCACGGAGTCGCCACGCTCGGCGCGCACGGAGAACGTCCAACTCTCCGCCGATCCGGGTGCCGAGCGGGTGACCGTGAAGGAGGTCGTCGAGGGGGCGAAGGGGCGGCCGGACCTCGGCGAGGCCGAGGTGATCGTCGCCGGCGGGCGCGGGCTCAAGGCGGCGGAGAACTTCGCGCTCGTCGAAGCGTTGGCGGATGCATTCGGCAACGCGGCGGTGGGGGCGACGCGCGCGGTCACCGACGACGGCTGGCGTCCGCACAGCGATCAGATCGGCCAGACGGGACGGCAGGTGAGTCCGCGGCTCTACGTCGCGCTCGGGATCTCCGGCGCGATCCAGCATCTCGCGGGAATGCGCACGTCGGGCACGATCGTCGCCGTCAACAAGGACAAGGACGCGCCGATCTTCAAGGTCGCCGACTATGGCATCGTGGGCGACGTGCTCGAGGTCCTGCCGGCGTTGACGGCGGCGGTGGCGGCGGCACGCAGCGCGGGACACTGACGCGAGGCCCGCGCGTGCGCGTGGCGCCGGCCCGATACGCCAGGCTGCTCGTCGTCGCGCTCGGCGTGGTCGCGTGTACTCGCGGCGCACGCACCGCGCCGGCTCCGGCGCTCGCGGGCCCGTGCACGTTCACCAATCCGGTCGCGCGCGGCGCGGATCCGTGGGTCGTGCACCACGACTCGATGTACTACTCCGTGAAGTCGGAGGATCGCCGGATCTGGCTCGCCGCCTCGCCGCGGCTGCACGACGTGCTCACCGCGCCGGCGACTCCAATCTGGTCGGCGCCGGACACGGGGTGGAACCGCACGAACGTCTGGGCACCCGAGCTCCACTTCCTCGACGGACGCTGGTACGTGTACTACGCCGCGGGGCGCGCCGGTCCGCCGTTCACGAGCCAGCACGCCGGCGTGCTCGAGTCGGCGGACGCGAATCCGCTCGGCCGCTGGGCCGATCGCGGGCGGCTCTACACCGGGGACAGCGTCGAGACCGGGCGCGCCGATCGCTGGTCGATCGACCTCACGGTCGGACGCATCGGCGGTCGCAGGTACGCGATCTGGTCGGGATGGGCGACCGACGCCGTCACGGACAGGACACCGCAGCAGCTCTACATCGCGCCGATGGCGAGCCCGTGGCGCATCGCATCGAACCGCGTGCTGCTCAGCGCGCCGGTGGCGGACTGGGAGCGCGGCCCCGAGCTCGATCTGCAGGAGGGACCGGAGATGCTCGTCCACGGCGGCGACGTCTTCGTGATCTACTCGACGCGCGATTCCTGGCTGAAGGATTACGCGCTCGGGCAACTCCGGCTGCGCGACACGAGCGCGAACCCGCTCGAACCGGCGAGCTGGACGAAGACGGGCCCGGTGTTCGCCGGCAACGCGCGTGTCTTCGGCGTCGGCCACGCGAGCTTCACGACGGTGACGGGCGGCGCCGACGCCTGGATCGTGTACCACTCGAAGGACTCGGCCACGCCGGGTTGGGCGCGCAGCGTGTGGATGCAGCCGTTCGTGTGGGCGCGCGACGGCGCGCCGAGCTTCGGCGAGCCGATCGGACCGCGCGTGGCGATTCCGCTTCCGTCGGGGGAATGCCCGTCGCGGTGAGTTTCACCGCCGGTTAGCTTCCGCACGCACGCGCCGGCCGGCGCGTCGTGCCACCGCCCGGAGCGATCGTCGATGACCGCAGGCAGCGCCGTGTTCCTCCTCATCCTCGTGCTCGCCGTCGGCTTCTTCGCGCTGAACGTGCAGCGGCTGGTGAGCTATCTCGAGCTCGGGACGCGCGAGGATCGCACGGATCATCCGCTCACCCGGCTGAAGAACGTCCTGGTGATCGGGATCGCGCAGAAGAAGATCTTCCGCGATCCGGTCGCCGGCCCGATGCACGCGCTGATCTTCTGGGGCTTCCTCGTGATCACCGCGGGCACGCTGGAAATTCTGATCGCGGGGGTGCTCCCGCGATTCTCGTACGCCGCGATCCTCCCCGCGCCGCTCTACGTGCTGTATGCGGCGTCGCAGGACGTGTTCGCGCTGCTCGTCGTCGGAGCGGTCGGCTTCGCGCTCTATCGCCGGCTGGTGCTCCATCCACGGCGGCTCGAGGGGGACGATCTCGAGCACACGGATGCGCTGATCATCCTGAGCCTGATCATGGGGCTGATGGTCACGCTCCTGCTGTTCACGGCGTGCCAGCTCGTCGTTCACCCGGATGCGTTCGGCGTCGAGAAGCTCGTGTCGCGCCCGCTCGCGCTGGCGCTCGCGCCCGTGCTGTCACCGGCGGCGGCGGACTCCGGCTATCGCGTGTTCTGGTGGGCGCACGCGCTGCTGATCCTCGCGTTCCTCAACTACCTGCCGTACTCGAAGCATCTCCACGTCGTCTCGTCGCTCATCAACGTCTACCTGTCGAACACGAGCGGTCCGGGGCAGAAGGGCGTGATGCGGTACATGGACCTCGAGGCCGACGTCGAATCGTTCGGTGCCGCCGACGTCGAGCAACTCTCGTGGAAGAACCTGCTCGACGGCTACTCGTGCACGGAGTGCGGGCGATGCACGGCGGCGTGTCCGGCCAACATCACGGGCAAGCCGCTGAGCCCCCGGAAGATCATCGTCAACACGCGGCAGCGCCTGATGGAGAAGGCGCCCGTCCTCACGGGCGACCGGATGGAGTTCCTGCGCCCCGCGCTGCTGCACGGCGAAGGGAACGACGCCGGCGCGGCGACGCCGGAGCAGGCGCTCGAGCACCGGCTCCTCGACACGTACATCACCGAGGCGGAGCTGTGGGCGTGCACGAGCTGCCGCGCGTGCGTGACGGAATGCCCGGTGTCGATCGACCAGCTCGACGTCATCAACGAGATGCGCCGGAATCTGGTGCTGACCGAGTCGCGCTTCCCCGAAGAGCTGCAGCCCGTGTTCGAGTCGCTCGAGCGCAACGGCTCGCCGTGGGCGTTCCAGGCCGCCGACCGCGCGGCGTGGGCCGACGGGATGAACATCCCGACGATGGCCGAGCTGTCCGAGCGCGGCGAGCAGCCCGACGTCCTGTTCTGGGTCGGATGCATGGGATCGTTCGACGATCGTGCGAAGAAGATCACCGTCGCCTTCGCGCGGATCCTCCAGGCGTGCGAGATCCGGTTCGCCATCCTCGGCCAGGAGGAGAGCTGCCACGGCGATCCGGCGCGCCGCATGGGGAACGAGTACCTCTACCAGATGCTCGCGCGGAACACGGTCGACACGCTGAACCGCTATTCGGTGCGCACGATCGTGACGCACTGTCCGCACTGCTTCCACCAGCTCGGCAACGAGCTGCCGCAGTTCGGCGGCGAGTACGAGGTGATCCACCACTCGACGTACATCGAGCGGCTGCTGCAGGAAGATCGCGTGCCGTTGCGCGGCGAGGCGGGAGAGCGCCTCACGGTGGCGTATCACGACTCGTGCTACCTCGGCCGGTACAACGACGTCTACGACGCTCCGCGCGAGACGCTCCGCCGCGCGCTGCCGGTGGTGACGCTCGTGGACCCACCCCGCTCGCGCGACCGCGGCCTCTGCTGCGGCGCCGGCGGCGGCCGCATGTGGATGGAGGAGCGCACGGGCAAGCGCATCAACGCCGAACGCACCGAAGAGCTCCTCGCCACCGGCGCCGACACGATCGCCGTGGCCTGCCCGTTCTGCATGACGATGATCTCCGACGGCGTGAAGGCGAACGGGTCGGAGGTACCGGTGCTGGATGTGTCCGAAGTCGTGGCGGGCGCGATGAGGCCGTATGGGGTGCGTTGGTGTGTCGATGTGTTGGTGTGTTGGTACCCACCGCACCAACACACCGACTCACCAACACACCGACTCACTGATACACCCACTACGTCCTCCACCTCACCCTCCACAACGTGATCGTCTGGCGGATCTCGCCGTCGGCGAACGGGCGGGGATCGGCGTCGTGGGCGAGGGAACGGGCGTCGCACTCGTCGAGGAACTCGCCGATGGCGATGCGGCCGGGGTCGGCGACGATCGCCTCGCCGCCGCGGACGAGGGTGTGCGAGATCGCGTCGGCGACGAGGGCGGCGTAGCGGTGCTCGTAGAGCACGTCCGACGCGAGCACCACGTCGAACCGGCCGAGCTTCGCCGGGAGCGCCGTCCAGTCGACCATGCGCGTGCGGATCGCGCGTCCCGTCGCCGCGGCGGCGTTCACCGCGGCGAAGCGGAGCGCATCCTCGTAGTAGTCGGTCGCGAGCACGTCGGCGCCGGCGAGCGCGGCGGCGAGCGAGACGACGCCCAGCCCGCAGCCCAGTTCCAGCACGCGGCGTCCTCCGAGCCGCATGACCGCGACCTCGTCCGCGAGCACGCGGGCCGAAGGCCAGAGGTCGGCCCAGTAGGGCAGCCGCTCGTCGCGCTCGAATTCCCGTTCGTCGATCAGCTCCTCGGCGCTCGCCGGCATGAGCAGCTCGACCTGCCGGCCCGCGACGTCCAGCACGCGGGTCGTCGTGCGAAAGCGCCGGGTGAGCGACTCGCGCAGGTCGGCGACGGCGGCGCGCGGCGTCACGCGAGAACGCGCGCGCTGCCGCCGAAGTCGCCGGAGAGGGGGAGCGCGCGGAGCCGCGTGCCGGCGCGCACGACGGCCGGTTCGGCGGGCACCACGAGCAGCGCGTCGGCGACCGACATCGAGGTGAGCATCCCCGAGCTCTGGGACCCGGTGAGCCGCGCGTGGAGCGCGTCGTCGTCCCCCGCGACGATCACGCAGCGGAGAAAGTGCGCGAGCGGCGCACGGAGCGTCACCTCCTCGTCGAGCACCACGGGCACCGTGCGGCGATGCGGCCGCGACGCACCGGCGAGCGCACGCAGGAGCGGCCGGCCGAACAGCTCGAAGGTGACGAGCGCGGAGACGGGGTTGCCCGGCAGCCCGAGCCACGGCACGCCGAACAGTCGGCCGAAGCCGAGGGGTGCACCCGGGCGCATGCGCACGCGCCAGAGCGAGAGCTCTCCTCCGAGCTCGCTCACCACGCGCCGCGTGTAGTCGAAGTCGCCCACCGACACGCCGCCCGAGGTGACGATCGCGTCGCACCCGTTCGCCGCGCGCAGCCGCTCGGCCAGCCCCGCCGGATCGTCCGGCGCGATCCCCAGGGGAACCGGCTCCCCGCCGGCCTCGCGCACCGCCGCCTCGAGCGAATAGCTGTTCGACGAGACGATGCGCGTGCCGGCGAGCACGCCGGCGAAGCCGTCGAGCATCACGAGCTCGTCCCCGGTGGCGAGGATGGCGACGCGCGGCCGCCGGTGCACGATGGGGCGGCCCGCGCCCACGGAGGAGAGCACGCCGATCCGCGGCGCGGCGAGCGTCGTGCCCGCGCGAAGCACCACGTCGCCGGCACCCACGTCCTCCCCGCGGGCGCGAACGTTCGCGCCCGCGTCGCGGTCGTCGACGATCGTCACGGACGCCTCGTCGCTCGTCGTGTCCTCGACGCGCACCACCGAGTCGGCGCCGCGCGGCACGGGCGCACCCGTCATGATGCGCACCGCCTCGCCGGCTTCGACCGCGTTCCTCGGGCGCTGGCCCGCGGCGATCGTCTCGGTCACGCGAAGTCGCACGGGCGCGCCGCGCGTCGCGCCGCGCACGTCATCCGCGCGCACGGCGAAGCCGTCCATGCTCGCCGTGTCCCACGGCGGGAGCGACACGGGCGATGCGACGTCGCGCGCGAGCACGCGACCGAGCGCGTCGCGGAGCTCGACCCCCTCCTCGGCGAGCGGCGTGATGCCGGCGAGCGTGTGCGCGCTCGCCTCCTCGACCGAGAGTCGCGTGAGGCTCACGCCCGTGGGAGCCGCAGCGAGGCGAGCCGCGCCGCCAGCGCGTCCTGCACCCGCTCCACCGCGCGCGTCGGGACGACGTAGTTGTTGCACAGCGCGCTGAAGAGGAGCAGCCGCCCGTCGGCCGTCGTGACGTACCCGGACAGCGAGCGTGCCTTGTCGACGTAGCCAGTCTTCGCGTGCACGTTGCCCTGCGCCGGGGTGCCGCGCATGCGCTTCTCGAGCGTGCCGTCCACCCCCGCGACGGGGAGCGCGTCGTAGAACGTGCGGAACGCCGGGTGCCGGCGCATCGCGTCGAGCACGGTGATCACCGTGCGGGGCGAGACGAAGTCGTGGCGCGAGAGCCCGCTGCCATCGTGCACCGCGAAGCCGTCCGGCTGGGCGCCCCACGCGACCAGCTGCCGGCTCACCACCGCCGCGGCGCTGTCCGCGCTCCCGACGCCCGTGCCGTGCCGGCCGACGGTCTTGAACACCAGCTCGGCGATCTGGTTCTGCGACGGCTTGGCGAGATACGGCAGCACTTCGGCGAGCGTCGGCGACGCGAGCGCGACGATGGAGTCCGAGCGCGCCATGCTGTCGCGGCGAGCGCCGTCCACGCGAACACCGCGTGCCGCGAGCGCCTCGCCGAACGCGGCGAGGAACGCGGCGGTCTGGTCGCGGAACGCGAGCTGGAGCACCGTCGAGTCGCCGATGGCGATCGTGCCGCCGACGAGCACGCGCGATCGCGTCGAGTCCCACGCCACGGTGAGGCGCGTGCGGCCGGCAGTGGAGTCGGCCGGATCGGCGACGCGCGCGACGGTCGTGGCGCGCACGGCGACCAGGGGATAGCTCGACGCGGGACGCGTCGCCGCCCGCGGCGGAGCGCCCGCGCGCGCTCCCGCGTACACGACGACGTCCGTGAATCCCTCGTTGAAGTACAGCGCATCGACGCCGGCGCCGTACGGCTCGTCGAGATCCTCCCACTCCCAGCCGTAGCCGAGCGGTGGGTCGATGAAGGGGGAGCGCGCGGCGACGACGCGGCCGCGGACGCGCATGACGCCGTGCGCGCGCAGCGAATCGGCGAGGTCGCGCAGCGGCGCCAGCGCGTCACCGCGGAGATGCGTGCTGATCGACGGGTCGCCCTCCCCGCGCACGACGAGATCGCCATCGAGCACGCCGTCGCGAACCGGTCCGCGCGCGAAGAGCGCCGTCGACCAGCGGAACCCCGGTCCGAGCTGGACGAGGCCGACCGCCGACGTCACGAGCTTCATGTTCGACGCCGGCACGAACAGCTTGTCGGCGTTGCGGCTGGCGAGCGTGTCGCCGCTCGCGGGATCGACGACGAGGATCCCCCACTGGGCGCTGCGGAACTCGGGCGCACCGGCCACCGAGTCGACGAACGCGCGAAGCTCGGCGCGCTCGTCGCGCGGCGCGGCCGCCGAGTCGGACGGCGCGGGCACTCGCGGCGCCGGTGCGTGCGGGGTCGTCGTTGCTCCCGCGCAGCCGGCGAGAAGCAGGGCGGCGGTCGTGCGGAGGGCGCGCATCGTGGCGGCGGTAACGTGGGCGCGCGGCGGTGCGCTCGCGCGTGCGGACCGGCGAAAGATGACGGCGTGCGCCGTCAGCGTCGAGCCGTATCCTCGCCGTCGGGCAGGCGGCCGCCGAGCGCGGCGAGGTCGGCCAGCGTGTCGACGCTCGAGAGGAGCCGCGGGGGCGCGCCGAGCGCGGCCAGCGCATCCTCGCCGAGCACGCGCGCGCCGAGCAGCGATTCGTGAAGCGCGGCCGCGCGCGACTCTCCCGCCGCGAGCAGCCGGTCGCACGCGGCGAGCGCCTCGGGCGCGTACCACGCGCAGAGCGGCTCCGGCACCGGCGGCAGCCCCGCGCCGGGAAGCACCGCGGGTGCGCCGCGCTCGCCCTCGGTGCGCAGCAGCGCGAGCAGCGCCGTGGTGACGAACGGCATGTCCCACGCGACGACGAGCACGGGATCGCCCTTCGCCGCGGCGAGCGCGGTGCGCAGGCCGACGAGCGGGCCGAGCCCTTCTCGCGCGTCGGCGACGATCGCCAGGTCGGGGAACCAGCGCGCGGCGCGTGCGTCGTTCGCGACGACGAGCTGCCGCTCGGTCGCGCCCCGCAGGGCGGCGAGCGCACGGTCGGCGATGCGGACGCCGTCGACGAGCGCGAGCCCCTTCGGCATCCCCTGAAACCGCCGCGCCGCGCCACCCGCGAGGAGCGCGCCGACGCAGCGCCGGCGCGTCGGCCGGTGCGTCAGATGCGGAGCCCGCGGTGCTCGGCGGCGAGATCGAGCTCCGTCGTGAGCGCCCGCTCGACGATGAAGCTCTCGATGCCGCGCCGCGGACGCTCCTTGAGGAACCGCCCGCAGCCGTTGCACATCACGAGATCGTAGCCGACGTCGGCGTTGGCGATGCGCGCGATGGTGGGCTCGTCCACGGTGCGGCAGCTCAGGCAGCCCTGGTGCGGCGTGCGCCACTGTGCGTCGCACCGCGCACATACGAGCGTGCGCTGGGCTCCGCGCTCGCGCAACGCGATGTCCGGGAAGCCGCCGCAGCAGGGACAGACGATGCGCGTCCACTCGCGCCACACCGACGCCGGCTCGACGAGTGCGCTCGCCGCTCGGAGCAGCGCGTTGCCGACGACGATCGCCGCCTGGCGCGCCAGCCGCCGCACCGGATCCCGCGGCGTGCGGTCGCCGGTGAACCAGCCGCTCACCAGATCGTCGACGTCGAGCTCACCGTCGAGCAGCGTACGCCGATCGTCGTTCGAGAGGAATCCTGCGACCTCGAACGCGTCGAGCACGCGCACGTAGCGCGGCATCGGATCGCCGCAGGAGCGGAGCACGCGCAGCGCGTCGTAGCCGACCTGGCCCTTCCGGATGCGCGACTGCGCGTGCTCGACGTCGACGAGCGGCATGCACTCGGCGCGGATCTCTGCGTGCGCGCGCAGGATCGGCGCATACTGCTCGGCGAGTGTGCTGCGGACGGTGGTGGGGCGAGGCGGATCGAGAGTCGGCACGGCGCGGTGTGACGGCGGCGCCGATGGTGGGCTCGCGTGCCCACGTCGTGGCGCGTCGATGCTAGCACGACCGAGCGCCGCGAACGTCACTCGGTTCAGTCTGGCTCGTACGTCGCCGTCAGGGTCGAATCTTCCGACACGCGCACGCGCGTGACGCGCGCGCCGCTGCCGAGCCCGGCCTGCACGCGCTCGCAGATGAATCGCGCGAGCTCCTCGCCGGTCGGCACGAGCTTGCCCTCGGCGAACTCGGGGACGTCGAGATTGATGTTCGCGTGGTCGAACCGCGCGCGTACCTCGCGCTCGAGCACCGTGTCGAGCACCCCGAGATCGGCGACGAAGCCGGTGGCGGGATCGAGCGCGCCGGTGACCGTCACCTCGCAGACGTAGCTGTGGCCGTGAAAGTTGGGCCGCGCGCACGCGCCGAACACCTGCGCGTTCCGCTCGTCGCTCCAGTCGGGCCGGCGATACCGATGCGCCGCGGCGAAGCCGACGCGGCGGGTGAGGGAGAAGGGCATGGCACGCAAGTTAACGCTGATTGCCGCGGTCGGAGGTTGACGGTTCGTCGGCAAACGAGAGACGGCAGGCCTCGGGAAGCTTTGTCTCCCGAGGCCGGCCGCCGACCGACAAACCGTCAACCGACACACGTTGCCGTCAATGCTGCTCCCCGTAATCCTCCGGCTGCGCGTCGGTTCCCGACAGGCCCTCGGGGGTCGGGCTTTCCGGCGGGACCCACGATGCCGCACGCTCGATCGCGTTCTGCACGTCGGTGGTGCCGCCGAGCTCCGCCTCGGGCGCCGGCGCGAGATGCTCCGCTTCGGGGCTCAGCGGCACGGCACGATCGCCGAGCAGCAATCCGCTCGCCTCGTCTTCGCTGGCGAGATGCTCTTCCATGTCGAGCGGGCTCTCGGCACGGCGGATCGCGTCCACCACGATCTCGTTCCTGACCTCGTGGATCCCGATCAGATCGGTAACGATGTGATCGGCGATGCGCCGCTCGCCTTCGGTGCCGACGCGCCCGGTGAGCGCGAGCGCGCCGTTCTCCACGTGCACCTGGATCTCGTCCGCGTCGATCGCGTTGTGCTCCGCGAGGCGCTGCCGCACCAGGTCGCGCAGCTCGCGGTCGTCGAGCTGCTCGATGTTGTCGATGTCCTCGTAGTCGCGCGCCATCTCGCACCGCCGGGATGAGGGTCGCCGGCGGGGCGCGCTCAGCGATCGAAGAGGAAGGACACCCCCAGCGTCGCCAGGGAGTGATTGGTCCAGAACGATCGCGATGCGTTCTCCAGCACCGCCGTGTTGTCGCTCGCCTTCACGTAGAACGAGTCGGGGTACTTCTGCTTGAAGAGCCGCTCGCCCACGTCGGCGCGAAGCTGGAGCCGGCCGAGGCCGACGAGCTTCAGTCCGCCGCCGAAGGTGAATGCAAAGGGGGTGCCGAATTGGTAGCCCGACGCGTCCGCCTGCTGCGCAGTGGTGACGAGACCGATCCCCCCGCGAAGCTCGGGGACGATCCGGTGCCAGCTCTTGCGCCCGGAGAGACCGAGCGCCACGCCGACGTCCGCCGCGTACACCGACACGTCCTGCGTGCCGACGAGCCGCTTGGCGGCCACCTGCTTGGGATCGATCACGTCGCGCTGGGAGAACGCCGTCGAGACGTCGGCGTTGAACGAGATCGGCCCCGCGATGTACACCTGGTAGCGGAGCCCGACGAGCGCGCCGCCGCGCGGGAGCACGCCCGCGCGGTCGCTCCGCGCGCCGAGCACGCCGCCGTACGGGGTGAGCTCCTGGCGGTACTCCAGATCGCGATAGGGACTCTCGTCCGGCGGATGGCCCACCTGGGCTGCCGCGGGGAGCGCGGCGAGCACGGTGAGCATGCCGGCGGCCATCGTCGTGCGAATGTCGAGTCGAAACATCGTGCGCTCGGGGGTGCGGGCTACGACACGCGGAGATCGCGGCCGTCCATCTCGGCGGGCCGCTCGAGGCCGAGCATCCGCAGGATCGTCGGGCCGACGTCGCGCAGGGCGCCCCCCTCGCGGAGCACGTGGTCCTCCTCGCTGCCGACCACGAGGAAGGGCACCGGGCTCGTGGTGTGCGCCGTGTGTGGGCCGCCGGTGGCGGGATCGATCATCATCTCGCAGTTGCCGTGGTCGGCGGTGACGAGCAGCCGGGCTCCCGCGCCCTCCGCAGCGGTGAGCACGCGCGAGAGGCATTCGTCCACCGTCTCGACCGCCTTGATGACGGCGGGAACGTTGCCGGTGTGTCCGACCATGTCCGCGTTCGCGTAGTTGCAGAGAATGAAGTCGTGCTCCTTCGCCGCGATCGCGGCGCAGAGCACGTCGGTGATGCCGGGGGCGCTCATCTCCGGCGCGAGATCGTACGTCGCCACCTTCTGGCTCGGCACCAATCGCCGATCCTCGCCGGGAAACGGCGTCTCGATCCCCCCGTTGAAGAAGTAAGTCACGTGCGCGTACTTCTCGGTTTCCGCCGTGCGCAACATCGTGAAGCCGGCGCTCGACACGACCTCGCCGACGATCTGGGCCATCGACTGGGGCGGGAAGGCGACCGGGACGTCGAACGTCGCGTCGTACGTCGTCATCGTCACGACGAAGAGCCGCGGGCGGTCCGTCACCGGGAAGCCGTCGAAGCCGGGGACGGTGAGCGCGCGGACGATCTGGCGCATCCGATCCGACCGGTAGTTGAAGCAGATCACCGAATCGCCGTCCCGCATCGGCGCGACGGGCGCGCCGCTGGCGTCGACGATCGCCGTGGGCTCGACGAACTCGTCGGTCACGTCACGGTCGTAGGCGTCGCGCACGACCGCGAGCGGATCCGTCGCGCTCTTGCCCGTGCCGCGGACGGCGCTGTCGTACCACTTCTCCGTGCGCGGCCAGCGATGGTCGCGGTCCATACCGAAGTAGCGGCCCCCGACGCTGCCGATCACCGCGCGGCCGCGCGCCTTCCCGATCAGCTCCTGCAGGTAGCCGAGCCCGGAGCGCGGCATGGTGTCGCGTCCGTCGAGCATCACCTGGATCGCCACGCGCGGCACCTGCTCGCGCTCGGCGAGATCGAGCAGCGCGAGCAGGTGCGTGTCGATCGCGTGCACGCCGCCGGCGCCGATCAGTCCCACGAGGTGCAGCGTGCCCCCGCTCGTCTTCACGCGCCGGCACGCCTCGAGCAACGCCGGATTGGTGAAGAAGCTGCCGTCCCTGATCGCGTCGTTGATCCGGACGAGATCCTGCTTCACCACGCGACCCGCACCGAGGTTCAGGTGGCCGACCTCGCTGTTGCCCATCTGCCCGCAGGGGAGCCCCACCGCCTCGCCCGACGCCTCGAGCAGCGTGCGCGGCGCGCGCGACCAGAGTCGGTCCCAGGTCGGCACGTTGGCCATCGCGATCGCATTTCCCTCGCGCTCCGGGCGATAGCCCCAGCCGTCGAGGACGAGGAGGACGACCGGTGCAGGGCGTGACGAGAGGGCCATCGATGCGCGGACGGTGAAGGGTCGTGCGGAGTGACGGGGGGCCGACGCGGTTCGTCCAGCCGGCGCAATCTACCCGAGTGTCGTCACCGCGACCACGGGACCGATGTGCCCGGCACCCGGCTTGCTCTCGCGGGTACGACCAGTTCGTGAATCCGTCCCGCACTCGATGACCGACGCTACTCCGCACGACGATTGGGATCCTGGCAGGCGCCGCGATCCTTCGCGTCCGCGCACCGACCGGCGACGGCTCGCCTGGCGCGAGTTCCGGCGCGCGTATCCCGGCGTCATCGCCACGATGGCGATGGCGGTGGCGATCTTTCTCGCGCTCGACGCGCTGCTCGTGTCGCGCTACGTCCGCTACCGCCGCGAGACGCGCGAGCTGCGCGCGTCGATGACGGACGTCGAGCGCAAGCGCACCGACGAGGTGCTCGCGCAGAACGAGAATCGGCTGAAGGTGATGATCGAGCTGTTCCGGCGTCAGGCGAACGTCGATCCGGAGCTGCACCTCAGCGTGTCGCTCGACAGCGGCGTGATGTACCTCCAGCGCGACGGCGCGCTGCTGCGCGAGATGCCGATCACGGTCGGCCCGGAGCGGCGCGTCGGCACGCCCCCCGACACCGTGCACATTGCCGCGCCGCGCGGAAAGCGCACGGTGGAGCAGGTGCTCGCCGAGGACGATAGCTGGCAGGTGCCCGCGTGGGTCTACACGGACCGCGGGCTCGCGCCGGGCGAGCCGACGCTCAAGGGCGCGCTCGGCCCGGCGGCGATTCGCCTCGACGGCGGCACGGTGATCTACTCGATGCCGAGCGTCGGGCCGCTCAACGACTCGACCTACGTGCTGCCGGGCGCCATCCGCGTTCGCGCGGGCGACCTCAAGGCGATCGCGCCGAATCTCCGCCCCGGCGTGGCGGTCTACTTCTACTGACGACGAGGAGCACGGCGACCGGATGTTGAACTTCTTTCGACGTGGAGGGCGGGCCGCCTGGGCGCTCATCGGCGCGGTGCTGCTGCTGATGGTCGGCAGCAGCGCGCTGTTCGCCCGCACCGCCCTCGTGCGTCACGAGCGAGACGTCAACCGGATGGTGTTCAACGACAACCTCCAGCTGCTCGACGAGGTGCGGAAGAGCAGCGGCGCGCTCGACGACAGCCTCGCGCACGTGTCTTCCTCGTCGGCGAGCGATGCCATCCCGCGCGACCGGCCCTACATCGTCGTGAGCATCGAGGACCACCGGCTCTGGTACAAGCAGGGCGACACCGTGTTGTTCACCACCCAGGTGGCCACGGGGAGCGGCAAGGTGCTCGACGGCACCGGCCCCGACTCGCACTGGAAGTTCGAGACGCCGCGCGGGAGGCTCGTCGTCCAGTCGAAGGAGGAGGATCCGGCCTGGATCCCGCCCGACTGGCATTTCATCGAGCAGGCGAGAAAGCGCGGGCTCGGGATCGTGCGGCTCAACCGCGGCCAGACGCTCGCGGCGCGCGACGGGTCGATGCTCTCGGTGCAGGGCACGGACATCGTGCGCACCTATCACGATGGGCGCGTCGTCCCGATCGAGCCCGGCGTGGAAGGGCATGAAATCGTCGTGGGCGGCAATCTCGTGATCCCGCCCTACGGCACCAACCAGCGCAAGTACAAAGGGGTGCTCGGCACCCACCGGCTCAACCTCGGCGACGGGTACGCCCTTCACGGCACCGACCAGCCGCAGAGCATTGGCCACTCGGTCAGTCACGGGTGCGTCCGTCTCCGGAACGAGGACATCGAGACCCTCTATCAGATGGTTTCGGTGGGCACTCCCGTCTTCATCTACTGACGGAGCACTCGCCGCCTGGCCGCTCGGCCAGTCGGTCGTTTCTTCCGAGTTGCCCCGCGGCCTTCCGGTCGTTGGGGTTATGGATACCTTGGAGCGGGCACCTTCCTTCCCGCCCAGGTGTCAGAGCCGGAGTAACCCACCGGCTCGACAATCGGGGTTCCATCGTGAGCTCTTCGCGTCCGTCGCGCGACCGTTCGCTCGGTCGCGCCCTGCTGCTCTGCGCGTCCGTGGCCAGCGCCGGCGTCCTGATGACGCCGGCGCCGCGCGCGGCGTTCGGCGCCGAGGATGTGCCCGTCCGGGGGGACTCGACGCTGCACGCCCGCCGGTCGGAGTGGCGCGAAGCGGCCATCCGGCGCCGAGGCGGCGCGGAGCGAGGCCGGATCGACGACGACTCGCTCAAGGGGCGAAGTGGCAAGCTCCGGATGGTGCTCGTCCCGCGCTCGGCGCAGCGGGTCGGGATCCTCGAGCGGCTGTTCGGCGACTCCCTGCTTCGCTCGCCGGGCGTGCACGTGGTGCGCGACAGCGCGAGTGCCGGCCCGTTCTCGCTCATCACGATGCGCGACTTCACCGACAAGCTGCGCGGGCGCATCGGGGCGTACCGGATCGGCTTCTGGCCGGGCGAGCGCGGGCGCCGGGTGAGCGAGGCGTACGAGAATCCGGACGGCTTCATCGAGGTCACGCCGGACAACGCCGACACCCCCGTGTCCGAGCACTTCCGCCTGCGCGACTTCCTGACGCATGATCAGGAGGACGTCTGGCCGAAGTACCTGGTGCTCCGGGCGCCCCTGGTGGATAAGTTGGAGCTCGTCATCGCCCAGCTCGAGGCGCGTGGGATCCGCGTGACCCACATGCGCGTCATGAGCGGATTCCGGACGCCGCAATACAACGCTCACGGGGGCGAGACGGGCGGACGCTCGCGCGTGAGCCGGCACATGTACGGCGACGCGGCGGACGTATTCGTGGACAACGACGGCGACGGACGGATGGACGATCTCAATCGCGACGGCCGGATCGACAGGCGCGACGCCCAGGTGATCAGGGATGCCGTGGAGGCGGTGGAGCGCTCCCACGGTGATCTGGTCGGCGGGGTGGGCGTGTATCGCGCCACTCGGTCGCACGGTCCGTTCGCGCACGTCGACGTGCGAGGCAACCGCGCGCGGTGGGGCCTGCTCCGGTGAGCGCTCCGCACGGCACCGGCACGCGGTTGGGTGGGATCGGGGCGGCGCTCTTCTTCGGGCTCGCGACGATCGGCGCCGTGCAGTTCCTCCGCCCCGAGGCGCAGCTCACGTCGACGCCGCTCTCGAACCTCGCCGACGCGGTGGCGTCGACGGTGGATGCCGGACCGAGCGCGTCACCCACCGCCGACGCGTTCGGCGTCAGCGGCGAGGTGAAGGTGCGGCTCTCGCTTCCCGGCGGGCGCGTCGAGTTCCCGATCGCCATCGCCGGCACCGGCGACTCGCTCGCCTACCAGTGGGTGTCCGCCGTCGACCAGTCGATGCCCGATCCGGCGCGCACGCTCACCGCCGCGCCGACGATCGCGCCACACCGCCCCGGCTTCTACCACCTCTCCGTGCTGCGCGGCGAGACGCGCGAGATCCTCTCCGAGCCCACGCTCGTCGTGATGGTGCCGTTCGACCGGAAGCTCGGCGGCCGCGTCAACGGCTATCGCATCGGCACCTATCTCGCCGAACGGTTCGGCGGCCGCTACGACCATCCGTTGGGCTTCATCGAGGTGCGGCCGGAGATGCTCGACCTCGCGGTGACGAAGCACCTCAAGCTCGGCGACTTCGTGACGCACGACGACCAGGGCGACGTGTGGCCCAAGTACGTCGCGCTCGACCCGCGGCTGCTCGACAAGCTCGAGCTGGTGTTCACGGATCTGGGGAGCCGGCTGCGGCCGGGCCTCGGCGTCGACATGCACTCGGGGTTCCGCACTCCGTCGCACAACGCGCACGTCGAGCGCGCCGCGCGCGACAGCCGGCACCAGTACGGCGACGCGGCCGATCTCGCGATCGATGCCGACGGCGACGGCCGCATCACGATGACGGACGAGCTGCTCGTGATGCTGGCGGTGGAGCGCGTCGAGGATGCGCATCCCGATCTCGCCGGCGGGCTGGGGTTGTACACGAGCCGACGCTACCGCACGCCGTACGTGCACATCGACGCACGCGGCAAGCGGAGTCGCTGGCAGGGCTGAGCCGGCGCACTACCGAGGGGGATCACGGGCGCACATACTGACTGTGCGCCCGACGTGCGTCGGGCCCGACGGAGCCGACGACGATGAATCCCTATCTGCGCGACAAGCTGCTCCAGAAGCTCGAGACGATGGCCGACGAGCGCGGCTACCAGGTGCTCGACTACGTGGAGTTCCTCGAGTCGAAGTACGCCGAGCGCCAGCCGGCGGGGGCCGCGGCGGCGAGCAATCCGCTCAGCCGGTTCGCCGACGCGGTGGAGGAGAAGCTGCGCGCCGGGCGGGTGAGCGCGTCGACGATCGCCGAGACGATGAGCTTGATGAACAAGGCCGTGGGCGTGCTGAACGGGGCCGCGGCGGCGGGGAAATCGGTGGCGTCGGACCTGATGACCGCGACGTCGCGCGTCGTCGACGCCGCGGCGGCGGCCGCATCGTCACCGCCGACGTCCGGCACGACTGGTGCGACTGGGGCGAGCGGTGCAGGGGCCCCGCCGTCCGGCGCCGGCTCGCCGCCACCGTCGGGTGGGCCCACCGACGGCACGACCTCGGCGTAGGAGACGCGCGTGAGCTCGACGAGCGCAGGGCAGGCACGACGTGGGAGAAGCGGCACGCGGCAGGCGGCGGTACGCGAGCGCGCGGAGGCGGCGCCGCGGACCGGAGCGCGCCGAACCGTGATGTACTACATCAAGCAGCTGCCGGCGTACCTGCGGCTGCTCGGCGGGCTGCTGACCGATCGGCGCGTGAACGCGATGGACAAGCTCCTCGTGGCCGGCGCGATCGCGTACATCGTCATGCCGCTCGACCTGATCCCGGATTTCATTCCGTTCCTTGGCGAGGTGGACGACGTCTTCCTGCTCGTGATCGCGCTGCAGCGGCTCGTCGCCAACGCGGGGCGGCCGGTTCTCATGGCGCACTGGAGCGGACGGCTCGCCGACCTCGACGACCTGAACCTGAAGGAAGCGCTCGCCGCCGCGGCGTTCTTCCTGCCGCGCAACGTTCGGCGCAAGCTGAAGATGATCGGGCGGTCGTAGCGGGTCGCGCTAACCGCTTCGCCGCTCTGGACTTCGCTGGTCGAGCCGCCTACGTTTCGCCATGGCGACCACAATTCGATCCGAGACACGGCCCGCTGCACAGCCTCCGGCTGAGCGCGGGCCGTCGCGTTCCGAGCCGGTGAACGGCGCCGCGCGAGTGCGCGCCGACGTCGCGCTCACCTTCGACGACGTCCTGCTCTCCCCCCGGCACTCCCTCACGCACCCGAAGGACGTCTCGATCAAGTCCTGGTTCACGCGCCGCATCGAGCTGAACATCCCGTTCGTCTCGGCGGCGATGGACACCGTGACCGAAGCCGAGATGGCGGTGGCGATGGCGCGCGCCGGCGGCATCGGCGTGCTGCACAAGAACATGTCGATCGACCGGCAGGCGATGCAGGTCGACATCGTGAAGCGCTCCGAGAGCGGCGTGATCAGCAATCCGTACACCCTGCCGGAGACGGCGTCGCTCCGCGAGGCGACGAACCTCATGGCGCGGTTCCGCGTATCCGGCGTGCCGATCGTCGACACGGACGGCCGGCTCGTGGGAATCCTCACCAACCGCGATCTCCAGTTCGAGCGCAGTCTCGACCGTCCCGTCGCCGACGCGATGACGAAGCAGGGGCTGATCACGGCCCCGGTCGGCACCACGCTCGACGAGGCGGAGCGGATTCTCGGCAAGCATCGGATCGAGAAGCTGCCGGTCGTGGACGAGGGCGGGCGGCTGCGCGGCTTGATCACGGTGAAGGACATCCACAAGCGGCGTCAGTATCCCGGCGCGAACAAGGACGAGATCGGCCGGCTGCGCGTGGCCGCGGCGATCGGCGCGGGGGGCGACTACCTCACGCGCGCGAAGGCGCTCACGGACGCGGGAGTCGACGCGCTGGTCATCGATACGGCGCACGGACACTCCGACGCGGTGCTCGAGGCGACGGCGCGCGTGCGCGAGGCGTTCCCGGACATTCAGCTCGTCGCGGGGAACGTGGCGACGCGCGAGGGTGCGCGCGCGCTCGTCGAGCGCGGCGTGGACGCGGTGAAGGTCGGCGTCGGACCGGGCTCGATCTGCACGACGCGCGTGGTGACGGGCGTCGGCGTGCCGCAGCTCACGGCGGTGTTCGACGCGATCGAGGGGGCGGACGGGGTCCCCGTCATCGCCGACGGCGGCATCAAGTATTCGGGCGACGCGGTGAAGGCACTCGCGGCGGGCGCGTCGAGCGTGATGATGGGCTCGATGCTCGCCGGCACGGAGGAGAGTCCGGGCGAGGCGTTCCTGCTCGAGGGGCGCCGGTTCAAGATGGTGCGCGGCATGGGCTCGCTCTCGGCGATGCAGGACGGCAGCGCCGACCGCTACTTCCAGGAAGGTGAGCTGTCGCCGAAGAAGCTCGTGCCCGAGGGGATCGAGGGGCGCGTGCCGTACAAGGGGCCCGTGGGCGACGTCCTCTTCCAGATGGTGGGCGGGCTGCGCAGCGGGATGGGATACGTCGGCTGCGCCACGGTCGACGAGCTTCGCCGCAACACCGAGTTCGTACGGATCACCGCGGCCGGGCTGCGCGAGTCCCATCCGCACGACGTGCAGATCACGCGGGAAGCGCCGAACTACAGTCTGTGATCACGTGAGCCGCTGAGGCGGACCGCGGAGATGCCGAGCGCTTGACAAGCTCGGCATCGGCGCCGAAGTTGTCGCGCTTCCGTATCTGTATACAATCGAGATCGTTCATCCCAGCGCTACCGCTCTCCAGGAGAACGCCCGATGGGCCTGTGGTCACGAAAGAGTGTCGCCGCGCTCCAGCGTGAGGCCGCCGCGGAAGGGGAGGAAGGGCTTCGCCGGACGCTGTCGGCGACGAACCTGACCCTGCTCGGCATCGGCGCGATCATCGGCGCGGGGATCTTCGTGCTCACGGGGAACGCCGCGGCGGTCTATGCGGGACCGGCCGTCGTGATCTCGATGCTGCTCGCCGGCATCGCGTGCGGCTTCGCGGGGCTGTGCTACGCGGAGTTCGCGAGCATGATCCCGATCGCGGGCTCGGCGTACACGTACGGCTACGCCACCATGGGCGAGTTCGTCGCCTGGATCATCGGGTGGGACCTGATGCTGGAGTACCTGTTCGGCGCGGCGACGGTGGCGGTGGGCTGGGCGGGCAACTTCGTGCCGTTCCTCGCCGAGTTCGGGATCACGATCCCGACGGAGCTCACGAACGCGCCGTTCGCCGTGGACGCGGCGAATCATTTCTCACGCACGGGCGCGACGCTCAACGTGCCCGCCGTGGTGTTGACGCTGATCATGACGGCGATCCTCGTCGTCGGGATCCGGGAGTCGGCGCGGTTCAACAACCTCATCGTCTTCATCAAGCTCGCCGTCATCGTCCTCGTGATCGGCGTCGGCTTCATGTACGTGAACACGGCGAACTGGCACCCGTTCATTCCGCCCAACGCGGGCCGGTTCGGCGAGTTCGGGTGGAGCGGCGTGCTGCGCGGCGCGGGGGTGATCTTCTTCGCCTACATCGGATTCGACGCAGTGAGCACGGCGGCGCAGGAGGCGCGCAATCCCCAGCGCGACATGCCGATCGGCATCCTCGGATCGCTGTTCGTGTGCACGATCCTCTACGTCCTCATGGCGCTCGTGATGACGGGGATGGCGCACTACTCCAAGCTGAACGACCCCGCGCCGATCCTCGTCGCGGTCCAGGCCGCGGGTCCGGCGCTCGCATGGCTGCGCTACGCGGTGGAGATCGGGTCGCTCGCGGGCCTCGCCTCGGTGGTGCTCGTGATGCTCATGGGGCAGCCGCGCGTGTTCTTCTCCATGGCGCGCGACGGGCTGCTCCCGCCGGTGTTCGGGAAGGTCCATCCGAAGTTCAAGACGCCGTACATCACGACGATCCTCACCGGCAGCGTCGCCGCGATCGTCGCCGGCCTGTTCCCGATCGGACTGCTCGGCCAGCTCGTGAGCATCGGCACGCTGCTCGCGTTCGTGATCGTGTGCGCCGGCGTGTGGATCCTCCGCGTCCGCTCGCCCGAGATTCCGCGCGCCTTCCGCACGCCGCTGGTGCCGATCGTGCCGCTGCTCGGCATCCTGAGCTGCTTCGGGCTGATGGCCGGCCTGCCGAAGGACACGTGGATCCGGCTCATCGTGTGGCTCGTGATCGGGCTCGTGCTGTACTTCGCGTACGGGAAGAGCCACTCCCATCTCGGACGCCGAACCGAGCCGGCGCTCGGGGACTGATCGCGGCGGCAACGCGTCGCGCGGAGAAGGCGGAGAGCGCGGAGAACGGCGGTGAGCCTGCTCCGCGCTCTCTGCTTTCCACCGCGGCTCCGCGTGATGCGGTTCGGTCGCCGCCGCCAGGGGCCGTGGAATCGCGCGCGCAACGTCGGACGACGGCCGGCGCTAGATTGCGCGGCACCATGACCACCGATCTGCTCGCCGTGCCAGCCGCGCGCCGGCGCGACATCGAGGCGCTCGTGACGGAGCTCGTCCCCGGACGGCGCGTGGCGATCAGCACCCATCTCAACGCGGACGGCGACGGCTGCGGCTCGGAGAGCGCCCTGGCGCGGATTCTCGCGGCGCGCGGGCTCACGCCGTGGATCGTCAATCCGACGCCGTGGCCGGAGATGTTCGAGTTCCTCCTCGGCGACGACGTCGACGACCGAACCGCGCGCGGCTCCAGAGCGCTCCGCGGCATCGACCTCCTCGTCGTGCTCGACATCAGCGACGTGAAGCGCCTCGGCACGCTCGCCGAGAGCGTGCGCGCGCTCGACGTACCGAAGCTGGTCATCGACCATCATCTGCCCTCGGACGATCCGGCCGGAACCATTGTCGTGTCCGACACCTCCGCGTGCGCCACCGCGGAGCTCGTGTACGACCTGGCGACGGTGCTCGGGACCGAGATCACGCCGGCGATCGCGCGGTCGCTGTATACGGGGATGCTCACCGACACCGGCGGCTTCCGGTTCAGCAACACGTCGCCGCGATGCCTCACGCTCGCCGGGCAGCTGCTCGCCCACGGCGTCGATCCCGAGGAGATGTACACGCGCATCTACGCGTCGGCGCCCGCCGGCCGCGTGCGGCTGATGGCGGAGGTGCTCGGGACCCTCGAGGTGGACGAGTCGCTCGGCCTCTCGTGGTTGAGCATGAGCGCGGATGCGCTGGAGCGCCACGGCGTGAAGACGGAGGATCTCGACGGCATCGTCGAGCATGCGCGCTCGATCGCGGGCACGCGCATGGCGCTCCTCTTCCGCGACCTCGGACACGGCAAGGTGAAGGTCTCCTTCCGCAGCGTCGGGGGCACGGACGTGAACGCGTTCGCGCGCCGCTTCGGCGGCGGCGGCCACGCGCGGGCGGCCGGCGCCATGCTTCCGGGCTCGCTCGATCAGGTGCGCGACCTCGTCGTCGAGGCGGCGCGCGAGTCGCTGCGCGCGGCGCGGCACTGACCACGCGGCGACGCGTCCGACTATCGTTCACGCATGCCCACGACACTCCAGGAGCGGCTCGCCGAGTCGCTCTCCCGACTCAGGAACCCCCGCACCGGCGCCGACCTGTTCAGCACGCAGCAGGTGCGCGACATCGCGACGACCACCGGCGGCCGCGTGCGGCTCACGCTCATGCTCGGCGCGCAGGACGATCCCGCGCTCGCGAAGGCCGTGCGGCACGCGGTCGAGACGGTCGAGGGCGTGACCGGCGTCGAGCTCGACGTGCAGGCGGCACCGGCGCGCCAGGGCGGGGGGCGCACGCTTCCCGTGATGGACCAGGCGCCGGCCGCGGCGCGTGTCCCCGCGCCCACGCCGAAACGGTTCGCGAACCTCGGCCGCGTGATCGCCGTCTCGTCGGGGAAGGGCGGCGTCGGGAAGTCCACCGTCGCGGTGAACCTCGCCGTCGCGCTGGCGCAGAGCGGCGCGCGCGTCGGGCTGATGGACGCGGACATCTACGGCCCCAATCTGCCTCGCATGATGGGCGTCGTGGGCGCGCCGCCGGTGGTGAAGGAGAAGATCGTCCCGCTCGAGGCGCACGGGGTGAAGCTCATCTCGCTCGGCATGATGATCGAGCCGGAGCAGCCGGCGATCTGGCGAGGCCCGATCGTGATGAAGATCATCACCCAGTTCCTCCAGGACGTCGCCTGGGGCCAGCTCGACTACTTCCTCGTCGACATGCCGCCCGGCACCGGCGACGCGCAGCTCTCGCTCGTGCAGGCGACGAACGTGGACGGCGCGATCATCGTCACCACGCCGCAGGAGGTGAGCGTCGGCGATGCGCTGCGCGGCGTGAAGATGTTCCAGCGTGTCGACGTCAATGTGCTCGGCATCGTCGAGAACATGAGCTGGTTCGAGTGTCCGCATTGCGGGAAGCCGTCGGCGCTGTTCGGCTCCGGCGGGGGCGAGCGGCTCGCGAAGGCGCTCGATCTGCCGCTGCTCGGTCAGGTGCCGCTGTATCCCCGGGTGATGGAAGGGGGTGACGCCGGCACGCCGATCGTCACCGCGGACCCGGCATCCGCAGCGGCCAAGGCGCTCAGCGCAGTTGCCGCGAAGGTCGCCGCCATGACCGGAGCGCCCCGCGCGAGCTGACCCGCGCGGGGACGAGATCCCGGCGTCCCTCCCGCTGGAGCCGCACGACGGGCTGGCCCCCGTCGCGATCACGAGCGAATGGGAGGCGGTCCACCTCGTCGCGGATCCGCTCCCCCGCACGATCGCCCGCGTCGCCCTCCCCGCCGTCGCGTCGTCGCTCCTGATGACGCTGTTCACGTCGGTCGACGCCTACTGGATCGGAACGCACATCGGCGCCGACGCGCTCGCGGCGGTCTCGGTCGCCGTGTTCTGGATCTGGCTCGTGATCGCGGTGGCCGAGATGGTGAACGTCGGGATCACCGCGGTCGCGGCGCGCCGGCACGGCGAGGGCCGGTCGCGCGACGCCGCGCGCGTGGCGGGCGACGCGCTCCTCCTCTCGCTCGCGCTCGGGGCGGTGTGCGCGCTCGTGGGTCACGCGATGCTGCCGGAGCTGTTCGCGATGATGGACGCGCCCGCGCACGTCG
This sequence comes from Gemmatimonadaceae bacterium, assembly GCA_035494615.1. GTDB lineage: Bacteria > Gemmatimonadota > Gemmatimonadetes > Gemmatimonadales > Gemmatimonadaceae > AG11. Next base: position 66,267 of record DATJGU010000033.1, read on the forward strand.
CGGAGCTCGGCAGGCGGTATCTCGGCATTTACCTGCTCGGAGCACCGCTCATCTTCGGCTTCTTCGCCGTGGATGCCGCGTTCCGCGCGGCCGGCGATACGCGCACGCCGTTCCTGCTCCTCTTCGCGTCCGTCGCGGTCACGCTCGTGCTCGACCCCGCGCTGATCGTCGGATGGGGGCCGTTCCCGGCGCTCGGGGTCGGCGGCGCGGCGATCGCGACGATCTGCACGCGCGCCGTCGCGTTCCTGCTGGGGCTCGCCATCATCGGCAGGCGAGGGGTGGTGCGATTCGGCCGGCCGGACGCGCGGGTCGTCGGCGCCGTGCTGCGGATCGGGCTGCCGACGGCGATCACCGGCGTCACCTTCTCGCTCATCTACGTGCTCGTCACGCGCACCGCGACGCGGTTCGGCACTCCCGCACTGGCCGCGCTCGGGATCGGGCACCGTGTGGAGAGCTGGCTGTACATGATCGGCGTCGGCTTCGGCGCGGCGACGGCGGCGATCGTCGGCCAGAACCTCGGCGCGGGACGGACCGACCGTGCCGCTCGCGCCGGCTGGATGTCGGTGGCGTTCTGCTCCGCGTTCGGCCTGCTCGCATGCGTGCTCGAGCTCGCGTTCTCGGAGCGCTTCGCCGCGGTGTTCAGCCACGACCCCGCGGTGATCGCCGAGGGTGCGCGGTATCTGCGGATCGCCGCGCTGTCGCAGGTGGGGATCTGCGCCGAGATCGTGCTGGAGGGCGCGCTCGGCGGGGCGGGGTTCACGCTTCCGCCCATGCTCGCATCGACGGCGATCACCGCGAGCCGCATCCCGCTCGCCGCGTGGGCGGCCGCGCGCTACGGTGTCGTGGGGATCTGGTGGACGATCACGCTCACCGCGCTGCTGCGCGCGATCGCCATGCTCGGCATCTGGCGCGCGGGACGCTGGAAGCGGAGCTTGATCGCGTAGGGGCAGCTCCGACCCGGACCGTCCACGAAGAGCCATGGCGCGCATCGTCACTCTGCTCACCGACTTCGGCACGGCGGACGGCTACGTGGGCGAGATGAAAGGCGTCCTCTCGACGCTCGCCCCGAACGCGGTGCTCGTGGACGTGGCGCACGACGTGACGCCGCACGACGTGGAGGGCGCGCGGCTCGCGCTCGCGCGCTACTGGCGGCGCTTCCCCGAAGGCACGGTCCATCTCGTCGTGATCGATCCGGGCGTCGGCAGCCCGCGCGGCGCGCTCGCGGCGACGAGCGAGGGACGCTTTCTCGTCGGGCCGGACAACGGCGTGCTGTCCGCCGCGCTCCTGCACGCCGACGCGCGCTGCGTCTCCCTTCCGCTGCCCGCCGGCGCGGCGCCGACCTTTCACGGCCGCGACCTGTTCGCGCCCGCCGCGGCGCAGCTCGCGCTGGGCGCGGCGCTGGAGACGCTCGGTCCCGAGGAGGACGAACCCGTGATCCGGCGAACGCCCGAGGCGACGCGCCGTGCCGACGGCGGCGTGCAGGGCGAGGTGATCACCGTCGATCGCTTCGGCAACGCGGTGACGAACCTGCTCGCGATGCGCGGCGGCGAGATACGCATCGGCGCGCTCGCCCTGCCGGTGCGACGCACCTACGCCGACGTCGCCAGCGGCGAGCCGCTCGCCCTCGTGGGCTCGAGCGGACTCGTGGAGATCGCGGTGCGCGACGGAAGCGCCGCGACGAAGCTCGGGCTGCGGCGTGGCAGTGAGGTGGTGCTGGTGGTGGGAAGGAAGGAATGACGAGGCCCCAAAAGCGCTTCGATGTTGTGGAGCAGAGATCCGTGCGCTGGCGTGAAATGGTTGCAGAGCAGGCTGCTGCAGTTGCTGTTGTCGTTGCCGTCCCCGCACCTCCGCGCAGCCCCCGCGCAGCCCTCGCGCAGCCCTCGCGCAGCCCCCGCGCCTCCGCGTGGAACCACGTTGCGGTAGTAGGCCAGCCCGGGCGGCAGTTCTCCGTGCTCTGCGCTTCCTGTGCGCTCTCCGCGTGATGCGCGTGATGCGCGTGATGCGCGTGATGCGCGCTCGCGAAGAGAACCGGTGCGCTATCGGTTCGCCTTGGTCAGCGTCGGCGTGCCCGGCCCCGAGTCCGACACGATGCGGCCGTAGTACACGGCACCCTTGGTCGGCTCGACCGCGCCGGAGCCGTGATGGAGCTCGGAGGCGAGCTCGCCGCTGACGAGGACGACGAACATCGAGTAGTACATCCACGTCAGCAGCACGATCACGCCGCCGATCGTCCCGTAGGTCTTGTTGTACGAGGCGAAGTGCTGGACGTAGAGGCGGAAGAGCAGCGTCGCCGCGACCCACAGCGCCGTCGTCACCACGGACGCGACGACGACGTGCGACCACCGCTGGTGCACGTTGGGCAGGAGCTTGAACAGCACGACGCCAAGCGCGACGAGCAGTGCCAGCGCGAGGACGAGCTGGAGAACGGTCCACGCAGCGACGGCGGCGCCGCCGAGGCCGAGCGCGGAGCCCGCCCACTGCGCGAACCGCTCGCCGTCGAGGAAGATCGCCGTCGCGAGGATCATGATCGCCCCCGCGACGAGCAGCGCGCCGATCCGGATGAGCTGCTGCTTCCACCAGGGACGCGTCTCGGTGACGTCGTAGGCGACGTTGAGCGCGCTGGTCAGTGCGCCGAAGATGTTCGACCCCGACCAGCCGGCGAGCAGTACGCCGACGGACATCACGCCGGCCCCGTTGCTGGAGGTGAGAATCTCGCTCAGCACGCGCTTGAGCAGCGACAGCGAGTCCTCGGGCATCGTCGTCGACAGGCGCTCGACCATCGACGTCATCAGCTCCTGCCCGTTGCCGACGATGCCGAGCAGCGGCGTCAGGAAGAGCAGCAGCGGGAAGAGCGAGAAGAAGAAGTAGTATGCCGTCTCGGCCGCGAGCGACGGGATGCGGTCCTCACGGACCTCGCGCACCGTGCTCTTGAGCAGCGAGACGACGTTGAAGCCCTTGATGATCATGGCGGCGCCCGATGGCAAGTGAGGTCGACATCGGTCAGCCGGGCAAGCGACGGGCCAGCCGCTGCGTACTCGTCAGCGCGTCGAGGCCACCACGGCGATCGCGCCGAACGCGGTTTCGGCGCTGATCCGGAGCTTGTGCGGCGCGGCGTCCCAGTTCGGTGTGAACCACGCGTCGCCGCGCTTCACGAGGCCTTCGTGGTCGAACCCAGCGGCCACGCGCTTCACCTCCACGCGCACGCCGACGTCGTCCGGGACGCGCACGGTGAGCTTGCCGATCGCGACGCGCGTCACGACGTCGAGATCGCGCGTCCAGGTGCCGGCGAAGTCGAGGTCCACCGTCCCGATGCCGCCGCGGACCCTGATCTGCTCGGCGTTCGCGTTGGCGAGGTGCGTGGCGGTGAACTGGGCCGCGCCGATGCCGACGTCGAGCTCCCGCATGTGCGTGCGGTTCGGCGTGGCGAAGTCGAGCGTCGCGTCGGTGGCCCCGCACTCCAGCCGGAGCGACTGCAGCGCCAGGCCGCCGAGGTCGAGCCTCGCCTCGGTCCCGCCGAGCTCGAGGTCGAGATCGAGCGGGACGGCGGTGGGGAGCGCGAGCCGGAGCTCGCTGCCTTCGGCGCGGCCCGACGACGAGGAGGCGCGGAAGGCGTTGCCGCGCGAGTCCGCGCCGAGCAGCGCGCTGTGCTGCTCCTGATCGTAGCGGTGGAGCGGCGCCGCGCGCTCCTCGTCGTAGCGCAGGTGCATGGCGTAGACGACGCGCGCGTCCGTGCCGCGCACGTCGACGCGGCCGGCGTCGAACTGCACCTTGACGCGCTGCGGCGCGGAGTCGCGGAGCTGGCGGGAGACGTCGATCGTCCGCCACGTGCGGTTCCCCTGCGCCGACGCGCTGACGATCGGCGCGCACAACGCCGCCACGAGGAGGGCGCGCGCGATCACTTCGCCTCCCGCGCCGCCGCCACGGGGCGCCGCGCCGCGGCGACGCCCGTGACGGGAGTGGGCGTCTGCCATGCCGCGAGCTCCACCGGCCGGCTGCCGCTCGCGACGCGGCGGTGCGTGCCGGCGCGTGAGAGAATCGCGGCGCCGAGTCCGAGCGTCGCGGCGGCCCACGACGCGGCGACCGCGGCGGCCCGGATCACCGTGGCGGCGAGCGGAGCCCAGACGAGCAGCGCCGCGAGCAGCCAGAGGGCGAAGAAGATCGCGATGCCGACGACGAGCGTTCCGAACGCACGGGCGCGCGGCGAGCCCTCGCGCGCGCGCCAGACCGCGCTGCCGATGAGCTGTGCGACCGCGAGGAAGCCGAGGGTGAGCAGGCCGGCGACCGCGACCGCGTAGGCGACGATCGCGAAGGGGATGAGGAGCACGCCGAGGATCGTCAGCACGAGGGCGATGCAGAGCACGACCACCCCGGGCAGGATGAGCAGTTGGCCCGCCAGTCCCACCCAGAACGCGTGGGCGAACCGCAGCTCGACCGTCTCCACGACCTCGGCCAGGTTCGGCTCGGCAAAGAGCAGTACGCCGAGCGCGACGATGAGGAGTACGCCGAAGCTCCCCGCGACGAGCTTCACGGCGCCGATCGTCCGATCCGTCGCACTGAGCGTCTCCGCTCTCGGGGCGGGCGCGACGAACAGCGTCGGGAGGGCGCTCATCGCGCGGATCTCCCCGTCGACGATTCCACTGTCCGCGTTCACGCGCCCCGTCACGGAGAGCGCGTCACCGGTGACGTGACCGCCGCGCCGGACGGTGACGTCGCCGCCGAGGCTGACCACTGAGCCCTCGACCGTTCCGGCGACGTCCACCGGGCCGCGCGCGACGATGGTGCCGGAAACGGTGGCCCCCGCGGGCACGACGCGACCCGCCGGGGAGACGCTGTCCGCCGGCGGCAGGTTCGCGATCTGCTCGCCCTTCGCCAGACGCTCCAGCGCCTGCTCCACCGACAGCGTGCCGCTCTTCTGTGCGGCGAGAGCGGACGGAACGAGCGCGGCGAGCAGGACGAGGAGGAGGCGTGGATGCGTGAGGGAGCGCATCCTACGCCCGCCGCGACGCGGCGGTCGCGACCCGGCGGAGGGCGAGCACCGTGCCGACCGCCGTGCCGAGGAATCCGAGGACGAGGAGCGTGACGCCGAGCGTCCCGGAGGCCTGGATCGCCGCGACGGCAGACTCGCCGAGGAGAGCGAGCGCGACGTCGCGCACCGTGCCGAGGACGAGCCGCTGGAGCCGGTCGGTGAAGAGTCCGGTCACGAACATCACCGCGTTGCCGCGGCTGGCGAGCCAGACCATGGCGAGGGTCAGGAGGCCGGCCACCGAGGTGCCGGCGACGGCGGCGGCGATGCGGGCCGGAGCCGATTGGGGCAACCATCGGGTCACGGAATCGCGCGCCGCGACGTGGGCGGGGACGAAGACCGGCACCTGGGCCATCACCCGATCGGCGAGCCGCGAGTCGGGGGCGAAATGGGGAAGCGCCTCGAGCGCGTCGACCACCAGGCGGGCGTCCTCGAGCCGCGCGCGGCAGTCGTCGCACTCGGTAACGTGCGCACGAAGCGGTGCGACGCCGAATCCGGCCTCGCCGTCGACCAGCAGGTCGATCTCGTCGGGGAGCAGGTGTCTGTGGTTCACGGTTCCTCTGGTCCCATGTACGCCGCGCTGCTGCGGCGGGTTTCAATGTGCGACAAGTCACCCTCGGGAGGCGAGGGAGGGCCGATCGGGGGGCGGGCGCTCATTCTCGCGTATGCTCCAGCGCCCGGCGAAGCTCGTGCCGGGCGCGGTGGATGTACGTCTTCACGGTGCCGAGGGGGAGGTCGAGGGTGGTGGCGATCTCCTCGTACGACCTCCCCTCGACGTGTCGGAGGAGGATGCACGATCGGTACTCCGGTCGCAGCCGGGCGATGGCCCGCTCGATGGCCGTGCCGAGCTCCTTCGCTTCCATCTCCTCGAGGGCGGACTCCGAATGGTCGGAGAGCTCGATGGCGGAGGCCATCACCGCGTCGGGGGTGGTGGCGTGGGGCGACCCGTCCATGCTGACGGTGTCGAGCTGGCGGCGGCGGAGATGATCGATCGCGACGTTGTTGGCGATCTTGAACAGCCAGGACGAGAACTTGAATTCGGACCGATACCGGTCGAGGTGCGAGAGCACCTTGATGAAGGTGTCCTGGGTGAGGTCCTCGGCGAGCTCGCGATCGCGGACCATGCGGAAGACGAGCGAGAAGACGGGGCGCTCGTAGCGCCGGATCAGCTCACGGTGCGCGGCCTCGCGCCCCTCCAGCGCGAGGGCGACGACGTCGGCATCGGGGAGGTTCGCGAGATCGAGGGCGTGCGCGGGCATCGGGCCGAGGAGGACCGCGCGTGCGAAGCGAGGGAGCACGCGCGGGATACGGCACTGGAACCTACCCGTGCCGCGGAGCGCAATCCAGCGGCGCGCTTGCCCGTGCTCCGGACGGCGGCGAGCTTTCGACGATGCACGCGATGGACGTCGAGGAGCGCGTCGCCGACGCGGCGGCCGAAGGAGGCGCGGAAAAGCGAGCGTACGTGCGCACCGTGTTCGAGCAGATCGCGCCGCGGTACGATCTGCTGAACCACCTCCTGAGCTTCAACATCGACCGCCGGTGGCGCCGGCGCGCGCTGCGCGAGCTCGGGTGGGCCGCGGCGCCCGATGGCCGCTATCTCGATCTCTGCGCCGGCACGCTCGACGTGGGCGCGGAGCTCAGCCGGCAGCGTGGCTTTCGCGGCTTCATCGCCGGCGCGGACTTCGCACCGGCGATGCTCCGCGCCGGCGAGGGGAAGGCGCCCCGATCGCGGCTCGCGCCCGTGGCGGCCGACGCGCAGCAGCTGCCGTTCGCCGACGCGAGCGTGCAGGGGGCGACCGTCGCATTCGGGATCCGCAACGTGGCGTCGCTCGACCGCGCGCTCGCCGAGGTGTACCGCGTGCTCGAACCGGGCGCGCGGTTCGTGATCCTCGAGTTCACGACGCCGCGGTGGGCGGCGGTGCGCACGCTGTACCACGTCTACTTTCATCACGTGCTGCCGTTCATCGGCGGCGCGATCAGCGGGCACCGCACGGCGTACAAGTACCTGCCGCGTTCCGTCGCGAACTTTCCCGCCGAGCCGCAGCTCGCGCAACGGATGCGCGGCGTGGGGTTCGTCGACGTCCGGTGGACCTCGCTGTCGATGGGGATCGCGGCGATCCATGTCGGGACGAAAGGACAGTGACTTGGTGATCTGGCTCGTTGGTGACCTGGTCGGTGACTTCGACACCGCGGTTGAACCAAGTCACCTGGATGAGCGCCGGAATGGACACCGGTGGACATTCGGCCGGACGGTCGAGGCATCGCCGTCAGTGCTCCCGACCTCGACGGAGCGCCCGACCAGCGTGGAGTCTCCACGGCGTGACTTGGTCGGGCGAAGGTGGCGGGTGCCGTTTCGAGCCACCAAGTCACCGACCAAGTCACGAACGATCGAAGTCACCAAGTCACCCTCGTTTCCTTGTCCCACGACACGCTGAACGAATTCGTCCACGCGCTCGACGCCGCCGGTGAGCTGGTGCGGGTGCGCGAGCCCGTGCGGGCGAAGCTCGAGTTGTGCGAGATCGCCGACCGGGTGATGAAGCAGCCCGGCGGTGGGCCCGCGCTGCTGTTCGAGCACGTCGTGCTCGGCGACGGCTCGCGGTCGCGCTATCCCGTCGGGATCAACCTCTTCGGGTCGATGCGCCGGATGGCGATGGCGCTCGGCGTCGAGCGGCTCGACGATCACGGCGATCGGATCACGCGGCTGCTCGACCTCAAGGTGCCCGAAGGGATTCTCGGGAAGCTCTCGATGCTGCCACGGTTGATGGAGGTGGCGAAGTTCCCCCCGCGCATGCAGTCGGCGGCCCCCGCGTGCCAGCAAGTCGTCTGGCGCGGCGACGAGGTGGACCTCGACCGGCTGCCGATCATCACCTGCTGGCCGGAGGACGGCGGGCCGTACATCACCTTCCCGATGGTCATCACCCGTGATCCGAAGCGCGGGATCCGCAACGTCGGCATGTATCGCGTGCAGCAGCTCGGGAAGAACACGCTCGCGATGCACTGGCAGCGCCACAAGGTCGGCGCGGCGCACTGGCGCGAGATGGCGGAGCGGGGCGAGACGATGCCCGTCGTCATCGCGATCGGGTCCGATCCGGCGTCGATGTACTCCGCGACCGCGCCGCTCCCGCCGACGGTGGACGAGTTCATCTTCGCCGGCTTCCTGCGCCAGCAGCCCGTCAAGCTCGCGAAGGCGCTGACCTGCGACCTCGAGGTACCGGCCGATGCGGACTTCGTGCTCGAAGGCTACATCGATCCCGCCGAGCCGCTGGTGACCGAAGGGCCGTTCGGCGACCATACCGGCTTCTACTCGCTCGCCGATCTCTATCCGCTGGTGCACGTCACCGCGGTGACGATGCGCCACGACCCGATCTTTCCAGCGACGATCGTCGGCCGGCCGCCGATGGAAGACTTCTACCTCGGCCACGCGACCGAACGAATCTTCCTTCCCCTGCTCAAGCTCACGATCCCCGAGATCGTCGACTACCACATGCCCGCGGAGGGGATCTTCCACAACCTCGTGTTCGTGAGCATCCGGAAGGAGTATCCGGGGCAGGCGTACAAGGTGATGAACGCGCTGTGGGGGCAGGGGCTGATGTCGCTGGCGAAGGTGCTCGTCGTCGTCGACGAGTGGGTGAACGTGCGCGACCCGCAGGAAGCGTGGTGGGTGGCGCTCAACAACATCGACCCGGAGCGGGACACGCGGTTCACGATGGGGCCGATGGACGTGCTCGACCACTCGTCGCGCGCGTTCACGTACGGGTCGAAGATGGGCATCGACGCGACGCGGAAGCTCCCCGAGGAGGGCTTCACGCGCGACTGGCCCGCCGTGATCGAGATGGACGACGCCACGAAGCGCGCGGTGGACGTGATGTGGCCGTCGCTCGGGATCCCGTCGCGATGAGCGACACCGCGCCGACGCCGGGCGGAGCGCGCGAGGGGCAGACCTTCGCCGGCAGTTCGCGGCTCGCGACGTACGCGAGCTTCGTCAAGCTGCCGCACACGGTGTTCGCGCTCCCGTTCGCCCTGGTGGGTGTCGTGCTCGCCTCGTATCGCCGGCCGGTCACGTGGGCGACGCTCGGCTGGGTGGTGCTGGCGTTCACGGCGGCCCGGTTCGCCGCGATGGGGTTCAACCGCATCGTCGATCGCGAGTACGATGCGCGCAATCCGCGCACACGGCTGCGCGAGCTGCCGCGCGGGGCGATGTCGGTGCGCGAGGCGACGGCGTCGGTGGCGCTGGCGTCGGCGGTGTTCGTGCTCGCCGCCGGGATGTTGAACCAGCTCTGCCTCGCGCTCTCGCCCGTGGCGCTCGGGTGGGTGTTCTTCTACTCGTACACCAAGCGGTTCACGCGCTTCGCGCATCTCGCGCTCGGGCTCGGGATGGCGATCGCGCCGGTGGGCGGCTACCTCGCCGTCGTCGGCCGATGGAGCCAGCCGTGGTGGATGCTCTGCGCGCTCGCGACCGCCGTGCTCGCGTGGGGCGCCGGCTTCGACGTCCTGTACGCGCTCCCCGACGTCGCGTTCGACCGTGCGAACGGACTGTTCTCCATCCCGTCCACCGTGGGCGAGGCGAAGGCGATCGGGATCGCGCGTGCGCTGCACGTGACGACGGTGCTCATGCTGGCGCTCGTCGGCCGCGTGGCGCTCGCCGGCTTCTCCCAGGCGACGATGCTCTACTGGCTCGGCGTGCTCGGCGTCGCCATGCTGCTCGTGTACGAGCACTCGCTCGTGAAGCCGGGTGATCTGACGAAGCTCGACGCGGCGTTCTTCACGATGAACGGCGTGATCAGCCTCATGTTCTTCGGGTTCGTGCTCGCGGGTCGCTTCCTCTCGCGGGTGACGTACGAGCTCGCCCTCGTGCTCGCGCAGTGACGGAGACGCGCGCGCTGCCGACCGTCGTCGCGATCACGGGCGCGTCGGGCGCGCCGTACGCGGTGCGCCTGCTCGAGGCGCTCGTCGCGGCGGCGCAGCCGGTCCAGCTCATCGTGTCGGACCACGGCCTTCGGCTGCTGCGGACGGAGACCGATCTCACGGGGATCGACGACCTGCGTGCCCGGGTCGGTGCCCGAGGCTGGGACGAGCAGGTCACCGTGTTCGACGACGCCGACCGCGGCGCGGCGCCGGCGTCCGGCTCGGCGCGGAATCGCGGCATGGTGATCTGTCCCTGCTCGATGGGGACGATCGCGGCGATCAGCCAGGGCACGTCACGGTCGCTCGTCGAGCGGGCGGCCGACGTCGCGCTCAAGGAGCGTCGCCCGCTCGTCGTGGTGCCGCGCGAGACGCCGTTCAGCGCGATCCACCTCGAGAACATGCTCCGGCTCACCCGCGCCGGCGCGATCGTGCTGCCGGCGAGCCCGGGGTTCTATCACCGGCCGACGCGCATCGACGAGCTGGTGGATTTCGTCGTGGCGCGCGTGCTCGACCATCTCGGCGTCCCGCACTCCATCGGCCGCCGGTGGGGGGACGCGTCGAGCGACGGATGAGCGACGCCGGCGCGTCCGTCGTCGGGCTGATCTCGGACACCCACGGGATGGTGCGTCCGGCGGTGCACCGAGCGCTCGCCGGCGTGGAGCTCATCCTGCACGCGGGCGACGTCGGCGGCGATCTCGTGCTCGACGAGCTCGAGACGATCGCGCCGGTGATCGCGGTGTTCGGCAACACCGACGCCTCCATCGATCCTCGGCTGCGCGCCGCGATCGAGCGAGTGATCGACGGCGTGTCCATTCACGTGAGCCACGGCCACGAGCTCGGGAGCCCGACACCGGAGAAGCTGCTCGAGCGCTACCCCGCGGACGTGATCGTCTACGGGCACACGCACAAGCAGCTCGTGGCGCGTGCCGACGGCCGGCTCGTCGTCAATCCGGGGGCGGCCGGTGCGCGCCGGTTCAGACTCGAGCCGAGCGTGGGGCGGCTCACGATCGTGAACGGTCGGGCGGACGTCACGCTGGTGCCGCTGGATGAGTGAGACGTCCGCGGCGCGGCGCGCGCTCTGGGGGGAGCGCTCGGAGGACCGGTGGCGCGACGCGCTCCGGTCCTACCGTGCCGTCGTGGCGAAGCAGGGCGTCGCACGGCTCACGGAGCTCGATGCGTGGTACCGCGACGAGCTGCCGCCGGCGATCGCCGCGCGGCGCGCACCGCACGTCACGCTGGCCGAGCTGACGCGACTCACCGAGTGGAAGATGGCGCGTGGCGTATGGCGCGCGCCGAATCTCGTGCTCGTACGCGGCAACGACGCGGACGCCGCCACGACGATCAGCACCGAAGCACTCGCCGCCGCGCCGCATCCGACCACGCCGATCGCGCTGCTGTCGTCGCTCGCGGGCGTGGGGGCGGCGACGGCGTCGGCGGTCGCGAGCGCGCACGCGCCCGACGTCTACCCGTTCTTCGACGAGCTCGTGGCGGGGCAGGTGCCCGGGCTCGGCGCGGTGAAGTGGACGTTGCGCTTCTACGCCGGATACGCCGACGCGCTCCGCGAGCGGGCGACACGGCTCGGCGCCGACTGGACGCCGACGATGGTGGAGCGCGCGCTGTGGGCGTCGGTCGGCGGCAAGCGGGGCGACGCCGCGCTCGCCGGCGCGCACTAGGACGCCGGCGGCGCTGGGGCCGGCGCGCCGACGACCCGCGCGGCCTCGATGTAGTCGAGCTTCGGAAACATCCGCCTGAGGTACGAGTTTCCGAGCGTCGCGATCAGGTGATACTTGGGCGTGTCGCCGTAGTCGTCGTACAGCGAATCGAGCACGCCCATCCCCTCGATCACGCGCCCGATCGGGACGAACCCCTGCGGATCGAGCTTGGGGTTGTCCTTGAGATTGAAGAAGAGCTGGTGCGAGCGCGTGTTCGGATCCTCGGCCGCGAACACGAGCGTGCCGCGACGGTTGCTCTCGCGCCGAGGATCGTCGGGGATCTTCTGCTTGTCCCACCGATCGTTCCACTTCGGGTCGTCGTTCGCGCCGAACTGCGCGATGTACTGCGGCAGCACGCGGAAGAACCGCTGCCCGTCGAGGAATCCCTCGGAGACGAGCTGATAGAAGCGGTCGGCGCCATGCGGCGACCACGCCTTGTAGACCTCGACGACGACGTTCCCCTTGCTCGTGGCCAGCGCGACGCGGAACGAATCGGGCGCCGGGCCGGCGACGACCGGCGGCGGCGTGCGCCGGTCCGAGCAGGCGAGGACGAACGGCGCGAGGAGGAGGAGCGAGCGAAGGCGCGCGTGCATGCGCCTGAGATATCGAGGCGCGCGGCTTCGCGCAACGCGCCGCGTGTGCGCGAGCGCTACACGGGCTTGAAGTGCGACGCGGGATAGAGGAAGTCGTCGCCCGAATCGTCGAGGATCCGGTAGAATGCGCCGTCAGCCTCGACGCCGAGCATCTCGTAGATGCGGCCGAGGGTCAGGTCATGACAGCCGCCGGGCTCGTCGCATCCCGGATAGACGAGCCATGGCTTGACGCTGATGCATTGGACGAGTGTCGTCGGTTGCCACGAGGTCGTCATCGGGTGCCTCGGCGTAGGGCGAACGGACGTCGAACGCCGACGACCCACAGTGCAAGAGGCTCGCCACCCTTCGCGCGCGCCGCGCGCTCGATCAGGCGGCCGACGAGGTCGCCGCGGCGTGGTGCGTCTTGCCGGGCGACGGCGGCTCGGCGACGTACGCGCTCGCGGCGCGCGAGCGCGCGAGCTCGTCGGGATAGCGACGGAACCACGCGGAGAGCAGGAGCAGCTCGTCGATCTCGTGCGAGGGCACCTGCGACGTATCGCGCTCGACGGGAGCGAAGACGCTCTCGACCATCTCGAGCAGCCGCACGCGCTCGCGGTCGGTGCGCGGCGCGTCGTACTCGGCGCGCACGCGGCCGCGGCGAATGAGATAGACGCGGTCGTCGCCGTCGCGGCCCGGCACGGTGTAGACGAACGAGAGCGTCTCGACGGCGAAGCGGAAGCGCACGAACTGTTCGCGCAGATCTTCGAGCCGGCGGAGCTTGTCGCGCAGCGACGCGGCGCGCTCGTACTCGAGCGCCTCGCTCGCCGCTTCCATCTCGGTGCGCAGCGTGGCCATCGGTCCGTCGTCGGCGCCGTCGAGGAAGGCGCGCACGAGCCGCACGCGGTCGTCGTACTCGCGCGTCGTGCATCCGCCCACGCAGGGGCCGAGGCACTTCCGGATCTCGTGGCGGATGCAGCCGGGCGTGCGGGGGAAGATCTGGAAGAGCTCGGGCTGATCGGCGAAGTGCATCGGCTGGTCGAGCCGGCAGTCGCGGAGGCCGAGCGCGTCGTTCAGCTCGCGGACTGCCTCGCCGACGCGCTGCGCGCCATGGAACGGCCCGTAGTAGATCTGCGCGTCGTCGGCGCCGGCGCCGCGCACGACGAGCAGCTTCGGCGCCGGACCACGGGTGAGCTTGATGAACGCGAAGTGACGCGCGTCGCGCTTCATCGCGACGTTGAGCCGCGGGCGATAGCGCTTGATCAGCCGGAGCTCCTCGAGCAGCGCGGCGAACTCGCTCGGCGTGTACTCCCACTCGATGCGATCCGCCTCACGCACGATGCGCGCGCCCTTCTCCTCGGGAAAGGCGCACCGGAAGTAGCTGAGCAGGCGGGTGCGCACGCGCTTCGACTTGCCGACGTAGACGATCTCGCCGTCCGGGGCGAGCATGCGGTACACTCCCGGGCGGTCCTGCGCCGTGGCGCGCACGTGGGCGCGCATCGCGGCGAGCTGCGCGTCCGACGTCGGTGGCCGGAGGAGCTCTACCTTTGGCAGCGCGCGCACAGCACCGTGGAGCGACCGTCGATCGCGTGGGTCTCGACGAGGCGGGCGCCGCAGCGCGGGCAGGGCTCGCCGGCGCGGCCGTAGACGGCGAGGGAGCGCTCGAAGTCGCCGCGGCCGCCCGATGCGTCGCGATAGTCGCGGAAGGAGGTGCCGCGCGCGGCGATCGACTCGGTGAGCACGCCGACGATCGCGGCGTGGAGCGCCGCGGACTCTTCGGCGCTCACCGTGCGCGCGGCGCGCGACGGGTCGACACCGGCCCGCCAGCACGCCTCGTTCGCGTAGATGTTGCCGACCCCGACCAGGACGCGCTGGTCCATGAGCACTTTCTTCACCGCCTGCCTGGAGCCCCGAAGAATTCCCGATAGATGGGACGCCGTGAACGCAGGGTCAAGAGGCTCGACGCCGAGCCGGGACGAGTACTCCTCGAAGCGGGCGGGGCTCATCAACGCGACGGTGCCCAGTCGGCGAATGTCGCGGTAATGGAGATCCCGGCCGTCGTCCAGTGCGAAGCGGAGCGTGGAATAGGGCGCCTCGTGGTCGGGCAGCGGCCCCGCGCTGAGGAGCAGCGCTCCGGTGAAGCGCGGCTGCACGACGATCCGATCGCCAGAATCGAGGTCGAGGACGACGAGCTTGGCGCGCCGCCAGGCGCGCACGATCGCCTTGCCGACGACGCGCTCCGCGAGCTCGGCGGCGGAGCTCTCGCGCAGCACGTCCGCCTTCGTGACCGTCACCCCGGTGACGCGCCGACCCGTGATCTCACGGTGGAGATCGCGGGAGATCGTCTCAGTCTCGGGAAGCTCCGGCACCCGTGGGCCCGCTCTGCCGGGCGATCTCCCGCCAGCCGATGTCCGAGCGGTACTGCTTGCCGTCGAATCGGACCCGCTCGGCGTACTCGAGACTTCTGGCCTGCGCCAGCTCCACGCTCGGAGCGACCGCGCTGACGGCGAGGACCCGTCCTCCGGCGGTGACGAGCCGCCCCTCGGCGTCGCGCGCCGTTCCCGCGTGAAATACGTACAGTCCGTCCTCGGCCGGGGGGAGGGTGATGACGTCGCCGGTGCGAGGGGTGTCGGGGTAGTTGGCCGCCGCCAGCACCGTGGTGACGCAAGCGGCATCAGCTTCGGCGGTCGAGATCCGGGAAGAGCCATGCGGGCTGATGGCGCCCGCGGCATCGGGCACGGGGAGACCGGGGAGCGGATCTCCACGTCCCACGGCGAGCATCAGGTCGAGAAGCCGAGGGGCGATGTCGAGGACCGGCATGAGCGCCTGGGTCTCCGGATCGCCGAAGCGGCAGTTGAACTCGACGACCTTCGGCCCGTCGCGCGTGAGCATGAGGCCCGCGTAGAGCAGGCCGGTGAAGTTCCGCCCTCGCGCGTGGAGCGCGCGGAGCGTCGGCGCGAAGATGTCACGAGCGGCCTGAAGGGCGAGCCTGTCCGCCGAGTCAGGGTCGGACCTGAGCGCGTGGTCAGCATCGTAGCCGAGCTGGACTGGGAGGTACGCGCCCATGCCGCCGGTGTTCGGACCGAGGTCGTTGGCGAGGAGCCGCTTGTGGTCCTGGAGACTCGGCAGGACGACGAAGTGTCTTCCGTCGGTGATGGCGAAGACCGAGACCTCCTCGCCCGCCATGAACTCCTCGACGAGGACTTCGGCGCCGGCCGGACCGAACCGATTCCCCTCGAGGATCTCGTCGATCGCCGTGTCGGCGTCGCCGACGGTCTTGCAGACGATCACGCCCTTGCCGGCGGCGAGGCCGGATGCCTTGACGACCACCGGAGCGCCGAACCGGCGCGCGGCCGCCTTCGCGGCTGCGACGCGGGTGTGGATCTCCGCCCGCGCGGTCGGAATCCCCTCGTCGAGGAGCAACTGCTTGGCGAACGCCTTGGAGGTTTCGATCTGCGCCGCCGCCTTCGTGGGGCCGAAGATCGGGAGGCCCGCGGCGCGGAACCGGTCGACGATCCCGGCTTCGAGCGGCGCCTCCGGGCCGACGACCGTGAGATCGACGCGCCGCTCACGGGCGAGCCCCTCCAGTCCGTCGACGTCGAGCACGTTGAGCGGGACGCACTCGCCGAGCTCCGCGATCCCCGGGTTGCCCGGCGCGGCGATCAGCTCGAGGTCGGGCTCTTCCCGCGTGAGCTTCCATGCGAGCGCGTGCTCGCGTCCCCCGCCGCCGATGAGGAGTAGGCGCATGGGGGGACAATATACGGGTGGGACAACCCCAGGCGGCGCAGGATGGTGAACGGTGTACGGTGAAGGGTTTACGGCCTGCCTCGGCGGGTGTCAGCGTCCCGAGGCCGGCCGTCTACCGAAAAACCGTCAACCGAAAAACCGAAGAGCCGTCACCCATTCCCCTTGAACGCCTCCGCGAACGCGTCGCGCGCGCGATTGAGTGCGTCGCCCACGCTGGACATCGCCTCGTTCGCCTTGTCCGAGTAGTAGCTCGCGGCGTCGGCGAAATCGTCCTTGAGCCCCTGGCCGTCCTCGCCGCGACGAACGTACGTGCCGGCGAGGATCGCGTCGTACGCGCCGCTCGTGCGCCAGCGCTCGAGCTCACCCGCGCGCACCGTGTTGAATGGGTGCTCGCGGAACGCCGTGTTCACCAGCTTGAGGATCCGGTCCCAGCTGTCGCCACCCGCCTCGTAGGCCGCGGCCTGGCGCATGAACTCCTCGACGCTCGCGGCGTCGCCGTACGCGGGACCCCCGGCGAGCTTCATGAACGAGCGCTGCGCGACGACATGATCCTGCACGGCGAGCAGGCCCGCGCGGTCCGTCGACAGCTCACTCTTGCGGTGCCACTCGAGCAACGCGAGCTGGAAGGGGAGCAGGGCGACGCCGAGCGGGAAGGGAAGGGTGCCGGTGCCGATCGCGAGGAGGATGAGCGCGATCGTCCGATAGGTCATGTGCCCGCTCATGATGTGTCCGAGCTCGTGCGCGAGGAGAAAGCGCCGCTCGTCGTCGTCGTTCAGCAGCTCGAGCGCTTCCGAGTTCACGACGATGAACGGATGCTCGAACCCGATCGCGTATGCATTCACCTTGGGTGACTGGGTGACGTAGAGCTCGGGACGCTCCGGCCAATCGAGCGTGGCGCAGGCGTCGGCGAGCAGCGCGTCGAGCGCGGGGCGCTGCTGGGGGCCGACCTTCACGGCGTTGGCGAGGAAGAGCTGGCGCACGCCGCGCTCGGTGATGAACCCGGCGACCTTCCGCACCACCTCGTCGAAGCCGGGGATCGCGCGCAGCGCGTTGAGCGCCGCCCGATCGGCCGGATGCTCCCAGGCCCGGGAGGAGATCTGTGGGAGGGGAGTAGGCATGGGCGGGGCGGCTCCTGGAAGATGATTACGGTCGCGTACGGGTTTCTCGCCTGGAAAGTGTCAGGGATGCGAAGAGCGGTGAGCGGTGAACGGTTGACGGTCCGTCAGCGGGCAGGAAGGACGGTGAACGGTGAACGGTTGACGGTTCACGTCAGCGGGCAGGAACGGCAAAGAGCCGTGAACGGTGAACGGTTGACGGTTTACGTCAGCGGGCAGGAACGGCGACGGCGGGGGCAGCGGCGGCGCCAGGAGCGTCCCGAGGCGGGCCGCCAACCGACAAACCGCCAACCGAAGAACCGTTCACCGTTCACCGTTCACCCCTCACCCTTCACCCTTCACCCTTCACCCTTCACCCTTCACCCTTCACCCTTCACCCTTCACGCCCCCAACGCCTGCTCCAGATCGCCCAGCAGGTCCGCCACGTCCTCCACGCCACAGCTCAGCCGGACGAGGCCCTCGGTGATTCCGAGCTCGGCGCGGCGCTCGGGAGGGACGCTCGCATGGGTCATCGATGCCGGATGGCTGATCAGGCTCTCCACGCCGCCAAGCGATTCGGCGAGCGAGAAGACGCGGCACCGGCCGAGCACCTGCGCGGCGCGCTCCTTCGTCCCGAGCTCCACGGAGATCATCCCCCCGAAGCCCGTCATCTGCCGGCGCGCGAGATCGTGCTGCGGATGCGACGGGAGCCCCGGGTAGATCACGCGCTCGTGACTGAGCCGCTCGGCGAGCCACATGGCGATCGTGCGGCCGTTCTCGTCGTGGCGCGGCATCCGGAGGTGCAGCGTCTTCGTCCCCCGCAGCGCGAGCCACGCGTCGAACGGACCGGGCACCGCCCCGGCTGCGTTGAGGATGAACTGGAGGCGCGCGGCGAGGTCGTCGTCGTTCACCACGGCGATGCCGCCGACCATGTCGGAGTGCCCGTTGAGGTACTTCGTGGTGGAGTGATAGACGACGTCGGCACCGAAGTCGAACGGCCGCTGGAAGAAGGGCGACGCGAAGGTGTTGTCGACGAGGAGAAGCGCGTCGCGACGGTGCGCGATCTCCGCCGACGCACGGAGGTCGGTGATGCGCATGAGCGGGTTCGTCGGCGTCTCGACGAACACGAGCCGCGTGGCCGGCATCATCGCGTCGGCGATGCGCTGCGGATCGCGCGTGTCGACGTAGGTGAAGGTGAGGCCGAAGTTCTGGAGCAGTTTGTCGAACAGACGGAAGCTGCCGCCGTACACGTTCTCCCCGCACACGACGTGGTCGCCGGCGCGGAAGAGCTTCATGATCGAGTCGAGGCAGCCCATCCCGGACGAGAAAGCGAACCCGTGCCGCCCCCCCTCGAGCGCGGCGACGTTGCGCTCGAGCGCCTCGCGGGTCGGGTTCCGGCCGCGCGCGTACTCGTAGCCCTTGTTCTGGCCGAGCCCCTCCTGGACGTACGTCGACGTGAGGTAGACGGGGGTCATGATGGCGCCGGCGAGAGGCTCCGGCCGCTGCCCCGCATGGACGGCCCGCGTGGCGAACCCGGCGTGCAGATCGTCGTCAAATACGCGCGTCATGCCGATACTCGTGATGAGAGGAGTCGTGCGGGCAAGATAGCGGAGGGTGAGGGAGAGCGCCGACGCTCTCCCGTCGGCTCCGCGACGCGCCACGAGAGATCAGTTCGAGAGCACATGTCCGTCACCACCACCGTCCAGGACGCACCCTACTGCCTCGTCGTCGACGACGAGCCGCGGCTGCGCCAGGTGCTCGTGCACCTGATGCGCAACGACGGCTTCCGCTGCCTCGAGGCGGAGGACGGCGAGGAGGCGCTCGCCCTGCTCGCGACGCATCCGGTGACGCTCGTGATGAGCGACCTTCGCATGCCGCGCCTCGACGGCCTCGGCCTCCTCCGCACGATCCGCGAGCGCTGGCCCGATGCCGCGGTCGTGATGATCACCGCGGTCGCGGACGTCGAGGTCGCGGTGAGCTGCCTCGCGATGGGGGCGATGGACTACCTGACCAAGCCCTTCCATCTGCAGGAGGTGCGGGCGCGGGTGGCGCAGGCGATGGAGAAGCGGCGCCTCGTACTGGAGAACCGCGGCTATCAGCTCGGCCTGCAGGAGAAGGTCGCGCAGCAGGCGCGGCGGCTCGAGGAGCTGTTCCTCGCGAGCGTGCAGTCGCTCGCCGAAGCGCTCGAAGTGAAGGATCCGTACACGCGCGGCCACTCGGTGCGGGTGAGCCACTACTCGGTGGTGATCGCACGCGAGCTCGGGCTCGACGGTGAACTGCTGCGACGCATCGAGCTCGGCGGCCACGTGCACGACATCGGCAAGATCGGCGTGCGCGAGGACGTGCTGAACAAGCCGGGCAAGCTCACGAACGAGGAGTACCAGCACATCATGACCCACCCGATGGTCGGCTGGCGGATCCTCGCCCCGCTGCTCGGCGAGATGCCCGAGGCGCTGAACATCGTGCGCTCGCATCACGAGCGGTTCGACGGACGGGGCATTCCCGACGGTCTCGCGGGGTCGGACATCCCGCTCGAGGCGCGGATCGCGGCCGCGGCCGACTCGTTCGACGCGATGGCGAGCGATCGGCCCTACCGCTCCGGGTTGTCGATGGACGAGGCGATCGCCGAGATCGTGCGCTGCAGCGGCACGCAGTTCGATCCTCGGGTCGTCGAGGCGGTGGTGTCGGCGGTCGAAGCCGGCCGGTTCACGCTGATCCCGCGGGGCGAGGGGCTGGTCGCCGTCGGGTAACCGAACCGCTCCCGCGGCGCTCAGTCGGCGCGGTGCTCCGCTCGATCGCTCGACATGCGCTCCACCACTCCCGGCTGCTTGTAGGCGCTGAGACGTTCGGCGCACCAGCGGCGCACGTCCTCCGAGCTTGGGGCGCCGGCGAAGCGCAGGTGAATGTCGTGCTCCTTCGCGGCGTCGGGGATCGCCGTCACCACCGCCTGCGTCACCCCCGGAAGCTCGAGCACCGCGCGCTCGATCTCACGCGGATAGATGTTGAAGCCGCTGCGCGTGAACATCGGCTTGACGACGCCGGAAAAGGTGAACGTGGCGTCGGCGTTGCGAACGCCGAGGTCGCCGGTGCAGAGCCAGTCGCCGCGACGCGGCAGCCCGCTGGCGCCGTGCAGATAGCCGCGGAACACGTTCTCGCCGCGGACGCAGATCTCGCCGATCTCGCCGTCGGGACGGGGCGGCTCGCTCGCCAGCCCCGGCGCGGGCGCCGGAAAGCTCGCCGGCGGCAGGATCGCGACGTCGACCCCGGGGAAGGGAACGCCGAGGGTGCCGCGCACGTTCGCGCGATCGACTCGATTGAACAGGCAGACGGGCCCCGCTTCGGTGAGCCCGTAGCCCTGGCGCAGCTCGACGCCCGTCGCCTCCGCCCAGCGGTCCTGCAGCGAAACGGGGAGCGCGGCGCCCCCGCAGATGCAGAGCCGGAGCGCGGAGCCGCGCAGATCGACGCCACGCCGCTCGATCGCGGCGAGCAGTGCGTGGAACACCGCGGGCACGCCGACGAGCGCCGTGATTCCTTCGGCGAGCAGCTCGGCGGCACGCGCCGGGTTGAACCGTTCCACGGTCCGCACGCGCCCGCCCGCGAGCAGCGGCGCGGCGCACGACACGGTGAGCCCGAACAGATGCGCCAGCGGGAGCAGCGCGAGCACCTCGTCGCGCTCGTCGTACTCGGCGGCGATGACCGTCGAGCGCGCGTTGGCGAGCAGGTTGGCGTGCGTGAGCACCGCACCGAGCGGCGTGCCGGCCATGGCCGACGTGTAGACGATCGCCGCTTCCTCGTCGCGGCCGCGAACGTCGCGCTCTCCTTCGATCACGAGCCCGTGGTGCGAGCCGAGATCGACGTCGTGCGTCCGGTCCGGCGCGACGACGCGCGCGGTGCGCGGCGCGTCGTCGAGCAGCACGAAGGGGAGGCCGCCCGGCAGGCGGTCGGCGAACGCGCGCGCCGTGAACGCCGCGCCAACGTTCGCGTCCGCGCACTGGAACGCGATCTCGTGCGCCGAGGCGAGCGGGTTGACGAGCACCGCGCCACGTCCGTCGCTCGCGGCGAGCGCGGTGAGGAACGCGGGGGAGGTCGGGAGCAGAATCGCCGAGCGGCGGCCGGCGAGCGCCCGCACGAGGGGCGCGCTGCGCTGGAGCAGGGTGAGCCCCGCGGCCACGAGCTGGCCGGCGTCGTACGCACGGTCGTCGCCGGCGACGCCGACTCGACCGCCGCCCGCCGCGAGGGCGAGCGGAAGCAGCGCGAGCGGGTCGCTCACGAGCGCGTGCGGTGGTGCGTGACGGTCAGGATCGGTGCGAGTGACGGTGAGCGATGCGCCGCGGTCGGAATCAGATCTCGAAGCGGCGCAGCGACTCCTTCAGCCGCTCGCCGACATCCGCGAGGTGCTGGCTCGACGTCGCGACGCCGGCCATCGCCGCCGTCTGCTCCTGCACCACCGCGCTCACCTGCTGGGCGGTGGCCGCGTTGAGCTCGGCCGACGACGCGAGCGCCTCGATCTCCTTCGCCAGCGCCTCCGCCTCGCCGCGCTGTGCATCGGCCGCGCCAACGATGCGGTCGACCGCCGTGCGTGCCGCCGCGATCTCGCGGTCGATCTGCGTGAGTGCTTCCGCGGAGGCGCGGATCACCGTCTCGCCGGCGGTGACGCGGTCGCTCGCCTGGATGATCTGCTCCTCCGTGCGGATCGCGCTCGTACGGATCTCGGCGGCGAGCTTGCGGATCTGGTTCAGCGCCTTGGCGCTCTCGCCGGCGAGCTTGCGCACCTCGTCGGCGACGACGCCGAAGCCCTTGCCGTGCTCTCCCGCGCGCGACGCCTCGATCGCCGCGTTGTGGGCGAGGAGGGTGGTCTGGCGTGCGATGGCGCCGATGGCATCGGTGATCTTCCCGATGCGCTGCGACTTCTCGCCGAGCTCGACGACCGCGGGCACCGCCGCCTTGGTGACCGCGGAGATGGTGGCCATCGCGGCGAGCGCCTCGTCGGCGGCGACCGTGCCCCGCCGCGTCGTACGCTGCGCGACGTCGGCCGCGTTGCGCGCCTGCTCGGCGTTGCTCGCGACCATGACGGCGCGCGTCGCGACCCGGCTCGACGCTTCGGAGGCGTTGCTCACGCCGCGGGTCTGCGTGGAGGCCGCGTCGGCGATCGCGCCCGCCGCGGTCGACACTTCCTGGGTGGAGGCGGTCATCTGCTGCGCACTCGCGGCGAGCGTCACCGCCGTGCTGGCGACGTCGACCGCCGAGCTGTCGAGCTCCGCGATGATGGAGCGGAGCCCGGATGTCATCCGCCGGAAGGCGCCGGCGAGCTCGCCGACCTCGTCGTCGGACTCGAAGCCGAGCTCGTGGCGCAGCTCGCCGCGCGAGACGCGATCCGCCTGCGCGGAGAGCCGGCTGACGCCGCGCGTGAAGTGCGATGCGCTGAAGAATGCGAGACCGACGGCGATCGCGAACACGATCGCGCAGTAGACGGCGAGATCGAAGATCGCGGAGCGGGCGGCGGCGATGAGGCCGTCGGCGCGCGCGGTGACGATGACCGCGCCGACGACGCGCCGGCCGACGACCACGGGTGCGGCGCCGCTCAGGGCGCGCTCCAATCCGTAGTCGTAGATGCCGCTCGCCGCGGTGTGCCCGCCGGCGACCCTGGCGTCGAGCTGATCGGGGGGCGACCAGAGGCCTCCGGGCACCTGCTCCCGATCGCTGTTGGCGACGAGCCGGAAGGGCCCTCCCGAATCGCGCGCGACGAGCTCGATCGCGAGCAGCTCGCCGCCGTCGCCGAGCAGCGCGGCGTTCTCGGCGCGCGCCCGCCGGATCACCTCGCGCGCCGGCGCGCGCGTCAGCGACGAGTCGGCGGGGATGGCGAGCGCGGTGGCCCGGGCGAGCGACGCGAGCTGCTCGCCCTCGGCGCGCGCGAGCGCCGTGCGCACGCGCGCGTACGTCGGGTAGAGCAGCACGGCGAGCGTGAGCACGACGACCGAGCCGGCGAGCGCGGCCATCTTGAGCCGCACGGGGAAGCGCGTCGCGGAAGCCAGGGGACGGTGGTCTGAGGGGGAGAGACGCTGCGCATCGATGACGCGTGAAGCGGGGTCGAGGTTACGCGCGGCGCACGTCCGAAGCCGCCCCATCCGCTCGTTCGTCCAGCGACTAGCTTTCGGCCTTTCTCGCAGATGGAGGAGTCATGGCGCAGGGTGGCAGTGGATTGATGGTCAGCGTGTCGGGCATCCGCGGGCGGGTCGGGGACGCGTTGACGCCGGAGGTCGTGGCGCGCTACGCGTCGGCGTTCGGGGCCTGGTCGCTCGCGCGGGGCGGCTCGCGCGCGATCGTCGTCGGGCGTGACAGCCGGGTGTCCGGGCCGGCGATCCACCGGATCGTCGTCGGGACGCTGCAGCTCGTCGGGTGCGACGTGATCGACATCGGGCTGACCACCACTCCCGGCTGCCAGCTCGCGGTGGAGCACCACCATGCGGCGGGGGGCGTGATGATCTCGGCGAGCCACAATCCGATCGAGTGGAACGCGCTCAAGCTGATCGGGTCGTCGGGGCTGTTCCTCGAGGCGAGCGAGGGGGCGGCGATGCGCGCGCTGCTGGAGACCGGGGTGCCGACGGCGACGTGGGACCGGCTCGGCCGGGTGACGGTGGACGAGGACGTGGCGGCGCGGCACGTCGCGGCCGTGCTGGCGATCCCCTACGTCGACGTCGAGGCGATCCGGAAGCGCCGGTTCACGGTGGCGCTGGACTGCGTGCGGGGCGCCGGGGCGACGGTCATGCCGCGCCTGCTGGAGGCGCTCGGCTGCGAGGTGGTCGCGATCGACCTCGAGCCCGACGGGCGATTCCCGCGCGAGCCCGAGCCCATCGCCGAGCATCTCGGCGCGCTCGAGGCGCTGGTGCGGGAGAGCGGGGCGGACGTCGGCTTCGCGGTGGATCCTGACGTGGACCGCCTGGCGATCGTCAGTGACGAGGGACGAGCGATCGGCGAGGAGTACACCCTCGCGCTGGCGACGCGGCTGGTGCTGCGCCACCGGCGCGGACCGGTGGTGACCAATCTCTCGTCGAGTCTGATGGTCGAGGAGGTGGCGCGCGAGGCCGGCGTTCCCGTGCTGCGCACGCCGGTGGGCGAGGTGAACGTCGCGGTACGGATGCGCGACGAGCACGCCACGATCGGGGGCGAGGGGAACGGCGGAGTGATCCTGCCGGAAGTGCACCTCGGGCGGGACGCGCCGATCGGCGCGGCCCTGCTCCTGCAACTGCTGGTGGAGGAGGGGCGGCCGCTGTCGCAGGTGGCGCGGTCGCTGCCGAGCTACGTGATCGTGAAGGACAAGCTCGCCAGGCCGGACGCGAGCCTCGACGACGTGTACGGCGCGCTCCGCGCGACCTTTCCCGACGCCGGGGTAGATACGCAGGACGGGCTCCGGCTCGCCTGGCGCGATCGATGGGTGCACGTACGGCCGTCGGGGACGGAGCCGATCGTGCGGGTGATCGCGGAAGCACCGGACGACGCGCAGGCGCGCGAGCTCGTGCGCCGGTCGAGGGAGCCGCTGGACGCGCTGAGCCGGTCGGCGGCGCGCTGACTCAACGGAGAGGAACGCGTACCATGTGCGGAATCGTCGGTTACGTCGGGCCCAGGAAGAGCGCGGCGATGCTGATCGAGGGGCTCAAGCGCCTCGAGTATCGCGGCTACGACTCGGCCGGCATCTCGATCATGAACGGCAAGGGGGTCGAGACGCGGAAGGCCAAGGGAAAGATCTCGCAGCTCGAGGCCGCGCTGGGGGCGAACCCGGTGGACGGCACGATCGGCATCGCGCACACGCGGTGGGCGACGCACGGTCCGCCGAACGAGGGGAACGCGCACCCGCACCACGACTGCACGGGCACCGTGTCCGTCGTGCACAACGGGATCATCGAGAACTACGGTCCGCTGCGGGCGATGCTCCAGAAGACGGGCCACACCTTCGTGTCGGACACCGACACCGAGGTGCTGGCGCATCTGATCGAGGCGGCGTTCGACGGCAAGCTCGAGGATGCGGTGATCGACGCGCTCGCGCTCGTGGAGGGGACGTACGGGATCGCCGTCATCTCGTCGAAGGACCCGGACAAGATCGTGGCGGCGCGGAAGGGGAGTCCGCTCCTCATCGGCCTTGGCGAGGGGCAGGGGGAGTACTACGTGGCGAGCGACGTCGCGGCGATCCTGCAGCACACGCGCCAGGTGGTGTATCTCGACGACGGCGAGATGGCCGTCCTCACGCGGCAGGGCTACACCGTGTGCGACCTCGACGCGCAGACGGTGAAGAAGCGGGTCAGCCGGATCGAGTGGGACCTCGACCAGATCGAGAAGGGCGGCTTCGACCACTTCATGCTCAAGGAGATCTTCGAGCAGCCGACGACGATCCAGAACACCATGCGCGGGCGCCTCGTCACGGACGAGGGGTTCTCGAAGCTCGGGGGGCTCAACCTCTCGAAGGAGGAGCTGCAGCATCTCGACCAGATCGTGATCACGGCGTGCGGCACGAGCTGGCACAGCGCGCTGATCGGCGAGCTGATGATCGAGGAGCACGCGCGGATCCGCGTCGAGGTGGAGTACGCGTCCGAGTTCCGCTATCGCAATCCGATCGTGACCGACCGCACGCTGTGCGTCGCGATCTCGCAGTCGGGGGAGACGGCGGACACCCTCGCCGCGATGCGCGAGGCGAAGCGGCGCGGCGCGAAGACGCTCGGCCTGGTGAACGTCGTCGGCTCGACGATCGCCCGCGAGGACGACGGCGGCATCTACCTGCACGCCGGCCCGGAGATCGGCGTCGCATCGACGAAGGCGTTCACGAGCCAGGTGGTGGCGCTCGCGCTGCTGACGCTCAAGCTCGGCCGCCTGCGCAACATGTCGGTGGTGAAGGGGCGCGAGGTGGCGCAGGCACTCGAAGCGCTGCCGGCGCAGATCCAGTCGATGCTCGACCGCGCGGGGGAGATCGAGAAGATCGCCGAGGACTTCGTCGACGCGACGAATTTCCTCTACCTCGGCCGCGGCTACAACTTCCCCGTCGCGCTCGAAGGCGCGCTCAAGCTGAAGGAGATCAGCTACATCCACGCCGAGGGGTATCCGGCGGCGGAGATGAAGCACGGGCCGATCGCCCTGATCGACGAGAACATGCCCGTCGTGTTCATCGCGCCGCACGACTCGGTGTTCGACAAGGTCGTGTCGAACGTGCAGGAGGTGAAGGCGCGCGGGGGCCGGGTGATCGTGCTGACGAGCCGCGACGAGCCGGCGCTCCAGGGGAAGATCGACTACGAGTTCCGGATCCCGGAGACGATCGACATGCTGAACCCGATCCTCGCCGCGATCCCGCTCCAGCTGCTCGCCTACTACATCGCCGCGAAGCGCGGCTTGAACGTGGACCAGCCGAGGAACCTGGCGAAGTCGGTGACGGTGGAATAGCGACGGTAGCTGGTGTGTGGGTGTGTTGGTGTGTGAGTGAACGGCCTCGGGAGGCAGGTGCTTCCCGAGGCCGTTCGTCGTGACCCACACACCCACACACCCACACACGGCATCATCACGGCGTCGGCTTCCGCTCCGCCTCCGCCGGCAGCAGGGTGAACCGCGCATACTGATCCTGGCGCAGGTAGGTGCGCGCGGCGTCGCGGATCTGGTCCTTCGTCACCGTGGTCGCGAGGTCGGCGATGCGGAGGAAGTCGCGCTGGTCGCGGCCGTCCTCGTCGGCGTCCATCATCGCGGCGAGCCAGCGGTCGTTCCGCTGGAGCGACGTCTCGTGCTCGCGGATCGTGAGCTCGCGCAGCTTCGTCATGTTCGAGTCGCTCACCGCGCCCGCCTTGATGCTGTCGATCACGGCGAACACCGCCTTCGTCAGCTCGTCGGTGCGCTCGGGGGCGCTCCCGAAGGAGACCGTGACCTGATAGTGCGGGTAGGGGATGTGGCTGCAATCGGCGTTCACGCCGGCGCCGTAGGTCCCGCCCTTGTCCTCCCGCAGCACCTCGCGCAGCCGGATGTCGAGCAGCTGCCGGAGCGCGGTCATCACCGCGCGGTTCTCGAACGAGTACGCGCACGAGCCGGTGAAGGCGATCGTCGTCTGCGCCTTGGGCTCGATGCCGGCGCGCACGGTGCGCTCCACCACGCCCGACGGCGGCCTGATGCCGACGTCGCGCGCCTTCTCGTCGCGCGCCGGCCCCGGGAGCGACGCGAGGTAGCGCTCGACGAGCGGGCGCACGGAATCAGGTGCGAAACTTCCGACGAGGTAGAAGGTGAAGCCGCCCGCGTCGGCGAAGCGATCCCGGTAGACGGCGAGCGCGCGCCGGACGTCGACCGAATCGAACAGCTCCGGCGTGAACAGGCGCACGCGCGGATGGTGCTGCGTCATCGTCATCGTGACGGTGTCGCGGAAGATCGAGCCCGGATCGTTGCGCTGGTTGAGCAGCACGGCGCGCGCCTGATTCTGGAGCGCGGCGAACGCGCTCGAGTCCGCGCGCGGCTGCGTGAGCCGGAGCCACGCGAGCTGGAAGAGTGTCTCGACGTCCTTCGACGACGCGCGTCCGCTCAGTCCCTCGCGATCGTCGTCGACGAACGCGTCCACCTGGGCGCGCTTCCCCGCGAGCCGCTTCGTGAGCGCCGACTGGTTGAACGTGCCCACGCCGCCCGACGCGAGCGCCATCGCCGCCAGCTCGGCGTCGCTGACGAGGCTGTCCGGTACGACGGAGACGCCACCCGGGCTCTCGGCGGCGAACAACACCTCGTCGCGCTTGAAGTCGGTGGGCTTGAGCAGGACCTTGGCGCCGTTCGACAGCTTCCACTCGAGGATCCCCGTCTCGGGGAGCGTCCGCTCACCGACGATCCGCCCCGCCGCTGGCGGCGCGGCCACGAGCGGCGCGTTGGAGGTGGAGTCCACGTACGCGGCCACCGTCGATTTCGCCGCGCGGTCGAAGATCGCCAGCATGGCGCTCTTCTCCGGCAGCGTGATCTCCGGCCGGTCGGGCGCGGCGACGATCACCACGCGGTTCGTCCGCGGAAACGACCGAGCGGCGAGGGCGTTCAGCTCGGCGAGGGTGACCGTCGGCGCGAATCGCTCGGCGAGCGCCTTCTCGTCGCCGATGCTCACGATCGGCGTTCCGTTCAGCGCGCTCGTGACGTACTCCTGCGCGAAGACGTTCGAGTTCGTCCGGTCGCGCTCGGCGAACTGCTGCTCCAGCCCGCGCAGGAGGTTGGTGCGCGCCCGGTCCAGCTCCGTCGCGGTGAAGCCGTACCGGCGCACGCGCTCGGCCTCCGTCAGCAGCGCTTCCGCGGCGCGCTCGAAGTCGCTCCCCTTCACCCCCGCGTAGAGATAGTGCGCGTCCTTCGTGCGGACGAACGAGCCGCGGCTCGTGCCGGCGTAGGCGAAGGGGGCGTCGGGGCGCTGCTGGATCTCGCCGAGCCGGGCGTTGACCATCTGATCGTAGAGCGCGTCGACGAGCCCGCGCCGGTAGTCGGCGACGGTGCGCTCGCGCTGCGGCTCGTGCAGCCAGAGCAGCTGGACGACGGCGCTCGGGTACTCCTTGTCCGACTCGATCGAGACGAGCGTCTCGGCGTGATCGGGCACGGGCGCGTACTCGCGCGTGCGCGGCTTCGCCGGTGCCTGAATGCTCGCGAAGCGCCGGCGAATCTCGCTCTCCATCCGTCCGGGCTCGAAGTCGCCGACCGCGATCACCGTCATGAGGTCGGGGCGGTACCAGTCGCGGTAGAACGCCCGCGCGAGGCTGTCGGGGAAGCTCTCGAGGTTCTCGCGCGTGCCGATCGGGAGTCGCGTCGCGTAGCGCGAGCCGCGCAGCAGGACGGGGAACTGCTTGTAGAGCAGCCGCATCTGGGCGCCGCGCCGCAGCCGCCACTCCTCCACCACCACGCCGCGCTCCTTGCGGATCTCGGTGCTGTCGAAGGCGAGCCCGTGCGCCCAGTCCTCGAGGATGTCGAGCCCCTTGCTCACGATCGCCGCCGTGTCCGTCGGCACCTGCAGCATGTACACGGTCTCGTCGAACGAGGTGTACGCGTTGAGGTCGGGGCCGAAGCGCACGCCGGCGCGCTCGAGGAAGTTCACGAGATCCGCCTTGGGGAAGCGCCGCGTCCCGTTGAACGCCATGTGCTCGACGAAGTGCGCGACGCCGAGCTGCGCTTCGCTCTCGAGGATGGAGCCGGCATCGACCACGAGGCGAAGCTCGGCGCGCTTCTCGGGCTTGCCATTGCGCCGGATCAGGTAGCGCAGCCCGTTCGGAAGACGGCCGCGCAGCACCGCCGTATCGGCGGGGAGCGGCGCGTTGGCCTGTGCGCCGCTGGTGGCCGTCGGGGCCACGAGCGATGCGAGCAGCAGGAGGGTGAAGACACGCGGGGTATGCGACACGACGGGAGGGGACTCGGGAAAGGGAACGCGGGTGCCTGCCTGAAATCACCCTTCGGCGACGCCGGCTCGCAAGGCGCGGGCGAACGGACGCCACTGCGTTGGACACCGTGGCGCGCAGGATCGTTCAAGCGTTGTGAGGGAACCGGCTGGCGCCTCCCCCTCCGGCGCGGCAGCTTCCCGCCAACCATCATCCGGACGGTGCCCATGCGACCCACGATGACGCTGTTCGCGCTCGGCGCGGCGATGCTCGCCTTCGGCTGCTCCACCGGCTCCGACACGGCCGCGCGCGACGAGACGCCCGCCGCCGGCGTGACGCTCTCGCGCACGAAGCTGCCCGCCTCGAACGACAGCCTCGCTCCCGGCGACGTGCGCATCGTGACGACCGACGGCTCGCTCGACCTCGCGCTCGTCGGCGACTCGATCAGCTCGGGGCTGTCGCCCGCGTCGATCGAGAAGGTGCGACACGAGACGGACACCGCCGCCGTGCAGGGCAGCGGCTTCGCCGCGGACATGGAGAAGATGGTGAAGGGCACGGTGCAGGGCGCGATCGGCACCCGCGCGTCGATTCCGCTCTCGGCCGTCCGCGAGGTGCGCTACGACGGCGAGAAGCTCGTGTTCGAGTGGAACGGGGCCCCGCCGAAGCTGTTCGTCGACGCGAAGGTGAACGGCAAGCCGCTGCTGGCATCGTTCGCCCCCGACGAGGCGCGCCGCTTCGCCGGCGCGGTGAACGCGCGGAAGGGGAAGCCGAAGAACATCTGACCCGCCGGCGCGGGCTTCCGCGCTCTGGCTAGGAGGGGTGGGCGGCGCCATCTTCCGCGCACCCACCAGCAGCCCTCCGCGCCGACATGGCATTCCCGCTTCGCCCGCGCTCCGCCACGGAGCTCGTGGACGCCGCGTTCCAGATCCTGCGCGCCCACTACGCGACGTTCGTCATGTGCTCGGCGATCGCCTATCTGCCGTGGCTGCTCGTCCAGCTCGTGCTGCTCAGCGACCCGGCGACCATCGCGCGCATCGGGCCTGGCATCAGCGTGTTCTTCGGCCTCGGCATCTGGCTCGT
Organism: Gemmatimonadaceae bacterium; assembly: GCA_035494615.1. Lineage (GTDB taxonomy): Bacteria > Gemmatimonadota > Gemmatimonadetes > Gemmatimonadales > Gemmatimonadaceae > AG11. Next base: position 96,738 of record DATJGU010000033.1, read on the forward strand.
GTTCGCGTTGATGAGCTGTGTGCTCACCGTCTGCGCGTCCCAGGCCTATCTCGGCGAGCCCGTCGACGCCGGTGCCGCGGTGCGGCGCGCCCTGCCGCGGGTGCTGCTCGTGGTGATCGGGGCGATCCTTCGCTACGTGCTGATGCTCATCGGCGCCTTCGCCCTGTTCGTCGGCGCGCTCTACCCGGCGGCGCGGTTCTTCGCCGTCACCCCGGCGATCGTCCTCGAGGGCGCGTCGATCGGACGCGGCTTCTCGCGCTCCTCCGTGCTGTCGAAGGATCGCAAGTGGCACGTGATCTTCACGATGGGTCTCGTGTTCGTGATCTACATGCTGCTCGCGTTCGGGATCCAGCTCGCCGCGCTGCTCACGCAGAACATGCTCGTCGAGGCGATCATCACCGCCGTGTTCACCGTGATGGTCTACCCGGTGGTGGCGATCACGGGGACGCTGCTCTACTACGACTGCCGAATCCGGAGCGAGGGGCTCGACATCGAGCTGATGGCCGGCTCGCTCGACGCATCGGCGCCGGAAGCGCCGGCCGCGTACTGACCGGGATGCTCCTGCTTCTTCAGGCGGTGCCCCGCGTCTGGCCATCCGCGGCGGTGCACGACACGGTGGCGGCGATCGCGCGCGGTCTCGACTATCGCCGCAGCCTGCGCCAGTCGTTCGCCGACCGCCTCCTGCTCTGGATCGCCGAAGGGATCCGCGCCGTCGTGCGATTCCTGCGCGAGTCGCACGCCGCGCGTCCGGTCGGCTACGGGATCCTCGCCGTGATCGTGCTGCTCGTCGTCGCGCGGCTCGTGGTCGCGGCGCGCGCGCGCGACGACACGCTCGGGCCGCGCCGCAAACGCTCGCGCGTCACGTCGCAGGAGGATCCGCTGGTCGTCGCGGAGCGGCTCGCCGGCGAGGGCCGGTACGAGGAGGCGGCGCACGCGCTCTACCATGGGGTGCTGGCCGCGCTCGCGCGCAGTGACCGCATCCGGCTCGATCCGTCGAAGACGAGCGGCGACTACGCGCGCGACCTCCGGCGACGAGGGTCGCCGAGGCATCAGCCGTTCCGTGTCTTTGCGCGCCGGTTCGACGTCGCCGTGTTCGGCCACGGCGGCTGCGACGCCGGCCTGATCGCCGATCTGCGCGCGCTCGCCGCGCCGCTCACGGCGCACGCGCGCGCGGCATGAGCGACCTGGCGTCGTCCCCGCCTGGAGGCGCCGACTGGTGGGCCCGGCCTCGCGTCGTCCTCCCCGTCGTGGCCGCGCTGATCGTCATCGTGGGACTGCTCACGCCGCAGGTGAACGGCGGCCGCACCGGCGACGCGCGGCTCTCGTCGCATCACGCCGGCGCGCTCGGCGCGCGGCTGCTCTACGAGACCGCGGGGCGGCTCGGCTGGCATGCGGTGCAGCGCGACGACGACCCCCTTCCGACCAACGGACGCGGCACCGTGGTCCATGCGCTCCTCGCGCCGCCGCTCGCGCCGACGCCGGAGGAGGCGCACGCGTATCTCGAGGCGGTGCGCGCCGGCGACGGGCTGCTCTTCGTGCTCGACCGGCGCAACCCGCTCTCCGACTCGCTTGGCGTTTCGCATTCGTCGGGCGGCGGCACGCTCGCCGTCGTTCCGGCCGACACGGCCGGCTGTCCCGGCGGGCTCGAGATCATCCCGCCGCTGTGGCCAGACGGACAGGTACATCTCTGGGCGCTACGCTGGTCGCGCGGCGCGCCCCCGGCGCGTACGACCTTCGCCGTCACGAGCCCGGACCTCTCGCGCCAGCGCGCTCCGAGCGAGGAGGCGGCAAGTGGATTCTCGCTCGGCCGCGGCCGTGTGGTCGTCGTGGCAGATCCGGATCTGCTGCGCAACGACGTGATCCGCCGCTGCGCGTGGGGCGCCGACGTGGTGGCGGTACGCATGCTCGAGTGGCTTCGCGCCGGCGGCGAGGCGCCCCGTACGACGCTCGTCTTCGACGAATACCATCAGGGGTTCGGCGAGACGCCGACGCTCCTCGGCACCGCGCAGGCGTTTCTCGTCGAGCATCCGTTCGGCCGCATGCTGCTCCAGATCGTGCTCGCGGCGCTGGTGCTGCTGCTCGCCGTCGGCCCGCGTGCGCTGCCCCCGGTCGACGTCCTGCGTGTCGAGCGGCGCGACCCACTCGAGCAGATCGATGCGCTCGCCCACGCGTACGAGCAGGTGCGCGCGACGCGCACGCTCGCCGCTCGGCTGGTGCGCGGCCTCCGGTCGCGCGTCGAGCGCGGGTGGAGCGACGCACGGGCGCGTCCCGCCGAGCAGTTTCTCGCCGACGCCGCGGCGCGGGCGCCGGCGCTCGCGCCCGACGTCGACCTCGTTCGCCGCGCGCTCGACGGCCCGATCTCCGAGCGCGAGCTTCCCGCGCTCGGCGAGGCGCTCCGCCGCATCGAGCACACCCTCACCACGTCTCCCACCGCATGAGCCTCTCGATCGAGCAGGGCGCCGAGCTCCTCGCCCGCGTCCGCAGTTCCGTGTCGCAGTACGTCGTCGGCCAGGACGCTACCGTGCACGACGCGCTCGTGGCGTACCTCGCGCGCGGCCACGTGCTCGTGGAGGGCGTGCCGGGAACCGCCAAGACGCTGCTCGTGCGCGCGCTCTCGGCGGCGCTCGGGCTTCGATTCTCGCGCATCCAGTTCACCCCCGACCTCATGCCCTCGGACGTGACGGGGGTGAACGTGCTGCGCGACCCGGCGCGCGGGTTCGAGTTCCAGGCCGGCCCGATCTTCACCGACCTCCTCCTCGGCGACGAGATCAACCGCGCGCCCGCGAAGACGCAGTCCGCGCTGCTCGAGGCGATGGCCGAACGGCAGGTCACCGTCGACGGCGTGTCGCGTCCGCTCGGCGAGGCGTTCACCGTGTTCGCGACGCAGAACCCCGTCGAGCACGAGGGTACCTACCCGCTCCCCGAGGCGCAGCTCGACCGCTTCCTCGTGAAGACCGTGATGCCCTATCCGTCGCGTGAGGCGGAGCTCGAGCTGCTCGCGCGGTACGACGCCGGGTTCGACGCCGAGCGGCTCACCACCGCCGCGATGCCCGCGGCGCTCGCCGCGTCCGATGCGGTCGCGCTCCGCGAGCTGGTGGAGGGCGTGCGCGTGGCGCCCGAGGTGCGCGTCTACGTCGCCGACATCACGCGCTCGACGCGCGAGGAGCGGATGCTCTCGCTTGGCGCGTCGCCGCGAGCCACCGTCGCGCTGTTCCGTGCCGCGCGCGCCGCCGCCGTGCTCGAGGGCCGCGACTTCGTCACGCCGGACGACGTCAAGGGCGTGACGCCGGCGGTCCTCCGCCACCGCATCACCCTCTCGCCCGAGCTCGAGGTCGAGGGGCGCACGCCGGACGACGTGCTCGAGGCGCTGCTCGCGCGCGTGCGAGTGCCGGAGTGACGCGATGAGCGCCGTGACGCGCCGGATCGCGCGCTGGTGGCGCGTCGTCGGCGTCGTTCCGACGCGGCGGCTCGCCGGGATCGCGGCGCTCCTCGCGCCGCTCTGGCTCCTCACGTGGGTCCCGTGGCTCGCGTGGGTTCCGGTGGCCGCACTGCTCGCGCTCGCGGCCGCCGTGCTGCTCGACGGGGCGACGCTTCCCGCGGCGCGCGACCTCTCCGTGGAGCGCGAGCTGGAGCCGACCGTCGGCGTGGGCGACGAGGTGCCGCTGCGCTACGCCGTGCGCTCCGGCTGGGGACGGCCGCTGCGTGTCGCCCTCTACGAGGCGCTTCCCGCTGCGCATCTCGCCGGAGGGGCCGAGCCGGACGAACACACGCTGCCGTCGCGCGGGACGCTGGAGATCGCCGGCACGGTTCGCGGGATGGCGCGCGGCGAAGCGCCGCTCGGCGAAGTCGCGCTGCGCGCCCGGACGCCGGTCGGCCTCGTCGCGCGGACGCTTCACTACGAGCTCGACGACCGCGTGCTCGTCGCGCCCTCGCTCGCCGGCGTGCGGCGGTTCCGCTGGCTCGCCGTGCATCAGCGGCTCGCCGCGGTCGGCGTGCGCGACACGCGCCGGCGCGGCGAGGGTCGCACCTTCGCCAGCCTCCGCGACTACGTCGTCGGCGACGATCCCCGGCACATCGACTGGAAGGCATCGGCGCGGCGTGGCCACGCGATCACGCGCGAGTACACGATCGAGCAGTCGCAGACCGTCTACCTCCTCGTCGACGCCGGCCGCTCGATGACCCAGCTCTCCGGGGGATTCTCGCGCTTCGAGTACGCGCTCTCCTCGGCGCTCGTGCTGGCCGACGTCGCGGGCACCGCGGGCGATCTCGTGGGGGCGATGGTGTTCGACGACCAGGTGCGCGCGCTCGTGCCGGCCCAGCGTGGACGCGCCGCGGTGCAGGCGCTTCGCACGGCGCTCGTGCCCGTGCAGCCGACGCTCGTCGAGCCCGACTACTCGGCTGCCTTCCGCACCCTCGCGGTGCGCCAGCGGAAGCGCGCCCTCATCGTCCTGCTCACCGACGTGATCGACGCGCGCGCCGCACGCGCGCTGCTCGCGCAGCTCACCCGCGGGGCGTCACGCCACCTGGCCGTCGTCGTCGCACTGCGAAACGAGGCGGTGCTCCGCGCGGCGCGCGTGCCGGAAGGCGCCGGCGTGCGCGCGCTCTACGCCAGCGCCGCGGCGGAGGAGCTGATCGAGGAGCGCGCCACCGCGCTGCAGCGGATGCGTGACGCGGGGGTGGTCGTGCTCGACGTCGCGCCCGAGGCGATGGCGGCGGCGGTCGTGAACCAGTACCTCGAGCTCAAGACGCGCGGGGCGCTGTGACGGCGCCGAGCGCGAGCGACGCGGCCGCCGGCTCCTCGCCGCGCTCGTCCTCGCCCGCGGCGGGACGCGGCGTGCGGCCGAGCCGGAGATAGGTCACGAGCAGCACGAGGGTCGTGCCGCTCACCGCGAGCTTCCCCTCGATCGGCCACCACTCGATCGGCGAGACGAACCCCTCGAGCATTCCGGCGACGACGAGGAGCAGCGTGGAGACGCCGATCAGCCGGATCGCGCGCCGGCCGTTCTCGACGATCGCGCGGCGGCGCGGCCGCGCGCCGGGCAGCAGGATCCCGGCGGCGACGAGAAACGCCGCACCACCCGCCACGCAGATCGCGAACAGCTCGAGCACGCCGTGCGGCGCGACGAACGCGACGAGGAGCGACGCGATCCCCTTGCTCGCATACAGTCCGACGACGCTCCCGATCGAGATGCCGTTCGTCACGAGCAGCACCACGGACAGCAGACCCGCCGTCACGCCGCCGGCGAAGGTCGCGAAGGTCACCTGCACGTTGTTCGCGATGATCCCCGACGCCATCACCGGGCGGAAGAGCTGCGGATCGTCGATGTACCCTTCGCCGGTTCGCGCGCGACGCACGCCGTCCTCGGCGCGCCGGAGCATCATGGCGGGGAGCAGCTTCGGCGCGACGGACGGGTGCCGCATCACGGCGACCCCCGCGATCGCCGCCGGCCCGAAGAGGAGCAGCGCGGCGAGCGCGATCGGCGCGGCGGAGCGCCGCACCTCGCGCGGGCCCTCGGTGAAGAGGTAGCGCACCGCGGCGCGAAGCGGCATCCCGCGGTCGCGATAGAGCAGATTGTGCGCGCCGGCGACGAGCCGGCCGAGCTGGAACAGCTCGTCGAGCGAGCGGCCCGCCGACGCGGTGCGCAACCGCGCGAGGTCCGCCGAGAGTGCCCGGTATTCGGCGACGAACTCGCGCACGCCATTCTCCCCGAGCGAGCGGAGCCCGCGCTTCTGTGCCTTCGCGAGCCGTGCGGCGAACGCCTGCCACCTCGGCGTGCCCGCCGCGATCAGCGCCTGCCGCTCGCGCGCGGCGCCGGTCTCGCCGCGCGCCGCGACTCCCCCCGCGCGCGCCAGGCGCTCGCGCTCGTGCAGCTCGAGCAGGCGGCGGCCGATCGGCAGGCCGTCGTCCGGCACCGCGGCGCCGAGCCGTTCCGCGAGCCGCTCGGCGAGCGCCACGCGGCGCATCGGCTCGAGCGCGGGCCACCGCTCCACGAACCGGGAGAGCACCGCGTACTGATCCTCGCTGAGCTGCGTCTGCAGCGCGCGCGCGGCCGCCGTCGACTGCCTCGGCGTGACGCGGTGTCGCGGCGACTCCGTGCGCCGAACGTCCTCGCGCACCACGATCGTTCCCGCGACCAGATCGCCGAGCCGCCGCCCGCGCCGCGTGAAGAGCACGCTCAGCATCCCCACGAGGTAGAGGAAGAGCGGCTGCATGTCGATCACGCGGATCAGATTCCGCACGGCCGACACGCCGAACGTCACCGAATAGCCACCCTCGCGGACGACGCGAATCCGCAGCAGCCGCTTGCCCGGCGTCTGCCCGTCCATCAACCCCTCGAACAGCACGTAGTAGCCCCAGAGCAGGGCGAACTGCGCGAGGATGAACAGCGCGATGACCCAGCTCTCGCTCACCCCCATCCCCGCGATCCCGCGCGCGAGGCCGATCGCGAAGATCGCCAGCACCACGACGACGAAGGCGAGCACGACCACCAGCAGATCGAGGATTGCCGCGAGCGCGCGCGACCCGATGCCGGCGATCGAGTAGGTGAGGACGACGAGCTCCGGCGTCTCGACGTCGACGGTCTGTTCGTAGGCGGGAGCGGTCACGGGGTGACGATGGAAGGTGCGCGGAAGCTGCTCGGCCGGCGGCGCCTCGACAAGCGGCCCGTTATCTTGGCTGCACTCTCACCGCCGCGCCATGCGAGTCGTGCTTCAACGAGTGTCCCGGGCCGAGGTCCGCGTCGGCGATCGCGTCACGGGCCGTATCGGCCGCGGATTCCTCCTGCTCGTCGGGTTCACCCATGCCGATACCGAGACACAGGCCGAGTGGATGGCCGACAAGGTCATCGGGCTCCGCCTCTTCGGCGACGCGGACGACAAGATGAACCTCGCCCTCGCCGACGTCGGCGGCGCGCTGCTCGTCGTCTCCCAGTTCACGCTCTACGGCGACGCCGCGAAGGGCCGGCGGCCGAGCTTCATCGGCGCGGCGCGCCCCGAGATCGCGATCCCGCTCTACGAGCGGTTCGTCGCGCTCCTGCGCGCGCGCGGCGTCGCCGTCGAGACGGGAGAGTTCGGGGCGATGATGGACGTCGAGCTCGTGAACGACGGGCCGGTCACCCTGATCCTCGAGCGATGACGGCACCACGCGTGATCCTCGCCTCGCAGTCGCCTCGGCGGCGCGAGCTGCTCGCCCTCGTTGGCATCCCGCACGAGGTGCGACCCGCCGACATCGACGAGGCGTACCTGCCGGGCGAGCCGCCGCGCGATCACACCGAGCGCCTCGCGCGCGAGAAGACCGCGGCGATCGCGGCGGCGGAGCCGGACGCGCTGATCATCGGCAGCGACACGATCGTCGTCATCGACGACGAGGTGCTCGGCAAACCCGCGGATCCGGCGGAGGCCGAGCGCATGATCGCTCGGCTCGCGGGGCGCACGCACGTCGTGATGACCGGCGTCGCCGTGGCATGGCGCGGCGAGACGCGCTCCGCCGTGGAGGTGGTGGACGTCACCTTCCATCCGCTCTCGGCCCGCGAGATCGCCGAGTACGTGGCGACGCGCGAGCCGATGGACAAGGCGGGCGCGTACGGCATCCAGGGCTACGGCGCCACGCTCGTCGCGCGGGTCGACGGCGACTACTTCGCCGTCATGGGCCTCCCGCTCCAGCGCCTCGTGCGCCTCCTCGGCGACGTCGGGGTCCGCTATCCGTTCGGACCACTGCGAGCCGACGCGCCCGCGTAGCTCGTCCGCCAGCGCTCCACGCGATCGAGCACGTCGCGCACCGTGATGCGCGACATGCGGCCGGGCCGATTCTCCATCGAGATCGGATAGGCCTCACCCGGATCGCCGTACGCGTCGATCATGAGATCGTGGAATCGGCGGTACGGTCCGACGCGCTTCGGATTCGTGTAACCCATCAGCGAGATCACGGGGGTGCCGAGCGCCACGGTCATGTGGAGCGGCCCGGTGTCGGGGGAGAGCACGAGCGCCGCGCCGTCGAGGATGCCGACCAGCTTGCGCAGCCCGCTCCCGAGCGCCGACGCGACCGGCACGCGCGCGCGGCGCATGATCTCCGCTTCGGCCGAGCGCTCGCGCGGCGAGCGCCCACCGACGAGGAGCGGCTGAAGGCCGAAGTCGTTCCACAATACGTCGGCGACCTCGGCCCAGCGCTCGGGCATCCAGTCCTTCTCCGGCTTGCTCGTGGCGACGACGATCGGCGCGATCGGGCGGTCGTAGCGTCCGAGGAGCTCCGCCTGCCACGCGCGCTCCTCCGGCCACGGGCCGAGGTCCCAGGCCGGTTCGCCGTGCGGCACGCCGAGCGCATCGAGGAACTCGAAGTACTGGTCCTGCACGTGCTGGCCTTCGCGCGCGGGAATGCGGTGCGTCGTGAACAGCCAGTTGAGGTCGCGCGCGCGGGCGCGGTCGAAGCCGAGCTTCACCGAGGACCTGGTGAACGAGGTCACGAGGCCGGCCTTGAAGTAGACCTGCAGCGCGAGCACGACGTCGAACGGGCGCGTGGCGAGCGCGGCGCGGATCGATCGATAGGCGCGCCAGCCGCGCGCTCGGTCGAACTCGACGATCTCGTCCACCGCGTGATGGCCGCGCACGAGGGAGGCGGCACCCGGCTGCAGCACCCACGTGATGCGCGAATCGGGCGCGTGCGCCCTGAGCGCGGTGAGCAGCGGCAGCACGTGCACCGCATCGCCCACCGCGCTCATCATCACGACGCCGATGCGTGGCGCGCGGTCGGGAAGCCGTGCGACGACCGATGCGCTCACGCGCGCTCCGCGGCAGGGCGGCGGTACGCCACGAGCGTCGTCCCCTCGATGCGCACGAGCGGGAGCCGGTGCGCGAGCTCGTTCAGCGCGCGGAAGACGCCCGCCGCGTGGCGAGGCCCGGCGTAATCGTGCCAGAGCACCAGCCCGCCCGGCGCGACGAGCGTGAGCGCCTTCTCGCTGTCGCTGACGACGTAGGAGTAGGCGTGCGAGCCGTCGACGAACACGAGGTCGAACGTGCCGGCCCACGGCAGCACGTCGAGCGCCTTGCTGTCGGCGAAGCGCTGCTCGATCTTCGGCGCCACGCTCGTTCCAGAATACAGGAAGTCGGTGTGGCTCGACTCGCGCAGGGCGAACTGCACGTCGAGGTCGTCGTCGCCGGCCTCGCGCCGGTAGTCGCCCACGTGATCGGGGGCGAGCGTGACCGTTACGACGCGCGCATCGGGCGGCGAGTTCCGTGCCCAGAGATACGCCGTCTTCCCGGTGCACGTGCCGAACTCGAACATCCGGTGCGCGCGCTTCGCGAGCACGGCGAGGATCCACGCTTCGGCGTCGCTCGTGCCGCCGTCGACGACGTACGGCCCGCGCCCGACGAACGCCACCTCGGCCTCGAGCGTCGGTCCGAATGGGCCGGGACGCAGCGCGGGGTCGATCTCGGCCGGCGAGACGCGCCGGATCGGCCACTCGCCGAACAGGCCCCGCTGCTTTCGCGCCGCGCGCTGGCGGAGCGCCTGCATGGCGAGCACCGCGGTCGCGGCCAGCAGGACGACCAGGAGCGCGCCGAGCACGATCGTCATGCGGGGGCCGAGCTCCCGGCCATCGTCGCGGCCTCGTCGAACGCGTCGAGCGTGCGGCGCGCCGTGTCCTCCCACGAGAACCGCGCGCTCTGCGCCAGACCGGCCGCCCGCATGCGGGCGTGCAGCGCGTCGTCCTCGACCACGCGCGCGGCGATCGCGGCGAGCGCCTCGTCGTCGTCGGGATGCACGTACGCCGCCGCGTCGCCCGCGACCTCCGGGAGCGACGACGCGCGCGCGCAGATCACGGGCGTGCCGAGCCGCATCGCCTCGAGCACCGGCAACCCGAACCCTTCGTAGCTCGACGGCGCGAGCAGCGCTCGTGCCCCGCGATAGAGCGACACGAGATCGTCGTCGCTCACGAAGCCGAGCGTCCGGCGCCACGCCGGCTCGGCCGCGTCGATGCCGCGCCGCGGACCCGCCAGCACGAGCGTGACGTCCGGGTGCGTGAACGCGAGCCGCGCCATCGCTCGCTCGAGCAGCGCGAGGTTCTTGCGCCGGTCGGCGGCGCCGACGGCGAGCAGGTACGGCGCGCGCACGCCGAGCCGCGCGAGCGCCTCCGCGTCGCGCCTCGTGGGCGGCACGGGCAGGTCGTCCGCGGCGAGCAGGGTCACGCGGATGCGATCGAGCGGAACGCCGAGCACCCGATGGATCTCGTCGCGCGTGAACTCGGAGATCGCCAGCACGAGGGTCGCGCGCGTGGCCGTCGCGCCGAACCGCCGGCGCCAGCGCAGGTTCTTGAGGAACTTCCGCCGCCGTGGGTCCGGCAGTGCGAGCGGGGCCACGTCGTTCATCGTCACGACGACCGCACCGCGCTTCGGCGCGCCCGCGCTCACGTTCCAGGGATACCAATGCACGTCGGCGCGCGGATGGCCGAGCCGCGGCGCATGGTGGAACGACACGTGGCCGGCCGGCGCGCCCTGCGCCTCGAGCCGCCGCACGATGACCGATTCGTCTCGTGCGCGCGTCCCCGTCAGCACGAGGCGCAGCTCGGGCCGCTGGCGCAGCAGTCGCGGAAGGAGGGCCCACACCTCGCGGCCGATGCCGCGCAGCTCGCGCGCGAGCCGCGACGCTTCCACGGCGACGACGAACGGCGACGTCATGCCGCCGCCAGCTCCGCGAGCTCGCGTTCGTCGACGCGGGCGCCGCGCTCGTCGCGCCACTTCCTCGCCGAGCGCCGCAGCCGCTCGAGGTTGCCGGCGCGCACCGCGTCGGCACCCGGCGCACCGAACGTCACCCGGTCGACGTCGAGCAGGTACGCGCGCACGCCCTCCTGCGCCGGAGCGATCAGCACGTTCTTCACGTTGAGGTCGTGATGCCGGACGCCCGCCGACAGCATGGCGCGGAGCAGTGCGCGCGTCGCCTCCCACGCCGCGTGGCGCTCGGCGTCCGATGCGCCGCCCGCGATGACGTCCGACAGGTCCCGCCCGCTCTCGATCTCGCGGGTGACCACGTCCGCCCGGCGAAAGAGCGTGAGGGCAGGGGAGACGCCGTACATCAGCACCTCCGGCGTCGCGACGCCGAGCTCCGCGAGGCGCCGCGACGTCTCGAGCTCGCGCGGCGCGCGCGTCGGGGGCAGGAAGAGATCGCCGGTGAGCGGCGCGAGCACCCCACCGTGCCGGTTGTGGCGCACCACGGCGCGCGTCCCCGATACGGGCAGCGCGACCGCGTACGCGACGCCGCGCCCGTGCAGCGGTCGCGCGTCCGGCAGCCGCGCCGCCGCCTCGTACAACGTGCCGTCGGCGAGCATCGCGCGCGCGTCCGCCTCGCATCGTGCCAGCGCGACGGCGATCCGTTCGCCGACCCGCACCGTCACGCAGCCGGCGGGCGGCGCGGCGCTCACCGCTCGACGCGGTAGACGGGGAGCGCCTGGCTCTTGCCCTTGAGCTCCACCGGCGGATACTCGGTGAGGCGTGGCGGCGAGGTGAGCGCGCGGCGCAGACTCTCGGTGACGAGGATCTCCCCCGATCCGGCCGTCGAGCAGAGCCGGCTCGCCGTGTTCACGACGTCCCCGATGACGGTGAACTCCAGCCGCCGCTCCGAGCCGATGTTGCCGGCGAACGCCTCGCCGTAATTGAGGCCGATGCCGATCTCGAGCCGCTCGCGGCCCTCCGCTTCCCAGCGCCGGTTGAGCTCCTCCATCGCGCGCATCATGTCGAGCGCGGCCTGCATCGCGTGGTCGGCGTCCTCGCTCGTGCCGAGCGGCGCGCCCCACTGCGCCATCACGGCGTCGCCCATGAACTTGTCCAGCGTCCCGCCGTGCCGGAACACGCAGTCCACCATCTCGGTGAAGTACTCGGTGAGCAGACTCGCCATCTCGTCCGGCGTCATCGACTCCGACAGCGCGGTGAACCCGCGAATGTCGCTGAACAGGACGGCCACCGGCCGTTTGTCGCCGCCGAGCTGGATGCTCTCCGGCGAGCTCGCGATCCGCGCCGCGAGCTGCGGCGCGAAATAGCGCTCGAAGTTGCTGCGGACGAGCGTCTCGCGCCGGATCCGCTCGGCGAACTCCGAGTTCTCGATCGCGACCGCGGCGATCCCGGCGAAGGCGACGAGGAACTCGAGATCCTCCTCGGTGAACCGGTGCGTCGTGCTCGGCGTGTCGACGTAGAGGACGCCGAGCACGCGCTCCTCGCTGCCGATGAGCGGGGCGCAGATGGCCGAGCGCACCTGCTGCATCACGATCGAGTCGCCGCCGAAGCGCTCGTCCTGGCCGGCGTCGTCCGAGAGCAGGGCGACCTTCTCCTCCACCGCCTTGCGCGCGATCGACTGCGGCACGGCGCGCGGCGCGTCGCCGCCGCGGCGGTCGCGCGCGATCTTCGGGACGAGCACTCCGTGCTCGTCGAGCAGCAGGATGGCGACGCGATCCACCTCGAGCGTCTGGTACGCGTAGCCGACGATCTTGGTGAGGATCGTGTCGACGTCGACCGCGCGCGTGAGCCCCTTCGCGACCTCGAGCAGGGTCGCGAGCTTCTGCTGGCTCTTGTCGGTCGCGGGAGCGCTGAGCGGTGAGCGGACCGCGCGCGACAGCCCGCCGGGCGCCGTCGTCGGCGCGTTGAGCGTCGTGAGATTCGGACGGCTGTCGCGCACCGGCATCTGCCGCACGATCGTCGGGCCGAGCGGCGTGGCGCGGACCGTCGGCAGCGAGCTCGGCGTCGCCGGCTCGAAGGCGGCGAGCCGGAACGCCACCTTGCCGAACGCGACCAGATCGTCGACCTCGAGCGTCGCGGCGGCGATCTTTCCACCGTTGACGAACGTTCCGTTGCTCGAGCCGAGGTCGCGTAGGGCGACGTGGTCCTCCTCACACACCAGTTCGGCGTGTCGCCGCGAGATCGTGGGATCGGAGATCGACAGATCGCACGTCGGCGCCCGCCCCACGATCAGCGGCACGTGCATCTTGAGATCGAACGACTGCGTGCCGTCCGGGCTGATGAGACGGTAAGGCATGCCGGGAAGCTACTCGGCGGAGGGGGAGGGGTGAAACTGGTGACTTGGTGACTTGGTGACTTGGTGACTCGGTCGGTGACTTCGACACCGCAGTTGAACCAGTCACCGTGGTTGAGTGGCGGAACGAGCGCTGGTGTGCACCCAGGCGGAGGTTCCTGGCTTCAGCCTCGATGCTCCCGACGTGAGATCCGGTGCCCAACCAGCCTGGAGTCTCCGCGGCGTGACCTGGTTGGGCGTGCGTGGCCAGTGCCGTTCCGAGCCACCAAGTCACCGACCAAGTCACCAATGAACCAAGTCACCAAGTCACCAGACTACCGCCCCAACGCCTCCCTGACCCGTCCGATCGCCGTCAGCATCGCGCGCGCCTTGTTCTCCGTTTCCGTCCACTCGAGCTCCGGCACCGAGTCGAGCACGATCCCCGCGCCGCACTGGATGTTCGCCACGCCGCCGGCCACGACACAGGTGCGGATCGTGATCGCGAGGTCCATGCGCGCGCCTCCCGTCGCGATGTAGCCCACGGCGCCGGCGTACGCGGCGCGGCGCTCCGGCTCCAGCTCGTCGATGATCTCCATCGCACGCACCTTCGGCGCGCCGGTCATCGTACCCGCCGGAAAGGTGGCGCGGAACGCGTCCAGCGCGTCGAGCCCGGGACGCAGTGTGCCCTGCACCTGGCTCACGAGGTGGAACACGTGCGAGTAGCGCTCCACCGTCATGTAGTCCGACACGGTGACGCTCCCGTACTCGGCGATCCGCCCGACGTCGTTGCGGCCGAGGTCCACGAGCATGACGTGCTCGGCGCGCTCCTTCTCGTCGGCGCTCAGCTCTTCCACCATCGCCGCGTCCTGCTCGGGCGTCGAGCCGCGCGGCCTCGTGCCGGCGATCGGGCGCACCGTCACCTGTCCCGCGCCGACGCGCACGAGCAGCTCGGGCGAGCTCCCCACGAGCTCCACGCCGTCGAGCACGAGATGGTACATGTACGGCGACGGATTCAACGCGCGCAGCGCGCGGTACAGCGCCTCGGTGGGAAAGTCGAGCGGCACCTCGATCCGCCGCGCGAGGAGCACCTGGAACGCGTCCCCCGCCGCGATGTACTCGCGGATGCGCGCCACCCCCGCCATGTACTGATCGCGCGTCGTCGTCGACCGTCCCGCCGCGGCTGGTGCGTCGGCGCGGAGGTCGAGCGCGGGCAGCGTGATCGGCGCGCGCAGCTTCGCGATCGTCCGTTCCACCTCCGCGATCGCGCGGTCGTATGCCTCCTGCAGCGTCGCGTCGCGCAGATCGTCGTCGAGCGGCGCGCCGACCACGACCCGGGCCTGTGAGCGCAGGTGATCGATGATCACCACCGCGTCGGTGAACACGAACAGCGCATCGGGCGCGTCCACGGCGCGGGCCGGCGCATGCGGAAGCCGCTCGATCAGCCGCACGACGTCGTATGCGAAGTAGCCGACCACGCCGCTCCAGAAGATCCCGAGATCCGGGATGTCGACCGGCATGCGTGCGCGGACGAGCGCGTCGAGATCGTCGAGCGGATCGGCGGGCCGGCGCGCGCCGTGCCAGCCGCGCTCGGGCGTCCAGTCCTCCACGGTGCCGTCGCGCAGCCGCCACGCCGAGCGCGGAGCGCTGCCGAGAAAGGTGTAGCGCGACCACGTCTCGCTTCCCGCGGGAGCCGACTCGAGCAGGAAGGCGAACGCTCCCTCGCGCACCTTCGCGAACGCCGTCACCGGCGTGTCCGTGTCGAGCAGGCAGTCGCGCCACACGGGCACCACGGCGCGCCGTTGGGCGCGCCGCCGAAACGCGTCGAAGCTCATGGCGCGCGCCGTCGTGCGCGCTTGTCCGCCGTGGAGGCGCGGGCGACCTTTCGAGAATGCATCGTGTGCTCGTCGCGGCGTTCGCCGCGTGGGGTTCGGTGATGGCGCTCGCGCCACGCTCGGCCGGCGCCCAGCAATGGAACGACGCGCGCTCGCGCGAGCTCGTCGAGCGGGCGACGGCGCGCCGCGCGCAGCAGCTCGCCGACACCGGGCTCCGGGACTACAAGGCCGTCGCGCACGGGTACGTCACCTTCCTCGCCCAGGTCGGCGAAGGGCTCGCCGAGCCGCCCAAGGTCGTGAAGGCCGACGAGCTCGTGAACGAAGTCTATTGGCGGGCGCCCAACCTCAGCAAGCAGCGCATCGTCGGGCGGCGCGACACGCTCCTCCTTCCCACCGACATCGCGTACCATCGCGATCACCTCGGCATCGTTCAGAACAACTTCCCGGCGATCATCCGGCTCGGCGAGGGCGACGAGGTGCGCGACGTCCCGCACCCGCTCTCGCCGGCGGGCCTCGAGACCTACGACTTCGCGATCAGCGACTCGCTGCCGCTCATCCTCCCCGGACGCACCATCGTGCTGTACGAGGTCAAGGTGCGGCCGAAGGACGACCGCCAGCCGCGGATCATCGGCGCGATGTACATCGACCGCGACGACGCGCAGGTCGTGCGCATGGCGTTCAACTTCACGCGTGCCGCGTTCATCGACCAGGCGCTCGAGGATCTGTTCGTCGTCATCGAGAACAGTCTCGTGAACGGCCGCTTCTGGCTGCCGCGCCAGCAGGAGATCGAGATCCGCCGCGGCGGCACCTGGCTCGACTATCCGGTCCGGGGCATCATCCGCGGCCGGTGGGTGATCGGCGACTACGCGGTGAACACGGGCTTCTCCCCCAACATCTTCACCGGGCCCGAGATCGTCTTCGCGCCGGAAGCGGTGCGCGACACCTTCCACTTCGGCGGCCGGATCCTCGACTCGCTTCCGCCGGACGTGCGCGCGGTGACGAACGCCGACATCCGCCGCGTGCAGGAGGAGGCGCGCGCGCTCGTGCGCGCGCAGGCCTTGCGCCGCCCGCAGGCGCTCACGCTCTCGGCCGTCGGCGCCTCGGACTTCGCTCGCGTCGATCGCGCGGAAGGACTCGCCATCGGCGCGGGGCTCGCGTCGCGCTTCGGCCGCGGCATCGGCGTCGCGCTCCACGGCCGCTACGGCATCGACGACCGGCAGGGGAAGGGAAGCGCCACGCTCTCGTGGCAATCGCCGCGCTGGGGCGTACGACTCTTCGGCATGCGCGATTTCCGCGACGCGGGCGACGTGGACGAGCGCTCCCGCCTCGTGAATTCGTTCGCCGCGCAGGAGTTCGGATCCGACTTCACGGATCCGTACGGGGTGCAGGGCGGCGGGGTCGGCGTCGACGCGCTGGGACTCGCCGGCTTCCGCCTGCATCTCGATGCGTCGCTCGAGCGCCAGCGGCCGCTCGACGTCCGCGCCACGCCCGCGACCGGACGCTACGAGCCGATCGTCCCCGCCACCCCGCTCCGTGCCGTGCGCCTCTCGCTCGCCGCCGACCGCCCGACGGCGCTCTCCTTCCTCGGTACCGAGCTCCGGCTCGCGGGCGAGCTGCGCGCGTCGCGCATCGCCACCGACGACGCGGCGTTCCCGGTGCCGCGCACCACCGTCGGCCGCGCGTTCGGCAGCGTCCAGCTCGAGCGCCCGTTCGATGCGGGACGCCTCGTGCTCTACACCGCGGCCGGCGCGGTCGGGGCGAACGGTCCGATCCCGCCGCAGGAATGGCTCTACTTCGGCGGCCCGCTCAGCGCGCCCGGCTACGCGTTCCACGAGCTCCCGAGCGTCGCCGCCGCGACGCAACGCATCGAGTGGCGCACCGGCGTCCCCGCGCCCGCGATCGCGCTCGGGAGGTTCGGCCGCATCCCGGGGCGCGCGACGCTCGCGCCCTTCGCCCAGGCGACCTTCGCGCGCCGGGCGACGTCGGCCGACGTCGATCATCCCACCGGCGTCTATCCGAGCGTCGGCGTCGCCGTCATGCCGTTCTTCGACCTGCTGCGGCTCCAGGTCGCGCGCGGGCTGCGCAAGGGACGATGGAGCTTCGACGTCGATGTGTCGCGCGACTTCTGGGGGATCCTGTGACGCGGTCCATCGAGCCGCGCGTTCTCCTCGTCCTCGCCCTCGTCTGTCTCGCCCTCTCCCGCATCGGCGCCGCCGAACCGGGGACCTGGGTGCTCGAGGTCGCACCGATCTTCATCGCGGTCCCGATCCTCGTCGTCACGGCGACGCGCTTTCCCCTCACGCCGCTCGCTTATCGGCTGCTGTTCGTCCACGCCCTCATCCTCATGCTCGGCGGACACTACACCTACGCCAGGGTGCCGCTCGGCTTCTGGCTCCAGGACGCGTTCCACCTCGGCCGCAACCACTACGACCGGCTCGGACATTTCGCGCAGGGGTTCGTCCCCGCGATCGTCGCGCGTGAGGTGTTGCTGCGCCGCTCGCCGCTCGTGCCCGGAAAGTGGCTGTTCTTTCTCGTCGTGTGCGTCTGCCTCGCGGTGAGCGCGACGTACGAGCTGATCGAGTGGCTCGCCGCCCTCCTCGGCGGCTCTTCCGCCGACGCCTTCCTCGGCACGCAGGGCGACGTCTGGGATACGCAGTGGGACATGTTCATGGCCCTCGTCGGCGCGCTCTGCGCGCTCGTGCTGCTCTCGCGCGAGCACGACCGCGAGCTCGCCCGCCTCGCCGCGCGCGATGGCCCGGCCTCGCGCGACGCGGCCTGACCGGGCGGGGCACGATTCGATACCCGATCGCACGGGATCGATGACGGTGCCTCGCGCGTGACGCGTACCATGCGCGCGTGCCGACGACCTGCGATCTCCCGTGCGCCGACTTCGGGCGCGTCGACCCGTCCGCGATCGCGCTGCTCTCCGAGCGGTGGGCGCGCCGCTACTCGGTCCTCCCGCTCCGCGTGGACGGCGGCGAGCTGCTGGTTGCCACGAGCGATCCGCTCGACCTCGACGCGGAGCGCGGCGTCGCGTTCGCCACGGGCCGTCCCGTACGGTGGGCGCAGGCATCGTCCGACGAGATCGCGCGCCAGATCGCGCGCTGGTACGGCGGCCAGGCCAGCCGCGCCGATCTCCCGTCGGCGCCTCCCGTCGAGGTGCAGCACCTCCGCTTCGAGGCGGCCGACGCCGAGAGCGGCGCGGACGACGTCGCGTCGGTGATCCGGCTCGTCGATCAGCTCATCGCCGAGGGGATCGAGGAGGGCGCGAGCGACATCCACGTCGAGCCGGAAGAGCAGGGAATCGCGGTGCGCCACCGCATCGACGGAGTGCTGCGCCAGGCGCGTACCCTTTCCCGCTCGCTCGCGCCGTCGCTCGTGTCGCGCGTGAAGATCCTCTCCGGCCTCGACATCGCCGACCGGATGCGCCCGCAGGACGGCCGAGCGCGCGTCGCCGTGCGCGGCGCGGTGGTCGACCTTCGGGTCTCCACGCTCCCCGCGTCGCACGGCGAGAAGATCGTCATCCGCGTCCTCGACGGCAGCGCCGGCCTTCGGACGCTCGACGCGATCGGCTTCGCCGAGCACGACCTCGCCCGCATCCGCTCCCTCCTCGAGCAGCGTGAAGGGCTGGTGCTCGTCACCGGCCCCACGGGCTCGGGCAAGACGACGACGCTCTACGCCGCGCTGCGCGAGGTGCAGGCGCGCGGGGTCAACGTCGTCACGGTCGAGGACCCGATCGAATACCGCCTCCCCGGCATCGTGCAGGTCCAGGTGCACGAGAAGGCGGGTCTCACCTTCGGCGCGGCGCTGCGCTCGATCATGCGCCAGGACCCGGACGTCATTCTCGTCGGTGAGATCCGCGACCGTGAGACGGCCGAGATCGCGATCCAGGCGTCGCTCACGGGGCACCTGGTCTTCTCCACGCTGCACACGAACGATGCGGCGAGTGCGATCACGCGCCTCGTCGACATCGGTGCGGCGAGCTACCAGATCGCGTCTGCCGTGAAGGGAGTCATCGCGCAGCGGCTCGTGCGGCGTGCGTGCCCTGGATGCGCCGGCGCCGGCTGTCGCGACTGCGGCGGCGCCGGCTATCGCGGCCGGCGCGCGATCGCCGAGATTCTCGTCGCATCGCCCGAGTTCGAGCGGCGCGTCGCGGCGGCGGCGCCCCCGGAGCGGATCGCCGATGCCGCTCGCGCCAACGGGTGCGTGTCGCTCTGGGAGTCCGGTCTCGCCCTCGTGCGCCGCGGGGAGACCACGATCGACGAGTTGCGCCGGATCTGCGCCGAGCCGGCGAAGGTCGTGACGGAGCCGGCCGTCGTGGTCGGCGAGCGCCCGGACGTCGTTCGGATCGGCTGGTGGAGCTCGCGTGCCGGCGCCGTGAGCGGCGCCGCCCGCGGCCAGCTCGTCGCCGCGGCGGCGGGCGCGGAGGTCGAGATCGTCCCCCTCTCCAACGAGTCGGACCACTCGGACCCGCTCGACGCCGTCGTCACGCTCGGCGCTCCTCCCAGCGACTGGAGCACGTCCGATGGGAGTCCGCGTGCGATCGCGTCGCCTCGACCGCGGCTGGTCGTCGCACTGGCGCCCGAGGGCGCCACGAACGAGCATCTTCGCCTGCTGGCGCGGGACGCGACCGTGGTGCTCCCCGCCGGCACGCACGGCCGAGTCGTGCTCGCCACCATCATCGCGCTCCTGCGATGGCGTGGCGGATGAGCGCTGGCCCGGTGCCTCGCTGGGCGACGTCGCCGGCGCGCGTGCGACGACCCTCGCGCGGTGGAGGCAGCAACGTCATGACCCGGGTTTCCGTCGGCACGATCGACGTCTACCTCGTCGCCCCCGAAGCGGCCGGGTGGCGCGTGCTCACGCTCCAGCGATCACTCGGCACGCGCTGCCCCACGGCGTGGGAGAGCGTGCACGGGCACATCGAGGCCGGAGAGACGCCCGAGCAGGCCGCGGTGCGCGAGGTACGCGAGGAGACCGGCCTCACCGTGCGCCGGCTGTACAACGTCACCGTGCAGCCGTTCTATCTGCACCGGCTGGCGACCGTGGAGCTCGCGGTGGTCTTCGCCGCCTTCGTCGACCGGAGCGAGGCCGTGTCGCTCGGCGAGGAGCACATGAGGCACGAGTGGCTCGCGCCGGAGGAGGCGCTCGAGCGGTTCGTCTGGCCGCGCGAGCGTGCCGCGCTGCGCGACGTCCTCCACCTGCTCGGCACCGGCGACGCTGGGCCGGTGGAGGACGTGCTGCGCGTGTTCTGAGGGTGCCGGCTCAGAGCTCGGGCGTCGGGCGCTGGAGCCGGCCTTCCGTGGTCCGCAGGATCGTCGCCGGCTCGGGCGCGTTCGGCTTCACCCGCACGCTCTTCGCCGGGATGCCGACGTAAACGTGGTAGGGCCGTACGTCCTTCGTCGCCACGGCCAGCGCGCCCACCATCCCCTGCTCGTGGACGTGCACTCCCGCGAGCACGGTCGCGTGATACGTGATGCGCACCCCGTCCTCCAGCACCGTCTGCGCGTTCGTCACCTCCGCCTGCTCCACGATGCTGTGGGTATGGCTGTAGACGTTCGCGTAGTCGCTGATCGAGACCCGGTTGCCGAGCCGGATCCCCCCGCGGTCGTCGAGCAGGACGTGGCGGTGGACCACGACGTTGTCGCCGACCTCGAGGTTGTAGCCGAACGAGAACTCCACGTGCTGGAACGCCTTGAAGTTGGCGCCGCAGCGCTTGAAGATCAGCGGCGCGAGCATGCGGCGAAGCGGGATCCCGAGCTCGACGTTCTGCCCGCCGATCGGAAGCCGGTCGAACGAGTACCAGAGCCAGAGCAGGGGCTTCACCGGCTGGAACCGCGCGTCGTCGCAGTCGCTGTAATACTCGGGCTCGAGGGTCACGTTGCGCGGGTCGAGCCGCGACAGAGCCAGCCGGGTGCCGAGCGGGAGCGCCTCGTCGTTCACCGCCTCCTCCCAGTTCCCCGCGAACGCCGGGTAGGCGAGCTCGGCGAGGGTCTCTCTACACACCACGGCCCGATGGGCGGCGAGGTCGCCCTCGGTGCGGGACAGCCGGTCGGCCAGCCGCTCGAGCCACGCGGCGGACAGTGCGTCCATCGGTCGCGGCGGCAGTGTGCGGAGAGGGAGGTAGGTCATAGGTCTAATGTGTCGAGGACGCCCTCGGCGCGCACCTGGTTAATCCCGACTAATCTTGACGGGATTGACTCGGGCTCGATATCATGCGCCGACGTGGCGGAGCGAGCAGGCCATTCGCCCTCCGACGTATCCATAATCCAGACAAAAATACTCCCGATGTCCCTCCCGCCTCCGCGCCGAATCGCGTTCGCCGTCTCGTTGCTCCTTCTCGCGACCGCGATGCGCGCCGAAGCGCAGCAATCTACGAGCGAGCCGGCCGACAGCGCGGGCGGCGCACCAGCGTCGCCGGACAGCGCAGGCCCCGCGCGCCCGCGTCGCATCGAGGGAGTACGGGTCGTCGCGCCGAGGGAGCGTCGGGACGCGTACGCCGTGCTCGCGACGCGCACCGCGACGAAGACACCGACGCCCCTTCGCGACACGCCACAGTCCGCCACGATCCTGACCCACGCGGTGATCGCCGACCAGGCCATGCAGAGCATGGCCGACGCGCTCCGCTACGTGCCGGGCGTCACGATGGCGCAGGGCGAGGGCAATCGCGATGCGCCGGTCATCCGTGGCCAGGCGACCACCGCCGACTTCTTCGTCGACGGCGTGCGCGACGACGCGCAGTACCTCCGGGATCTCTACAACGTCGAGCGCATCGAGGCCCTCAAGGGCGCCAACGCGATGATCTTCGGCCGTGGGGGCGGCGGCGGGATCATCAATCAGGTCCGGAAGGAGGCGTCCTGGACGCCGGTCGGCACGCTCACCATCGAGGGCGGCTCGTTCGAGCACAAGCGTGGTACGGTCGACGTCGGCCGTCCGCTCGGCGACCGCGCCGCCGTCCGCTTCGACGCGATGTACGAGCGCTCGTCGGGCTTCCGTGATGCCGCGCGCATCTCGCGGAGCGGGGTGACGCCGACGATGACCATTCTCGCCGGCTCGGGGACCACCCTTCGCGTCGACTACGAGCATTTCCACGACGACCGCAGCGCGGATCGCGGCATTCCGTCGTTCCGCGGCGCTCCGTCGCCGGCGCCGATCACCGCGTTCTTCGGTGATCCCGCCGTGAACGTCTCGCGCTCCGACGTCGACGCCGGCACGATCCTCGTCGATCGCGTCCTCGGCGCCGGCCTCACGTTGCGCAACAGAACGCGCGCGGCGCGCTACGACAAGTTCTACCGGAACGTCGTGCCGGGCGCGGTGGATTCCACCGGCACCCAGGTCGAGCTGCGCGGCTACGACAACGCGCACGACCGCGCGAGCGTGTTCAACCAGACCGATCTCACCGGCTCGCTCGTCACCGGCGCGGTGAAGCACACGCTGCTCGCGGGCGCGGAGCTCTCGCGTCAATCGACCGACAACGTCCGCCAGACCGGCTATTTCGGCGATGCGACGACGCTGACCGTTCCCTTCGCGACTCCCGACGCGCCCACGGGAGTGCAGTTCCGCCAGTCGCCCACCGACGCGGACAACGACGTGCGCGTCGACGTCGGTGCGTTGTACGTGCAGGATCAGGTGGCGCTCGGGCCGCACTGGCAGGCGATCGCCGGCGTGCGCGTCGACGCCTTCACGATTCGCTTTCACGATCATCGGGACGGCGGCGATCTGGCGCGCTACGACCGGCTGGTCTCGCCCCGCGCGGGGCTGATCTTCAAGCCCATCGCCGCCGCATCCCTGTACGCGTCGTACGGCGTGTCGCACCTCCCGAGCTCGGGCGACCAGTTCTCCTCGCTCACCGCGACGACGGAGACGCTCGAGCCCGAGCGCTTCCGCAATCTCGAGGTCGGTGCGAAGTGGGATCTGCATTCCGCTCTCTCGCTCACCGGCGCGGTCTTCCAGCTCGATCGCAACAACAGCACGGCTCCCGATCCGCTCGACCCCTCGCGCACCGTGCAGACCGGCGCGCAGCGCTCCACCGGGTACGAGCTCGGAGCGACGGGAGCGCTGACGCCGTCGTGGCAGGTGGTCGCGGGATGGTCGTCGCAGACGGCGCGGATCACGAGCGCGACGCGAGCCGGCGCCGAGGGTGCCACGGTGCCGCTCGTGCCGCGTTCGACGCTGTCGCTCTGGAACCGCGTGCAGCTCGCTCCGTCCGTCGGCGCCGGTCTCGGCGCGGTGTATCAGTCGAGCATGTACGCCGCGCTCGACAACACCGTCACGCTGCCGTCGTTCACGCGCTACGATGCGGCGCTGTTCGTCGGGCTCCCCTGGCACACGCGCGCGCAGCTCAACGTCGAGAACCTGCTCGATACGCGCTACTACGCCACCTCGCAGGGGAACAACAACATCATGCCGGGCGCGTCGCGCACGCTCCGGATTTCGCTCGGCGCCGACTTCTAGCGCACGGGCTCGCTCTCGTCGCCGCGCTCGGCGGACGCACGCCACGACGGCTGCTCCACGAGCGCGGCGACCGCCGCCGCGAGCTCGTCGCGACCGAGATTCGTCGTCGCGCTGAACGGGATCATCTGGGCCTCGTCCAGGCCGAGCTCCTCCCCGATCTCGCGCACGCGCTCCGGTAGCTCGCGCGCCGGCAGCTTGTCGGTCTTCGTCAGCGCGACGACCGTCGGCGCGCCGAGCTCGGCGAGGAAATCGAGCATCTGCAGATCGTCGCGCGACGGGGCATGCCGTACGTCGAGCAGCAGCACCACGCCGCGCAGCTCGGGCGCCGAGCGAAGGTAGCCCTCGATCAGCGGACGCCACTCCGCCTTCCGCGCCTTCGAGATCTGCGCGTAGCCGTAACCCGGCAGGTCGACGAGCACGAAGCGGTCGTTGACCTTGAAGAAGTTGATCTCGCGCGTGCGCCCGGGCGTGCCGCTCACGCGCGCGAACGCCTTGCGCTTCACCAGGCGGTTGAGCAGCGACGATTTTCCGACGTTCGATCGGCCGGCGAAGGCGACCTCCGGGAGCTCGCTCGGCGGTCGCCATCCTCCCGCCGTCGCCATCGGGCCGATGAACTCGAGCGACCGGATCGGCAGCGGATCGGTCGGGTCGCTCAATGCGTCACCAGCGGAGACGGCGCCTCCTCGGCACGCGCGCCGCTCCGCGCCAAGGCCACGGCCAGCACCTCGTCCATCGTGCGGACGGGATGGAAGCGGATGCCCGCTTTCACCTCGGGCGGCAGCTCGCCCAGGTCGCGCGCGTTCTCCTGGGGCACGATCACCTCGGCGATTCGATGGCGCAGCGCGGCGACGGACTTCTCCTTCAACCCGCCGATCGCGAGGACGCGACCGCGCAGCGTGATCTCCCCCGTCATCGCGACGTCGCCGCGCAGCGGGATGCCGCTCAGTGCGCTCACGATCGCGCACGCGATGGCGATCCCCGCGCTCGGGCCGTCCTTCGGCGTCGCGCCGGCGGGGATGTGGACGTGGAGATCGCGCGTGCGCAGGAATTCCCGCTCGAGGCCGAGCGTCCCGGCGCGGGCGCGCGCGTAGCTCAGCGCGGCGCTCGCCGACTCCTTCATCACCTCGCCGAGCGTGCCGGTGAGCTGCAGCTTGCCGCGTCCCGGCACGACGCTCACCTCGATCTCGAGGACGTCGCCGCCCGTGCTCGTGTAGGCGAGCCCGGTCGCGACCCCGACCTTGTCCTCGAGCGTCGTCGCCGCGGGATCGAACGGCGGCACGCCGAGCATGCCGTGAAGCTGCTCCGCGTCGACGACGGCGCCGGCCGACGTGTCGTCGGCGCCGGGTGCGTAGGCGGCGCGCCGCTCCGCCCGCGCGCGCGCGAGCTTGCGCGCCATCCGCGCGATGCGCCGCTCGAGCTCGCGGACCCCCGCCTCGCGGGTGTACGTGTGGACGATCGTCGGCACGACGTCCGGCGCGAGCGTGATGGTGGCGGGGTCGATGCCGTGCTGCCTGAGCTGGCGGGGCACGAGGAACTGGCGCGCGATCGCGTACTTCTCCTGATCGAGGTAGCCGGACAACCGGATGATCTCCATCCGGTCGCGCAGCGGCTCGGGGATGTCGGCGAGCGAGTTCGCCGTCGTGATGAACAGCGCCTGAGACAGGTCGTAGTCGAGCTCGAGGTAGTGATCGTTGAACGCACGGTTCTGTTCCGGGTCGAGCACCTCGAGCAGTGCGGCGGCGGGATCGCCGTGGTAGTCGCTCCCGAGCTTGTCGATCTCGTCGAGCAGGATCACCGGATTCACCACCTCGGCGCGCCGCATCGCCTGCACGAGCCGGCCCGGCATCGCGCCGATGTAGGTACGCCGGTGGCCGCGGATCTCCGCTTCGTCGCGCACCCCGCCGAGCGACATGCGCACGAACCGGCGCCCCATCGCACGCGCGATCGACCGGCCGAGCGAGGTCTTGCCCACGCCGGGCGGACCGGCGAGGCAGAGGATGGGACCCTCGAGCTTCTCGACGAGCGACAGCACGCCGATGTGGTCGAGCACGCGCTCCTTCACGTCCTCGAGCCCGTAGTGATCCTCGTCGAGCACCTGCCGCGCATGGGCGACGTCGAGGACGTCGTCGGTGCGCTCCGTCCACGGCAGGGCGAGAATCCAGTCCAGCCAGGTCCGCGCGACGCCGGCCTCGGGCGACATGGAGGAGAGCCGGCGCAGCCGGCGCAGCTCGCGTCGCGCGCGCGCGAGCACCGGCTCCGGCAGCCGCTTGGCTTCGAGCTGCGCGGCGAGGTCGTCTCCCTCGTCCCCCTCCTCGCCGCCGAGCTCGCGGTGGATGGCCTTGAGCTGCTCCTGCAGGTAGAACTCGCGCTGGTTCTGGAACAGCGAGCCGCGCACGTCGTCGTCGATCTTGCGCTCGAGCTTGAGCAGATCGATCTCGCTCGTCAGCAGGTCGCCGAGCGCGCGGAGCAGGGCGGGCAACTCGTCGATCGCGAGCAGCGCCTGGCGCCGGTCGAGCCGCGTGGCGACGTGCGCCGCGATGGCGAATGCCTGCCGCGCCGGCGTCTCCGCTTCGGCGATGATCGAGACCAGCTCCGTCGGCAGCCGGCGATGCAGCGCGACGTATTCCTCGAACAGCGTGAGCGTACGCCGGAGCAGCACCTCGTCCTCGGGTCCGAGCACGGGTGCGGGCATCGGCTCGACGACGGCGCGCAGACAATCGGTGCCGGGCACGTAGCGCGACACGCGGCCGCGCGCGACCCCCTCGACGAGCGCGCGCACCGTCCCCGCGCCGAGCCGCGAGAGCTGGCGCACCCGAGCCACTACGCCGACGCGGTAGAGATCCGCCGCCGCCGGCTCCTGCGTCTCGGCCTCGCGCTGCGCGACGAGGAGCACGAGCCGCTCGTCGTCGTTCGCCGCCTCGAGCGCCGCGAGCGACGCCGCGCGCCCGACGAGCAGCGGCATGACGACGTGCGGGAACACCACCACGTCGCGGAGCGGGAGGACGGGGAGGCGTTCGGGCGCGACGAGCGGGCCGCCGTCGGTGGGAAAGGTGGGCATTGGTGAAACTTAACGGCCACGGGGGCGCCCGGTACGATCGTACCGGGCGCCCCCGTGGCCGGATGCCGCGTCGCCTACGCTTCCTTCTTCCGCTTCGTCGGCGCCAGCTCGAGCAGCGGGGTCGTGCCGTTGATCACGCTGGCCTCGGTGATCTTCACCTCGACCACGTCCTCGCGGGTCGGGAGGTCGAACATCACGTCCGTGAGCAGCTCCTCGAGGATCGCGCGGAGCCCGCGCGCGCCCGTGCCGCGCTTCAGCGCCTTCTGGGCGATCGCGCGCAGCGCCGACGGCTCGAAGGTGAGCTTCACCTCCTCGAGGTCGAACAGCTTCGTGTACTGCTTCGTGAGGGCGTTCTTCGGCTCCTGGAGGATCTTCACCAGCGACTCCTCGTCGAGCCCCTCGAGCGGCACGGTGACCGGGAGCCGGCCCACGAGCTCGGGGATCAGACCGAAGCGGAGCAGATCGTCCGGCTCGACCTCGGCGAACGCGTTCTTGGCCAGCGTCGCGGCGCGGATCGGATCGGTCTCGGTCTTCGAGAAGCCGATCTGCCGGCGGCCCGTGCGCGCCTCGATGATCTTCTCGAGGCCGTCGAAGGCGCCGCCGCAGATGAACAGGATGTCCTTCGTGTTGATCTGGATGTATTCCTGCTGCGGGTGCTTCCGGCCGCCCTGCGGCGGCACGCTGGCGACCGTGCCCTCGAGGATCTTGAGGAGCGCCTGCTGCACCCCCTCGCCGCTCACGTCGCGCGTGATGCTCGGGTTCTCCGACTTCCGCGCGATCTTGTCGATCTCGTCGATGTAGACGATCCCGCGCTCGCACTCGGCGACGTTGAAGTCACCCGCCTGGAGCAGCCGGACGAGGATGTTCTCCACGTCCTCGCCGACGTAGCCCGCTTCGGTGAGCGTCGTCGCGTCGGCGATCGTGAACGGAACGTCGAGGATCCGCGCGAGCGTCTGCGCGAGCAGCGTCTTGCCGACGCCGGTGGGGCCGATGAGGAGGATGTTCGACTTGTCGAGCTCGACGTCGTCCTCGCGCACCGAGGCGCTGTTGATCCGCTTGTAGTGATTGTACACGGCAACAGCGAGTGCCTTCTTGGCGCGCTCCTGCCCGATCACGTATCCGTCCAGCGTCTCCTTGATCTCCTGCGGCGTCGGGACCTGCGTGATCGCCTCGGCGACCTCGCGCTCCTCGTCCTCCGCCAGGATCTCGTTGCAGAGCGCGATGCACTCGTTGCAGATGTAGACCGACGGGCCAGAGATGAACTTCCGGACCGAGTCCTTCGACTTGCCGCAGAACGAGCAACGGAGGTGTTTATCGTGCGACATGGCGGTGACTCAGCGGGAGGCGCACGCCCAGGGGGGCCGGGGCAGGAGGGTATCCGAGAGTTAACAGTGGCGTCGGACCCGGTCAAGAAAGACGATCGGGGCTCGTGAACGTTTTCACGAACCCCGGTGACGAAGCTTACTTCGCGCCGACGGTGGCCGCCACCTGCGACTGGATCACCTGTGCGTCCACGATCTCGCCGCGGCTCGTGATCACGTTGTCGATCAGGCCATACGCTTTCGCCTCCTCCGCCGACATGAAGAAGTCGCGCACCATGTCGCGCTCGATCTGTTCCACCGGTCGCCCGGTGTGCTTGCTGTAGATCGAGTTGAGCTGATGCCGCAGGAAGAGGATCTCCTTCGCCTGGATCTCGATGTCCGCCGCCGTGCCCTGCGTTCCCCCCGACGGCTGGTGGATCATGATCCGCGAGTGCGGCAGCGCCGACCGCTTCCCCTTGCGCCCCGCCGCCAGCAGGAACGAGCCCATGCTCGCCGCGAGCCCCATGCAGATCGTGTTCACCGGCGCCTTCAGGTACTGCATCGTGTCGTAGATCGCGAGACCCGCCGACACGCTGCCACCCGGCGAGTTGATGTACACGAAGATGTCGCGGTCCTGGTTGTCCGCTTCGAGAAACAACAGCTGCGCGATGATGATGTTCGCGACGTCGTCGTTGATCGGCGTGCCGAGGAAGACGATGCGGTCCATCAGGAGCCGCGAGAAGATGTCGTAGCTGCGCTCGCCCCGGCTGGAGCGCTCGATGACGTATGGTGGGTACAGTGTGGCCATGGGATCCCTCACCCGTTGGTTCCGCTCGTGATCTCGTTGTGTGCCAGCAGCCACTCGAAGACCTTCTCCTCGGTGATGCTGCGCTCGATCTCCTGGAGTCGTCCCGCCTTCTGAAGCGACGCGTACACCTGCCCGGGGTCCGCGCCCCGCTGCTCGGCAACCTGCGCCACCCGGTCGTCCACGTCCTTCTCGGTGGCCGCGAGCTCGTGCTGCTCGGCCAGCGCGTCGATGATCATGTCCCGCCGCACCTGGCGCTCCGCCACCGTCACGAACTCCGCCGCGAACGGCTGGCGCTGCTCCTCCGGGATCTTGTACGCCTGCATGTAGCCGTCGATCAGCCGGTTGACCCAGCTCGGCGGCACGTCGAACGGATTCGCCTCGACGATCGCGTCGACGAGCTGCTGGCGCACGAGCGCGTCGGCGTCGCGCTTTGCATGCTCGCCGAGATCCGTGCGCACCGCCGCCGTGAGCGCATCGATCGAATCGAAGTCGCCCACCTCGCGCGCGAACGCGTCGTCGAGCGCGGGCGACGTCTTCCGCTTCACCTCCTGGAGCGTCACGCGCACGTTCTTCGTGGCGCCGCGCTGGGATTCATCGGGGAAGTCCTCCGGCCACTTCACGACGCGCTCCTTCGTCTCGCCCGGCGCGAGCTCCATGATCAGCTCCTCGACGCCGGGGATCGCCTGGCCGCTCCCGAGCACGAGGTTGTACGGGCTCCCCTCGGGCATCTCGCCCCCCGCCGCGTCGGGGGTGGCGAGCAGCACTTTCACCATGTCGCCTTCGTGCGGCTTCTCCTCCACGGGCGCCCACGTCGCCTTCTGATCGCGGATCGTCTCGATCTGCTCCGCGACACTCTCGTCGGTGACCGGCTGCTCCACGCGCGTCACCCGGAACCCCTCCGTGCGCGCCAGCTCCAGCTTCGGCCGCACCTCGAGGTGCAGTTCGAAGGTGAGCGGCTGCCCCTCGTCGAACTTCACGTCGTGCACGTGCGGCTGCGCGGCGACGTCCAGCTGCTCGCGCTCCATCACCTCCTTGAACGCCTCCTGCACGAGCGTCTCCAGCACCTGCTGGCGAATGGCGTCCTTGAACCGCTTGCGCACCATCGCGGCGGGCGCCTTGCCCGGCCGGAAGCCGGGGAGCCGGACCTGGCTCGCGTAGCGGCGCGCCGTCTTCTCCTCCTCGGCGGCCACGGTGGCGAGCGGCACGGAGACCTCGAGCAGCCGCTCGACTCCCTCGCTCTTCTTGGTGGTGATCTGGATGTCCATGCGGATCGACGAGGCCCGGAGCTTGGCGACGGCTCCGCCCGCTTGGACGGAGCGACGTGGTGACTGCTCCAAAGCTAACGCCCGCCCCCGAGCGCTTGCAGGGCCGTGCGCAGTCATGTGAGCTCCGGAGGAATGCCGCGGTCCTCGGCGGCGTTCCCGGTCACGCGGCGCGAGCGCCGCGCCGCGTCACTGCGCGTAGATGACGGTGTTTCCGTCGTTCAGGTGCAACGTCACGCTGCCGCCCGCGGCGGTGCCGGTGAACTGATAGTCGTACACCTTGTCGTTGAACTGCATCGACGCGTCGTCGCGCACGAAGACCCAGCTCCCCGAGCTGCCGAGCGACACGGTCTGGCTCCCCCCCGCGTCGGTGTAGCGATACACCCGCGTCTCGGCCCACGTCTGGTCGGCGGCGATCACCAGCTCCCCGCTGAGCACCTCGGTCGTGCTGACCGAGTCCTGCGAGACCAGGGCGGGCAACGATCGTCCACCATAGGCGCGCAGCTCGTAGGTGCCCACCACCGACGACGGACGGGTGCTCTGATCCATCTCGTTCGCGCACGCGGTGAGGAACACTACCGCCAGCAGGGCCGCCAGTCGTCGCATCAACGCTCCAGAAGGGTGTGCGCAGGTGAGACGATCGCTGCGCCGGTCCAGCAACGGCCGCTCCGGCTCACCCGTTCCCGCTCGCGAGAACGCATGATTCATTCATTGCTGCGACGTACGCTCCCTCCCCGGCTGTACACCCGGCTCGGACTCGCGCGTGAAGCGCTCGGCCGCGCCCGCTTCCGCCCGTACGTCGCGACCCACCGCTACGGGCGCCGCGACCTGTCCGTCCGGATCGCCGACGAGATGGGCCGGAGCTGGTACGACCACGCCTGGACGACGCCGGCCGAGATCGACCTGCTCGCCGAGCGCGGCCGCCTGCGGGAGGGAGTCCGGGTGTTCGAGGTCGGCGCACACCAGGGGCTCGTCGCGATGATGCTCGCCGACATCGTCGGCGAGCGAGGGCAGGTCGTCGCCCTGGAGGCGACGCCGCACAACGCCGAGCTGGCGGTCGCGAACGCGGCGCGCAACGGGCTCGCGCAGATCGAGGTGCTGCACGCCGCCGGCGCGGAGGTTCCAGGCGTGTTGCACTTCTCGCCGCGGATGAACGGTCACGTCGCCGCGTCCGACGAGGCGTCCGTCGCCGTGCGCGCCGTCACGGTCGACGAGCTCACCGCCGCCTTCGGCCCGCCGCAGGTGCTGTTCGTCGACGTCGAGGGCTACGAGCTCCACGTGCTGCGCGGCGCACGCGCGACCCTCGACACGCACCGCCCCGACCTGTTCGTCGAGGTGCACATGGGGGAGGGGCTCGAGCGCTTCGGCAATGCCGACGACCTGCTGGCGCTCCTCCCGCCGGCCTACGAGATCCTCGTTTCGCGCACGGAGCACGGGCCGTATCGCCCGCTCGCCGATGCGCGCGGCGAGCTTCGGCGCCATTCGCGACTCGTCGCGTTGGCGGGAGCGACGGCGCCGAGCACGTGATCGAGGCCCCTTCCGAGCGGGCGAACGCGCTCGCTCGCCGTGCTCCGCTGCTCGCCGCGACGGCCGCGCTCGTCGCCCACCTCCCCGCGCTGGGCAACCGCTACGCGCTCGACGACGCCGCCATCCTCGCCAATCCGGCCATCGCGTCGTGGCGCTCGCTCCCCGGCGCGCTCGCCGCGCCCTGGTGGTACGACACGCGGCGACTCTATCGGCCCCTGACGCTCCTCACGCTCGGCGCCGATCACGTCATGCGCGCGCCGACGTGGGCGTCGCACGGCGTGAACGTGCTGCTGCACGCGCTCGTCGCGGCGCTCGTCGTGAGGCTCTCCATGCGCTTCCTTCCCGCCGTCGGCGCACTGGTCGCCGGCCTGTCGGTCGCGCTGCTGCCGGTGCACGCCGAGGCCGCGGCGACGATCGTCGGTCGCGCCGAGCTGCTCTGCGCGCTCGCGACGACCGCGGCGATGCTCGTCGTCACGCGCGACGCGACACCCACGCCGCGCCTCCGGCTGGCTGTCGCGCTGCTCGCCGCGGCGGCGCTCGCCGCGAAGGAGAGCGGCGCGGCCGCGCCGCTGCTCGTCTTCGCCGCGGCATCCGCGATCCCACGCCAGCGCCCGCACGCCCGCGCGTGGGCGACGTCGGCGCTCCTCGGCACCGTTGCGCTGCTCGCCGCGCGCGTCGCCGTTCTCGGGACGCTGGCGGGAGACCAGCCGCACCCGTTCTTCCGCGGGATGCCGAGCCTCGAGCGCATCGGCGTCGCGGTCATGCTCCTGCCGCGCACCGCGGCGATGCTGTTCCTCCCCGCGCCGCCGGCGATCGAAGAGGTTCCGTCGCTCGCCTCGGCGCTGCATCCGGATCCGCTGGCACTGCTCCTCGGCGCAACGCTCCTCGCCGTGGCGCTCTCGCTGGCGCTGCGGCACGTTCGCCGCCCCTCGGCGATCACGCTCGGCGCGGTCATCCTCGTCGCGACGATCGCGCCGACGTCGAATCTGCTCTTTGCCGAAGGGGCCCTCACGGCTCGGACCCTGTACGCGCCGAGCATCGGCGCGGCGATGATGGCCGGCGCTCTGGCGGCCGCGCTCGCGCGCACGCGATGGCGCGTCGCGGTTCCGTGGGTGCTCGCGGCCGTGTGCGTTCCGGCCGCGGCGCTCTCCTGGCGCGAGACGGGGGTCTGGCGCGACACGCCGAGCGTGCTCGCCACGATGGTCGAACGCAGGCCGGACAGCTATCGCGGCCACGAGCTGCTGGCCTACGCCGCGCGTGACGCGGGACGGCTCGATGAATCGGTGCGACGCTTCGGCAGGGCGATCGCGCTCTTCCCGGGAGATGCCGAGCTGCTCACCGACGCGGCGACGGTGGCGCTGCGCGTGCACGACACGACGACGGCGACGCGTTGGCTCGCGAGAGCCATCGAGGCCAGCCCGCGCGCGGCGCGGGCGCGCACGCGGCTGTACGGCATCGTGCTCGCGCGCGGCGACACCGCACGCGCCCGACTCCTGCTCGAGGAGGGACTGCGTCACGATCCGGAGCAGCGTTCGTGGAGCGCGCTCCTCGCGTCACGCGTCGCCGCGCCCGATGGAGATCGGCCGTCGGCCGATGCGAGAGCCGGGACTCGAACCCGGACGCCGTGAGGCGGCAGATCCTAAATCTGCTGCGTCTACCAGTTCCGCCACTCTCGCGTCCTGGAGAACCTAACGGCGCAGAACGCCACCGGCGATGGTCGGCTGATCGATGAGGCAGTTTGTCGGTTCACGGTTCACGTCAGCAAACGGGAACGGCGACGGCGGCTGGAGAGCGGCCTCGGGACGCTCCTGCGTCCGGCCGTCAACCGTCAACCGTCAACCGCAAACCGTCAACCGCTGTTATTCCACCTCCACCGCCACGGCGTGCGCCGTGCCGGGATCGTCGGGGCCGCGCGGGATCTCGTAGGCGAGGAAGGTGACGACGTCGCCGTGCTTCATCCCCGAGAGGACGTTCTCGAGATCCGTGGCGCTGCGCAGCTCGCGCCGCGGGCCGGGGTTGAGCACGCGCACGAGGATCGTGTTGTCGGCCCGCAGCTTTCCGTACGACGGCCCGAGCGCGTTCACCTCGCTCACCATCAGCCCGTTGCGGTACTGCTGCGCGACCCGCGCGCGCGCGACGAGCGCCGGCGGCACCGACTCGACGGTGATCCCGAGCTTGTCGAACTTGCGGCTGTCCGTCGCGGCGGCCGGCTCCAGCTTGGAGTCGTCGCCGTCCGCCGCCGCCACCTGCTGCGCGTCGGGCGCTTCGATGAGCTTCACCTTGAACGTCTTCTTCTCGCCAAAGCGCATCACGTCGAGCGACACCGTCTCGCCCGGCTTGTGGCCGCGCACGATGCGCTGAAGCTTGCTCACGCGATCGGTCGGCTGCCCGTCGGCCGCGACGATGACGTCGCCCGGCTGGAGGCCCGCTTCACGCGCGGGGCTGAACCCGTCCTCGGGGTTGAACGAGCGCACGTACACGCCGGTGACCTGCTTCATGCCGGCCGCCTTCGCGTCGACGGCGGTCGCGTCGGTGATCGACACGCCCATCACCGCGCGGCGGATCTTCCCGTACTTGATCAGGTCGTCCATCACCTGCTTCGCCAGCGTCACGGGGATGGCGAAGCCGTAGCCCGCGTAGAAGCCCGTGCTGCTCGCGATGGCGCTGTTGATCCCGATCACCTCGCCGCGGATGTTGACGAGCGGCCCGCCCGAGTTGCCGGGATTGATCGCCGCGTCCGTCTGGATGTAATCGGTGATCTCGTAGTTGTTGTTGAGGAGCCCGTGGAGGGGCCGGCCCTTCGCGCTGATGATCCCCGCCGTCACCGTGAAGTCGAGGCCGAGCGGGTTGCCGATCGCCACGACCCACTGCCCGACGCGGGCGTTGTTGTCGTCGCCGAGCGTCGCGACGGGGAGGTCGTCCCCGTCGATCTTGATCACCGCGACGTCCGTCGAGGGGTCGCGTCCGATCACCTTCGCGTCGAACACGCGCTTGTCGCTCAGCGTGACCGACACCTTGTCGGCGTCGGCGACGACGTGGTTGTTGGTGAGGATGTAGCCGTCCTTCGACACGATGAATCCGGTGCCGCTCGCCTCCTGCGGCGCGCGCTGCTGCGGCTCCGGCTGGAAGTTGCGGAAGAACTCCTCGATGTCGGGACGTCCGCCGCGCGGCCGCGCGCTCGGGACGCGGGTGGTCTGGATGGCGACGACGCTCGGCGTCACGTGATCGGCGATCGCCTCGAACGCGCTCCCCGTCTCGGCGAGCGACTGCACCTGCGACGAGGCCACCTTCGTGCCGCCTCGGGCGCCGTCCTGCGCGAAGCCGAACCGCGTGAGATCGAACCCCGATGCGAAGAGGAGACCGCAGGCGAATGCGATCACGACCGCGGCGGCGAGCCGCCAGCGGGAGAAGCTCTGTGGCATACTGGCTGTCCTTCGTGAGTATGGTCGTTCGGCCCGTCTTCCCTACTATACACGAAGACGGGCGCCCCGTGTTCCCCATTCCTGAGACACGCCGGGCGCCCGCTCCGTTTGCCGCTGAACTCGGCCGCCGGATTCCCTATTTCTTGGCTTCGTCCACGATCTCGTAGTCCGCCTCGACCACGTCGTCCGCCGGCCGACCCGCCGCGCCGTCGCCCGCCGTGCCGGCGTCCGCACCGGTCGGTGCGCCCTCCGCTGCGCCCTGGCTCTGCGCGTAGAACGACTGCCCCGCCTCGCCGAAGGTCTTGCTCAGCTCCTCCTGCGCGGCGCGGATCTCGTTCAGGTCGTCGCCGCGGAGCGCCTTGCGCGCACGCTCCACCGACGCGTCGAGCCGCGACTTCAGATCGCCCGGGAGCTTGTCCGACCACTCCTTGGCGTTCTTCTCCACCTCGTACGTCATGCTGTCGAGACGGTTGCGCGTGTCGATCTCCTCGCGACGCTTCTTGTCTTCGTCCGCGTTCTTCTCGGCGTCCTTGACCATGCGGTCGATCTCGTTGTCCGAGAGTCCGCTCGACGCCTCGATGCGGATCTTCTGCTCCTTGCCGGTCGCCTTGTCCTTCGCGCCGACGTGCAGGATGCCGTTCGCGTCGATGTCGAAGGTGACCTCGACCTGCGGCATGCCGCGCGGAGCGGGGGGAATCCCCGTGAGCTGGAACTTGCCGATCGTGCGGTTGTCCCTCGCCAACTCACGTTCACCCTGCAACACGTGGATCTCGACGGTCGTCTGGTTGTCGTCCGCGGTGCTGAACGTCTCCGACTTCTTCGTCGGGATCGTCGTGTTGCGGGGGATCAGGACTGTGGTGACCCCACCAAGAGTCTCGATGCCGAGTGACAGCGGCGTGACGTCGAGCAGGAGCACGTCCTTCTGCTCGCCCGTGAGCACCGCGCCCTGGACGGCCGCGCCGATCGCGACCACCTCGTCCGGGTTCACGCCCTTGTTCGGCTCCTTGCCGAAGAACTTCTTGACCTCTTCCTGGATCTTCGGGATGCGCGTCGAGCCGCCGACGAGGAGCACCTCGTCGATGTCCTTCGGCTCGAGTCCGGCGTCCTTCAGCGCCTGCTTCATCGGCGGGATCGTGCGCTGGATGAGATCGTCCACCAGCTGCTCGAACTTGGCCCGCGTGAGCGTGTAGTTGAGGTGCTTCGGCCCCGTCTGATCCGCCGTGATGAACGGCAGGTTGATGTCGGTGGAGTTGGTGCTCGAGAGCTCCATCTTCGCCTTCTCCGCGGCTTCCTTGAGGCGCTGGAGCGCCATCGGATCCTTGGAGAGGTCGATCCCCTGGTCGCGCTTGAACTCGCCGACGATCCAGTCGATGACGCGCTGGTCGAAGTCGTCGCCGCCGAGGTGGGTGTCACCGTTGGTCGACTTCACCTCGAACTGGCGCGACCCGTCGACGTCGTAGAGCTCGAGGATGGAGATGTCGTACGTTCCACCGCCGAGGTCGAAGACCGCGACCTTCTCGTCTTTCTTCTTGTCGAGCCCGTACGCGAGGGCGGCCGCGGTCGGCTCGTTGATGATGCGCAGGACGTCGAGGCCGGCGATCTTGCCGGCGTCCTTCGTCGCCTGACGCTGCGCGTCGTTGAAGTACGCCGGGACGGTGACGACCGCCTTGCTCACCGGCTGGCCGAGGTAGTCCTCGGCGGTCTGCTTCATCTTCTGGAGGATCATCGCCGAGATCTCCGGGGCGGTGTAGCGCTTTCCCTGGACCTCGACGGTCGCCACGTCGTTCTGACCGGCGACGACCTTGTACGGGACCCGCTTCTGCTCTTCCTGGATCTCGTTCATCTTGCGGCCCATGAACCGCTTGATGGAGAAGACCGTGTTCTGCGGGTTGGTGACGGCCTGGCGCTTGGCGACCTGGCCGACGAGTCGCTCGCCGTCCTTGGTGAAGCCGACGACGGACGGAGTGGTCCGCCCTCCCTCGGCGTTCGGGATGACGACCGGATCGCCTCCCTCCATGACGGCCACGACCGAGTTGGTGGTGCCCAGGTCGATGCCGATGACTTTGTCCGCCATTGCTTCCCTCGTTGTGTGGTGAAGGGCGCGGCAGTTGCGCTGCCGCGAACTGGCCCTAGGAAGGGCAAGAGCGGGACCCGCAGTCCCGCGCCAGTCTGGCAGAGATTCCGATGGCCAGCGGGAGCGGATGGTGACAAGCTGACGGACCCCTACGGGTCATGCCTCTTCGGCAGAGGCCAGGCCACCCGATTCACCGAACGGCGAGTTCACGGATGATCCCGCTGAGTGACGAGAACCCGACGCTGCACACGCCCTGGATGACCTGGTTGATCATCGGGACCACGGTGGCCGTCTGGATGGTGGTGCAGGGGGCGGGACAGGGGATGGCCCTGCCGCACTCCGTGTGCACCCTGGGGCTCGTCCCGGGCGAGCTCACGCATCGGGCGCCGCTCGGCGCACAGGTGCCCCTGGGCGATGGGCTCGCGTGCGCGATCGACCGGGACCCGATCAACACGTTCACCCCGCTCACGTCGATGTTCCTGCACGGGAGCTGGGGGCACCTGCTGGGCAACATGCTGTTCTTCTGGGTGTTCGGGAACAACATCGAGGACAGCATGGGACCGGGGCGCTTCCTCGTGTTCTACCTGCTGTGCGGGCTCGTGGCGGCCGCGGCGCACGTGTTCGTCTCGCCGGCCTCGCCGGTGCCGACGGTCGGCGCGTCGGGGGCGATCTCGGGGGTGATGGGCGCGTACCTCGTGCTCTATCCGCGCGTGCGCGTCAACATGCTCTTCATCTTCGTCATCTTCTTCAAGGTTTTCGCGATCCCGGCGTGGCTCGTGCTGCTCTGGTGGTTCGCGCTCCAGGTGATCACCGGGCTGCCCGAGCTGACGCCGATGCGGCCGGAGGTCTCGGGCGGCGTCGCGGTCTGGGCGCACGTCGGCGGCTTCGTCGCGGGCGTGGTGTTGATCAAGGTGTTCGAGAACCGGCGGCTGGTGGCGAAGCGCGACGCGATCCGCGAGATGGAGCACCCGCACCACTCGTACGGCGGATCGGCCCCGTAGGCTCCGGCGAATTGCCCGGCGTGTCGCGCCCGGGTAACTTCGACGTGCTCTCCACCCGGACCCGCCTTCGCATGCTGAACCGCCTCATCCCGCGCGACGAGCAGTTCTTCGATCTCTTCAATCAGTTGGCGGAGCACCTCAAGACGGCGGCGGGATTGCTCGACCAGCTGTTCGCCGATCCGTCGCGCACGGCGGAGCTCGTGAAGGCGATCAAGGACGTCGAGCACCAGGCCGACGTGCTGACGCTCTCGATCAACACGCGAATCGACAAGAGCTTCATCACGCCGATCGACCGCGAGGACATCCACCAGCTCGCGTCGCGCCTCGACGACGTCATCGACCGGCTGGATGGGACCGCGCGCCGGGTGGTGATGCTGCACATCAACGAGGTGCGCGAGCCGGCCAAGCGCATGGCGCACGTGATCTGCCAGGCGGCGGAGCACATCAAGACGGCGGTGATGTCGATCAAGACGCCGGCCCTCGTCAGTGCGCAGGCGGCGGAGATCAAGCGGCTGGAAGAGGAGGGAGACGCGATCTACCACGACGCGGTCGGCGCGCTCTTCGCGGGCACGCCGGACGCCATCGAGGTGATCCGGTGGAAGGAGGTCTACGAGACGCTCGAGATCGCGATCGACCTCTGCATGGGCGTCGCCAACGCGGCACAGAGCATCTCCATCAAGAACGCCTGACGCCGTGGTCTGGTACGTCGTCGCGATCATCGCGATCGCCTTCATCTTCGACTTCAGCAACGGGTTCCACGATTCGGCGAATTCCATCGCCACGATCGTCGGGACCCGGGTCCTGAGCCCGCTCGCCGCCGTCTTCTGGGCCGCGACGTTCAACTTCGCGGCGCTCTTCATGGGGAACGTCGCGGTGGCGAAGGCGGTCGGCGGCGGCATGGTCGATCAGAGCATCGTCGACCCGCACGTGATTCTCGGGGGATTGCTCGGGGCGATCTTCTGGAACGTGATCACCTGGACCTACGGCATCCCGAGCAGCTCGTCGCACGCGCTCATCGGCGGGTACGCCGGCTCCGCCGTGGCGAAAGCGGGGCTCGGCGCGATCACGTGGGGGCCGAAGTGGGTCCAGACGCTCACGTTCATCGTGCTTTCCCCGCTCGTGGGATTCCTCGCCGGCTACGCGCTGATGGTCGCGTGCTACTGGATCTTCCGCGCGCTCAATGCGTCGCGGATCGACCACGTCTTCCGCCCCGCGCAGCTCCTCAGCTCCGCGGCGCTCTCCTACTCGCACGGCGGCAACGACGCGCAGAAGACGATGGGCATCATCCTCGGCCTGCTCGTGGCGAGCAAGAGCTACTTCGCCGGCCAGACGGGTTGGATGCACCGCCTTTACGTCGAGGACTTCTCCACGATCCCGCGTTGGGTGGAGATCGGCGCGTACTCGATGATCTCGCTCGGCACGCTGTTCGGCGGGTGGCGCATCGTGCACACGATGGGTTCGCGCATCACGAAGCTCCGCCCGCTCGGTGGCTTCGCGGCGGAGACCGGTGGGGCGATTGCGATCCAGCTCGCGACGCACTGGGGGATTCCGGTGAGCACGACGCACACGATCACCGGGTCCATCGTCGGCGTCGGCGCGACGACGCGTCTGTCCGCGGTGCGATGGGGCATCGCGGGACGCATCGTGTGGGCGTGGATCCTCACCATTCCCGCCGCCGCCCTCATGGCGGCGTTGTCGTACCTGGTGCTGAACGCCGCGCGACCGCTGTAGGCGGCTCGCCGCGGCGCGTCACGGAACGGCATCGATTGTCGCGATCGTGTCACGGTCGCTCCGCACGCCTTCAACGCCACGGCAGGTCGTGCACAGCTTTCTCTGCGAGGACCGACCCTACATGCAGAGGAGCCATGCATCGATCGATATACGTGCTTGCCGCGCTCACGCTCGCCGCAGCATGCGGTGATTCATCGAAGCAGACGCGCACCGATACTGCCGCCGGCGCAGCGCCGCCCACGTCGTCCGGCGCTGCGCTCACCGGCGCCGGTGCGACGTTTCCCGCCCCGCTCTACTCGAAGTGGTTCGACGTCTACGCCGGCAAGACCGGAGTGAAGATCAACTATCAGTCGATCGGCTCGGGTGGAGGCATCCGGCAGCTCTCCGAGCAGACGGTCGACTTCGGCGCGAGCGACGCGCCGATGTCCGACGCCGAACTCGGGAAGGCGAAGGGGGGTGCCGTGCTGCACATCCCGACCGCACTCGGCGCGGTGGTGGTGATATACAACCTTCCGGGCGTCCCCTCCGGGCTGAAGCTCACGGGCGACGTCGTCGCGGCGATCTTTCAGGGTCAGATCACGAAGTGGAACGATCCGCGCGTCGCGGCGCTCAACCCCGGGGCGAGCCTCCCCGCGACCGGCATCCTCGTGGTGCACCGGTCGGACGGCTCGGGCACGACGTACGTGTTCAGCGACTACCTCTCGAGCGTCAGTCCGGCGTGGTCGAGCCGGCCGGGGAAGGGGAAGGAGCTGCAGTGGCCGGTCGGCCTCGGCGCCAAGGGAAACGAGGGCGTCGCCGGCCAGGTGAAGCAGACGCCGGGTGCGATCGGCTACGCGGAGCTGGCGTACGTCAAGCAGAACAAGCTCAGTGGCGCGACGATCCGGAACGCCGCCGGCGAGTTCGTCGCGCCGAGCATCGAGGCGGTGACCGCCGCCGCGGCCGGCGCGGTGGAGAGGTTGGGGCCGAGCACCGATTACCGCATCTCGATCGTGAACGCGCCGGGGAAGGGCGCCTATCCGATCTCGTCGTTCACCTGGATCCTCGCGTACGCGAAGCAGCCGAATCCCGAGAAGGCGAAGCAACTGACGGACTTCCTGAAGTGGGCGCTCACCGACGGCCAGGCACTGGAAGCCGCGCTCGACTATGCTCCGCTGCCGGAGGCGATGCGCAGCGCGCTCGTGGCCCGGGTCGACTCGATCGGCTAACGAGGCTCGTCGCGTCATCGACGCCGCACGGCGAGCGAGACAGGATGCGGTCGCCGGCGGCTCTCCCCTCGAACCAGAAAGTCGCCGATGCGCTACGCGCTGATCTCGGACGTCCACGCGAACAGGCCAGCTCTGGAGGCGGTGCTACGCGACATCGGTGCGCGGAGTCCCCTGACGGGCATCTATCATCTCGGTGACCTCGTCGGGTACGCGCCATGGCCCGATGAGGTCGTGTCGATGATCCGACACGCCGAGATCGCGGGTGTGGCGGGCAACTACGACTCGACGGTCGCCACCGGATACAAGCACTGCGGGTGCCGTTACGAGGATCCGCGGCAGGAGGCGCTCTCGCACGAGTCGTACGCCTGGACGCTCGCGCACACGGCGGAAGCGACGAAACGATTCCTCGGCAGCTTGCCGTTCCACGTCGCGATCCGGCCCTTCGGCGGTCACGTCGCCGGCCCGACGATCCATCTCGTGCACGGCAATCATGCGCTGAACACCGTGTACGTCCATGGGGATCGCTCGGACGAGTTCCTCACGAAGATGGCGAGGAGTCTCGGCGCGACGAAGGGCGACATCGTGGCGTTCGGTCACACGCACGTGATGTGGCACCGAGTCGTCGAGGGCGTGCACTTCGTGAACACGGGGAGCGTCGGCCGTCCCAAGGACGGCGATCCGCGCGCGGGTTACGTCCTGCTCGAGGTCGCGAGGGACGGGATCGGCGTCGAGCCCGTGCGGCTCGCATACGACGTGGAGGAGGCCGCGCAGGGAATTCTCGAGAGCACCTTGCCCGACGAGTTCGCCGAATATCTGCGTAGCGGCGGCGCGCCGGCGCCCGTGTCGGCGGTGAGCGGAGCCACGCGCCCCGCTGTTACGTAGTGGTGCCGGCTGGGCGGTGGGCGTTCCGCGTGCGCGCTCAGCCGCTCGCGGCGTTCGCGCTGGCGGAGCGCGCTCCTGCGCCGTGCTTGATATTCTTCCCCTCGGCAAGGAAGACCGCGTCCTCACCGATGTTCGTCGCCAGGTCGGCTACCCGCTCGAGATT
Source organism: Gemmatimonadaceae bacterium (assembly GCA_035494615.1). GTDB lineage: Bacteria > Gemmatimonadota > Gemmatimonadetes > Gemmatimonadales > Gemmatimonadaceae > AG11. The sequence continues at coordinate 138,443 of DATJGU010000033.1, forward strand.
GCGGCTGACGAGCAGATACTCGAGCGACGGATTGATGGTGCGAGGGTCGGCCATCATGTGGGTGAGCAGGATGCGAAACACGGACTCGTGCAGGGCGTCCACTTGGTCGTCCCGCGCGCACACGTCGCGCCCCAGGGTGCCGTCGGCGCGGAGAAAGGCGTCGATGGCGTCGCCCAACATGGCGCGCGCGCGGCGAGCCATCTCCTCGATCTCCGGATCGGGCGTGATCGTCGTCTGGAGCGAGATGAGGCGCTGGGCGGTCTGCGCGATGTTGACGGCGTGATCGCCGACGCGTTCGAGGTCGCTCGTGACCTTGATGACGCTCACGATGAAGCGGAGATCGCGCGCCATCGGTTGCTGGAGCGCGAGCAGCTCGAGCGCCGCCGCCTCGATCTCCAGCTCCATTGCGTCGACCTCCCTGTCGCCGGCGACCACGGCATCGGCCTTGGCTTCGTCCTTCGAGAGGAAGGCGTCGACCGACAGCTCGACGAGCGCTTCCGCCTTCTCGGACATCGCCAGCACGCGACGGTTGAGGGCGGTGAGCTGATCGTGAAAATGACGGAAGGGTGCGTCTGCGGTCATCCGAATCTCCCGGTGATGTACGCCTCGGTGCGCGACTCCCGCGGACTGGTGAAGAGCCGCTGCGTCTCTCCCACCTCGACGAGGCGACCCAGGTAGAAGAACGCCGTCCGGTCGGATATGCGCGCCGCCTGTTGCAGGTTGTGCGTGACGATCACGACCGTGAGGTCGCGCTTGAGCGCGTAGACCAGCTCCTCGACCTTCTGCGTCGCGATCGGATCGAGCGCGGACGCGGGCTCGTCGAGCAGCAGAACTTCCGGCTCGTTGGCGAGCGCTCGCGCGATGCAGAGCCGCTGCTGCTGCCCTCCGGAAAGCGCCAGAGCGCTTTCGCGGAGGCGGTCGCGAACCTCGTCCCAGAGTGCCGCGCGACGGAGCGCCGACTCCACGATGCCGTCCAGCTCGCGCCTCGGCGTCCCGTTGATCCGCGGGCCGTAGGCGACGTTGTCGTAGATCGACTTCGGAAAGGGATTCGAGCGTTGAAACACCATGCCTACGCGCTGCCGCAGGGTGACGACATCGACCCCTCTGCCGTAGATGTTCTCTCCGTCGAGCCGGATCTCGCCGGTGCGACGCGTGCCGGGAATGAGCTCGTTCAGTCGATTGATCGACCGCAGGAAGGTCGACTTGCCGCAGCCCGAGGGCCCGATCAGCGCGGTCACGGCGCGCGGCGCGATCGTCAGGTCGATCTCGTGCAGCGCCTGCGTGGCACCGTACCAGAAATCGAATCGTTCGACGTCGATACGACCGGTCTGCTCGTCCGCCTCGGCGGGCCGGGTCGCCGCGCTCACCCGAACCGTCCGGTGATGTACGCTTCGGTGCGCGAATCGGAGGGCGCCGTGAACATCGTCCCCGTGTCCGCGGTCTCGATCATCTCGCCGGCGAGCATGAACACGGTGCGGTCCGAGACCCGCGCCGCCTGCTGCATGTTGTGGGTCACGATCACGACCGTCATCGATTGGCGGAGCTCGTACACGAGCTCCTCCACCTTCTGCGTGCTCAGGGGGTCGAGCGACGCCGTCGGCTCGTCGAGGAGGAGAACCTGAGGCTCGGTGGCGAGGGCGCGCGCAATGCAGAGGCGCTGCTGCTGACCGCCCGAGATCCCGGTCGCGCTTCCCCCGAGCCGGTCCTTCACCTCGTCCCAGAGCGCCGCGTGGCGAAGCGCTCGCTCCACGACGGCGTCCACCTCGCGACGGCCGAGCCGTTCTCCAGGCCGCGCGCGGAGACCGGCGGCGACGTTGTCACGGATCGACATCGTGGGAAATGGCGTCGGTCGCTGGAACACCATACCGACCTGGCGGCGCAGCGCGATCGGGTCCACTCCCGGGCCATAGACGTCCCGCCCGAAGAAGAGAACCTCGCCCGCGACGCGTGCCAGTGGCACCGTCTCGTGCATTCGGTTCAGGCAACGCAGGAGCGTGGACTTTCCGCAGCCCGAGGGGCCGATGATGGCGGTCACCTCCTGGGTGGGAAAGCCGAGCGTCACGTCGCGTACGGCGGCGGTCGCGCCGAACCAGGCGTGAAGCCGGCGCGTCTCGAGCGCGGTCGGCGCGTCCCGCGCCGCGCTCGGTCGCGGCGTCGAATCGATCGTGGCCGAGTCAGTCATTGGGCCGGCCGTGTCGGGCGCGAACGGCGACCCGCGCGAGCACGCTGATGAGGAGGACCAATGCGATCAGCACGAGCGCGCCGGCCCACGCCTGCGCATGCCACTCGTCGTAGGGGCTGATCGCGTAGACGAACACCTGCAGCGGCAGCGCGGCGATCGGCTCGGTGACGTTCGTCGACCAGAACTGATTGCCGAACGCGGTGAAGAGTAGCGGCGCAGTCTCGCCGGCGACGCGCGCGACCGCAACGAGCACGCCGGTCACGATGCCGCCGAGCGCCGTGCGTAGCACGATCTGCAGCGAGGTGCGCCAGCGCGGGTAGCCGAGCGCGAGGGCCGCCTCGCGCAACGAGCCCGGGACGGTCCGCACCATCTCTTCCGTGGTGCGCGTGACGAGCGGGATCATCATCGCGCCGATCGCCGCGCCACCGGCGAGCGCCGAGAAGTGTCCGAACGGGCGGACGAGGAACTGCCAGGCGAAGATGCCCATCACGATCGACGGGAGCCCATTCAGCACGTCGGCGAGAAAGCGCACGAGGTTCGCGACCCTGGTCCCGCCATGTTCGGCGAGGTACAGTCCCGCGCCGATCCCGACCGGCAAACCGACGGTGGATGCGATGCCGACGAGGATCAGCGTGCCGACGATGGCGTTCGCCATGCCGCCGCCCGTCTCGCCGACGGGGCGCGGCATATTCGTGAAGAAGTCGACGGAGAGTGCTCCCGCGCCTTCGCGCAGGAGGTAGCCGAAGATGAGGAGCAACGGGACGATGGCGATCGCGGCGGCGACGCAGGTCAGCGCGATCATCGTCACGCTCGTACCGCGCCGCCGTGCGAGACCGCGGCCGCGCACGCGCGCTCGATGGCGGTGCTCCGCCGCGACGGGCGTGGTCATGCCCGCCGCCCGCCCGTGCGCCAGACGAGCCATCGCGCGATCCCGTTCACCGACAGCGTGATCAGCAGGAGGACGAATCCGACGGCCATGAGGGCGGAGAGATGGATGTCCGACGTCGCCTCGGTGAATTCGTTCGCGATCAGTGACGCCATGGTGTAGCCGGGCGCGAAGAGCGACGCGGAGAGCTCGTGGCGGTTGCCGATCACCATCGTCACCGCCATCGTCTCGCCGAGCGCGCGCCCGAGCCCGAGGATGACCCCGCCGATGATCCCCGAGCGAGCGTACGGGAGCACGGCCCCGGTGATGGTCTCCCAACGGGTCGCGCCGAGCGCCAGGGCGGCCTCGCGCTGCGCACGCGGCACGGCCAGGAGCACTTCGCGCGATACCGCCGCGACGTAGGGCAGCACCATGATCGAGAGGATCAGCCCCGCTGCGAGCAGGCTCGGTCCGTACGCGGGCCCGCTGAAGAACGGCGTCGCGCCGAGATGCAGCGTGTCGCGCAGAAAGGGCATGACCGTCTCGCGCAGCAGCGGCAGCAGCACGAACACGCCCCAAAGGCCGTACACGACGCTCGGAACGGCAGCGAGCAGATCGATCAGGAAGGACAGCGGCTGCCGGAGCCAGCTCGGGGAGAAGTCCGACAGAAAGATCGCGCCGCCGAGCGCGAGCGGCGTCGCGATGAGCAGTGCGATGAGGGAGGTGAGGATGGTGCCGACGATCGCCGGTGCGGCCCCGAACTCGCCGGCGACGGGGTCCCATACGCTCGTCGTGAGAAACGCGAAGCCGAACTGTCGAAGCGCCGGCCAGCCCGCCCTGCCGACTTCGACGAAGATCACCAGCAGGAGGAGCGGGATGCACAGCGCGAATGCCAGCACCGCCCAGCGATACACGCGGTCGGCCAGGACGGTGCCCTCGATCGAGGCGCGCCGGCCGGCGGCGCTCGTCGGACCGCGTCGTTCGCCCGGCTCGACGACGCCGGTGCTGAGCGCGGGACGGTTCGCCGTCGCGACGGCGGAGGCGAGTCGGCGTGTCTCCATTTGGACTGGAAGGTCGCCGGACTGCGTATCGACTCGACGCCGCCCATGTAACGGTCCTGTCACGGCGGCCGCTCCGATCGACCGACGCGGCCGTTACGAAAGGGAGACCTGCCAATGCTCGTTCCGTGACCCATGCGGAGGAGCCTTCTTACCGAGGCATGCGGCGCGAACGCGCCCGCCCATAAGGGCCTTCACCTCTCACTCGATACTTCGATGTCTCGTGTCAGACCGGCTCGATTCCTGATCCTCGCCGCCACGCTGTCCGCCGCGGTACCGGCGGCCGCGCAGCAAAGCACCGCCACGCCGTCCAGCGGGGCGGGCGACAAGCCAGCGCTCGACTTCTCCGGCGTCGTCTTCGGCAACTACCAGTACAACACCGGCGAGAGCAACGCGAACGCGAATGCGTTCAACGTCGACCGCGCCTATCTCACCTTCCGCATGCCGGCGGGCGATCGCGTGAGCGTGCGCGTCACCACCGACGTCTTCCAGGATGCCGGCTCGAACGGGTATACCGTTCGTGCCAAATACGCGTACCTGCAGTACGCGTTTCCGTCGCTGGGCCAGGGCGCGTCGGTGCTCGCGCGCGCCGGCATCCTCCACACCGTGGAGATCGAGCACGAGGAGACGTTCTGGCCGCGGTACCTGACGAACAGCGGCGTCGAGCGCGCCGGCTACTTCTCCTCTGCCGACGTCGGCGTGGCGTCGCAGCTCACGCTGCCGAATAAGCTCGGTGAGGTATACGCCGCGATCACGAACGGTCCGGGATACGCCGCGCGTGAGGTCGATCGGTTCAAGGACTACCAGGCGCGGCTCTCGATCACGCCACTCGCGTCCAGCACGACCGTCCCGTCGCTCTTCCGCACGCTCACTCTGACCGGCTGGGTGTACCGAGGCTCGCTCGCGAGCAAGTTCGCGTCGGGGGGAGCGGGGCAGATCGCGCCGATCGGCGAGGCGCTGCCACGGGACCGCTACGGCGTTCTCGTCGGCATCAAGGATCCGCGACTGACGCTCGCGGGGGAGTACGGACGAAGCACCACCGGGACGGAGTCCGGCGACAACACGCCGGCCTCTCCACGCGTCCGGACTGACGTCGACGGATCGCTGCTGTACGGCTTCACGGTCGTCCGCCCGCTCGCGTTCGTGAACGCGTCCGGCACGTCACCGCTCGCCCTCATCGCCCGATACGACCGCTACGAGCCGGTCACGAACCTGAACGACTACGCCTACCACTTTCTCGTCGCCGGACTCTCGTACGACATCTCCTCGAAGGCGACGATCGCCCTCGACTATCAGGAGCAACTTCCGACGTCCGGCGCACTGCCGCCGCAGACGACGACCGGAACCGTCGGGCTGCCGCCGGCGCGCCTGAAGACGTATTTCGTGCATTTCGTCGTCAACTTCTGACCGGAGCGGTCGCCCCAGCATGCGCGAGCGGCGACGTACGCGCGGTGGACGCGTCGCGTTCGACCACCGTCGCCACGACGTGGTCCGACTCGAAGCAGAGTTCGCATCGGTTGACGGCGCGCGCTCGGCTCGCGCACGATCTCGTAACGTTCGGATTGCGGTCGGACGTCACGCGGGGAAGTGCACGGCGACGGTCGTGCCTCGCCCCACCGTGCTCGTCGCCTCCACACGCCCACCATGGGCATCGACGAGATGGCGCACGATGGCGAGGCCGAGCCCGGTGCCCCCTTCCGCGCGCGAGCGGCCGGCGTCGACACGGTAGAAACGCTCGAAGATGCGCGGCAGGTGTTCGGCGGCGATACCCATCCCGGTGTCGCTCACTTCCACCCAGATCCCCGCCGCGGCGGCGCGCGTGCGCAGGGTGACGCGCCCGGCCCGGGTGTACCGTATCGCGTTCTCCACCAGGTTCAGCACGATCTGCCGGAACGCGGTGGGATCCGCGCGCACGCGCGACGCGTTCGGCGCGATCTCGGCGTCCAGCGCGAGCCCCTTCGCCGTCGCCTCGGGCTGCATCGAGCTGAAGACGTCATGCACGACACCGTCGACGTCGACGAGCGTCAGGTTCGGCTGCCATCCCCCGCTCTCGATGCGGGAGAGGTCCAGCAGGTCGTCGACGATCCGCTGCATGCGAGTCGCGTTCTCGTGGATCGTCGTCACGAAGCGGCGCCGCTGCTCCTCCGGGATGCTTCGGTCGAGTAGCGTCTCCGCATAGCCGCTCACCGCGGTCAACGGCGTCTTGAGCTCGTGGGAGACGTTGGCCACGAAGTCGCGCCGGATCGTCTCGAGCCGTCGCAGCACGGTGAGATCGAGCACCGTCACCACGGCCCCCCCCGTGAGCAGGGGTCGCGAGGCGATCGCGACGGTCCGTTCGTTCAGCGCGATCTCCGCCGCCGCGGTCGCGGTGCCGCGGCTCGCCTCCTCGATCGCCTCGCGGAGCGCCGGCTCCCGCGGGAGGAGCTCTCGCGCGAACGGCAGCGCGCTGCCGACGCCGAGCAGCATCCGGGCGCGTTGATTGATCCGGATGACCATGCCGCGCTCGTCGAGGGCGATCACTCCCTCCTCGAGTGACTCGAGCACGGCGGTCATGAGCTGGTCGTCCGCCTCGAGTGCTTCCAGCCGGTGTCCCAACTGTTCCGACATGCGGTGCACCGCCGTGGCGAGGTCGCCGACCTCGCCGGGCGCGGCGAGCGCCGGTCGCCGCGAGAGGTCCCCCGCGGCGATCGATCGAGCCACGTCGCGCAGCTCGACCACGGGCCGCGAGATGCTCCGCGCGAACGCGAACGCGAGCGCGGCGGCGCCGAGGAGCGCGAGCAGGCCTCCGATCAGGACGTCCTGCTGTGCACCACGAACGATCTCCTCGAGGCTGCGCGTCGTCAGCGACACGCGGACGTAGCCAAGCGGATGCCGCTGCGCGACGTAGAGTTCGTCGTCCCCGGCGGAGGCGCTGTGACGTCGCGTGCTCCCGCTGCCGGCGGCGCGCGCCTCGACGATCTCGGGTCGCATGAAGTGGTTCTCGAGCCGGGCCCGTGCTTCCGCCCCGAACTCCGTATCTCCCACGACGACGCCCGTGCTGTCGATCAGCGTGACGCGGTAGCCCAATGCGAGTCCGGCGCGGCGCGCGAGGGAGTCCACGTCGATCCCGGCCCGCCATTCCGTGGCGATCATGCGTCCGACGCGCAACAGCTCGTCGCGCTTCTCCTCGACCAGCCGGTCGCGCAGCCGCCCCCCCGCGATCAGCACGACGGCGGCCACCAGCGTCGTGATGACCACCAGCGACCCGGCGAGGAGCCGCCGCGCGAGAGTCACGCGGGCCGGCTCTGCGGAACCCGCAACCGGTAGCCGAACCCGCGCACCGTCTCGATCAGATCCCCGCCTGGCCCGAGCTTCGCGCGCAGCCGCTGCACGTGCATGTCGACGGTGCGCGTCTGGATGTCCGGCGCGGCTTCCCAGACGGTCTCGAGCAGGTGCGCGCGACCCTGCACGCGGCCGCGTCGCTCGGCGAGCGTGAGCAGCAGCTTGAACTCGGTCGGCGTGAGCTCCACCGCGGCGCCCTCCACACGCACCTGATGCGCTGCGAGATCGATCTCGATCGGACCCAGCTGCAGCAGCTCGCCGGGGGTGCCGCCGCCGGCGGCAAGTCGCCGAAGGATCGCGCCGACGCGGAGAACGAGCTCCTGTGGACTGAATGGCTTCGTGAGGTAGTCGTCGGCGCCCATCGAGAGGCCCTGGATGCGGTCCGGTTCCTCGCGACGCGCGGTCAACATCAGCACCGCGAGCTCGCGCGTCGCCTCCGCACTGCGGAGCTGCTCCAGCACCTCGTAGCCCGACATGCCCGGGAGCATGAGATCGAGGACGACGAGGGCTGGCCGCTCGCGACGCACGGCGTCGAGCGCCTCGACGCCCGAGCCGGCGGTCGAGACCCGATAGCCGGCCTTCGCGAGGTGATAGGCAACGAGGGCCACGATGTCCGGCTCGTCGTCCACGACGAGGATGCGCTCCCCGGGCGGAGACGACGTGGCCGCCCGGCTGGGCGGTATCATCGGCTCAGCCTGGCGGCGATCAACGATCGCCCTCGCTCGGCGCGCCAGGAATCCGTCACGAGGCGCGACGTTTCGGGCCGCGCGTGCACGCTGCGAAGCACTTCACGCATGTCGGATCGAAAGCTGGATACGCGCCGCGACCGCGTGCAGATCGCACATGTCACGATCGTGTATAGGCGCGGTCGCGAGAGCCCGCGACAAGTGTGGCCCGGCCCGGCGGAGGCGTCAACCGCCCGCCGCTGCCTGCGTTCCGCACCGCCGTGTAGCTTCTCTCCATGCCGATCCGAAAAACTCGATGAGCCCGACGGTTCGCGTCTTCGTGAACGGCGTCGGATACGACGCACCGGCCGGCGGTACCGCGCTGGACGCGGTCGCCCTCCATCGCGCCGACGACGCGGCCGCCGTCCGGGCGGGGACGCTTCTCGTGACCGACAGCCGCGGGCTGCCGATCGACGCGCTCACGCCCCTCGTCGACGGCGCCGTGTTCCGTCTCGTGCCGAATCGTGCGCGCGACCTCGCCGATCCTGCTGCCCCGTTCGACGAATGACGCCTCCGCTCGACCGCGAGCTCCTGCGACGGTTGCCGAAAGCCGAGCTGCACTGTCATCTGGACGGCTCGCTGCGCGCGGAGACGATGCTCGAGCTCGGCCGCGAGCTCGGGAAAGCAATGCCGGCTCGCGATCCCGCCGCGCTGCGCGAGTTCATGCGCGTCGACGACGCACGCCACCTCGAGGACTATCTGGAGCGGTTCGCCATCACGCTCTCGGTCATGCAGACCGCGCCGGCGTTGGAGCGGATCGCCTTCGAGTTGGCGGAGGACGCGGCGGAGGACGGGGTTCGGTACATCGAGGTGCGGTACGCACCCGTACTCAACACGCGCGAGGGGCTGACGCTCGACGAGGCGGTCGAGGCTGCGCTGCGCGGGCTCGCCGGCGCGGAGCGTGATCATGGCATCGTCGGCCGGCTCATCGTGTGCGCACTGCGACACATGCCGCCCAGCGCCTCCCAGGAGCTCGCCGAGCTGGCGGTGGCGTATCGTCACCACGGTGTGGTCGGGTTCGATCTCGCCGGTGCCGAGGCCGGAAATCCAGCGCGAGTGCACGCGCCGGCGTTCGCCTATGCACGCGAGCACGATCTCTCGTGCACCTGTCACGCCGGCGAGGGCGACGATGCCGCCTCGATACGTGAGGCGGTGCACGTCTGTGGCGTGCACCGCATCGGACACGCGACGCGCCTCATCGAGGACACCTCGCTCACCGACTACTGCAACGATCACCGCATCCCGCTCGAGGTCTGCCTCACCAGCAACGTGCAGACGCGGGCGGCCAGATCCTACGCCACGCACCCCGTGCGCGAGTACGTGCACCGAGGGCTCAACGTGGTGCTCAACACGGACAACCGGCTCATGAGCGGGACCACGCTGACCGACGAGTATCTCCACGCGGCGACGTCGCTGGGCTTCACCTTCGACGATCTGGCGACCGTCGCGATGAACGGCTTCGAGAGCGCCTTCATTCCTTATCCGGAACGCGTGCGGCTCGCGGCGCGCGCGCGCGAGGAGATCGCGGCGCTCCACGCGCGCCTCGTGTGAGCGGGGCGTCTCCCTTCGGGAACGCCGCCGCGGCGCGTGCGGCGGACGCGGTCCGCGATAAGATCGGCGAGATCGGCGCACCCGTGCTTGGTCTCGTGCTCGGCTCCGGACTCGGAGGATTGGCGGATCGACTCGAGCAACCAGCCGTCGTCGGCTATCCCGACGTTCCCGGATTTCCTCCGACTGCGGTCGCCGGCCATGCCGGCCGATTGATCGCCGGCACCATCGCCGGCCGGCCGGTCGTGGCGCTCTCCGGCCGATTCCACCCCTACGAGGCACATCCGTCCTCTCTCGCCGCCTTTCCCGTTCGCGTGCTCCATGCACTCGGCGCGCGAAGGTTGCTCGTCTCCAACGCCGCTGGCGGCATACGCGAGAGCTTCCGGGCGGGCGACCTCATGCTGATCACCGACCAGATCAACTTCGCATACAGGAATCCGCTCATCGGCGCCGCCGAACCGGATGAACCGCGCTTCCCCGACATGAGCGAGCCATACGACCGCGAGCTCTCGGCAGCGCTCCGAGCGCGTGCACGCGAGATCGGCGTCACGCTCCGCGAAGGCGTGTATTGCGGCCTGCTCGGCCCGTCGTACGAGACACGGGCAGAGATCCGGATGTTGCGTGTCATCGGCGCGGACGCCGTCGGCATGTCCACGGTGTCCGAGGTGATCGTGGCGCGCGCGCTCGGCATGCGCGTGGCGGGGCTCAGCTGCATCACGAACGTCGCGGCGGGACCCTCTTCAGGTTCCCTCTCGCACGCCGAGGTGCTCGATGCGGCGGCGCGCGTCGCCGCGCGGTTCGAGGCGCTCGTCGAGCGGTTCGTCGTCTCGCTCTGAGCTCGATGCGCGCGCTCCGCGTGAGGCGCGCTCAGGCCGAGTGCTCGAGCGGTCCATGCCCTCCGCCGATCGCCGGCGCCCGCGCAATGGCGCGCGCCACGTAGTCGAGCCCCCCCTCCACCGCGCGCTCCAGCGGCTCGCCACGCGCGAGCAGCGCCGTGATCGCGGCCGACAGCGTGCATCCGGTGCCGTGCGTGCTCGTCGTACGCACGCGCGGGTGTACGTAGCGGCGGACTCGCCTGCCGTCGAACAGCACGTCCACGAGGTCGTCCCCCGCGAGGTGTCCACCCTTCACGAGCACCGCGCGCGCTCCCAGTGCGGTGACGAGCCGTCGCGCGGCGTGCTCCATTCCCTCGGCGTCGTCCGGCCGCTCGCCGACGAGCAGCGCGACCTCGTCGAGGTTCGGCGTGACGAGCGTCGCCAGCGGCACGAGTTGCTCGACGATCGCGGCAATCGCGTCGGGCTCGAGCAGGGGATCCCCCGACGTCGCCGCCATCACGGGATCGAGCACGTACGGCGACAGCGAATGCGCCGCGATGCCTCCCGCCACTGCGTTCACCACCGCCGCGTCGGCGAGCATGCCGCTCTTGACCGCCGCCGGCCGCAGGTCCTCGGCCACCGCATCGACCTGCGCGCGCACGAGCGCCGGCGAGACTCGCTCCCACGCCCGTACGCCGAAGGTGTTCTGCGCCGTCACCGCCGTCAGCGCGGAGGTGCCGAACACGCCGAAGCGGGCGAAGGTCTTGAGGTCCGCCTGGATTCCCGCGCCGCCCCCCGAGTCGGAGCCGGCGATGGTCAGCGCGATCGCGCCGGCACGGTCGGTCATGCTACGAAAGATGCGCCGCGCGACGGCGCGGCGCATCGATGTGAACGAGGATGCCTGGCTAGCGCGACGCGCGCGTCGTCGGCGGCGGAGGGAGCGAGCGAATCCGCTGCTTGAACGACTGATACCGCTGCGTGTCGGTGGTGAGCGTACGCATCACGGCGGCCGGAATCTGGGCGATCAGCGCCTTCGTCGCGGCGATGCGATCCTCCTCCAGCGGGTGGGTCGCGAACCAGCCCTCGACCGCCGACGGGTTCCGGCTGCGCTCGTCGATCAGGATCTGGAACATCTCCGGGATGCCGTTCGGGTTGATCCCGGCACGAACGACGTTCTTCACCCCTTCGGCGTCCGCCTCGGCCTCGTCCTGGCGGCTGAACTTGGCGAACAGCGCCGTGCCGCCCACCTGGATCGCCGCCTGACCCGCCTGGTTGTCGCAGATCCGCGTGAGCACGCACGCGAGCGTCACGCCGATGTTCGCCCCCTGCTGCTGCTGCATCTGCTTGATGGAGTGCCGCCGCACGACGTGCCCGATCTCGTGGCCGAGCACCCCCGCGAGCTGGTCCATCTTCTGGGTGCGCTCGATGAGGCCGCGGTTCACGTAGACGTAGCCCCCAGGCACCGCGAAGGCGTTCACCTCCTTGCTGTCCACGATGTAGAAGTGCCAGTCCGGAATGTCCGTCCGCGACGTCAGGTGGGCGATGGAGTCACCCAGTAGGTTGATGTAGCGGTTCGCTTCCGGGTCGTTCACGATCGGAAGCTGCTGATTGATCTGCTGGGCGTACTGCGCGCCCATGTCGATCTCCTGTTGCGTGGAGACCCCGCAGCCCGTCAGAGTCACCGCCAGCGCGAAGCCAGCTAGAAGTCGTCTCATCGTCTCCCCTCGTTGGAAGCGAACGCCGCGATGCAGAGCAAGAGCCATTCCCGAGCGGCGCGAAACCTAAGACCTTGAAGCTGCTCACGTTAGCGCGCGACCTCAGGCGCCGCCGAGCCCGCGAGCGCCAGCGCCTCTTCGTCGCGGAAGGAGTCCGCGCCGTCGACGAGCTGCTACGCTCCCCCCTCACGGTGCGCGGGGTGCTCGTCTCGCCGAAGGAAGCCGCGGCGCCACGCGCGATCGCGCTCTTCGAGACCGCCCGGCGCCGCGGCGTCGACGTCCTCGAGGTCACCGACCGCGAGTTCGCCAGCGCCGCCGAGACGGACTCTCCCCAGGGAATCCTCGCCCTGGCGGAGATTCCGTCGGGCGAGCTCGGCGATCTCTCGCTCGCCGGCCGCGGCCGCGTCGTGATCCTCGATGCGGTGCAGGATCCCGGGAACGTCGGCACGATCGTGCGCACCGCCGCCGCACTCGGCGCCGCGGCGGTCGTCGCGATGCCGGGCACGGTTGACCTGTGGAACGCGAAGGTCGTCAGAAGCGCGATGGGTGCCCTCTTCCAGCGGCCTGCGTATCTGTCTACCTGGGCGGAGCTCGATACGTTCCGATCGGCTCGCGGCGTCGCGCTGTGGGGAGCCGACGCGCACGGCGAACCGCTCGGCGCCGTCACTCCGCCGGCGCGGCTCGCGCTCGTCGTCGGCAACGAGGGCGCGGGACTGACTGCGGAAGCGCGCGCGCGCCTCGACCACGTCGTCGCGCTCGAGATCGGTCCCGCGATCGAATCGCTCAACGTCGCCGTCGCCACCGGCATCCTTCTCTACCAGCTCCGGCAGTGATCCCTTCCGCGCTCGCCACCATCTACGCCTTCGTCCTCGGGCTCTGCGCCGGATCGTTCCTCAACGTGTGCATCGCGCGCTGGCCGCGCGAGCTGAGCGTGGTGCGTCCGCGCTCGCGCTGCCCGAACTGTGGACACCAGCTCGCCTGGTTCGAGAACATCCCGCTCGTCAGCTGGCTCGCCCTCCGCGCGCGCTGCCGCTGCTGTGACGAGCCGATCTCCGCGATCTATCCCGCCGTCGAGCTGCTCGTCGGCATCCTCTGGGCCGCGTGCGTCCACCAGTACGGTGCGACGTTCACCGCGCTGCGGCTGGCGATCTTCGTGACCGTGCTCCTCGGCGTCGCGGTGACCGATCTCCGGCACTACCTCATCCCCGACGGCTTCACGATCACGGGACTCATCGTCATGCTCGCCGGCGCGCTCCTCGCGCCTTTCCTCGGCGAGTCGGCGATGTTCGCGGGACCGTTCGACGCGCTCGTCGGCGCGTGCGCGGGCGCTGGGCTCATCGCGATCGTCGGCTGGCTCGGCGAGGCGGCACTCGGCCGCGAAGCGATGGGGATGGGCGACATGACGCTCATGGCGTTCGTCGGCGCGGCGCTCGGTCCGGCGCGCTCGATCGCGACCGTGTTCGTCGGCGCGACCATCGGCGCGGTGGCGTTTCTGGCGATCGTCTATCCGATCGCGGTCATTCGCCGCGGCCGCGCGTCGTCGCAGACCGAGCTCGCGCTCGGCGCGACGCAGGAGCCCCTGCAGCTGCCGCTCGTGCCGTTCGGCGTCTTCCTCGCGCCGGCCGCGGTGGTGATGCTGCTCTGGGGCGAGCGGCTCCTCGGTCGCGTCTTCCTCGCGCCGTACTGAGCGCGCGTCGCGCATGCGAGGCGGGGAAACCGCGCCTCGTCGCGGTGCGTAGGGGTGTTCGCGAGCATGCGCGGCTCGCGCCGCCCGTTCCGGTGTATTCCTTGCGCGAGACCCGCCGCCGTGCTCCTTTCGGCGTACGTGCCGCGCCGCGCCAGGCGCCCAACCGCTCCCACGCCGTGATCGACGATTCCTTCCGCTCCGACACCGGGGCGCTCGACCGCTTCACGCGGGACCTCACCGCCGACGCGCGCGCCGACCGCCTCGAGCAAGTGCGCTGCCGCGACGAGGAGATCGCGCGCACCATCGACATCCTGCTCCGCCAGGGGAAGAACAACCCCGCGCTCGTCGGGCCGGCCGGCGTCGGCAAGACGGCGATCGTCGAAGGGCTGGCGATGCGCATCGCCGCCGGCTCGGTCCCCGTCGCGATGCGCGAGCTACGGCTCCTCTCGCTCGATTCCGTCTCGCTGCTCGCCGGCACGACGTATCGCGGCCAGTACGAGGAGCGGCTCCGCGCGCTCGTCGCCGAGACGAGCGCCGCCGGGGACGTGCTCCTCTTCGTCGACGAGATGCACAATCTCATCGGCCAGGGAAGCGCGAGCGGCTCGGCGATGGACGCCGCGAACATGCTCAAGCCCGCGCTCGCGCGCGGCGACTTCCGCATGCTCGGCGCCACGACCGACGAGGAGTACGAGCGCTGGATCCTCGGCGATCCCGCGCTCGAGCGCCGCTTCCAGAAGATCGCCGTGCGCGAGCTCTCCCCCGCGGAGACCCTCGAGATCCTGCGCACGCGCGTGCCCTCGCTGTCGCGGCATCACCACGTGGTGATCACCGACGCCGCCGTGCGCGCGGCCATCGAGCTCACCGACATCTGGGTTCCCGATCGTCGCCGCCCAGACAAGGCGATCGACGCGCTCGACGAAGCGTGCGCGCACACGCAGGCGACGGCCGTCTATTCGCCGCACCTCGAGTCGCTCGTCGCGCGGCGGCGTGCGTGGGCTCGCCGCGTCTCCGCCAGCGAGCGCGCCGCCGCCGACGCGCAGTTCGACCGGATCGCGCGCGACGGCTTCGCCGTGCTCGAGCGACTCGGCGCCGAGATCGAGGCCGCCTTCGCCAGGCCGGCGCCGGTCGAGGCGCAGGGCGAGCGCCCCGTGGCCGCGACGTCCGCGCCGCGCGCGGCGTCCGCGCCCGAGCCCACGGCCGTCGACCGTGCGGCGCTCGACGTCGAGCTGGAGCGGCAGCTGCTCGACGAGGGGATCGTCGTGCGCGGCCACGACGTCGCGCGCGTCGTGGGCCTGATGATCGGCCGGCGCGTGGAGTGGGAGGAATGAGCGCGCGGCGCATCGTCGCACCGGCGCTCTCGATCCTGCTCACCACCTCGGCCGTCGGGTGCCCGGCGGATCGCTCGGCGGGGAAGGGACCGTACGCGCGTGAGGTCGCCGAAGCCGTGCCGCGCATCGAGCAGGCGACCGGGCTGCGCTTCAGGTCGCCGCCGAAGGTGGAGGTGCGCTCGCGCGAGCAGGTGCGCGACTTCCTCCTGAAGAAGTTCGACGAGACCACGCCGAGCGCACAGCTCGCCGGCGAGGAGAAGGCGTACAAGCTCCTCGGCCTGATCCCCGACACGATGAACCTCCGCGCGTTCTATCTGCGCGTGCTCACGGAGCAGATCGTCGGCTACTACGATCCCGCGGCAAAGACGCTCTACGTCGTGAACGGCGCCGACGAGAGCATCGTCGGCGTCACGATCACGCACGAGCTCATTCACGCGCTGCAGGACCAGTACGTGAACCTCGATTCGCTGCAGAGGTCCACCGAGGACAGCGACCGGCTCGCCGCGGCGCAGGCGCTCGTCGAGGGGGAGGCGCAGTTCGAGCAGATCTCCATCATGCTCGGCGGTCCGAAGCAGCTCGAGACACGGCTGCCCGGGTCGTGGGAGCGCATTCGCGAGGAGATCCGCAACCATCAGGGCGAGATGCCGGTGTTCGCCACCGCGCCGATGGTGATCCAGGAGTCGCTGCTCTTTCCGTACCTGAGCGGCGCGGAGTTCGTGCGGCGCGTGAAGGAGAAGAAGGGAAACGTCGACCTGTTCGCCGACGTGCCGCGCTCCACCGAGCAGGTGCTGCACCCGACGCTGTTCCTCGCCTCACCTCCCGACGAGCCGACCTCGGTGACGCTGCCCGCACCGCGTGGCGCGACGAGCGTCTACCAGAACGACATGGGAGAATTCGGCACGCGGCTCGTCGTGTACCAGTACCTCGACGACGCGCAGACGGCCGCGCGGGCCGCCGCTGGCTGGGACGGCGACCGCTTCATGATCGTCGAGGGATCCGCCGGTCGCGGGATCGTGTGGGCGATCGTCTGGGATTCGGCCATCGAGGCGGCCGAGTTCACCGACGCGATGGCGCGCGCGGTTCGGCGCCACTCGGGCGCCGGCGAACGCAGCCTCCCCGGCGGCGGCACGAGCTTCGGCGCGAAGGATCGCACCATCTCGATCGTGCCGCGCAGCATCGGCGACCGGGCGCTCGTCATCTACAGCGATCTCCCCGACGCGATGGGGAGCAGCGTGTTCGATCCCGCGGCGATCAGGCTTGGGAAGTGATCGCGTCGTCCGTCAGCTCGGCGAGCGTGGACTCGTCGAGCGAGGGGCCGTCGGGCGACATCGGCGCGGCGGTGCCATGACTCGCGCTCGGCTCGGTCGCCACCGGCAGGTGCGTGGCGCTCTCGGTGTGATTCCCGCCGAGCGCGCGTGAATCGTCCGGTGGCGCGGTGTCGGTCTCGACCGGCGGCAGCAGCGCCAGCCGGAGCACCTCGTCCATCCGCTCCACGAATGTGAAGGTGATCTGCTTCTTCACCTCGTCGGGGACGTCGCGCAGGTCCTTCTCGTTCGCCTTCGGCATGATGAGATGGCGAAGCCCCGCGCGGTACGCGGCGAGCACCTTCTCCTTCACGCCCCCGATCTCGAGCACCTTCCCGCGCAGCGTCACCTCGCCCGTCATGGCGACGTCGCGCCGCACGGGGCGATAGGAGAGCGCGCTCGCGATCGCGAGCGTCAGCGTGATCCCCGCGCTCGGGCCGTCCTTCGGGATGGCGCCGGCGGGCAGGTGGACGTGCACGTCGTAGTCCTTGAACGCCGCGTCGGGAATGCCGATCTGCGCCGCCCGCGACCGCACGTACGAGTACGCCGCGTCCACGCTCTCGCGCATCACGTCGCCGAGCTGCCCCGTGACCGTCAGGCGCCCGCTGCCGTTCATGCGCAGCGCTTCGATGACCATCAGGTCTCCGCCGGTCGCCGTCCACGCGAGCCCCGTAACGACGCCGACCTCGGGAACCAGCTCGGCCTCCTCGACGGCGTAGCGCGGGATGCCGAGGATCTCCTCCACCTTCTCGGTGTCGATGATCCACGCGCCCTCTTCACCCTCGGCCTTGCGGCGCGCGCGCTTCCGCATGATCGCCGCCATGTTGCGCTCGAAGTTCCGGAGTCCCGCCTCGCGCGAGTAGCGGTTGGAGATGAACGACAGCGACTCATCGGTGAACTGGATGTCGGTGTCGCTCAAGCCGTGCTCCTCGAGCAGCCGGGGGAGCAGGTAGCGCCACGCGATCTCCACCTTCTCCTCCACGGTGTAGCCGGCGATGCGGATGACCTCCATCCGGTCGCGGAGCGGGGCGGGGATGTCGTAGAGGTTGTTCGCGGTGCAGATGAACAGCACGCCGGACAGATCGAACGGCAGGTTCAGGTAGTGATCGACGAACTCGTCGTTCTGGCTCGGGTCGAGCACCTCGAGCATCGCGGCGGTCGGATCGCCGCTCGGCCCGCCTCCGGACATCTTGTCGATCTCGTCGATCATCAGAACGGGATCCTTCACCTGCACGCGCCGCAGGGCCTGAATGAGCAGCCCCGGCATCGCGCCGACGTAGGTGCGGCGATGGCCGCGGATCTCGGCCTCGTCGCGCACGCCGCCAACCGAGATGCGGTAGAACTCCCGACCGATCGCGCCGGCGATCGCCTCGCCGAGCGAGGTCTTCCCCGTGCCCGGCGGTCCGACGAAGCACAGGATGGGACCGTGCGGATCGCCGCCGCGCAGCTTGCGCACGGCGAGGAACTCGATGATCCGCTCCTTCGCCTCGTTGAGGCCGTAGTGCCGGCTGTCGAGCGTCTCCTCGACCTTCTTGAGCTCGATCTCCTCGTCGCCGGACCGCTTGTTCCACGGGAGCGACAGGATCCAGTCGAGATACGTGCGGATGACCTGATACTCGCTCGATGCGGGCGAGAGCTGGCGGAGCCGCTCCGTCTCGCGGCGCGCCTCCTGGCCGACGCGCTCCGGCAGCTTCGCCTCGTCGATCTTCTTCAGCAGCTCGAGCGCTTCCTTCTCGCCGGGATCGGCCTCTCCGAGCTCGGCCTGGATCGCGCGAAGCTGCTGGCGGAGATAGAACTCGCGCTGGTGCTGCTCGATCTTGATCTCTGTCTGGCGCTTGACGTCCTCCATCACGCGCGCGCGGGCGACCTCGCGCTCGAGCCGGTTGAGGATGAACCGCAGCCGCTGGCCGACGTCGAGCCGCTGGAGTACCTCGTCCTTGTCCGAGATGCGGAAGTTCATGTTCGTCGCCGCCAGGTCCGCGAAGCGGCCCGGGTCGGAGACGTTCATCTTGAGGATGGCCGGCACCTCGTCGGGGATCCGGTCGACGAGCTCCGCCAGCGTCTCGGCCGCGGAGACGACGCGCGTGACGAGGTCGTCGAGCTCGGCCGGATCGGCGGGAGTCTCCTTCGCCGCGCGGATCGCCGCGATCGGGTAGGGCTCCGTCCGGTCGATCCCCTCGACGACGATGCGCCGGAGCCCCTGCAGGGTGATCTGAACCGTGTCGCCGGGAAGATTGATCCGCTCGTGCACCCGCGCGGCGACGCCGACCCGTCCGACGAACCGCTGCGAGTCGATGGGGTCGTCGTGATCGCCGCCGGCCACCACGAGCGCGACGACGAGCCCAGCCTCCTCGTGGCCGCGCAGCAGCGCGAGGTTCTCCGGCGCTCCCATCTGCACGGCGATGGTGCCGAGCGGATAGACGATCGTCGACCGGAGCGCCATGAGCGGCAGCGCCGGCGGGAGCTCGGATTTCAGGATCTCTTCCTTGCGCTGTGGCTTCGCCATGGGCTCATAAAGTAATGATGGATCGATGACGGAGCACGGGTGTTTATGGCAACAAACGGCTGTGTGTTGGTGTGTGGGTGCGTTGGTTACCCACACACCAGCGCACCAACACGCCAATGACCGCTCCTTGAACCTCCCCCCCTCGAGCCACTACGTTTAACGGCTATGTTCGACGAGCTCTCGGAGAAACTCGAGGCCGCCTTTGCGCGGTTGCGTGGGCGCGGTGTCCTCACCGAAGCCGACATCAAGGAGGGCCTGCGCGAGGTGCGCCGCGTCCTCCTCGAGGCCGACGTCAACTTCGCGCTCACCCGCGAGTTCCTCGAGCGCGTCGAGAAGAAGGCCGTCGGTGTCTCGCAGCTGAAAACGGTCTCCCCCGCGCAGCAACTCGTGAAGATCGTGCACGACGAGCTCACGGCGATGCTCGGCGAGCGGCGCGAGGGACTGAAGTTGAGCTCGGTCCCGCCCACGGTCGTCATGATGGTCGGACTGCAGGGCTCGGGAAAGACGACGACCGCGGCGAAGCTGGCGCGCAAGCTCAAGGCCGAGGGCCGCCAGACGCGCCTCATCGCCGCAGACGTCTATCGGCCCGCGGCGATCGACCAGCTCGAAACGCTCGGCACCCAGCTGGACATCCCCGTGTACGCGGAGCGCGGCCACCAGGACGTGGTGAAGATCGCGCGCAACGGCATCGATCAGGCGCGCCGCGCGCGCGATCGCGTCGTGCTCGTCGACACCGCCGGCCGGCTCCAGATCGACGACGAGATGATGGGCGAGCTGGAGAAGCTCAAGGCGGCGATCAAGCCCGACGAGATCCTGCTCGTCGCCGACGGCATGACGGGGCAGGACGCCGTGAAGATCGCGCAGGGGTTCGACGCGCGGCTCGGCGTCACCGGTGTCATCCTCACGAAGATGGACGGTGACGCGCGTGGCGGCGCGGCGCTCTCGATCTACGGCGTTCTCAAGAAGCCGATCAAGTACGTCGGCGTCGGCGAGAAGACCGACGCGCTCGAGGACTTCCATCCGGACCGCATGGCCGGCCGCATCCTCCAGCAGGGCGACATCGTGTCGCTCGTGGAGAAGGCGCAGGGCGCGTTCGACGAGGACGTCGCGCGGAAGATGGAAAAGAAGGTCCGCAAGGAAGGAATGGACCTGGAAGACTTCCTCACCGCGATGAAGCAGCTCGAGAAGCTCGGTCCGCTCGAGGGACTGATGAAGCTGCTGCCCGGCGTCAACAGCAAGATGATGAAGCAGGTGAAGGACGCCGATCCGAAGCGCATGAAGCACCTCGAGGCGATCGTCCTCTCGATGACCAAGGAAGAGCGCCGCAAGCCCGAGCTGCTGAACGGCACTCGCCGCGCGCGCGTCGCGAAAGGAAGCGGCCGCCCGATCAGCGAGGTCAATCGCCTGCTCGAGCAGTTCCGCGAGATGCAGAAGATGATGAAGAAGGTGGCGGGCGGAGGCATGCCCGGCGGGGGACGCCGGGCGCTGCCGCCGGGGATGTTCGGAGGGTTGCGGTAGGGCAGGGATCGAGTCGAACGACAACAGCGAGTAGGTGGTAGCGAGTAGCGGGTACTTGGACACCACACGCGCGATTCCGCCGTGCTGCTCGTCGTTGCAGCTGTAAAGTATTTCGGACGTGCAGCAACCCCGGGTGCAGCCTGGATCTCCCAGGTTTGCGAGGAGCCCGAACGGGTGACCACTAGAAGGAGCACCGAATGGCCGTCAAGATTCGCCTTCGCCGCGTCGGTCGGAAGAAGGCACCGATGTACCGCATCGTCGTCGCGGATTCGCGCAGCCCGCGCGATGGAAAGTTCCTCGAGATCGTCGGCCAGTATCAGCCGCGCGTCGGCGACAAGGCGATCAATCTCGATACCGCGCGCGTGAATCACTGGCTCGACGTCGGCGCGCAGCCGACCGACACCGTGCGTTCGCTGCTCCGGAAGGCGGGGGTGCTGAAGCAGCGTCACGAGCAGCGCCTCGCGAGCAAGCTCCAGGCGGCGGCGGTGCCGCTCGCCGAGCGGAAGCCGGACGAGGCGTAGCCGCGGCGCGATGACGACGCCCCCTCCCGAGTTCATCATCGTCGGGCGGGTCCGGAAGGCACATGGCATCCGCGGCGAAGTCGTCGTGGAGCCGATCACCGATGCGCCGGATGCGATCTTCGCGTCCGGCCATCGTGTTTTCGCGGGCACCGCGACGGGCGACCTCGCCCCGAGCCGTACCGAGCTCCACGTGCGGTCGAGCCGCCCGTTCAACGACGGGCTGCTCGTCGCGTTCGCCGAGCTCGCGGATCGCAACGTCGCCGAGACGTGGCGCGGACGGTATCTGCTGCTCCCCGCGACCGAAGTGCCGCCTCCGGCGGACGACGAGGTGTACGTCCACGAGCTCGCCGGCATGCGCGTGCAGCTCGAGAGCGGCGAGACCCTCGGCGACGTCGAGGAGACCTACGAGCTCCCGCAGGGGCTCGCGCTCGAGGTGCGCCGCGCGCCGCCGCGCGAGCACGAGACGGTGCTCCTCCTCTACGACGAGCGCACGATCGCTTCCGTCGATCGCGACGCGCGCGTCATCGTCGTCACGCCGCCCGACGGGCTCCTCGAATGAAGATCAACGTCGTCACGATCTTCCCGGAGTTCTTCGCCGCTCCGCTCGCGCTCAGCATCCCGGCGCGCGCGGCGGCGGCGGGGCTCGTGCAGTATCGCGTCAGCGACCTCCGGGACCACACGCACGACCGGCATCGCACGGTCGACGACTACCCGTACGGCGGCGGAGCCGGGATGGTCATGAAGCCCGAGCCCTTCTTCGAAGCCGTCGACGCCCTCGCGCCGCGCGGGCCGATCGTGCTCATGAGCGCGCGCGGACGCCGCTTCGTGCAGGCCGACGCCGTCCGCTTCGCCGCCGAGTCCGAGCTCACGATCCTCTGCGGTCATTACAAGGACGTCGACCAGCGCGTCGCCGACCATCTCGCCACGGAAGAGCTCTCGCTCGGCGACTTCGTGCTCTCCGGCGGCGAGCCGGCCGCGCTCGCCGTGATCGACGCGGTCGTCCGGCTGCTGCCGGGGGCGATGAGCGACCAGGAGAGCGCCTTCGGCGATTCCTTCTGGGAGCGCGGGCTCTCGGCGCCGAGCTACACCCGGCCCCCCGAGTATCGCGGCTTTCGCGTGCCCGACGTGCTCCTCTCCGGGGACCACGGCAGGATCGCGCGGTGGCGCGAGGAGGAGGGTGCGCGGCTCACGCGAGCACGGAGCCCGAGACTGGACTCCGTCGAGCCAGCCGACTAAGTTCTCCTGTCTCAACAGTTTCGCCTCAACCCGGGACCTTCGCCCCGAGCGTCATATGCATGCCTTCATCGAAACCCAGAAAGAGTGGCTCCGAACCGACGTCCCCCCGTTCCGGGCCGGTGACACCCTGCGCGTGAACGTGCGCGTGAAGGAAGGCGAGAAGGAGCGCATCCAGGCGTTCGAAGGCGTGTGCATCGCGCGGCGCGGCTCCGGGGTGAGCGCGACGTTCACCGTGCGGAAGATCTCCAACGGCGTCGGCGTCGAGCGCATCTTCCCGCTGCACAGCCCGATGCTCGCCGAGATCCAGGTGGTGCGCCGCGGCCGCGTGCGTCGCGCGAAGCTCTACTACCTGCGCCATCTCACCGGCAAGGCGACGCGCATCAAGGAGCGGAAGTCGCGCGTGTCGGTGCCGCAGACCGGCGCGCCCGCGGCCGAGTAGACGGACAGCCACACCCGGCGGTGCCGCGCCGTTGGAGCGCACTGGAGCAGGAGCTTCGCGCATCGCGCGGCCCGCTCCTCGCCGGGGTCGATGAGGTCGGACGGGGCCCCCTCGCGGGCCCCGTCGTCGCATGCGCCGTAATGATGCCGCCCGAGGCGCGCTCGATTCGCGGCGTCGACGACTCGAAGGAGCTCGACGGTCCGCAGCGCGAGAAGCTCGCCTCGCGCATCCGCGAGCGCGCGATGGCGATCGGGATCGGCGCCGCGTCGGTGCGCGAGATCGATCGCCTCAACATCTATCACGCCGCCGTGCTGGCGATCCGGCGCGCGATCCGGCGGCTCCCCGTGCGCCCCGATCACGTCCTCGTCGACGGGAACCCGATCCGCAGCCTCGGCGTCGAGCACACCGCCGTCGTCGGCGGCGACGGCTGCTGCCACTCCATCGCCTGCGCGTCGATCGTGGCGAAGGTGACGCGCGACCGGTTGATGCGCGCGCTCGCGCGCCGGCATCCGCACTATCGCTGGGAGACGAACGTCGGCTACGGGACCGCGGAGCATCACGCCGGACTGGCGGCGCACGGGATCACGCCGCATCATCGTCGCTCCTTCACGCCGGTGCAGCTCGCGCTCGCGCTGTCCGTGGCGCCGGAGGAGGAAGCGCCCGCGCTCGCGCAGGCATTGCACGACGTCCTCGTTCCCGACACGCTCGTTCCCGACACGCTCGTTCCCGACATCCTCGTCACCGACACGAGTCTTCCGATTGAGCAGCCACCCGGTCTTTCGTGACGGTCTGTTCGACGGCCAGGTCGCGCTCATCACGGGAGGTGGGAGCGGGATCGGCCGAGGCGTCGCCGATCTGCTCGCGTCGCTCGGCGCGCACGTCGTGCTCGCGAGCCGGAAACTCGAGCGTGTCGAGGGCGCGGCGGCGGAGCTCCGCGCCACCGGCGCGAAGGCGACCGGCGTCGCGCTCGACGTGCGCGAGCCGGAGCGCGTGCACGACGTCGTCGCGCAGGTGCAGAAGGAGCTGGGCCGGATCGACCTCCTCGTCAACAACGCCGCGGGCAACTTCTACGCGCCGTCGGAATCGCTCACGCCGAACGCGTGGCGAAGCGTGATCGAGATCGATCTGTACGGCACCTTCTTCTGCTCGCAGGCCGTGTTGCCGGTGATGCGCGCGCAGGGTGGCGGCTCGATCGTGAGCATCTCCATGACACTGCACTATCGCGGCTGGCCCCTGATGGCGCACGCCACCGCGGCGAAGGCGGGGATCGACGCGCTCACGCGTACCCTCGCACTCGAGTGGGCGCGCGACCGCGTTCGCGTGAACGCGGTGGCGCCGGGCCCGATCCCGACGGAGGGAGTGAAGAAGGCGTTCACGCCGCCGCCTTCGGCCGACGGCGTCGTGGACCTCTTCGCGCAGGAGCGTGCGATGGAGCGCTACGCGCAGCAGATGATCCCGCTCGGCCGCTTCGGCGCGCCGGAGGACATCGCGAACATGGTCGCGTTCCTCGCCTCGCCGGCGGCGTCGTGGATCACCGGCGCGATCATGGTCGTGGACGGCGGCGAGTGGCTCGCGAAGCCGCCGGTGGCGGCGCCGCGCTGATCGTCGCGCCGCGCGCGCGACGTCGAGCGATGACCCGGGCGGGTCTCGAACCCGCGACCTACGGATTAAAAGTCCGTTGCTCTACCAGCTGAGCTACCGGGTCTCGGTGCCGGCTCCGTCCGCGCACGCGCAACCCCACGGGGCCGTCCGGGTAATATATGCGGAGGTACCCCATGCGCCGCATTCGCCGCTCGCTCGTCCGCTCGCTCGCGCTCGCGTTGCTCGCCGTCGGCGGCGGCGCGCTGACCCGCCCGCTCCTCGCCGCGCCGGCGCCCGTCGCGGCGCCCGCCGACGTCACCGAGTCCGACATCGCCGCATCGAATGCCAAGGTGAACGCGGCCTACGGCGCGCTCGTCGCCATGTGGGGGCAGCGCTTCGCGCACCTGGGCATGCGCTTCGCGCCGCCGGCGCTCCTCGCGTATCGCGGCACGACGCGCACCGCGTGCGGCGTGATGAGCGCGAACAACGCCGCGTACTGCGCGGCGCTCAACGCGGTCTACTTCGACGAGGCGTTCCTCGCGCGGCTCGCCGGCGCCGCCTCGCGCGAGCTCGGCACCGACGGCGACATGGCGGCGATCGGCGTGATCGCGCACGAGATGGGACACGCCGTGGTCGTGCAGCTCGGCGCGTCGTCGCGAATCCCCTATGAGAACGAGGCGGCGGCGGACTGTCTCGCCGGCGCGTTCACGGAGGAGTCGGCGCGCGACGGCTCGCTCGAGCCGGGCGACCTCGAGGAGGCGTTCTTCGGCCTCGCCGCCGCGGGCGACCCCACTCCCGAGCTCACGGGCGACCGCCGGCTCGACTCGCGCATCCTGCGACGCGCGTCCCTCGTCGGTCACGGCACGCGCGAGCAGCGGCTGGCGAACTTCCAGGCCGGGTACTCCCGCGGCGCCGACGTCTGCGTCGACGCGCTGCGCGACTGACCGCTAGGCGAACCTCGGCGCGGCGAACACGGGCGCCGAGACGAGCGCCGTACCGCCGCGCAGCCGCGGATACGTGGAGGAGAGCTCCGGCACGATCGGTGTCGCGGCGGCGAGATCGGTGAGCGCGCGCCGCGCGACCTCGGCGCGGATCGTCGGCTCGAGTTGCGCCCACGCTTCCGTGATCTCGCCGCCGACGACGATCTGCGTCGGGCTGAGCGCCTTGATGATCACGGCGAGTCCCGCGCCGAGGTGGCGCGCCGTCACCTCGAGCGCGTCGACGGCGCGCCGCTCGCCGGCGAGGGCGCGCGCGACCACTTCGGCGATCGTCACGCCCGAGGAGGGAAGGAGGTCGCGAGCGGTGCCCGGCGAGAAGTCCTTGCCGAGGTACCGGCACACGGTGGCGAGGTTCGACGTGTAGACCTCGAGGCAGCCATGGTTGCCGCAGAGGCAGACCGGCCCGTCGGCGGTGAGGGGCACGTGGCCGAACTCGCCGGCGGAATTGGTCTGGCCGCGCACCACCTGGCCGTTCACGACGACGCCGGCGCCGACGCCGTCCGAGACGGTGACGTAGACGAAGTCCGTGGGGACGGACGAGCCGGGCCGGCCGAGCCACATCTGCGCGAGGGCGCAGGCGATGGGCGCGTTCTCGACGTGCACCGGCATGCCGAGCGCCTGCTGGAGCGGCGTACGGATGTCGACGTTGCGCCAGCCGAGCTGCGGGGCGTTGAGGACCATACCGGTGACCGCGTCGACCATGCCGGGAACGACGAGCCCAACCCCCTCGCAGTGGCGCGCACTGGCGTGGGTGTCGAGCATACGCCGGACGCGGCGCTGGAGCTCGGGCACGAGGACGGAGACGTCCTCGATCGTCTCGAAGGTCTCGAGCGCGATGGAGTTGCCGCTGAAGTCGGTCAGCATCACGAAGGTGCTGCTGAACCGGATGTCGATCGCGACGGCGAGGCGGTCGTGGGTGCGGACGTAGAGCATCTGCGGCCGGCGTCCGCGCGGCGAGTCGACGCGATCGCCCTCGTAGAGGGCGCCCTGGGCGATCAGCTCGGCCGTGAGGTAGGTGACCATTCCCCGGCCGATCTTCATGCGGCGCGCGAGCTCGGCGCGCGAGATCGGCTCGTGCTCACGCACGAGGTTGAGCAGGATCTGGAGGTTGATCTCGCGCGGGGTCCAGCGGGTGGCCCGGACGAAGCTGCGAGTATTGATCTTCCTCATGGGAGGCCGGGGGCCGGGGAGATATTGCGTTCCCGCGAAGGCGCGCGTACACTCAACCGCCGAGTTTGTTCTTTCTCAGAACATTCGTGTGCGGCGGGACTCAGCACAAGAGCCCGATACGCCGGCGGTCACGGTGGACATCGGCTCCTCGGCGTGCAGAATTGTTCACCAAAAGAGCAAACCGGCGCGGCGGACGCCCGCTCGCGCGGTCTCTCTCCCACGCCCTCGATCCTCCCCGCGATGCCCGTCGGCTCGTCAGACCGCGCCTCCGTGCCCCCCACCGCGCCGGCCAAAGCCCCCCCCTTCGCGCTCCATCCGGACCGCTTCTTCGATCCCGAGCCCTCGATCCGGCGCGCCGCCCGAGCGCTCTACGAGGAGATGCGCGAGCTCCCGCTCGTCTGCCCGCACGGCCACGTCGATCCCTCGCTGCTCGCCGAGGATCGTGCGTTCCCCGAGCCGGCCGCGCTGCTGATCACGCCGGATCACTACCTGTTCCGGATGCTCTTCTCGCAGGGCGTCTCGCTCGAGTCGCTCGGCGTCCCGGCGCGCGACCCCGCGACGGCGCTCGAGCGCGACCCGCGAAAGGTCTGGCGGACGTTCGCCGCGCACTACCACCTCTTCCGCGGGACGCCGTCGCGCGCGTGGCTCGACTACGAGCTGCACGAGCTGTTCGAAGTGCGCGAGCGGCTCTGTGCGGAATCGGCGGACCGGATCTACGACCAGATCGACGAGCGGCTGAAGTCGCCCGAGTTCAGGCCGCGCGCGCTCTTCGACAGCTTCAACATCGAAGTGCTCGCGACCACGGATGCCGCGACGGACGAGCTGCGCCATCACCAGGCGATCCGCGCCTCCGGCTGGAAGGGCACCGTGGTGCCGACCTTCCGCCCGGACGCGCTCTTCCGCATCGCGACGCCGGCCTGGCGCTCCGAGCTCGCGACGCTCGAGCGCGTGATCGGTGCTCCCGTCTTCACCTTCGATGACCTGCGCGCCGCGCTCGTCTCGCGCCGCGCGGCGTTCCGTGCGCTCGGCGCCACCGCCACCGATCACGCGGTCGAGGAGCCGTACACCGAGCGCCTCGCGCCCGACGTGGCCGAAGCGCTGTTCGCGAAGGCGCTGCGCGGCGAGGCGGTGGCCGCCGATCAGAAGCGCTTCGAGGCGCACATGCTGATCGAGATGGCGCAGATGTCCGTCGACGACGGGCTCGTGATGCAGATCCATCCCGGCTCGCTGCGCGACCACAACGCGCGCGTGTTCGAGCGATTCGGCCCCGACAAGGGCGCCGACATCCCACTGCGCACGGAATACACGCGCAATCTGCGCAACCTGCTCGATGCGTACGGCAGCGATCCGCGCTACCGGCTCGTGCTGTTCACGCTCGACGAATCGACCTACTCGCGCGAGCTCGCCCCGATCGCCGGTCACTACCCGGCCGTGCGGCTCGGCCCCGCGTGGTGGTTCCACGATTCGATCGACGGGATGACGCGATACCGCCAGCTCACGACGGAGACGGCGGGCATCTACAACACCGCGGGGTTCAACGACGACACGCGCGCCTTCTGCTCGATCCCGGCGCGCCACGATCTCGCCCGCCGCGTCGACGCGAACTGGCTCGGCGGCCTCGTCGCGCGGCACGTCGTCGAGATGGACGAGGCGCGCGAGATGGGACGCGCGCTCGCCTACGAGCTGGCCCGCGAGACGTATCGCTTCGGCGCCCGCCCGGGCAACGACGGCGTCTCGCCGGCAAGCGCCGCGCTGGCCGGGGCGAGCGCGTGACCGCGACCGGCGCCCGGCTCGCGCGCGTCGTACGCGTCCACCCCGACGACGACGTCGCGGTGGCGGTCGATGCGCTGGAGCCGGGCGACGTCGTCACGATCGGCGGCGCGAGCGTCACGGCGCGCGAGCAGATCCCCGCCGGACACAAGATCGCGCTGCGCGCGCTGCACACCGGTGACGTCGTGCACAAGTACGGCTGGGCGATCGGACGGCTCACCGCCGACGTCGTGCCCGGCGCGTGGGTCCACGCGCACAACCTGAAGACCCAGCTCGAAGGGACGCTCGAGTACCGCTACGAGCCCACGCACGCGCCGGCCAGCGCGCCGGCCGACCGCACCTGGGAGGGCTACCGGCGCGCCGACGGGCGCGTCGGCACGCGGAACGAGGTGTGGGTCATCAACACGGTGGGCTGCGTGAACTGGGCGGCGGAGAAGATCGCACGGTCGGCGAACGAGCGGTTCGCCGGCGTGATCGACGGCGTCCACGCCTTCGCGCATCCGTACGGCTGCAGCCAGCTCGGCGACGATCTCGGCCACACGCGGCAGGTGCTCGCGGGGCTGATGCGCCACCCGAATGCCGGCGGCGTGCTGGTCCTCGGCCTCGGGTGCGAGAACAACCAGCTCGACGCGCTCCTCGCCGAAGCGGGCGACGTCGACCGCAGCCGCATCCGGTTCTTCAACACACAGGACGTCTTCGACGAAGTGCAATCGGGGGTCGCGGCGCTGAACGAGCTCGTGGAGCGCATGCGCGACGACCGGCGCGAGACGGTGCCCGCCTCCGCGCTGGTGCTCGGCAACAAGTGCGGCGGCTCGGACGGCTTCAGCGGCATCACGGCGAACCCGCTGGTCGGGCGGATCGCGGACCGGCTCACCGGCGCGGGCGGTACCGTGCTCCTCACCGAGGTGCCGGAGATGTTCGGCGCGGAGCGGATGCTGATGAATCGCGCCGCCACGGAAGCGGTGTACGACGAAGTCGCCGCGATGGTGAACTCCTTCAAGGAGTATTTCCTGCGCCACGGGCAGCCGGTGTACGAGAATCCGTCGCCGGGCAACAAGGCGGGCGGGCTCACCACGCTCGAGGAGAAGTCGCTCGGCGCGGTGCAGAAGGGAGGCACGTCGACGGTGACGTCGGTGCTGCGGTACGGGCAGCAGGTGCGGGTACCCGGACTCGCGCTGCTCGAATCGCCCGGCAACGACGGCGTGTCCTCCACCGCCATGGTGGCGAGCGGTGCGACGGTGCTCTGCTTCACCACGGGCCGCGGTACGCCGCTCGGCTTTCCCGCGCCGACGATCAAGATCGCGTCGAACTCCGAGATCGCGCGAAAGAAGCCGCACTGGATCGATTTCGACGCGGGCCGCCTGCTGGACGATCCGGGCACGATGGAGCCCCTCGCCGACGAGCTCCTGACCTACCTGCTCGACGTGGCGAGCGGCAGGCAGCACACCAACAACGAGCGGAACGACGTGCGCGAGATCGCGATCTGGAAGGAAGGAGTCACGCTCTAGATGGCCGAGCGCCGCACGCTGTCCCCCGCGCTCGTCCGCGATCTGCCGCGCGGCGCCGGCGTCGACCTTCCGTCCACCGAACAGCTTTCGCTCCCCGAGCGCGCCGTGCAGTTCGGTACCGGTGCGCTGCTGCGCGGGCTCGTCGACGCGATCCTCGACGCCGCGAACGGGCGCGGCCGCTTCGGCGGCCGCGTCGTGATGATCGGCTCGACGGGAAGCGGGCGCGATCGCGCGATCAACGAGCAGGGCGGCCTGTTCACCCTCGTGACCCAGGGGCTCGTGGACGGCGCGGCGCGCCGCGACTGCCGCGTCGTCGCGTCGGTCAGTCGCGCGCTGTCGGCCGCGTCGCACTGGGACGACGTGCTGCGCTGCGCCGAATCCCCCGACCTCGAGCTGGTGTTCTCGAACACCACCGAGGTCGGCATCGTGCTCGACGCGCAGGACGCCGCGAGCGATCCCGCGCCGGCGGCGCCACGCTCGTTCCCCGGCAAGCTCACCGCCTTCCTGCTCCATCGCGCGCGATGGTGCGGGATGGAGCCGGCGCGCGCGCCCGTCGTGATCCCGACGGAGCTGATCGAGGGGAACGGCGACCGGCTCCGCGAGCTGGTGCTGACGCTCGCCTCGCGGTGGGGCGCACGCCCGGACGAGCTTCGGTGGCTCGGCGCGGTTCGCTACTGCAACACGCTCGTCGACCGGATCGTGCCGGGCGCGCCGAGCGGGGCGCTCGCCGAGGAGCTGCGCGCGGTGCTCCCGTACGACGACGGCATGATCACCGTCTGCGAGCCGTATCGGCTCTTCGCCATCGAAGGCGACGACGCGCTGCGCGCGCGCCTCCGCTTTGCAGCCGGCGAGCCGGGTGTGGTGGTGGCCGAGAGCATCACGCCATACCGGCTGCGCAAGGTGCGCCTCCTGAACGGCGCACACACCAGCTTCGTCTCGCTCGCCATCCTCGCCGGCTGCACGACGGTGCGGGAGGCGGTGACGCACCCGCTCGTCGGCTCCTTCCTGCGATCGGCGCTGCTCGACGAGATCGTCCCGTCGGTCGACGTGCCCGGGGCGGCCTCGTTCGCGCACGACGTGCTCGCGCGGTTCGCCAACCCGTTTCTCGAGCACCAGCTCTGGGACATCACGCTGCAGGGCACGACGAAGTTCCGCGTGCGCGTCGTGCCGAGCATCGTGGACTACGTGCGCCGCACCGGGAGCGTGCCGCGGGTGCTCGCGCTCGGCTTCGCCGGCTTTCTCGCGTTCCAGCGCGGGACCCTGCAGGAGGTCCGGCGCGCCGCGGGGGGCTCCGTGCCCGCGGACGACGCGGGCGAATCGATCCGCCAACGCTGGCGCGACGTCGCGGCCACGCCGGAATCACGCGCGACGTTCGTCGACACGATCTGCGCCGACGCGGGGCTCTGGGGCACCGACCTCGGCGCGATCCCCGGCTTCGCGTCCGCGGTTGCCGAACATCTCTCGGCCGTGCTCGACCAGGGCGCCGCGGCGGCGATCGAGGCGCTCGGTCTCGTGCGCGCCTGAGCGATGGCGCGCGCGCACGGAACCGTCGGCGCGCGGTAGCGCGAACGATCACCCCGATTCCGAAAGGAGCGCACCGATGGCCACGTCCTCCCGACGCGACTTTCTCAAGGCGGCCGGCGCGCTCACGGGCGTCGCCCTGCTGCCGCACGCCGCGCACGGCGCCGGTGTCGACACGCGGCTCGCGGCGCTCGCGCGGCGCGCTGCCGCGGAGGAGCACGGCTGGGGGCGGGTGCCCTCGATCCTCGCACGCATCGTCCCGCCGACGTTCCCCGATCGCGAGTTCAGCGTCGCGCGCTTCGGCGCGAAGGGAAACGGCGCCACGGACTGCAGCGAAGCGTTTCGACGAGCCATCGCCGCGTGCTCCAGCGCGGGTGGCGGACGGGTGGTCGTCCGCGACGGAACGTATCTCACCGGACCGATCCATCTGCGCAGCGGCGTGAACCTCGAGGTCGCCGAGGGGGCGACGATCCGCTTCGTCACCGATCCGAAAGCGTACGAGCTGTACGTCACGACTCGCTTCGAGAGCGTCGAGATGCTCGGCCTCTCGCCGTTCATCTATGCGTGGGAGGCGACGAACGTCGCGATCACCGGAAAGGGAACGCTGGACGGCCAGGCAGGGAACGAGCACTGGTGGAACTGGAACGGCAACCCGCGCTACGGCTGGACACAG
Organism: Gemmatimonadaceae bacterium; assembly: GCA_035494615.1. Lineage (GTDB taxonomy): Bacteria > Gemmatimonadota > Gemmatimonadetes > Gemmatimonadales > Gemmatimonadaceae > AG11. The sequence continues at coordinate 170,432 of DATJGU010000033.1, forward strand.
GGCCAGGGCAACCAGCGCGCGGCGCGGGCGCGACTGTTCCAGATGGCGGAGCAGGGAGTTCCCGTCGCGCAGCGGCGGTTCGGCGTCGAGTCGTTTCTCCGGCCGAACTTCATCCAGCCCTACCGCTCCCGGAACGTCCTCATCGAAGGCGTGACGATCCGCAACTCGCCGATGTGGGAGATCAATCCAGTGCTCTGCAGCAACGTCACCGTCCGCGACGTCGAGATCTCCAGCCACGGCCCGAACAACGACGGGTGCGATCCGGAGTCCTCGCGCGACGTGCTGATCGAGCGCTGCCGGTTCGACACGGGCGACGACTGCATCGCGATCAAGTCGGGACGCAACGCCGACGGGCGCCGCCTCGACGTGCCGAGCGAGGACATCGTCGTGCGCGACTGCGAGATGCGCGACGGTCACGGAGGCGTCACCATCGGCAGCGAGATCTCCGGTGGCGTGCGCCACGTCTACGCCGAACGGAACACGATGAACAGTCCGCGGCTCGACCGAGCGTTGCGGCTCAAGAGCAACGCGATGCGCGGCGGCACGCTCGAGCACATCTACGTGCGCGACTGCAAGGTCGGGCAGGTGGCCGACGCCGTCCTCCACGTCGACCTCACGTACGAGGAAGGAGCCAACGGCCCGTACCCGCCGGTGATCCGCGACGTGGAGATGCTGCGCGTGACGAGCGGCAAGAGCACGTACGCGCTCTACCTGCGCGGCCTCGAGAAGGCGACGATCGACGACGTGCGCGTGATCGACTGCACCTTCGAGAACGTCGCGAAGCCGAACGTCGTGGAGCACGTGACGAACCTCGCGCTCCGCGGCGTCACGGTGAACGGACGGAAGGTCTCGTCCTGACGGGCACCGGGGACCGCGACGCATGCGCTATCTGCCCACCCCGCAGGAGACCGAGCGGCTCACCGCCCGTGAGCTGCGCGACCGATTTCTCGTCGCCGGCCTGTTCGTGCCCGGCGAATCGCGCATCGAGTTGATCGATCTCGACCGCGTCGCGCTCGGCGGCGTGGTGCCGCTCGATCGCCCGATCGCGCTGACGGCCGCCGAGGAGCTCGCCGCCCGCTCGTTCACCGAGCGCCGCGAGCTCGGCGTGCTCAACGTCGGTGGCGCGGGGCGGGTGACCGTCGACGGTGCCGCGTACGGGGTGGCTCGTCGCGACATGGTCTACGTCGGGCGCGGCGTGCACGACGTCGTCTTCTCGAGCGATCGCGCGGACGACCCGGCGCGGTTCTTCCTCGTGAGCTATCCGGCGCACGCCGAGCATCCGACGGTGCGCATCGCCGCCGGGGACGCCGACGCCGCGGAGCTCGGCTCGGTGGAGCGGGCGAACCGGAGGCGGCTCGCGCGGTACGTGCACCCCGGCGGCGCGCGGAGCGCGCAGCTCGTCATGGGGGTGACGTCGCTCCACGAAGGGAGCGTATGGAACACCATGCCGCCGCACACGCACGTGCGCCGCACCGAGATCTATCTCTATTTCGATCTCCCCGCCGACGGCGTCGTGTTTCATCTGCTCGGCGCGCCCGGTGCGACACGGCACGTCGTCGTGCGCGACGGCGAGGTGGCGCTGTCGCCGTCATGGTCGATCCACGCCGGGTGCGGAACGACGAGCTACTCGTTCTGCTGGGCGATGGGCGGCGAGAACCAGGAGTTCGCCGACATGCAGGCGGTCGATCCCGCGGGGCTTCGCTGACGTCGAGTCACGTCGCACGCGAGCGCGTCGTACCCGACGGCGCGGCTTCCGCGCGCGAGATCCGCGGTGCGCGGTGTGCAGTGAGCCGCGACATGCCGCACCGATACAGCATCGCGCGAACGGCGAGCGACCGTTCGCGGCTCGTGACGGGAAGACGGCGTGACGCGCTCGGGCTCGTGCTCGACGCCGTCGACGCCGTGATCGAGGACGGGATCCCGCATCCCGGGTGGGATCGCGACGACGCCGAGCTGCGAACGTGCGCGCTCGAGCTCGCGTTCGCCGAAGCCGAGGAGATCGTGTCCCGATTGCGGAGCACCGGCCTCGTCCCCGCGCCGATGACGCGCGCCGATGCCGACGGCCTCATCGCCGCCGCGGCGGCGATCTGCGTGTGGGGGCGGGTGCCCGGCCGCTCACATCCGGTGCTGGACCATCTCGCCGACGCGCTCGCCGACGTCCCCGCGACCACGCTCCCGCTCGCCCAGCTCGCGTAGCGGCTCGCGTGGAGCCGCGGAGCGCGCGAACGCCTGCCAGCTCCCGAACAGCCACGCCAGCCCGATCAGCGCGCCGCCGATCAGGTCCGTCGGCCAGTGCACCGCGAGGTACAGCCGCGAGTACGCGTTCGCCAGCACCACGAGCGGCGCGACGACGAACGGCCACCGCCACCCACGCGCCCGATACAGCAGCATCGCGATCGTGAAGTAGAGCGCGACCGTGAGAATCAGATGGCCGCTCGGGTACGAGGCCCAGTTGTACATCCCGCGGCGCGGGTAGAGATCGGGACGGTCGCGGCCGAGGAGGTACTTCATCGTCGGGTTGAGCGACAGCGATCCCAGCGTCACCACGAGCAGCTGCACGGCCACGATGCCGAGGTTGCGCCGCTTCCACAGCCACCAGCCAATGGCGAGGGTGAGCGGAAGGATCGTCAGGTTGGTGCCGGTGAGCGGCATCCAGAGCACGATCGTATCGAGCCAGTGCGGCAGGGGCGCGTGAAACCAGCGCAGCGTGGCGCGTTCCCACGCTGTCCCGACGTCCCACGTGGTCGTGGCGCGGATCGCCAACGCGAACAGGACGCCGACGACCCAGGCTCCGACGTACGCCAGCCCGACGTCGCGCGCGAGTCGCCGTGTGGCGCTCCGGCGCGCGCCGGCGCCGGGCTCAGTCACCGAACGCACCTCCGCTCGAGCTGCCGCCGAGCCACCGCCGCACCTCCGCCACCACCGCGCGCGGCTCGACGGGCTTGGCGAGATACGAGGTGAACCCGATCTCCGCCGCGCGCTCGCGGTCGTCGTCCATCGCGTGCGCCGTGAGCGCGACGATCGGGATCGAGCGGGTGGCCGGATCGCGCCGCAGCACGCGCGTCGCCTCCCAGCCGTCCATCATGGGGATGGAGATGTCCATGAGGATCAGGTCCGGGTGCTCGCTCCGGGCGAGCGCGACCGCCTGGACGCCGTCCTGCGCCTCGAGCACCTGGTAGCCGAGGTGCCGCAGCACGGTGGAATAGATGATCCGGTTGTCCTCGTTGTCCTCGACGAGGAGCAGGGTCTGGCCGGCTGGAGCGTCAGCGTCCACGAGTCGGTCGAGTGATGAGAGAGCCGCGTCTGCCACAGGGAAGCAAGGGCGATGCCCGCAGCCGAGCGCGGCCGCTTCAGGAGCGCGCCGCCTCCAGCGCTTCGACCTTGCGCAGCCGCCGCCGATGGCGCTCGGCTCCCGAGAATCGCGCGCCGAGGAAGTCGCGCACGAGCTCCGCGGCGAGCTCGGTGCCGATCACGCGCGCGCCGAGCGACAGCACGTTCATGTCGTCGTCCTCGACGCCCTGGCGTGCCGAGAACGAATCGTGGCAGAGCGCGCATCGGACCCCCGTGAGCTTGCTCGCGGCAATGCTCGCTCCCACGCCGCTGCCGCAGACGAGGATTCCGCGCTCCGCGCTCCCCCCGGCGACGGCGCGCCCCACGGCGGCGGCGACGTCCGGGTAGTCGTCGCCGGGAACCATCTCGGGCGTCCCGCAGTCGACGATCTCGAATCCGCCCGCGCGGAGCTCGTCGAGGATCCGCTCGCGGAGCGGCCAGCCGGCGTGATCGGAACCGAAGGCGACCTTCATGGCGCTTCCTCCCAGGGATGGCGATGCGCGGCGACGCCGGCGTCCCGCCGCGGCGAAGCGTTCGTGCGCACCTCTTGGCCCGAACACCTCCCGCAGGTGACGGGAGTCACGGTGCGACTCGGTTCAGTGGGGCTGAATATACTGCCGAGACTGACAGCTACATCGGTCGACGCTGCACGAAACTGAGGTTGCGTTTGACTCTCTGACTCGTAAACCAGCACGGGGCGCAGCCGCTCCTTCCGCTCTCGGAAATCGAGACTTCCCACCGAGATGACCGCGATGTCCAGTGAGAGCGCCGGGTCCGGCGCGCACACCGAAGCAGCAGTGGCCCGCCGCGAACGGCTCCGGTTCACCGGATTCGGCCTCACGAGGTCGCCGTCGGGGCAGGTCACCTGCGAAGTGTCGCTCGAGTGGGCGCCCGGCGAGGCCATCGTCGGGCGCGCGCAGGGCCAGGCCAGTCCGGCCGGCGACGCCCGACTCGGAGCGGAAGCCGCAATTCGCGCGCTCGAATCGTTCACGCAGGGCGTCGTCACCTTCGAGCTCGTGGGAGTGAAGGTGGTCCGCGCCTTCGACGCCAACGTCGTGATCGCCTCGCTGCTGCAGCGCGGCGACGCGGGTCCGGATCGCCTGCTCGGATGCTACCTTGCCGACGGCGACATGGTGCGGGGGGCAGCGCTCGCCGTGCTCAACGCCACCAACCGCGTGCTCGGCAACTACATCAGCACGCTGTAATACCTCGCCGGCCGTTCGTCGGCCGACCAACATCCGCCCTCCCGCCTCCGCGCGGGACACTGCCCCGGCGCCGGGGCAGCCAGTCGAGCCCCGCGCCCGCCGCCTCCATCCCGCGGCCGGCACCGACCATGGGAGAAGCCAGGTGCGTGTTCGTCATTCCCTCCTCGGCACGGTCCTCCTCGCGGCCTGCTATGCGCAGCCGAAGCCCGTCACCGCCCCGCATCCGAGCACGGTAGTGGTCGCGGGGAGCCCGCGTGGCGCGAGCTCCTCCACGCCGGCGGCGAGCGCGTCGGGGATGGGTGCGAGCGAGCCGGCCACGCCAGCGCCACCCATTCCCGTTCTGTCGCCCGTCGAGGTCGCGCAGCGGGCGCTCGACGTCTTCGGCGATTCGCTGGCCGCACCCGCGGCGGCAGGCGCCGACGCGGCGGCGGAGCCGACCTGGGACATGGACGTCCGCTCGTACGAGACCCGGGACCGAGTCGCGTACTACGTCAACATGTTCACCGGCCGTTCGCGCGAGCGGATCGCCGATCGCCTCGAGCGCGGGTCCCGCTACGAGCCGATGATCCGGGCGAAGCTGAAGGCCGGTGGTCTCCCGGAGGACATGTACTACCTCGCGCTCGTGGAGAGTGGCTTCGACCCGCACGCGTACTCGCGCGCCGCAGCGGTCGGGATGTGGCAGTTCATGACGTCCACCGCGCGCGACATGGGGCTGCGCGTCGACCGCTGGGTCGACGAGCGCCGAGATCCGGTGCGGTCGACGGAGGCGGCCGTGCGCTTCATCCGCGGCCTGCGCGACCAGTTCGGGTCGCTCTATCTCGCCGCGGCGGCGTACAACGGCGGCCCGGGCCGAGTGTCGCGCGGACTGGCGCGCTACGCCGACGACCTGGAAGGGACACCCGGTGACGACGCGTTCTTCGTCCTCGCCGAGAAGGACTACCTGCGGAACGAGACGCGAGAGTACGTGCCGCAGCTCATCGCCGCGGCGCTGATCGCGAAGGAGCCGGCGCGGTACGGCATGGAGCTCCACACGCTGCCGCCGTTCGCGTACGACTCCGTGCGGGTCGACGGAGGCACTCCGCTCTCGGCGGTCGCGATGGCTGCCGGCGTGTCGACGAGAGACATCCTCGAGCTGAACCCGCAGCTCCTTCGCGGCATGACGCCTCCCGGCGGCCGCTTCCTGCTGCGCATCCCGCAGGGGAGCGCCGCCCGGTTCGACAGCGCGTTCGCCACGCTCGACGCGAAGGCGCTCGAGGCGACGACGGCGGTGGAGACGAAGAAGGGGGACACCGCCGCGCGGCTCGCCAACGCGCACGGGATCTCCCGTTCCGCGCTCGAGGACTTCAATCCGTCGCTGCGGAAGCTGAAGAGCGGCCGCTTGGCGCCGGGGCAGCGCGTGGTGATTCCGAGCGTCGCCGTCGCCGCGGCGAGCCTCGACGTGCCCGACCCGGCGATCGAGAAGTACCCGCACAGCGCGTCGCGCGCCAAGGTGCACACGGTGCGGCGCGGCGAAACCCTCGGCGGCATCGCCCGGAAGTACTCGACCACCCCGGAGCATCTGATGCGCATCAACGGGATGCGCCGGGCGATGATCTTCCCTGGCCAGACCATCCTGCTGAGCGGGACGACGCGGAAGGCGCGCGGCGAGGGCAGCCACAAGTCGGCCTCGCGATCCTCCACGAAGGCACGCTCGGGCTCTTCGAGCGGCTCGAAGTCGAAGGCCAGCTCGAGGAAGAAGTCCGCGACGACGGCCGGGAAGGCCAGAAAGCACTCGGGCGCCGGCTGACGCCGGCGCCCGAGCCCGAGCGGAGGAGGATGTCGTCCACCTTGGCAGCCCCCCACTCGACTCACTCCATCACGCCGCTCCCCTTGTAGCCCTTGGTGAGGATGCGGTCGTACCCGTTGGACGGGTTGTCGCCCTGGGCGCGGGACTTCTCCACTGCCACCGGCCCACGGTTGTAGACCAGAAGCGCGAGCTTCACGTCGCCGTGGTACTCGTCGACCAGGCCGCGCAGATAGCGGAACCCGACGCGCAGGTTCGTCGCCGGATCGTAGAGCCGCTCGCGGGTGGCCCCCTTCACGTAATACTTGGCGGTGGAGGGCATGACCTGGGTGAGCCCCACTGCGCCGACGGGGCTCACGGCGTGCGGGTTGAAATCGCTCTCCAGCTTCACGAGCCGGAAGGCCAGCTCGGGGTCGATTCCCTCCGCGGAGGCGACGTCGACGATGGTGCCGGCGAGGTCGGCGCCGATGGAATAGCGGCTGGAGAAGGTGATCACCTTGTTCGCGCGCTCGAGCTGGGCGCGGACGAGCTCCAGCTCACCGCGCGTCGAGTCGAGGGCGACTGCGAGGGTACGGTCCGTGGCGACGTCGATCCGGAAGCCGGGGGTCTTGGCCACGGCGACGCTCTTCACGGGGGCTGCTTCCGCCGCTGGTGCCGCCGGACGGCGGTTTCCGACGACGAAGGCGGTCACGCCCAGGAAGCTCGTGGCCAGGACGGTGCGCTTGACCCGTCTGCGCCGACGATATGCGTCTCCGCGGTGCACGTACGTGCCCCTCAGATTCTTCATAAGTTGAACCCCCGGAAAGGGTTAGCTTTACTGGTCGAGCTCGCTGCTCCGTCAGGTTAAGGGGCAACGGGCGTGCCATCAAGCCTTGCGTATTCGCCTCCCTGTCCACCCGCTTTGGCGGCCAAAGATATATCGGAGATGACCATCCCTCTGTCGAGCGCCTTCGCCATGTCGTAGACGGTCAGCAACGCCACGCTGGCACCGGTCAATGCCTCCATCTCCACCCCAGTCTTCCCGAACGTGCGCGCCACCACCTCCACGTGGACGCCGGGAAGGGCCGCGTCGGGGGTCAGCGTCACACCGACGTCATGGAGGGGGAGGGGATGGCAGAGGGGGATGAGCTCCGCCGTGCGCTTCGCCGCCATGATCCCCGCCACCCGGGCGACGCCCAGCACATCCCCCTTGGCGACGGCGTTCCGCACGATCGCATCGAACGCGGCGGCCGACATCCGGATGCTCCCGGTGGCCCTCGCCATTCGATGCGTATCCGGCTTGTCGCCGACGTCGACCATCCGGGCCGTGCCGTCGGGGGCGACGTGGGAGAGCTCGCGCCCCTCATTCTCGCGGCTCATCGCAACGTCTCCTCGAGGCGGCGAAGCAGATCGACCGTGACCAGTTGCGGGTTCGTGTTTCCGGTGGCCCGCTCCTTGGCCGCCTCGACATGATCGAGCGCGCGCGCGGCCTGACGCGCCGCGCCGGCGTTTCCGCGCTCCACGGCGGCGCGCGCGCGCTCATGGAGCAAGGTCGTGAGCGCCTCGAGCGAGGTGGTGAACGCTCCGCGAGCCTTCGCGCTCCCCTGACCCAGGGCGACGCGCATTCGCTCGCGGCGATCGCCCCGGTCGACGGCGGAAAGGATCCGCCGAGCACGGTCGAGTGCGTCGCCCCACTCGCTGCGGGCGAGGAGCGAGCCGGGCGCGCCGGCGGCGAGCCGGCGCCGCTCGTCCGGCTTCGCCGGCACCCCCGCGGCGGCGAGCTGCTTCTGCATCGCGGGCTCGGCGAGCACGGCGTCCACGTCGTCCGGTCCGAGCGGAGGAACGCGGATGGCGACGACGCGCGACCGGATGGTGGGGATCAGCGCGCCCGGTTCGCTCGAGGTGAGCACCACGGTGGTACGGCGCGGCGGCTCCTCGAGGAGCTTGAGGAATGCGCCGGCCGAGTCCTCGGCCCCTTCGCGGAGCACCATGCGGTCGGCGTCGCCGAGGACGAATACCTTCCGATGCGCGAGCGCTGGGGCGAGCGCCGCGGCGTGGACCATCGCCCTGATCGTGGCGATCAACACCCCGTCGGCCGGCGGGGGCGGCGCGTAGACGCCGGTCTTCGTGCGTTCGCCGAGGGCTTCCCGGAAGTCGTCGGCGACGTCGTCGAGCGAAGCGTCCCCGTCCAATCGCGGCCGCGGAAAGTACCAGTGGATGTCGGGATGCGTGCCCTCGAGCGCGTACCGGCAATGCTGGCAGGTGCCGCAGGGTCTCGGCTCGGGCCCGGTGCAGAGCAGGCGCTGGCCCAACCAGAGCGCGAGCCGCTGTTTGCCGACCCCCGCCGGGCCGTGCAGCAGGAGCGACCCCGGAAGTGCGTCGCGGCGGATCGCGTCGTCGAGACGCTGGCGGACGGCCTCGTGGCCATGGATCGGGAGCAGGGGCACGCGTCAAGGTTAGGCCGCTTCGCTCGTTCCGGCGAGTGGCGCCGCGGGCACGGAACGTGACCAATGGGCGACGGACCTCAGCGGGAGGTGCGCATGGAGCTCGGGATCAAGGGTCGTAAGGTCGCCATCCTCGCGACGGACGGGGTGGAGCAGGTGGAGCTCGTCGAGCCGCGCAAGGCGCTCGATGCCGCGGGCGCGGTGACGCATCTGATCGCGCCGAAGGACGGTTCGATCCAGGGGATGAATCACGACGAGAAGGGAGACATGCTGCCGGTGGACCGGCCGCTCGCGCAGGCCCACGCGGGCGACTACGACGCCCTGCTGCTCCCCGGAGGGGTGAAGAATCCGGACACGCTGCGCACGATCCCGGAGGCCGTGCAGTTCGTGCGTGAGTTCATGCTGTCGGAGAAGCCGGTGGCGGCCATCTGTCACGGGCCGTGGATGCTCGTGGAGGCGGACGCGGTGTCGGGGCGCACGCTCACGTCGTGGCCGAGCCTGAAGACGGACATCGCGAATGCGGGAGGGCGCTGGGTCGATCAGGCGGTCGTCGTGGACGACCAGCTCGTGACGAGCCGGAAGCCGGAGGACATCCCGGCGTTCTCGGCGACGATCGTGCGGGAGTTCGGGAATCGGTTGTACCAGGCGAGCGTGGACGAGACGAGCGAGCAGAGCTTCCCGGCGAGCGATCCGCCGTCGTCTCCGACGTCGATCGGAGGCACGGGAGCGGCGCGGTCGCCGTGACGGCGGGTCTCGGGCCCGCGTCCTGAAGCCGCGGTCCGGCGCGGGGCGGGATCCGTCGGGCTTTGCGGCATAAAGCACTTGACAGAATCCCGCCACACGCCCATTCTCCGGCGCATGACGCGCGTCATCCCACTCCGTCCTCCCGAGCCGCCCGAGATGCAGGCGCGGGCGATGGACAACCTCCGCTTCATCCGCCAGACCATGGAGGCGGCCGGCACCTTCACCGCCGTCTCCGGGTGGGGGACGGTCGTGATCGGCGCATCCGCGATCTTCGCGGCGATGCTGGCCGCCACGACCCACAGCACGGCGCGCTGGCTGTTCATCTGGGTGTGCGAGGCCGCGCTCTCCGTCGCCATCTCCGTGTACACGATGGCGCTCAAGGCGCGCGCGGCGAAGCTGCCGCTCTGGTCGGAGCCGGCGCGCAAGATCCTGTTCAGCTTCGCGCCGCCGATGGCGGGGGGTGCGCTCCTCACGCTCGTGCTCGTGGGGCACGGGCTCGTGGCGCTGCTGCCAGGCGTGTGGATGCTGCTCTACGGCATCGGCGTCGTGGCCGCGGGCACCTTCTCGGTGCGCATCGTCCCCGTGATGGGGATGGCGTTCATGGCGGTCGGCGCGGTGGCGCTGTTCGCGCCGGCGGCGTGGGCGACCCCCGCGATGGCCGCGGGCTTCGGCGGCCTGCACCTCTTCTTCGGAATCCTGATCGCACGGAGGCACGGTGGCTAAGCACGGCGCGGCGGCGAAGCGCCCCACGCACGAGGGTGACGCGCGCGGCGAGCGCGCCGAGTCGCCGCGGCTGCGGCGTGTGGACGGCGCGAGCGCGGAGACCTCGGTTGCCGAGGAGGCGGAGGGCGCGCTCGGGCTCGACCGCCTGATCCACGAGCGCATGCGCCTGGGGATCGTGAGCGCGCTGGCGGTGAACGACTCGCTCACCTTCAACGAGCTCAAACACGTGATGCGCACGACGGACGGCAATCTCAGCGTGCACGCGCGGAAGCTCGAGGACGCGAAGTACATCACGTGCACGAAGTCGTTCGAGGGGCGGGTGCCGCGCACGCAGTACAAGCTCACCCCCGCCGGGCGGCGCGCGCTCGAGCGGTATCTCGACCACATGGAGGCGCTCATCCGCGCCACGCGGGAGCGCTGAGCGGTCCATGCACAAGTCACGTCATTCCGGCGCGCAGAGCGTCATCCCCTCGTTCGTCGGCCCGCACGTGGCCGTGATCATGGACGGCAACGGGCGGTGGGCCACCGCGCACGGGCTCACGCGGTCGGCGGGACACGAGGCGGGGCTGCGCACGGCGCGCCAGATCGTCGAGGCGGCGGTCCGCGAGGGAGTCGGCACGCTCACGCTGTACGCATTCTCGTCGGACAACTGGAAGCGTCCGACCCCCGAGGTGACGGCGTTGATGCGGCTTTTCCGCCGCGCCCTCCTCGGTGAGGCGAAGCGATGCCTCGAGAACGGCGTGCGCCTCACGATCCTCGGCCGGCGCGACCGGCTGCCGTCGTCCCTGCGCCACACGATCGAACAGGTGGAGTCGCTCACGGCGTCGGGCACGCGCATGCATCTCCGGGTCGCGGTGGACTACTCGGCGCGCGACGCCGTGCTCCGCGCCGCGGCTGCCGCGCGAGGCGAGACGCTCACGCGCGAACAGTTCTCCGATCTGCTCGCGCTGGTGGATCACGACCGCTTGCCCGCCGCCGACGTGGACCTCGTGATCCGCACGGGAGGCGAGCAGCGCCTCAGCGATTTCCTGCTGTGGGAGTGCGCGTACGCCGAGCTGCTGTTCGCCGAGAAGATGTGGCCGGAATACACGGCCGAAGATCTCGCCGATGCGCTGGCGGATTTCCGTGGGCGGAATCGACGGTTCGGGTTGGCGCCGGAGCAGGTGGCGTCGTAGGGGCGGTGTGTTGGTGTGTTGGTGTGTTGGTGACGGCCTCGGGATGCTTCGGCGTTCCGAGGCCGTGTCGCATCACGCACGACTCCCCGCGCACTGACGGGCCTCTCGGCGGGGCTCGACTGCTTGAACTGCTCCATGCGGATCGGGCGGATGACAGCACGGATCAGGCGGATCGCCACTACGGGCCTGGATGCTCCTCGCGCCGGCCCGAAAGAGCGCTCTCGCTCGCGCACCGATCTCGGCGCCGCGGCCGACAAAGCACAGGGTTTGGGGGTGCGGATGGAGAGGCAGGGTGCGCCGGTGCATCGATCTCGACCCTGCCGCGACGATGACCTTGGGGTCGTGGATGAAGCGGGGCGGTGAGCCGGCGCATGGAGCGCGATCCCCGATCGCTACCGGTTACCCACGTCTCGCTACCACCTACCACCTACCACCTACCACCTACCACCTACTGGTAGTCGCCGCTCCCCCCCCTCAATACGCGACCCTCTCCCGCCGATACTCGCAGGGGTCATCTACCGGTCACGTATGTCCGAATTCACAATGGCGCGGGTGCTCCTGGCTGCTGCCGGTGAGGGGCGTGGGGGTGCGGGGCTCGCCGAGCAGCTGGAGGCGGCGGGGCACGAGGTCGTGCGGGTCGCCGATGCGGAGGAGCTCGAGCGCCGGTTGGCGCGCGGGGAATCGGACGTCGTCGTGGTCGACGACACGGTTGCCGGCGCTCTGGCGAAGCTCGTGTCGGTGCAGTGTCCCGAATCGGCGGCGGCGTTCGTGGTCGTCGTGGAATCGAGCACGGCGACGATGGGGCGCGAGCTGCGGCGTGCGGGCGCCACCGACGTCGTGGATCGCTCGGCCGAGGACGACGCGCTCGCGCACGCGGTGGAGCGCGCGGCGCGCGACGTCAGGCTCCGGCGCGAGCTCGCCATGCTCCGCGCGCGGATCGGCGACGCGGCGCGGCATGCGCTGATCGGCCGGTCGAGCGCGATGACGCTCGTGCGGGAGCTCGTCGGACGCGCGGCGGCATCGCGCGCGGCGGTGCTCATCACCGGCGAGCCGGGCACGGGCAAGGACACCGTCGCGCAGCTCGTGCACGATCTCTCCGATCGCGCGTCGCGCCCGTTCGTCACGGTGCGCTGCGCGGGGGCGGAGCAGGGTGCGCTCGAGCGGGAGCTGTTCGGCACGGCGGGGAGCGACGGCCTTCGCGCGCGCGCGGGCCTGCTCGAGCAGGCCCGCGGCGGCACGGTCGTGCTGGACGACGCCGATACGCTCGGCGCCGCGCTGCGCACTCAGCTCGCGCGAACGGCCATCGCGCGGGAGGTGCGCCGCGTCGGCGCGGCGGAGGCGACGCCGGTGGACGCGCGGCTCGTGCTCACCTGCCGCAGCGGTGCGAACAGCGCGGCGCAGGACGCGGTGGAGGATCTGATCGCCCGGTTCAACGCGCTGGTGATCGAGCTGCCGCCGTTGCGCGAGCGCCGGAGCGACATCCCGCAGCTCGTGCAGCATTTCCGCGGCCGGCTCGCCACGGAGCAGGGGGTGGATCTCGAGCCGCTCTCTCCCGAGGCGTTGCTCCCGCTGCTCGGTCACGAGTGGAGCGGCAACGTGCGCGAGCTGCAGCACTGGGTCGAGCGCGCGGCCCTGGCGTCGCGCGCCGAGCAGCCGCGCGGGGGCGCGACCGCGCTGCCAGGCGTGGACCTCGGCGGCGCGCGCGCGACGCTCGACGAGCTCGAACGCGCCTACATCCTGCACGTCCTCCACCTCGAGCGCGGCCACCAGAGCCGCGCCGCGGTCCGGCTGGGAATCGATCGGAGGACGCTGTACAGGAAGCTCAAGCAGTATCGTGCGGGGTGAACTGGTGTGTCGGTGTGTCGGTGGGTTAGACCAACACACCGACACACCAACACACTGCCAGCACGGCCTCACGGCACGTTCGTGATCGCCCACGTCCAGAAGATCGCATCCTCCGGCGACATCTTGCCGCGGGGGGCGAGGCGGGCGTCGGCGTAGCCGTACTGGCCGATGTCGAGCAGGTACTGCGCACGGCTCACGAGCGTGCCCTGACAGACGCGATCGGATGGCGGCGCATCGCGGAGCGCGGCGAGGCGGCGCGAGAGCTCGTCGAGGACGGTCGCGGGGACGGCGTGTACCTCGCCCGGGTACACGAAGTGAAAGAAGACGAGATAGGTGTGGAGCAGGGGCCACTGATCGCCGAAGCGATCGAGCAGGCGGTCCCAGTCGAGCGACGCGCCGCTCGTGCGCAGAATGTGCATGACGTCGGCGCCGTCGAAGCGCTCGCGCTCCATGACGAACGTCTTCTGCCAGATCAGCTCCTCGACGGGAACGATCTTCACCGGCATGCCGAGCACCTGCGTCTCGACCGCGTGATCGAACCAGCCGTCGTCCACCTGGCAGACGCCGTTGCCGGAGTTGAACACGAGATCGACGTGATCGTCGTGCTGGCGCGCCTTGCCGAGCCAGTGCGGGAAGGTGAGCTCGGTGCGATAGCCGGCGGCGTCGAGCGCCTCCATCGCGCGTTCGAGGTCGGCTCGGCGAAGGAAGAGGTCGAAGTCCTTGGTGTGGCGCGCGATGCCGGTGTACTCGAGGAAGGCGTGCGAGCCACCGACGAGGAAGGGCACCGCGGCGTCGCTGAGGACGTGCAGCGTACGACGATAGAAGCTGTTGGTGTCCTGCGCGGTCTCGTCGAGCGTCGACTGGCCCATCGGTGCCCGGGGTGGAGGTGGCTCCGCGCTCCAGTGCAAGTCCGGGGCTAACCGCGCGCGCGCGGGTGCCCGGTGTGGCCCGAATCTCTCAGTACGGAGAGCCACCCGAACCCACGAGCCATGCCGACGAGCGACACCGTCCGAATCGCCGCCGTGAGCGACGTCCACTACGGGAAGCACTCGCAGGGGGCGTTGCAGCCGCTGTTCACCCAGATCGCCGAGCGCGCCGACGTCCTCCTCATCCCGGGCGATCTGACGGACTACGGGCTCGCGGAGGAAGCGCGCCTGCTCGCGCGCGACCTCACGGCAGCGGTGAAGATCCCGATCGTCGCGGTGCTCGGCAATCACGACTACGAGTCGGACCAGTCGCAGGACATCGCCGACATTCTCACCGACGCCGGGGTGCACGTGCTCGACGGCGACGCGGTCGAGGTGCACGGCATCGGCTTCGCCGGCGTGAAGGGATTCGCCGGGGGCTTCGGTCGCGGGACGCTCGGCCCCTGGGGAGAGCGCGCGATCAAGCAGTTCGTGCAGGAAGCGGTGAACGAAGCGCTGAAGCTCGAGTCGGCGCTCGCGCGGCTCAAGAACGCGACGCGGATCGCGCTGCTGCACTATTCGCCGATCCGCGCCACCGTCGAGGGAGAGCCGGCGGAGATCTTCCCCTGGCTCGGCTCGAGCCGATTGGAGGAGCCGCTCACGCGCTTCCAGGTGAGCGCTGTGGTGCACGGCCACGCGCACAAGGGCTCGCCCGAGGGGAAGACGGCGACGGGGATCCCCGTCTACAACGTGTCGTTGCCGGTGCTGCGCGCGGCATATCCGGACCAGCCCGCCTTCCGGATCATCGAGGTGCCGCGTCCGGCGATCACCGCAGAGTCGGAGGATCGCCGCGCGTTCGGCCGGCGCGCCACCGACCGCGAGCCGCCGGCGAGCCGCGTGGCGGACGCGCCGGCCTCCTAGGGCTGGCCGACGCCCGCGTCACGCACGTCCGCGGGCTTCTCGGCGATCTCGTCGCCGAGCCGGCGGATGTCCGCCTCGAGCTCGCGGACCCGCTTGCGCGACGCGAGCGCGACGACCGCCTCGCGCAGGTGCTCCGTCGGAATGCAGTAGTCGATCGCGACCTTCACGCACGTGCCGCCGTCGCGCTCGGGAACGAAGCGCAGGATGGTCGAGGTCTCGAGCGGCGCGGTCGGCGCGCTCCGCCACGCGATGACGCGGTTCGTCAGATACTTCGTCGTGAGCGCATCCCACTCGAGCACGTCGTTGGAGGGCGTGACCGCCATCCAGTGCGAGCGCCCGTCGCCGAAGTCCTGCACCTCGAGCAGCGCGCGGACGAAGCGCGGATAGTTCTCGAAGTTCGCGCAGAAGCGGAACACGGTGCTCACCGGTTGCGGGACGACGAACGACATGCGCAGGTGCGCGGTGCGCCGGCGGGTCCCCGCTCGCCGGAGCGCACGCGCCGCCGGCCGTCGCGACGCGAGGCCGATGAGCGCGACGCCGGCGAGTGCCGCGACGGTGCCGGCGGCGGAGCGGCGCCTGGTCGCGCCAACGAGCGCGCCGCCGGCGACGCCGAGGAGCAGCGCGGGAATCGAAGCGCCTTCGGCGATCGGCGCGGTGGACGTGGTCATGCCATGCGACGGAGCAAGCGGGGTGCCCGCGCGGGCTCGCTCAGAGCATCGCCGCTGCGCGGCGTGCCCGGTCGAGCGCATCGCCCGGCGTGTCGCCCACCGCGGCGAGGTGTCCCATCTTGCGGCCCGGCCGGGGGCCGTGCTTGCCGTACAGGAAGAGCCGTGTGCCCGAGACGCGCAGTGCCGACGCGAAGTCGGGGCTGCGTCCGTTCTGCCAGAGGTCGCCGAACAGGTTCACGATCGCCGCGGGGCGTGCGGGCTCGGCCGTCCCGAGCGGGAGATCGCACACGGCACGCACGAGCTGCTCGAACTGGCTCGTCGGGCACGCCAGCTCGGATGCGTGATAGGAGTTGTGCGGGCGCGGCGCGAGCTCGTTGACGAGGAGCCGGCCGTCGCGCGTGAGGAACATCTCCACGGCGAGAATCCCCTCGAGCCCGAAGCACTCGGCGATCCCCTGCGCGAGCGCCTGCGCCTCGCGCACGAGCGCGGGGTCGAGCTCGGCGGGCAGCACGCTCCACGCGAGGATCTGGCGCTCGTGATGATTCATCGCCGGCGGATAGACGAGCACCTCGCCGGAGGGACGGCGCGCGACGAGCACGCTGAGCTCGAGCTCGAGATCGAGCGCCTGCTCGGCGACGGCGGGGCGGCCGCCGAGCGACGCCCAGCTCGCGGCGACGTCGCCGCCGTCGAAGCGGATCTGGCTGCGTCCGTCGTAGCCCCCCTCGTGCGCCTTGACGAAGAGCGACGAACCGAGGTCGCGCAGGGCGGCGGCCAACTGATCGGCGGTTTCGACGTGCGCATGGGCGCCGACCGGGAAGCCGTTCTCGGCGAGCCAGCGCTTCTGTCGCCCGCGGTGCTGGACGGTGCGCAGCAGCTCGGCGCCGGGACGGAGCGGCGCATGCTCCATCGCCGCGGCGAGCGCCGGCGGCGCGATCTGCTCGATCTCGATCGTCACGACGTCCGACTCGCGCGCGAGCTCGCGGGCGCCATCGGGATCGTCGAAGCGCGCGACGACGACGCGGTCGACGACCGGTTTCGCCGCGCAGTTCGGATCGGGATCGAGCGCCTGCACGCGCATGCCGAGCGTGCGGGCGGCGAGCGCCGTCATGCGCCCGAGCTGCCCGCCGCCGAGAATGCCGATGGTGGCGGGAGGAAGGATTGCCGGCATCACGGCGCGCCGGAGATGTCGGTGTCGCGAAGGACGTCGGCAGTGCGCGAGGCGCGCCAGGCGCGCAGCCGCTCGCGGACCTCGGGATGCTTCGTGCCGACGATGGACGCGGCGAGGAGCGCCGCGTTTGCCGCCCCGGGCTCGCCGATGGCGAGCGTCCCCACGGGCACGCCCTTGGGCATCTGCACGATGGAGAGCAGCGCGTCGACGCCGTTGAGCATCGTGGCGGGAATGGGAACGCCGAGCACGGGAAGCATCGTCTTGGCAGAGACCATGCCGGGGAGATGTGCCGCGCCCCCGGCCGCCGCGATGATGACCTCGATGCCGCGTCCCTCGGCGCCCTCGGCGTACTCGAACATCCAGTCGGGGGTGCGATGCGCGGAGACGACGCGCACCTCGTGCGGCACGTCGAGCTCGGCCAGCAGGTCGGCCGCGTGCGACATGATGCGCAGGTCGCTGCGGCTGCCCATGATGATGCCGACGAGAGGAGCTGTCACTGGGGGCGCGTGGCGGGGGCGGAGAAAACTGCAACTACCAGTAGGTGGTAGCGGGTAGCGGGTAGCGGGTAGCGGGTAGCCGGTAGCGGGTGGCGAGGGGCGTCACGTAAGCTATCATCCCGGTCTCCCATGGGTATCCGCTTCTGGTCCTCGGCCCTTGCCGGCGCGGTGTGCGCGTCGATCGGCGCCTGCGCGCATCCGGCGGGGCATTCGGCGCCGATTCCGACGACGACGATGACGGCGAACACGCAGCGCGGGGCGTCGCCGCTGGACGGGTCGACGCAGCTCGTGCTCGTCGTGACGCCGGCGTGGGATTCCACGAGCGGAACGCTGCGGCGGTACGAGCGCGAGGGAACGGAGCGCTGGCGGCAGGTCGGCGCGAGCGTGCCGGTCGTCGTCGGCACGTCGGGGCTCGGGTGGGACGATGCGCGGCCCGTGCCGGCGGGCGCGGCGCCGATCAAGCGGGAGGGGGACGGCCGATCTCCCGCGGGCGCTTTCCCGATCGACACGGCGTTCGGGTTCGACATCCGGCAGGTCGTGCCGTGGATCCGGCTGCCGTACGTGCAGCTTCGCACGACGACGGAATGCGTCGACGACGTGCGCTCGGCGCACTACAACACGATCGTCGACCGCGACAGCGTGCCGAGCGTGGACTGGACGAGCGCGGAGCACATGCGCGCGATTGATCAGTACGCGTTCGGGATGCACGTGGCGTACAACGCGCCGCCGCGCGCCGGCCGCGGCTCGTGCATCTTCCTCCACATCTGGAAGGGACCGGGCAGCGTGACGGCCGGTTGCACGGCGATGGAGCTCGACGCGTTGCGCGAGCTGATGGGATGGGTCGATCCCGCGCGGCGGCCGATGCTCGTGCAGCTTCCCGCGAGCGTGCTCGCGGAGCTGCGCGACGCGTGGACGCTACCCTGAAGGTCTCGCGCGGTCAGCGCGCGGTGCCGCTCGACGGCATGAAGATCACACAGCAGGCGCGCGGCACCTTCACCGGCGAGCCGACGGCAGCGAGCGCTCCGGTCTTCTGATCGACGGCGAAGCCGACCACGGTGCCGGCGTTCTGATTCGCCGCGAAGAGCCATCGGCCGCTGGGGTCGACGGCGCAGCCGCGCGGGAAGCTTCCCCCCGACGGCGTCTCGCCGACGCGGGTGAGGCGTCCGTCGCGCGCGTCGACGGAGAAGTGGGCGATCGTGTCGTGGCCTCGATTCGTGCCGTAGACGAATCGTCCCGACGGATGCGCGACGATCTCCGCGGTGAAGCTGGGTGAGGTCGCGTAGTTCGGCGGCAGGGTCGAGATGCGCTGGCGCTGCACGAGCGTTCCGGCCTGCTCGTTCCACGCGAAGGTCGCGATGGTGTTCGCCAGCTCGGCGATGACGTACGCGTACTTGCGCGACGGATGGAACGCGAGGTGACGCGGCCCGGAGCCCGGCTCCACGGCGACGAACGCCGGCGCGTGCGGCGCGATGACGCTCGTGCGCGGGTCGTGGCGATAGACGTACACGCGGTCGGCGCCGAGGTCGCAGGAGAGCAGCAGGCGATCGTCGGCGGAGAAGCCGACCGAATGCGCGTGCGCCTTCTCCTGCCGCTCCTCGTTGGGGCCGTGCCCGACGTGCTGATCGAGGGTCGCGGCCACGAGGCCGCCGTCGTCGCGCACGCGGAAGGTCGCGGTGCTGCCCCCCGTGTAGTTCGCGACGGCGACGGTGTGTCCCGAGCGGGAGACGGTGATGTGGCAGGGATCGGCCCCGCCGGAGGGGACGCGGTTGATCTCCGTCAGCCGCCCGCCGTCGCCGACGCGGTACGCGGCGACGCCGCCGGTCGCGCGTCCCGACGCGTCGGGAGCTCCCGTCTCCGACACCGCGTAGAGGAAGCGGTCGTCGTGCGACAGCGCGAGGAACGACGGATTCTCCAGCTCCGCCGCGACCTCGAGCGCACCGAGCCGGCCGGTCGTCGCGTCGAGCCGCGCGCGGTAGATCCCTTTGCTGCCATCCGGGGTGTGCTCGGTGTACGTGCCGACGTAGACGAGGAGATCGCGCATGATGACGGGGGATCGGGGCTGAGGTGCCGCGAAGCTACCGTCGTGCGCGGCGAAAAAAAACCGCCCCATCCGGTTGGATGAGGCGGTGTGCTCGGCGACGCGTCGCGTCGCGAAAGTCCGGTGTCGCGAGAAGCTCCCCAGGTAGGACTTGAACCTACGACCCTCCGATTAACAGTCGGATGCTCTGACCAACTGAGCTACTGGGGAATGGTCCGAAACAGACAGGGAAAGCTAGCCGTGGACGGTCCGATGTCAACGGGCCAACCGTAGCGTTGACACCGGGTTACGTCGAGCGCTCCGCTCAGGACGCGCGTGCTCGGCGCCGCGGCGGCGTGGTGGACGCCGCAGCGCGGCCGGCGTGTGCCGCGCGCTTGCTTCCCGACGGCTGGTCCCAGTCGGGAAGCACGGTGCGGAGCCACTGGCCCGTGTGCGACTCCGAGACCGCGGCCACTTCCTCGGGGCGTCCCGCGGCGACGATCTCGCCGCCGGCGTCGCCGGCTTCGGGACCGAGATCGACGACCCAGTCCGCGAGCTTGATGACGTCGAGATTGTGCTCGATGAGCACGAGCGTGTGCCCCGCGTCGACGAGCCGGTCGAATACCTGCGCGAGCTTGCGGATGTCCTCGAGGTGGAGACCGGTGGTCGGCTCGTCCATGATGTACAGCTTGCGGCCACCCTTCTTCGCGCCGAACGCGAGCTCGCGCGCGATCTTGAGCCGCTGCGCCTCGCCGCCGGAGAGCGTCGTCGCCGGCTGGCCGAGCCGGAGATAGCCGAGCCCCACCTGCTGCAGCTGCCAGAGCGCCTGCCCGAGCTTCTCCTCGTAGGGGAAGAAGCGGATGGCCTCGTCGACGGTGAGCTCGAGCACGTCGGTGATGCTCTTCCCGAAGTACTTCACGTCGAGCACTTCCGGCTTGAACCGCTTGCCGCCGCAGTCGTCGCAGGGGACGAACACGTCGGCCATGAACACCATCTCGACCTCGAGGTAGCCGGCGCCCTCGCAGGTCTCGCAGCGCCCGCCGGCGACGTTGAAGCTGAAGGTCCCCGCGGTGTAGCCACGCTGCCGCGCGGTGGGAAGCGACGCGAAGATGCGGCGGATCTCGTCGAACGCCTTGACGTACGTGACGGGATTCGAGCGGGGCGACTTGCCGATCGGGCTCTGATCGACGAGCACGACGTCGTCGAGCGGCTCGTAGCCGGAGATGGCGTCGTACGCGCCGACCTTCTCGCCGAGGTGCTGCTTCGCCGAATGCTCGCCGGTGAGCTTGGTCTCGAGGGCGCGCATCAACACGTCGTGCACGAGCGTGCTCTTGCCGCTGCCCGATACGCCGGTCACCGCGGTGACGGCGCCGAGCGGGAGGCGGAGATCGACGCCCTTGAGGTTGTGCTCGCGCGCGCCGGTGAGCACGAGCCATTGCGGGCCGACGCGCCGGCGCGATTCGGGGACGGGGATCTGGCGCGCGCCCGTGAGATACTTGCCGGTGAGGGGGCTCTCGCTCACGCGTGACATCGGGCCGGCGAACACGAGCTCGCCCCCCTTCTCGCCGCTCTGGGGCCCGAGCTCCACCATGTAGTCGGCGGCGCGGATCGCGTCGAGGTCGTGCTCGACGACGAGCACCGTGTTGCCGCCGTCGCGCAGGCGAAGGAGCAGGCGGAGGAGCCGGTCCATGTCGCGCGAGTGGAGCCCGATCGAGGGCTCGTCGAGCACGTAGAGCGTGTCGACGAGGTGCGAGCCGAGCGAGTTGGCGAGGCCGATGCGCTGGGCCTCGCCGCCGGAGAGCGTGCGCGTGGCGCGGTTGAGCGAGAGGTAGTTCAGCCCGACGTCGCAGAGGAAGCGCACGCGGTCGCGCGCCTCGCGGAGGATGTGCGCCGCGACCTGCGTCTCGAACGCGGTGAGCGTGAGCTGGTCGAGCCAGGTGGTGAGCGCGCTCACCGGAAGGTCGCTGACCTCGGCGATGTCGCGGCCGGCGATCTTCACCTGGAGCGCCTCGGGTTGGAGCTTCGCGCCGTGGCAGGTCGGGCATTCCTGCGCCGTCTGATACTGGCGCAGGAAGACACGGATGTACTGCTTGTACCGCTTCTCCTCGAGGTCGCGCAGGAAGGGAAAGATTCCCTTGTAGCCGCGCACGCTCGCGTGGAGGAGCTTGTGGCGCTGGGCGAGACCGAGGTCGCGCCAGGGGACGTCCATCGGAATCCCCTCGCGGCGCGCGAACTCGGAGAGTGCGCGGCGCTTGTTCTCGTAGCGCGGCTTCGTCCACGGATCGATCGCGCCGTCGCGCAGGGAGCGCTCGGGGTAGGGGACGATGAGCGCTTCGTCGTACTCGAGCACCGCGCCGAAGCCGTTGCACCGCGGGCAGGCGCCGCGCGGCGAGTTGAAGGAGAAGAGCTGCGGCGACGGCGTGGGGGCGGTGGTGCCGTCGTTCGGGCACTCGAAGCGCTCGGTGAAGCGGAGGCGCGTGACGGGCTCGCCGCCGAAGGGCGAAGGCACGGGCTCGGTGCAGAGGATCACGGCGTCGCCGTCCCCTTCGCGGAAGGCGGTGCCGAGCGCGTCGGCGAGGCGACCGCGCGTGTCGTCGCTCACGACGAGCCGGTCGACGACGACGAGCAGCTCGCGCGCGAAGGTGACGTCGACGTTCTCCGTCTCGAGCTCGTCGAGATGGCGGACGACCCCGTCGACGGCGAGGCGGACGTAGCCCTGGGCGCGGAGGTTCTCGAGCACGACCTCGTGCGTCACCTCGTCGGAGAGTACGAGGGGCGCGGTGACGTAGAAGCGCGTTCCGGCGGGAAGGGCGAGCACCGTGTCGGTGACCGACTGCACCGTGTCGGGGCGCAGCTCGCGGCCGCACGTCGGGCAGTAGGTGCGGCCGATGCGGGCCCAGAGGAGCCGGAGGTAGTCGTAGATCTCCGTCGCGGTGCCGACCGTCGAGCGCGACGTGCGGGTCGGGTTCTTCTGCTCGATCGCCACGGCGGGGGAGAGGCCGTCGATGTGGTCGACGAGCGGCTTCTCCATGCGCTCGAGGAACTGGCGGGCGTACGCGGAGAGCGACTCGACGTAGCGGCGCTGGCCCTCGGCGTAGATGGTGTCGAAGGCGAGCGAGGACTTGCCCGAGCCGGAGGGCCCCGTGACGACCGTGAAGGCGCGCCGGGGGATCTCGAGGTCGAAGCCTTTGAGGTTGTGCTGCCGCGCGCCGCGGACGACGATCCGGTCCTTCATGACGCAGGAAATCTAGCGGGCGGGGGACCGAAGAAAAACCGGAGGCGGCCGGCAGATGCACTCGAGCCCTGCCCCCTCGAGAGGGAGCAGGGCTCGTCGTCCGTGCGCGCGTCGTCCGGCGCGCGTCAGAGCGTCGTGCGGGTGCCGCGGGTGGTCAGACGATAGATCCAGAGCAGCAGCATCGCCCCGACGATGGCGAGGATGATGCTCCACAGCGAGAAGCCGTTCAGCCCGGATCCGGTAATGACGTTGCCGATGAATCCACCGATGAACGCGCCGACGATACCGATCAGCATGGTGACGATGATGCCCCCCGGATCCTTACCCGGCATGAGGGCCTTGGCGATCGCCCCCGCGATCAGCCCGAGCACGATCCAAGCGAGGATACCCATATCACAGCCT